>DASZNP010000055.1:0-10512 GCA_035551255.1 Solirubrobacterales bacterium
GAGGGCGTCAGGCCGACGACTTTCTCAACCAGGCCGAACTTGGCCTGCGGCGAGGCGACGATCAGGTCGCAGGCAAGCGAGAGCTCGAAGGCCGCGGTCAGGGTCAATGCGTGAGCGGCGAAGACGACTGGCGCCGGCAGCTCTTCGACTTGTTCGATCATCCGCAGCAGCTGGTCCCAGAGCAGCTGCCCCTGCTCCGGCGTCAGCCCGGCAAAGACGTGGACGTCGACGCCGCCGGAGACGGCGCGGCCCTCGGCTCGGATCAGCAGCGCCCGCGGCGGCTCGGCGGCGACCGCGTCGATCGCCGCGCGCAGGTCGTCGATCATCCGCTGGTCGAAGAGGTTGAGCGGCGGGCTGTCGAGGGTGATCACGGCAAGGCCGTTGTCCTCGCGCTCGAGCCGGGCTGCGGGAGTCGGGTTCATAGCTCCGGAACCCTATGGACCTCGAACAGGTTCGTGCCCAGTTCCTGGCCATCGAGCCCGGCGGTGATCGCGACCAGCTCGCCCGGCACGGCGATGCCGTGCCTGGCCGCCTCGGCGGCGCAGTGCCCGAGCAGGCTGCGCAGCTCGGTCCCGAAGTCGCTCTGCACGGCGGTGACGCCGAAGAGCACGCTGACCCGGCGCACCGTCTCTATATATGGAGAGACGGCGAGGACCGGAACGTTCGGCCGGTGGGCGGAGACGAGCCGGGCGGTCCGGCCGGTGTTGGTCGGCACCACCACCGCCTTCAGCCCGAGCCGATAGACGGCGCCGACGGCGCTCTGGGCGACCGAGTCGGCGACTTCCTGGGTTGCCTGGTCGGTGCGCGTGAAGAGCCACTCTCCGTAGGGCAGGTCGGGCTCGTTGGCGCGGGCGATCCGGTCCATCACCCGCACCGCCTCGACGGGGTTCTGGCCGACCGCGGTCTCCTCGGAGAGCATCACCGCGTCGGAGCCGTCATAGATCGCGTTGGCGACGTCGGTCACCTCGGCCCGGGTCGGGCGCTTCGCGGTCACCATCGAGGCCAGCATCTGGGTCGCCGTAATCGCCGGTTTCGAGACCCTGCCTGCAGCGCGGATCAGCCGCTTCTGCTCGATCGGCAGCTGCTCCAGCGGCACTTCGATGCCGAGGTCACCGCGGGCGACCATGATCCCGCCGGTCGCGGTGCGGACGATCTCCTCGATGTTCTCGGCCGCCTCCTGGCGCTCGATCTTGGCGATTACCGGGATCCGCGAGCCGAGCTTTTTCAGCCGGTTCTCGACCGGCAGCAGGTCGGCGGCGGTGGAGACGAAGGAGACCGCCAGCAGGTCGACGCCGTTCTCGACCGCGAAGTCGACCCAGTCGAGGTCGGTCCCGGTCGTCGCCGGCAGATCGACGCCGCCGGGGATGTTCATCCCCTTGTGAGAGGAGAGGGTGCCGCCCACCTCGACCTCGGCGCCGACGCCCTCGCGCTCTTTGTCGCCGACCCGCAAGCGGATCGCGCCGTCGGCCAGGTAGACGAGCTGGTCCTCCTGGAGGTCGCTGACCCCCGACCAGGAGACCGGGATCGTGTCGCGGTCCCCCACGACGTCGCGCGGGGTCAGGGTCACGTGCATCCCGGTCTCCAGCTCGGCGACGTCGCCGCGCATCGACCCGATCCGCAGCTTCGGCCCGGGGAGGTCGCCGAGGATCGCCACCTCGCAGCCGACCCGCTTGGCGGCGGCGCGGATCTCCGCGATCGTCTCCGCCTGGCGCTCCGGCCCGGAGTGCGAGAAGTTGAGCCGGAAGACGTCGGCACCGGCCGCGACCAGCTGCTCCAGCACCGCCGGCTCCCAGCTCGCCGGGCCGACCGTGGCGATGATCTTGGTGCGGCGCCCGCCGTGGTCGCCGGAGATGTGGCCGCTCGCGTCCATCCCGCGGAGAGTAGACGGGAGCTGTCCCCTTCCGCCTCCAGTACCTACAATCGGTCGCAGCGCCGCAGGCGCACGTGGAGAGGTGGCCGAGTGGCTGAAGGCACTCGCCTGCTAAGCGAGTAGGGGGCGCAAGCTCTCTCGAGGGTTCGAATCCCTCCCTCTCCGTTCGATCCCGCGAGTAGGCTGGCGCCGTGCCCGTCCCCCCGCAGTCGCACGAGCGCTATGAGCAGGTCTTCGCTGAGGTCGAGGCGCCGTTTGCGTTTGTCGACCTTGACGCGATGTGGGCGAATGCGGAGGCGATGCTGGGACGCTCGGCGGGGAAGCCGGTGCGGGTGGCTTCGAAGTCGATCCGCTGTCGGGCCCTGCTGGAGGCGGTCCTCGGGCGGGACGAGCGGTTCCGGGGGTTGATGACCTACACGCTGCCGGAGACCTTGTGGCTTGCCGAGCAGGGGTTCGAGGACCTGCTGCTTGCCTATCCGACGGCGGACGTGGGCGCGCTGGAGGAGCTGGCGTTGCGCTCGGCGGCGAATCCGGAGGGGGCGCCGATTGTGATGGTCGACTGCGTCGAGCACCTGGAGATGATCGAGTCGGTGCTGGGCAAAGGGGCGCCGCCGATCCGGGTCTGCATCGACGTCGACGCCAGCTGGTGGTGGCTCGGCGGCCGGGTAAAGGTCGGGGCGAAGCGCTCGCCGATTCACGCGGTCGAGCAGGCGGTGGCGCTGGCGCGGGAGATCGAGAAGCGGCCGCAGATCGAACTCGACGCGCTGATGGCCTACGAGGGCCAGATCTCCGGGGTAGGGGACCTGCCGCCGGGGCAGCGCTTGAGGGGGGCGGCGATCCGCTTCATGCAGAAGCGCTCGGTGGCGGAAATCGCCGAGCGGCGAGCGGCGGTCGTTGACGCGCTGAGCGAGTTCGTCGAGCTGGAGATCGTCAACGGCGGCGGCACCGGCAGCCTCGAATTCACCGCGGCCGAGGAGGCGGTGACGGAGGTGACCGCCGGCTCGGGCTTCTACGCCCCCGTCCTCTTCGACCACTACAGCCGCTTCAGTCTCACCCCAGCGGCGGCGTTCGCCCTGCCGGTGACGCGCAAGCCCTCTGAGTGGGTGGCGACGGCGCTCGGCGGCGGCTACCTCGCATCGGGTCCCGGCACCTCGGGCCGGCTGCCCGCTCCCTGGCTGCCAGAGGGTTTGCGATTCGACGACGAGGAGGGCGCCGGCGAGGTACAGACGCCCCTGCTCGGCGAGCCGGCCGGCTCGCTCACGGTCGGCGACCGCGTCTACCTGCGCCATGCGAAAGCGGGCGAGCTCTGCGAGCACTTCGACACCCTCTTCCTGGTCGAAGGCGACCAGATCGTCGACGAGGTCCCGACCTACCGCGGCGAAGGCAAGGCGTTCTTGTAGGTCGACGGGACGATTCCCCTCCATATAGGGGTAGTTTCGGCCCGTCGGCAGGCAGTTATGCGCCGAGAACGCGCTGCGTGTAGTCGTTGGTGAAGACGCGGGCCGGGTCTAGGAGGTCGCGAGCTCGCTGAAATTGCTCCCAGGCTGGGTAACGCTCGCCGAGGGTCGCTGCGGTCTGGAAGTGGCGCTTGCCCCAGTGGGGGCGGCCGCCGTAGTCGTTCATGATCGCCTCGACTACTTCGAAGTAGGGGCGCCACTCCATTCCCCGGTACTGGTGGACGGCGATGTAGGCAGTATCGCGTTCGTGGGCCGGGCTGAGGAGGGCGTCGTCGCCAGCGGAGACGCGCATCTCGATCGGGAAGAACACCGGGTAGCGGTTCGCCCGCACCCACTGGACCACCCGCCGCGCCGCCTCCGATCCGTGCTCACGCGGTAGCGCGTACTCCATCTCGGTGAAGCGGACGCGGCGCTCGTTGGCGAAGACGCGATCGCTGCGGTCGCTAGTGCGGCTGCCCGAGGCGAGCCGCCCGGCGAGCCGCGAGAGCGCCGGGATCAGGCGCGGGATCGCCTTGCCGGTCGCCGAGAGCGCCTCCAGCGCCCAGTTCTCCAAGACAACGTCGTTGAGGTAGGCGGCAGCACGGCCGCGAGGGCGCGGTGACTCCTCGGTGCGGTTGCGCTCCAGCACTAGTGCCAGGTCCGAGTAGGGGAAAGTGAAGAGCTCGAAGTGCTCATGCGCGTCGGCCCGCTCGTCGAAGGAGTCGAGCACCTCCTCGCGCGGGTGCGGCGCGTCGACCCGGAGCAGGGTGAAGGCGGGGACACAGCGCAAGGTCACCGCGGAGATCGCCCCCAGCGCCCCCACTCCGACCCGTGCCGCACGCAGCAGCTCGGCATCGGTGCTGGCGTTCAGGTGGCGGACGGTCCCATCGCCGAGGACCAGCTCCAGGCCCTCTACCTGCGCCGAGATGTTGCGCAGGCGCGCCCCCGTGCCGTGGGTGCCGGTCGAGATCGCACCGGCGATCGTCTGGCGATCGATGTCGCCGAGGTTCTCCATCGCCAGGCCGAGCCCGGCGAGCTGCTCGTTCAGCTCGGCGAGGGCGGTGCCGCCGCCTACCCGGACCAGGCCCGACTCGCGGTCGGCGTCCTGCACCCCGCTCAGCCCCTCGAGCCGGAGCATCGTCCCGTCAGTCAGCGCCGCCTCGGTGAAGGAGTGACCCGAGGCCGCCACCCGCACTTTCTCCCCGGCCGCTGCGGCAGCGGCAATCGCCTCCGCCAGCTCGTCCCGGCTCCCCGGCCGGAGGATTCGCGACGGCCGGCAGGACTGGTCGCCGGCCCAGTTGACCCACTCCCCAGTTGCCGCTCGCATCCTCCGCGACATGCCGCCGAGCCTACCCCGCCGGTCGCGGCTCGGGGCCCGGGTCCATCGTGCGGAAGGCGTAGATGACGGTCAGAACCAGCAGCAGCGCGATCGCGAAGCTCGGCTCGGCGTTGCCGGTGAGGCTGGCGACGACCCCGCCGCCGATCCCGCCGAGCACCTGACCCGATGCCCAGGCCATGTTCGAGAGGCCGGCGGCGAAGCCCTGATGAAGGCTGCTTTCCTCGGCGACGTCGGAGATCAGCGTCAGCGCCGGGGCAAAGCAGAGGCCCGCTCCGAGCGAGGTGACAACGAGCCCAGCGATCACGCCGGCGAGCGAGGTGACGGTGGCAATCGCGATCATCGCCACCGCGCAGACCGTCAGCCCGGACACATATGGGAGCCGCCGCCCGACGCGATCGGAGATGCGGCCGGCGAGCGGGGCGAGGGTCGCCTCCAACGCCGCCCCGACGATGAACCCGGCGGCGATCACGCCGTGGCTACCGCCAAGGGAGTCGATGCGCAAGGGCACCAGCACCTCGATCGCGCCGAACATCACCGACGGCACGGCGACGAAGGCGGCGGCCTCCAAGACTGGTCGGCTGACCAGCGTCGCCAGGACTTCGTGCAGCGTCTGCTGCTCCGGCGCCAACGTCTCCGGCAGCCGCGAGGCGCCGATCGCGAGCAGGACCGTGATCACGAGGACCGAGCTGAAGACCGGCTCGGTGCCGATCGAGCCGGCAATGGCGCCGAGCGCCGGCCCCAGTAGCGCCCCGGCAACGGCGGTCCCCAGCGCAGAGCCGATGATCGAGCCGCGCTTCTCCTCCGGCGCGGTGGTGATCAGCCAGGTAAGGGCACCGGACCAGATCAAGGCACCGGCGATCCCCTGGATGAAGCGGGCGACGTCAAGCAGGAGTATCTGCTCGCCGAAGCCGAAGACGAGGCTCGCGATCCCGAGCAGGACCAAGCCGTGGATCACGGTCTTGCGCGGGCCCATCCGACTGGCGACGAAGCCCGCTGGCAACGACCCGATCAGGGTCCCGGCCGCGTAGGCCGCGGAGAGAACTCCCGCTTCCGCCTTACTGAGGCCGAGGGTGTCGACGTACTCCGGCAGCAGCGGAGCGATTGCGGCGAAGAAGGCGACGTCGATGAAGATCATCGCCGACGCGAGGATCAGCAGACGGCGCACCGATGCATCCAATCAGGTACGCGAATGAAACCTTAGTTCGCTCTAGCATTGGCCGAGCAGCCCGGAGGGGTGGCAGAGCGGTTGAATGCGGCGGTCTTGAAAACCGTTGGGCGTCGAAAGGCGTCTCGTGGGTTCGAATCCCACCCCCTCCGCTGCCGCCGTCAGAGCGGCGCATTGCGGCGTCCTCAGTCGCTCGCGTGCAGAGCACGCCACGCTCCCTGCGTCCTTGCACTGCTTGCCCTGACGGCGGCAGGAATATTGGGGCGGTAGCCGAACGATCTTGGGATGGAGTCCGCCAGGCGCGAGCGGCGCCGCGAGTCTTGGGTGCAGCGTGCCGAGCGCGTGCGGGATGCCTTCGGCCTTGTGCTGGTGTCGGTCCTCGCCACCTACGTGCTCGCCTCGCTGCTGACCAACAAGGGCTGGGAGGCGGTGGTCCTCTGCATCGCCACCAGCGCCACCTCGCTGATTGCTTTGACTAGCGCCCACGCACGGCCGCGGCTGTTCCGCACCGCCCTCTACCTATCCGGGGCGACGATCCTGCTGGCGGCGATCGGAGCGGCCAGCGGCGCCAGGTTCTGGCTCAACGTCGCCACTGTCGTCCAGGTCGCCCTCCTGACCGTGGCGATGGGGGCGGTGCTGCAGCGGGTGGTCACCGCCGACCGGGTCGGCTCGCGGACGATCCTCGGCGCGCTCAGCGTCTACGCCGTCCTCGGCATCCTCTTCACCTTCGTCTACGGCTTCGTCGAGCGGGTGCAGAGCGGGCCGTTCTTCGAAAACCATCCCCACCCGGCCGGCGGCGACTTCCTCTTCTTCAGCTACACGACCCTGACCACGACCGGCTACGGCAACCTCGTGCCGGGGGGTCAGCCAGGCCGGATGATTTCCGGCCTGGAGATGATGATTGGCCAGATCTTCCTCGTCACCCTGGTCGCTGGGCTGGTCAGCCTCTGGCGGCCCGGCGAAGGGATCAAGCGGCGTCAGGAGGCGCGCCGCGAACGGCGCGCCCTCAGCGAACCTCCGCTCGACTAGCTACTCCTCGTCGAGCTCGACGCGTTCGATCGTCTGCGGATCGACCGGCCTGTCGCCAGGGCCGGTCGGCGTCGACTCGATCGCGTCGACCACGTCCATGCCGTCGATTACCTCGCCGAAGACGGTGTGCTTGCCATCTAGCCAGGGCGCCGCGCCGGTGGTGACGATGAAGAACTGCGAGCCGTTGGTGTTCGGCCCGGCGTTGGCCATCGCCAGGGCGCCGCGGACCACCTTGTGGTCGTTGATCTCGTCCTCGAAGGTGTAGCCCGGGCCGCCGGTCCCGGTGCCTTCCGGGCAGCCACCCTGGATCATGAAATCCGGGATCACCCGGTGGAAGACGAGCTGGTCGTAGAAGCCTTCCGCGGAGAGTTTGCGGAAGTTCTCGACGGTTTTCGGCGCGTCCTCGTCGTGAAGCTCGAGCACGATCGCCCCGGCGCTGGTGTGAAGGGTCGCTTGCGACATGGCGCGGAGCCTAGATGATCGATTGCGCGGCCGTGCGCGACTGTGGGCGCGCCTGGCCGAGCAGATCAAGGACGCAGGGAGGGAGGTGTGCTCTGCACACGACCGACCGAGGACGCCGATATGCGTAGTGCCAGGCACGCCCACAGCTCACCCCCGCACCTTGACGGTGACTGGGGGTGAGAAGCCGGGAGCGTAGGGCCAGTGCTCCTCCGCCAGCGCGGTTGCCCGCAGGCGGATCGAGGCGCTGCCGCTGACGTAGCGGAAGCGGTAATGGGCGCGGAAGCGGCCGTGGTGGTCGGTGCGAGTGACGAGGACGGGCCGCCAGCGATGGGTCGCCTGCTCCAGGTACTGGATCGCGACCAGCTTGCCGCGGCGCGGGATCGGCGCCCCGGTGCTCTTAACCTTGCCGCTGAGGCGGACCGCCTGCCCGGTCCGCAGGCTGACCGGGACCGCCCGCAGCGAGAGCCCCGAGCGTACCCGCAGCTCCAGCGCCGGGCGACGGGCCGGTTGGAGCCCTGCGTCGCCGGTGAAGATGACGGTGACGCGGCGGGACGGCCCCGCCGGCAGCGAGCTTTCGAAGCCGCCCCGCTCGCCCGTCCTCACCGTCTGCACGGCGATCGGCGCCAGCGCCCCGTGAGACGGGTGCGAGACCACCCGCAGTTCGCGGTCCGCCAGGGGCGCCCCATCGGCGCGGGTGAGGCGGCCGCTGAGCAGGGCCGGGGCGCCGAACGGAACGGTGAGCGAGTCGCCACGGCCGTGGCCGCCGCGGAGCCGAGCGAACAACCGCGCCTTCGCCTTCGGCTGTGGTTGCGTCTGCGGTTTCGGCTTCGAGAGCGGGACCGCCGTCGCCACTGGAGGCGGCGGCTCCTTGCGGATCGCCATCTGGGTGCCGTCGGCACGGAGGCTGGTCACAGCAGCGTTGCCGGCGCCGTCGATTACTTCGGCGCGGAAGACGTAGGTGCCGTAGCCGAGCTCCGGCATCGGCGCGACAAGGTGGGCCTTGCCGGCGCCCCCGCCCGGCACCAGCCGCGTCGGCAGTTCCGTCCAGTCCGCGACATCGACGCGGCGGTAGAAGAGGTGGCCGCTGGCCGGTCCAGAGAGTTCATCGGCGACGTCCGCCATCACCTGCTGCTCGCTCGCCTCAGTCGAGAAGGCGACCTGCGGGCGGACGTCGTCAAACCGCAGCGGCACGGTGACCGCCGACTCCGCCGACTCGTTGCCGGCCTCATCGCGCAGGTACAGCTGCAGCGAGTAGGTGCCAGAGCCGGGGACGGAGACGTCAGCGAGCGAGCGCAGGTCACGACCGGCGGTAAACCGGGTGCCGCTGTCGTAACCCTTCGTCCCGGAAACGCGCCAGACGACGCCGCCGATTGGGCTCGCCGGCCCCTGGCCGGGGTTTTCCCAGCTGAGGTCGAAGTTGTTGGTCCGCCGCCAGCCTTCGCCCCCGGCCAGCGTCACCGCCTTCGGGTGGACCGGCGGGTTGTTGTCAACCAGGACCGTCGGTCCCCCGGTGCAGGCGCGGTTGCCGGCGAAGTCGACGGTGCAGTGGCCCAGCGAGTGCGGGCCGTCACTGAGCAGCTGGGTTTCCGCGTAGTGGGTGGTCGACTGGTGGGTCGGGCAGGGCCGCATCGTCGTCGCCCGCCACTCGCCGCTGATCTGGACCTTGTTGCAGTTGTACTCGTTGACGGCGATCCGGTTGCCGTCGATGAAGGTTTCGCCGAAGCGAACGCCCGCGCCCTCGTCGGTGTCGCCGACATCGACCCCCTGGTTGCCGCGCCGCCAGCCGCCGGCGATCAGCGGACCGCCCTGGAAGGCGGGCACCGGGTTCCCGTCGTCCTCGACCGTCAACGTCACCGCCCGCAGCCCCGACCAGGAGCCGGGGTCGATCGAGCACCACTTGTCTTCGCCGCGGGCGCAGAGCAGCCGATCTTCGAAGGCCGGGAGCGGCGAGTTGAACCCGATCGTGAAATCGCGCAGGGCGGTGTCAGTAGTCGAGGCGCTCAGCGACGGGTTGAAGACGCCACTCCAGTTGACGCCGCCCAGCCGCTGCTCCATCCCGTCGTGGAGGGTGTGCCACCAGGTGCCGCGGACGGCGGTCAGGCCCTGCGTCCCCGAGGGCGCGTCCCAGCGCCAG
Source organism: Solirubrobacterales bacterium (assembly GCA_035551255.1). Classification (GTDB taxonomy): domain Bacteria; phylum Actinomycetota; class Thermoleophilia; order Solirubrobacterales; family 70-9; genus VAYN01. Next base: position 9,436 of record DASZNP010000055.1, read on the forward strand.
CGGGCGAAGCGGGTCCCGGTGACGGTGCTCTGCCCCTCGCGGGTGAAGCTCTTCATGTGGACGCCGTCGAACGGGTCCGAGCCGGCGGGCGTGACGCAGTAGGCGTCGGGGCGGAACTTGGCACCGCCGGTGGTGTCGGCCCAGTTGGCGTCGGCGCCGACGTACCAGCACCACTGGGCCACCTGGTACTTCGCCGCGCCGGCCTTTGCCGCCGCCAACAGCAGCACGCTCATCGCCAACAGCACCCCCAGGGCGACGACTCTTCCAACAACGATCCTGCTCCCGGACATCGGTCCTCCTTCGCTCGATTGCGTACGGAGGCCTAAGGGCGCGAGGAGCCGAAACTCTCCCCCCCTTAGAATCGAAATCGATGCCACTTCCCACCGAAGACCAGATAACCGAGAAGCTTCGCGCCGTCATCGACCCCGAGCTGCGGCGCTCAATCGTCGAGCTGGGCATGGTCCGCTCGATCGAGGTCAAAGAGGGCGGCCGAGTCGAGGTCGTCGTCTCGCTGACCACCGCCGGCTGCCCGATCCGCTCGCACTTCGAACAGGCCGTTGCCGCGCAGGTCTCCCAGCTCGAAGGGGTGACCGAGGTCGCGGTCGGCTTCGACGTCCTCTCCGACGAGGAGAAAGGCCAGCTGCAGCAGACGCTCGGCCGCGGCAAGCTGCCGCAGGGCGCGCTGGCGAAGGTGAAAAACGTGATCTGCGTCTCCTCCGGCAAGGGTGGGGTCGGCAAGTCGACGATGACCGCCAACCTGGCGGCCGCGCTGACCGCGGAAGGCCATCCCGCCGGCGCCCTCGACTGCGACGTCTACGGGTACTCGATCCCGCGCATGCTCGGCGTCAACCGCAAACCCGACGTCAACGCCGAGCGAAAGATCCTGCCGCTGGATTCGGCCGGCGGGGTGAAGGTGATGTCGATCGGCTTCTTCGTCGAGGACAACGCCGCCGTCGTCTGGCGCGGGCCGATGCTCCACAAAGCGATCCAGCAGTTCCTCGAGGACGTCGCCTGGGGCGGGCTCGAGTACCTGCTCCTCGACCTGCCGCCGGGGACCGGCGACGTCGCGATGACGCT
>DASZNP010000056.1:0-40781 GCA_035551255.1 Solirubrobacterales bacterium
TGGAACGACCGGCCGCCAGCGCATCCCGGGTCTCGCTTAGGAACGAGGCAACCGCGTCGGCGGCGCCCTCCGGTGAGCCGCCCTCGCCGGCGGCGCGGACAAGGCGGCTGCCGATGATTACCCCGTCGGCGATTTGGCCCACCACGGCAGCGTGCGCGGGGGTGCCGATGCCGAAGCCGACGGCGACCGGCGTCTTCGCCTCCGCTTTCGTCGCCTCGACCAGCTCCGCCAGCGCCGGCGGCACCTCGGCGCGCTCGCCGGTGGTGCCGACGGTGGAGACGACGTAGACGAAACCGTGTGCCGCCTTGCAGATCTGCCGCCGTCGCTCGGCCGGGGTCGTCGGCGCCAGCAGCGGCACCAGCGCCAGCCCCTCGGCGGCGAACGCCTCCCGCACCTCCCCCGCCTCGTCGAGCGGCAGGTCGGGCACGATCACCCCGGCCGCGCCGGCGGCTTGCGCCAGGCGGGCGAACTCGGTGGCGCCCCCGTGGGCGAGGACCATGTTCGCGTAGGCCATGAAGACGACCGGGACGCGATCACCGATCGCCCGGCAGAGCTCGAGCGCCGTCGCCAGGGTCGCCCCGGCCTCCAGCGCCTTCGTCGCGGCGGCGTGGATCGCCGGGCCGTCGGCGAGCGGGTCGGAGAACGGCACTCCGAGCTCGATCAGGTCGGCTCCGGCGTCGGCATACGCCGCAGCGACCGCCAGTCCGGTCTCCCGGTCGGGATACCCGGCCATCATGTACGGCATCAGCGCCGCGCGCCCCTCGTCGGCAGCCGCCTTGAAGGCCGCTGCAATCCGCTCCTCTCCGCTCACGGCAGGATGTCGCTCGGTGGTTTCAGCCGCGCCGTCGCCTCTGCCATGTCCTTGTCGCCGCGGCCGGAGAGACAGAGGATGTCGAAGCCGCTCTCTCCCGGGTTCTCTAGCAGCCAAGCGATCGCGTGTGAGGACTCGAGCGCCGGGATAATCCCCTCCAGTCGCGAGAGCTCGGCAAAGGCGCCTAGCGCTTGCTCGTCGGTGACTCCGACGTAGGTGGCACGGCCGCTGTCGCGCAGGTAGGCGTGCTCGGGCCCGACCCCGGGGTAGTCGAGACCGGCGGAGATCGAGTGCGCCTCGAGGATCTGGCCCTCCTCATCAGCGATGATCGAGGAGAGCGAGCCGTGGAGGACGCCGGTGGTCCCCGCTTGCAAGGAGGCGCCGTGACGGTGGGTTTCAAGCCCCTCCCCCGCCGCCTCGACGCCGACCAGCGCCACCTCGGCGTCGTCGACAAACGGCGTGAAGATCCCGATCGAGTTGGAGCCGCCGCCCACACAGGCGATTACCCGCGCAGGCAGGCCACCCTCAGCGGCCAGCGCCTGCTCACGCGCCTCTTCACCGATCACCCGTTGCAGGTCGCGGACCAGGGCGGGGTAAGGCGCCGGGCCGACGGCCGAGCCAATCACGTAGTGGGTGGTGGCGACATTGGCGACCCAGTCGCGGATCGCCGCACTTACCGCCTCCTTCAGGGTCCGCGCTCCCGCCTCGACTGGCGCCACCTCGGCCCCCAGCAGCCGCATCCGCTCGACGTTCGGCGCCTGGCGGCGGATGTCCTCGGTGCCCATATAGACGACGCATTCGAGCCCGAGGAGAGCGCAGGCGGTGGCGGTGGCGACCCCATGCTGGCCGGCGCCGGTCTCGGCAATCACCCGCGGCTTCCCCATCCGCGCCGCCAGCAGGGTCTGGCCGAGCGCGTTGTTGATCTTGTGCGAGCCGGTGTGGGCGAGGTCCTCGCGCTTCAGGTAGACCTGCGAGCCGACACGCTCGGACAGGCGTTCGGCCAGGTACAGCGGCGTCGGACGGCCGATGAAGTCGCGCCGCAGCCGCTCCAGCCGCGCCATGAAGTCCTCGTCGTCGCGCGCCTCGACCCAGGCAGCGGTCAGCTCGTCGAGCGCCGGGATCAGCGTCTCCGGCACGTAGCGCCCCCCGTAGGGGCCGAACCTCTGCTCGATCGTGCTCATGCCTCGGCGCCAACCGTATTGGCCACCTCGAAAAAGGCCGCCATCGCCGCATGGTCCTTGCGCCCGGGCTCGAGCTCGACGCCGCTGGCAACGTCGACCGCGTAGGGATGGACGACCGAGATCGCCTCGGCGACGTTGTCGGGGCGCAGCCCGCCAGCCAGGATCGCCGGCACTTCCGAGCGATGCCCGCGCAAAAGCTCCCAGTCGAAGCTTTCGCCCGTGCCTCCCCACGCCCCCTTGGCGCGGCGGTCGAAGAGGTGGAAATCGGTGCGAAAGGCCTCGGCGGCGTGGATGTCGGCGGCACTGGCGACGTGAACGGCCTTGGCAACCTTCACCCCCGTCCGGCGCTTCACCTCCGAGCAGAAAGAAGCCCCCTCAGCCCCGTTCAGCTGCACCATCGTCAGCCCCTCGTCCTCGACCGCCCGCACGACCTCCTCCAGGGTGGGATTCACGAAGACCCCGACGACCTCCACCTTACGTCGGAAGGCAGCGACGATCTCAGTCGCCACAGCTCGATCGACGTTCCGCGGACTGCCGTGGAAATGGATCAGCCCGACAGCCCACGCGCCCAGGCGCACAGCCTCCGCCGCGTCATCGAGAGTCGTTATGCCGCAGAACTTAACCCGCACAACTTCAGCGTACGTGAAGACGAGTCCGACCCCCTCCGAACGGCTTGTACTTCTCGGGCAGAAACAATCTCGGACGGGCCACCCCCGCCCCACCCGAGCAAGTTGAGTGAGGAGGGGGTCGGACTCGTCCTAAACCGCGGCCACGGACCTATTCCGAGTTTTTCGGCTGCGTCCCGAGGGTGACGACGACGGTCTTTTCGTTGCCGTCGTGGAGGACCTGCAATTCGAGCTTGTCGCCGGGCTTGGATTCCTGGACCACTTCGATCAGTTCTTCCATGCTCTTCAACTGCTTGCCGTTGGCTTCGGTGATGATGTCGCCGCCAAGGCGGACTTCCTGGCCGTTGATCGTGGCCGAGGTGGTACCGGCTTCGAGGCCGGCCTTGTCCGCCGGGCCACCTTTGACGACCTGCTGGACGATTACGCCCTGCTTGGCCGGCAGGTTCAGCGCCTTGGCCAGTTCGGGGGTGATCGTCCCGCCGCTGATCCCGAGGAAGGCGTGTTCGACTTCGCCCTTGGTCTCGAGGTCCTTGATCTCGGCGCGGATCGTGTCGATCGGAATCGCGAAACCGATGCCGACGTTGCCGTCGCCGCCACCGCCGGTGGCGATCTGGGAGTTGATCCCGATCACCTCGCCGCCGGCGTCGATCAGCGGGCCGCCGGAGTTGCCGGGGTTGATCGCCGCGTCGGTCTGGATCACGTGGTTGATCGAGAAGCCGTTCGGCGCCTGGATCTGCCGCTGCAGCGCCGAGACGATGCCGCTGGTGACGGTGCGGTCGAGGCCGAACGGGTTGCCGATCGCGACCACCGGGTCACCTACTTCCACTTCCGAGGAGTGGCCGAGGGTGAGCGGATGCAGTTCATTTGACGGCGCTTCGACCTTGAGGAGGGCGATGTCGGTGCCCGGGTCCGCCCCGACCACTTCGGCTTCGTACTCCTTTTCGGATTCGCCAAGTTTGACCTCCACTTTGGAGGCGCCTTCGATGACGTGGTTGTTGGTGAGGATGTGGCCTTCGCTGTCGATCACGAAGCCGGAGCCGGTGGCAGTGCCACCCGATTCAGCTTCGGGTTCGCCGAAGGGGTTGAGGAATTCGCTTTCCTGCGGTTCGAGCTGCGATTCAATGAAGGCGACGCCGTTTCCGTCGGCCTTGTAGATCTGGTTGACGACGTTGGTGTTTTTTTCTTCCTTCGCGTCGATGGGGGCCGTGAGCGGTGAGGCAACGGTCGTCGTCGAACCGCCGCCGGAATCGCCAACGCCTGCGGCGATGGCGATCAGTCCGACGACGGCGACGACGAGGCCACCAAGGAGAGCGGAGAAGAACGGGCTGCGAAGTTTCGACTGTTGCTGAGGCATGGGATGAGGATGGCCTAGGGCCGTGACTGCTCCTTAAATGCTCTTCAAAAGTTTTCTAAAGATGGCAAACCGGCTCGCCGAGCCGGTTCAAACGAGGTGTTCCCGAGTGCTTTCGTCACTCCCGGTCAGCTCCCGCACCTTCGCTTCTGGGTCGGAGGAGGTCATCAACGCTCCGCCGATCAGGACCGCGTCCACCCCCACCCGGTCGAGCTCAGCCAGCTCCTCGTGGCCGGAGATGCCGCTCTCGGCGACCACGGTCTTGCCGGCCGGGACGTCCGGCATCAGCTCGTAGGTGGTCTCGATGTCGACGCTCATGTCGTCGAGGTTGCGGTTGTTGATCCCGATCACCTCGGCGCCTGCCTCCAGCGCCCGCTCGAGCTCCTCGGCATCGTGGACCTCGACCAGGCAGTCGAGGTCGATCGAGCGCGCTTCCTGGTAGAGCGAGCGCAAGCGCTCATCGTCAAGGGCCGCAACGATCAGCAGCACGGCGTCGGCGCCGTTCACCGCCGCCTCGTAGAGCTGGTAGGGATCGACGATGAAGTCCTTGCGGATGATCGGGAGGTCGCAGGCGCCGCGGGCGGCGCGTAGATCGTCCAGAGAGCCGCCGAAGTGGCGCTCGTCGGTGAGGACCGAAAGCGCCGCGGCACCGCCACGCTCGTAGGCGCTGACCTGCGCGGCGAGGTCAATCGAGTCCGGGGCCAGGGCGCCGGCACTGGGCGAACGCCGCTTGAACTCGGCGATCAGCGACAAACCTGGGCGCGTCAGCGCCTCGTTGAAGGGTCGATCGTCCCGGCGGGCGGAGAGCCGCGCTTCCAGATCGGCCTGGGAGAGCTCGGCACGACGCGCCTCGACTCCCTCCCGGGCCCCCGCAATGAGCTGGTCCATCATTCCCACGATGAAGGACTAGAGCCTAGACGGCGGGAGCCGCGGTTGCTGCTTTCAGCCGCTCCAGCACATCCGCTGCCGCGCCGGAGTCGACCGACTCGGTGGCCTTGGCAATCCCCTGCTCGAGATCCGGCGCCAGGCCGCCGACATAGATGGCCGCGGCGGCATTGAGGAGGACGAGGTCGCGGTGGGGGCCGGGCTCGCCTACTAGGACAGCGCGGCTGACCGCCGCGTTCTCCTCAGGAGTGCCGCCGGCGACGCTGGCAAGGTCGGCTGGCGCTAGGCCGAACTGGGCCGGCTCGACGAACCACTCGATGGTGCGGCCGTCGGCGACCTCGATCACCCGCGTGCGGCTTGAGAGCGAGAGCTCGTCGAGGCCGTCCTCGGCCGAGACGACGAGGGCACGGACGCTGCCGAGAGTGACGAGCGCCTCGGCGATCGTCTCCTGGTAGTGCCGGTCGGCTACGCCGAGCAGCTGCCGGTTCGCCCCGGCGGGGTTGGTCAGCGGACCGAGGAAGTTGAAGATCGTCCTCACCCCGAGCGCTTTGCGCGCCGGGATCACGTGTGCCATCGCCGCGTGGTGCTTGGGGGCGAACATGAAGCCAAAGCCCACCTCGTCGATGCAGCGCCCGACCTGATCGGGCTCGATTTCGACATTCACCCCGAGCGCCTCCAGTAGGTCCGCCGAGCCGCACTTGCTGGTGTTGGAGCGGTTGCCGTGCTTGGCGATCGCGCAGCCGGCGCCGGCGGCGACGAAGGCTGCCGTGGTCGAGATGTTGAAGGTCGAGGGGCCGCCGCCGGTGCCGCAGGTGTCAACGAGGTCGTGGCGGCTGGTTGCCACCGGTGCCGCCAGCCCACGCATCGTCCGCGCCAGCCCTACCAGCTCCGGCACCGTCTCCCCCTTTGCCCGCAGCGCGATCAGGAAGGCGCCCGTTTGGATCGGGTCGGTCCGGCCCTCCATGATCTCGCTCAAGACTGCGGAGGCGTGGTCGGCGGTGAGGTGGTCGCCCGCGCAGATAGCATCGATCGCGCGGCTGACGATGTCGTTAGGCATCTGATGTACCACCTTCGGATGCGCCGCCTCTGGCGGTTATGAAGTTGGCGAGCAGGTGTTTCCCCTGCGGGGTGAGGACCGACTCAGGGTGGAACTGGACACCCTCGACCGGCAGCTGGCGATGGCGCGCGCCCATCACCACGTCGCCGAGACTGGCGCTCAGTTCCAGTTCCTCGGGCAGCTCCGGGTCGGCGATCAGCGAGTGGTAGCGGCCGGCGACCATCGGGCTCGGCAGGCCGGCGTAGATCGTCTTGCCATCGTGCTCGACCTCGCCCTCCTTGCCGTGGATGGGCTCGCCCTGGATGACGCGGCCGCCGAAGGCCTCGACCATCGCTTGGTGGCCGAGGCAGACGCCCAGCACCGGCGTCCCAACTTCGCCGAAGGCCTTGATCGCCTCGCCGGAGATCCCGGCCTCAGCCGGCGTGCAGGGTCCCGGTGAGACCACCAGGCGGTCTGGCTTCCGCGCCAGCAGCTCCTCGACCGAGGCTTTGTCGTTGCGGACCACTTCGACCTCCGCCCCGAGCTCGCCCAGGTACTGGACGAGGTTGTAGGTGAAGGAGTCGTAGTTGTCGATCACCAGCACCCGCATCACTAGCTCCAGTCCGGTTGTTCGCAGGCGACCTCGACGGCCCGGAAGACCGCCTTCGCCTTGTTGACCGACTCGTGCCACTCGTACTCGGGCTTGGCGTCGGCGACGGTGCCGCCACCGGCCTGCACGTGCAGCTGCCCGTCTTTGCAGACGACGGTGCGGATGTGGATTGCGGTGTCGAGGTCGCCGTCCCAGGAGAGGTAGCCGACGGCGCCGCCGTAGCCGCCTCGCTTCACCTTCTCCAGCTCGTCGATGATCTGCATCGCCCGCACCTTGGGGGCGCCGGACAGCGTCCCCGCCGGGAGAGCTGAGCGCAGTACGTCGAGGGCGCTAACCCCCTCTTTCAGCTTGCCGGAGACCTGGCTGACGATGTGGAGGACGTGCGAGTACGTCTCCACGTACATCAGCTCGTCGACCTTGACGGTGCCGTACTCGCAGACCCGTCCGAGGTCGTTGCGGCCGAGATCGACCAGCATCACGTGCTCAGCCCGCTCCTTGGGGTCGTTGCGGAGCTTTTCGGCGAGCCGGCGGTCCTCGTCCTCACTGGCCCCGCGCGGATAGGTGCCGGCGATCGGTCGCGTTTCGACCCGGTCGCCGATCACCTTGACCAACGGCTCGGGCGAGGCCCCGGCGAGCTGGAAGTCGCCGAAATCGAGGAAGTACATGTAGGGCGAAGGGTTGACCGCCCGCAGCCCCCGGTAGACGGAGAAGGCTTCAACCGGGGCCGGCGCCGAGAAGCGCTGCGAGGGGACGACTTGAAACGCGTCGCCGGCGTGGACGTACTCCACGATCCGCGCCACCGCCGCTTCGAACTCCTCCCGCGTCATGTTCGACTCGAACTGCGGCGGCTCGCCGATCTGCGGCTCGGCGGGGACCGGGACGGCGCCACGCAGGCGCTCGCGCATCGCGGCGATTGTCGCGGCAGCCCGCTCATAGGCCACATCGACGCTGCCATCCTCCTCGATGAAGGCGCAGGCGAGGATCGTCAGCTCGTGGCGCAGGTGGTCGAAGACCAGCATCGCGTCGGTCACCATCAGCACCAGGTCCGGCAGACCGAGCGGGTCGGGATTCGGTGGGTCAAGGGGCTCCACAGTGCGGACCAGGTCGTAGGCGAAGAAGCCGACCGCCCCGCCGACGAACGGCGGCAACCCCTCGACCGGTGCCGGCCGGTACTCCCGCAGGCGCTCCGCGGCGGCCGCGTACGGGTCGGGCGCGGCCTCAACACGGCTGGGCGCCCCTCCGGTGGCCACCTCCTCCCCGCTCCATTCCGAAAGCGTCCCTTCGCTCCAGCGCAGCAGCGCCCGCGGCCGCAGGCCGACGAACGAGTAACGCCCGACCTGCCCCTGCTCGGCGGACTCCAAGAGGAAGCAGGGCGCCCCCTCCGGCTCGCCGGCTCGCAGCTTGAGGAAGGCGGAGACCGGCGTCTCGCAGTCGTCGATTAGCCGGGCGCGGACCGGTACCACATTGCCCTCGCGGGCCAGCTCCCGCGCCTCCTCCAGGCTCGGCTCGAGGCGGATCTCTGAATCAGCCGCTACGCGCATTCAGCACCTCCATCACCTTCGCCTGCGAAACCCCGCGCGAGGCCAGCAGGACGCTGAGGTGGTAGAGGACGTCGGCGGCCTCTTCGGCGACCCGTTCCTCGCTCTCTTCGCGGGCGGCGCGGGCCACCTCCTCGGCCTCCTCCTCGACCTTCTCGCCAATCAGCTCGCGGTCGTCGAGCAGGGTCACGGTGTAGCTACCGTCGGGCCGCTGCAGGGCGCGATGGCGGATCGTCCGCTCCAGCGCCGGCAGCGCTTCATAGGTCACCGGATTGGGCTCGCCGTCGGCCGGCGGTGCATCTTTGCGTGGCGAGGCGGAGCCGAGGACCTCGCGGTAGAAGCAGCTGCGCTCGCCGGTGTGACAGGCGGGGCCGGCGGGATCGACCAGCGCCACCAGCGCGTCACCATCGCAGTCGTAGCGGAGCTGGCGCAGGTGCATGAAGTTCCCCGAGGTTTCGCCCTTCTTCCAGAGCTCATCGCGGGAGCGGCTGTGAAAGTGGAGGTCGCCCTCCTCCAGCGTCAGTTCCAGCGAGCGCGCGCTCATGTAAGCGAGCATCAGCACCTCGCCGCTGGCGAAGTCCTGAACGACGCAGGGCACCAGGCCCTGCTGGTCGAATTCGATTTCGGGGAACATCGGAGGAATCGTAAACGTCGCGTCCGCAGGAGCCGGCGCTACTCGATCCCAAGGCGGTCGAGCAGGTCCTCGTCGCGGCGCCAATGCTTGCGGACCCGGACCTGGAGGTCGAGGTGGACGCGGGAGTCGAGCTCGGCTTCCAGGGAGCGGCGGGCGGCGGTTCCGATCTCGCCGATCTTGACGCCCTTTTTGCCGATCAGGATCCGCTTCTGCGACTCGGTCTCGGCCCAGATCTCGGCCCGCACGGTCACCAACCCATCCTCGCGCGGCTCCACTTCCAGCACTGAGGCCTCGACCGAGTGCGGGATCTCCTGCCGGGTCCGGTTCAGCACCTGCTCGCGGATCAGCTCGGCGAGGAGCAGCTCGCTCGACTGGTCGCTGCGGTCCTCCGGCGGGTACATGTACGGGCCCTCCGGGACGAGCTCGCCCAGTCGCTCCAGCAGCGGTTGCACGCCCTCGCCGGTGCGGGCGCTGATCGGGAAGACCTCGTCGACTCCCTCCAGCTCCGCTGCCTCGGCGAGGACCGGCACCAACTCGTTCGGGCCGAGGCGGTCGGCCTTGTTGACCGCGCAGATCACCGGCAGCTTCGTTCCGGCGCCGAGCAGCGCCCGGACGATGAAGCGATCGCCGGGGCCGACCCCCTCCTCGCCGTTGAGCACGAAGAGGACGACGTCGGAGTCGGCCAGCTCGCGCTCGACCCGGCCCTGCATCCGCTCGGTGAGAACGTCGCGGGGGCGCTGCACGCCGGGGAGGTCGACGAGGACGAGCTGGCGCTCGGCCGCGAGGTCGGTGGCGACGCCGCGGATCGCCCGCCGCGTGGTCTGCGGGCGGCTGGAGACGATGACGACATGGGAGCCGACGATCGCGTTGACCAGGGTCGACTTGCCGACGTTCGGCCGACCGGCGAGCCCGACGAACCCCGACCTCACCGCCGCGTCCTCCGCTTCGCGTCCGGGCGCGGCGGACCATGGCTCACACCCTCCAGTACCTCGGTCTGAAGCGCCAGCATCTCGCCGTCGTCGGTCTCGTGGTCGTAACCGCAGAGGTGGAGCACGCCGTGGACCGCGGCTTCAGTGACATCGGAACAGTGCGGCGGACAGATCGCCACGTCGCCGAGCTCGCGCGGCCCGACAACGGGCTCGAGTTCGTCGATCGGAAAGGCAAGGACGTCGGTCGGGGTGTCCTTGCCGCGGTGATCGCGGTTCAGCTCGCGGATGCGGTCCTCATCCACCAGCTCTAGCGCGAGATGCCCCTCCTCCACGCCGGCGGCCGCCAACGCGGCGGTGACAGCGTCGCGGAGGTCAGGAGGGACGTCGGTCAGATCGAGACTCACGAACGCGGCGTCGGCCCATGTTCGGCCCGCGCGTCGCGCTCGCGGGCGCCGTGCGCGTCGTAGGCGGCGACGATCCGCTGCACCAGTTTGTGGCGGACGACGTCCTCGCCACCGAAACGGACGAAGGAGATGTCTTTGACGTCGCTGAGGATGTCGCTGACGGCGATCAGACCCGAGCGCTGGTCCCGCGGCAGATCGACCTGGGTGATGTCGCCGGTCACCACCATCCGCGAGCCGAACCCAAGCCGCGTCAGGAACATCTTCATCTGCTCCGGACTGGTGTTCTGGGCCTCGTCGAGGATCACGAAGCTGTCGTTCAAAGTCCGGCCACGCATGAAGGCCAGCGGCGCGACCTCGATCACGTTGCGTTCGAAGTAGCCGTTGACCCGGTCGGGGTCGAGCATGTCGAAGAGGGCGTCAAAGAGCGGGCGCAGGTAGGGATCCACCTTGGCCTGGATGTCGCCGGGCAGGAAGCCGAGCCGCTCGCCTGCCTCGACCGCGGGCCGGGTGAGGATGATCCGCTGCACCTTGCGTTCGGTCAGCGCTGCGGCGGCCATCGCCACCGCGAGGAAGGTCTTACCGGTACCGGCCGGGCCGATCCCGAAGGTGATCGTGTGGCGGCGGATCGAGTCGACGTAGCGCTTCTGATTCAAAGTCTTCGGCGCCACTTTGGTGTTGCGGTGGCGCCAAACGACGTCCTCGAGGATCTCGGCGGGACTCTCTTCCGCATCAAGCGCACCAGTTACCGCTTCGATCGTCCCGGGGGCAACTTCGATCCCCTGCTCGATCAGCTCGACCATCTCGTCGACGACCGTCGCCGCAGCGGCGACGTCATCGGGCTCACCCTCGAGGGTCAGCACGTTGCCGCGCAGGTGCAGCTCGGCGTCGAGCCGCCCGCGCAGCGCTTTCAGGACCCCGTCCTCGGAGCCGGCCAGCTCGGCTGCGACCGTGTTGTCGAGGGTCAGCTGCCTGCGAGCCAAGACTCAGGAACCCAGCTTCTGCCGCACCGCGGCGCTCACCCGCTTGCCGTCAGCTCTGCCGCCGACCTTCGGCATCAGCGCTGACATCACCTGGCCCATCTGCCGCTGTTCGCTGGCGCCGGTCTCCTCGATCGCCCCCTGCACCAACTCCGCCAGCTCCTCGTCGGAGAGCTGCTGGGGCAGGTAGGCCTCGATCAGCTCGGCCTCGAAGCGCTCGGCAGCGGCCTGGTCGGCCCGACCAGCACCCTCGTAGGCCTCGGCCGCCTCGACCCGTTTCTTGCGCTCGCGCTGCAGCACTGCGATCTCGTCGCCTTGGCCCAGCTTCGCGTCCTGCTGCAGGACGTCGACGATCAGCCGCAGCGCCCCCGCCCGCTCGCGGTCGCGCGCTTTCATCGCCGTCTTCACGTCGTCCTGCACCTGCTCGAGAACAGTCATCGTCCTAAGGGTAATCGGCGGCGTCGGGGGTGACGGCGAGGCCCTTGGACACGAGATCTCGAATGTCGAGACTGACCAGTTGCCAGCCATGCCTCTGGGCGGCCGCGACATAGGCGGCGTCGTAGGCAGTCAAACCATTCTCTCGCGCGAGCCGAACGGCCGAAGCCAAAGCCAGCGCATCGACCTTCAGCAGCGAAGATCCGCAGCGATCTACGACCAACTGAGTGACATCGCGGGCTTTCTCGGGCAGCTTCATCTTCACGCCCAGGACGTTGGCCAACTCGTAGAGGGTGAGATCGAGCGCTGCCAGAGAATGATTTACATCGAGGACGATGGACCGAGCCGAATCATGAAAGCGATCAGCGGGATCGAATACCGCCGCCCAGACGCCCGCGTCGAGCAGAAGCGGCTCAGTGGGAGTTTCGGTCTTCACGGATCAGCTGGGCGGCTTCGCCGCGGAGGTCCAAGGTTCCAATTTTGTCCAAGAGCTCTTCCAGGTGCTTGCGCTCCTGCGCTTTCTCTCTTTCGAGCTCCTGGGCCGCCAGGCGCTGCAGAAAGCCGCTCCGGGTCTCATGAGCAGCCTCGACATGGCTGTCAATCCGCTCCAGGAGCTTGTCGGGAATGGAGATCATTACCTTGGCCACAGAATGAGTATATACGGTATTGCTAGGCGTCAAAACTCGCATGGCCGGAAGCATCAGGGGTTCGAGCGCGCAAGTGGCGCGCAGATCGCAAAATTTCTACGGCGACTTAGTGCCGAAACCGTGACTTCCAGCTAAATCTCGACCTGCTCGACCTCGCCGAGTGGCATTTGCAGGAAGCGGGTGCCGATCGCGTGGAAGGCCTCGCAGTCGCCGGTACAGAGGAAGTCGTAGCTGCCCTCGCCCTCGGACGCCCGGGCCAGTCCCGAGCCCTCCAGCGTCCGCTGCACCGCCGCAGCAACGGCATGGCCACCGCTGACGAGGCGAACGTCGCGGCCGAGGATACGCTGCAGCATCGGCGCCACCAGCGGATAGTGGGTGCAGCCGAGGATCAGGGTGTCGACCCCGGCCGTCTTCAGCGGCTTGCAGTAGGAGCGGGCCATGGTCATCGTCTCCTCGTCGAAAAGGCCGCCCTCCTGGATGAACGAGGCCAGGTCCGGCGCTGCCACCTCGATCACGTCGAGACCACGGCCGGCGGCTTCGAGGGCGCGCCGGTAGGCGCCGCTCTCGACCGTGTTCGGGGTCGCCAGCACCCCCACCCGCGCGTTCGCCGTAATCGCCGAGGCGATCTCGGCCTGCGGCTCGACCACCGGCACCACCTCCACCCCGTAGCCGGCGGCGACTTCCCGCGTTATCTCCTCGCCGATCGAGGTGGCGGTGTTGCAGGCGATCACCAGCAGCTTGGCGCCACGGGCGAGGAGCAGCTCCGAGATCCGGCCGATCCGTTCGCGCAGCTGCACCGGGGCCTTGTCCCCGTAGGGGAACATCGCCGTGTCGCCGAGGTAGAGGAAGTCCTCCTGCGGCAGGGAGACCAGGCACTCGTGGAGCACGGTGAGACCGCCCACACCCGAATCGAACACCCCCACCGGCTGCGCCGGGCTCAGCTCTTTCGCCGGCTCGGTCAGGGCGCTACGGCTTGACCGTCATGAAGAAGATCGTCACCAGGACGATCAGCCCGGCAACCGGCCCGACCATGCCGAGTCGGCGCGAGACTTCTTCGAATTCGGCGCTGAAGCTGTCGCCCGCTTTCAGGTCCCGTTCGGCCAGCGCCTGCGCCTTGCGGCCTTGCGGCCGGAAGAAGGCGTGCTGGAGCCCGAACAAGGCGATGATCGCGATGAAGCCGACGGCGATGAAGGCTTCGCTCCCGTCCCAGTTGCCGTCGGACATCAGGTAGATGCCGGCGATCAGGACGACGAGCATGCCCGGGTTGACGAGGTAGTTGTCGACCTTGCGGATCGCGTCGAAGAGGGCTGGAGCCGAGCGCGGGTGGCTCGGCATCACCGAGAAGATGATCCCGTAGGCGAAGGTCGGGCCGAACGCGAGGACCACCGCCGCGATGTGGATGAAGAGGCCGACGCTGTAGCCGGTGATGTCCGCCAGCACCATCGCCGCAAACCCTATCTCTCAGCCGCGACGGAGCAAGAGGCCCGCCCAGTCGCCGTCTTTGCGGCGATCGACCTCGTGTAGACCGGCAGCGCCGAAGACTGCGGCCACCTCGTCCAGCTCCGGGGGGAGGATTCCGGAGCAGACCAGCGTTTCTGGTGCCCCGTCGAGCTGGGTGGCTACTGCCTTCAGGATGGGAGCGGTCATGTTGGCGACGACGGTCGGGGCCAGAGGAGGAAGTTGTTCCCGCAGGTTCATGCGCTCCAAATGGAGCTCGACCTCGTTGGCCGCGGCATTGGCGGTCGCGGCTTCGAGCGCCGCCGGCTCGTGGTCGTAGCCGCGGATCGGGTCCCAGCCCAGCTTCGCCGCGCCGATTGCCAAAACTCCCGAGCCCGTTCCCAGGTCCACGAGTTCACCCCCCGGTTCGAGCTCGGCGAGGAATTCAAGGCAGAGACGGGTGGTTGGGTGGGCGCCGGTGCCGAAGGCCTGGCCAGGGTCGACGACGACGTCGATCGCGCCCTCGCGTGGCGGCTCCCAGGAGGGTCGCAACCAGAGGCGGTCGGCGACCAGCAGCGGCTTGTGGAAGTCGCGCCAGCGGTCGGCCCAGTCGTCGGGGATTTCGGTTGCGGTCACCTCCACTCTGCCGCCGTCGATATCGGCGTCGAGATCGCCCAGCTCCGGCAGCTCGCCCTCGCCACCGTAGATCGCGTACTCGACGTAGCCCGGTCCGCGCTCCTCCTCGACCCCGTTCGGGGCGAGGACCGTTAGCTCGGCGAGGACCAGGTCCGCCTGCTCGGGTGCGCAGCGTACTGCGAGGCGGATCAACCCAGCGTCCTCACCCGAAGGCGCGGCGAACCCGGCCGAAGAGACCCTCGCCGCGCCGCGGAGCGAGGTTCTCGTCCTCGAGCGTCTCGTCGAGGCGCGCTGCCAGCTCACGTTGCTCGTCGCTGAGGTTGGTGGGGACGACGACCTCGAGGATCACCCGCTGGTTGCCGCGGCGCCGGCCGCTGAGCCGTGGCAGCCCAAGCCCCTTCAGCACGTACTGGTGGCCAGGCTGCATGCCCGCCTCGATCTCGATCTCTTCCTCCCCCTCCAGGGTCGACACCGTCACCGTCGTCCCCAGCATCGCCTCGGTGGCGGCAATCGAGACGGTGCTGATCAGGTCGGTGCCGTCGCGCTCGAAGCGCTTGTCCTCGGCGACCGCCACCTCGACGTAGAGGTCGCCGGCCGGCGCCCCCGACTCGCCGGCGTGGCCGGCACCGGAGATCCGCAGCCGCTGCCCCGCTTCGATCCCGGTGGGGACTTCGATCTTGCTGGTTCGGCTCTGACGGGTGCGGCCGCTGCCGCCGCAGACCTCGCAAGGCGTCTCCGGGACTTTGCCGGCGCCGCCGCAGACGTCGCAGGGGGCGCTACGGACCATCTGCCCGAACGGGGTCCGCGTCACCGCCCGCAGCTCACCGCTGCCGCCACAGCGTTCGCAGGTGGAGATCGGCGTCCCCGGCTCGGCACCGTTGCCGTGGCAATGCTCGCAGGGGGCGACGACGTCGTAGGTGACCTCGCGCTGAGCGCCAGTCGCGACCTCGGCCAGCTCGATCTCGACTTCGATCCCGACGTCCCCGCCGGCGGCGGCACGGCGTCCGCCGCCGAAGCCGAAGCCCCCGCCGCCCCCGAAGAAGGCCTGGAAGATGTCGTCGATCGAGCCGAAGCCGGCGCCCGGGTCGAAGCCACCGGAGCGCAACCCCTCGTGACCGTAGGCGTCATAGGTCTGCCGCCGCTCGGTATCGGAGAGCACCTCGTAAGCCTCGGCCGCCTCTTTAAAGCGGTCCTCGGCATCGGGCTCTTGGTTAACGTCGGGATGCAGCTCCCGCGCCAGGCGCCGGAAGGCTTTCTTAATCTCGGTCTCGCTGGCGTCCCGGGAGACCCCGAGGACCTCGTAGTAGTCGCGCGGCATCGGCTAGTCGGAGTAGACGGTCTCGAAGTAGCGGGAGAGCTCGCGGGCGGCGAGGCGAACCGAGGCGATCGCGGTCGCGTAGTCCATCCGCAGCGGACCGACGACGCCGACGGCGCCGAGGTTGCGGTGCGCGAGCCCGTAGTTGGCGCCGATCACGCTGACCGAGCGCAGCTCCGGCTGCGGGTTCTCGCCCCCGATCCAGAAGAAGACCGAGCGGCGGTCGAGCGAGGAGCGCAGCATCTGCAGAACGTCGGCGCGCCGCTCCAGCGCGGTCATCAGCTCGTCGGCGCGCGGCAGGTCGGGTAGGTGAGCGTCGGAGAGCAGGCGCGAGGTGCCCTCGACGTACAGGTCGCCGCCGGCCTCGCCGACGAGGTCGGTGAAGGCGGTGCCGAGGGTGGCGATGAATTCGGCCTCGATGCCGGTCAGGCCCGGGTCGGCGAGCTTCGTCTCGATCATCCGCGCGCCGACGCCGAGCCCCGAGAGCGACTCGTTGAGGTAGCTGGAGGCCCACTCGATCAGGCCACTGTCGACCGGGCGGTCGAATTCGAAGACGCGGCGGGTGACGTCCCCGGTCGAGGAGATCGCGATCACGACCACCTTGTTCGGCTGCAGGCGCAGCACCTCGACCCGGTGGATCGTCGCCGTCAGGCTCGGCTCGGGCGCCGTCGCCATCGCCACCAGGTCGGTGACTTCGGCCAGCGCCGCGGTGGTCTCCCGCATCGCCGCATCGACCTCGCGGCGCAGCCGCGTCAGCTCCAGCTCGACCCCCGGCTCAGCCGGCATCCGCCCCGATTGGAGCATCGAATCGACGTAGAGCCGGTAGCCGGCGTCGGTGGGCACGCGCCCGGCCGAGGTATGCGGATGGGTCAAATAACCAGCCGCCTCCAGCGCAGCCAGCTCAGCCCGCACCGTCGAAGGCCCCCACTCGATCTCGGGCTGTTCAGCCACCTCCTTCGAAGGCACAGGCCGGCCCGTCTGCAGGTAGCTCTCAACCACCAACCGAAGAATCAGCTCTTGCCGCTGCGAAAGCACAGCCCCATCTTAGAAAGCCGGGTCGGGTCCCCCGACCCGGCCCCACCTAAGGCTCGAGTTCGGCTTCGGCGTTCTTGATCAGTTCGGTATCGCCCTGCTTGGCGACGGTGTCAACGACGACCCGGTCGCCCTCGACCGACTTGACCGTTCCGGAGACGACGATCTCCTGCTCCGGGAAGCCCATGCCGCGGAACTGAACCTTCAGCCGCTTCAGCGCCCGCGGGTCGCCACCGGCCAGGCCGGCCGCGTTGGCCATAGCGACCAGCCCCATGCCGTAGAGGCCGTGGAGGATCGTCCGCGGCAGGCCGACGGCCTTGGCGAACTCTTCGTCGATATGGATCGGGTTGAAGTCACCCGACGCCCCGGCGTAGCGGTGCGGCAGGTACTTGTCCGGCGTTACCCGCAGCTCCGGGATCGCGTCGCCCACGTTCACGTCAGCCATCTCTAAACCCCCCTCACGATCAGCGTCCAGGTGCCGCGCGCGACCTGGGCGCCGTCCTGGTTGACCGAGTTGGTCTCGAACACGTAAAAACCTTTGCCGTCTTTCTCCTCGATCGAGACGCACTTGGCGGTCGTCGTGATCTCGTCGCCAGAGCAGGCGGGCTCGTCCCACACGAACTCCTGGCCGCCGTGGACCATCGCCGCGAAGTTCATCGCCACGTCGGGGTCGAACATCGCCGGCGCCATCGCCGGACTGCTGTAGACGACAGCGAACATCGGCGGCGCCACCACGTCGCGGAAGCCGGCCGCGCGCGCGGCCTCGACGTCGAAGTGGACCGGATTCTGGATCCCCAGCGCGTTCGCGTACTCCCTGATCTTCTCCCGCCCCACCTGGTAGGTGCTGGCGGGCCATTCCTTGCCAACCGCGTCAGTCTTGAGTGCCATGGCGCGGCACTCTAACTGGCCGCCTGGCCAGCGCGCTACTCGTCGATCTCGAGAACCGCGAGGAAGGCCTCCTGCGGCACTTCCACCCGGCCGACCGCCTTCATCCGTTTCTTGCCCGCTTTCTGCTTCTTCAGCAGCTTGTTCTTGCGGGTGACGTCACCGCCGTAGAGCTTCGCGGTGACGTCCTTGCGGAGGGCCTTGACGGTCTCGCGGGCGAGGATGTTGGAGCCGACCGCGGCTTGCACCGGTACGTCGAAGAGCTGACGGGGGATGGTTTTGCGCAGCCGGCCGACGAGGCGCTTGCCTTGGTCGTAGGCGAAGTCGCGGAAGACGATGATCGAGAGCGCATCGACCTTCTCGCCAGCGAGGAGGATGTCGACCTTGACCAGGTCGGAGACGCGGTTGCCGATCGGCTCGTAGTCGAGCGAGGCATAGCCCCGCGTCGAGGACTTCAGGAGGTCGAAGAAGTCGAGGACGATTTCCGCCAGCGGCAGGTCGTAGCGAATCTGCACCCGCTCGGGACTGAGGAAGTGCATGTCGACGTGGGTGCCACGGCGCTGCTGGCAGAGCTCCATCACGGCGCCGACCTGCTCTTTCGGGCAGATCAGCGTCGCCCGGATGTAGGGCTCTTCGATCGCCTCGATCGTGCCGGGGTCCGGCAGGTCGGTCGGGCTGTGCACCTCCACGGTCTCCCCACTCGTTTTGTTGACGAGGTAGCGCACGTTCGGCGTGGTGGCGAGCAGGTCGAGGTCGTACTCGCGCTCCAACCGCTCGCGCACGATCTCCATGTGCAGGAGGCCGAGGAAGCCGCAGCGGAAGCCGAACCCGAGCGCCTCGGAGGTCTCCGGCTCCCAGGAGAGGGCGGCGTCGTTGAGGGAGAGCTTCTCTAGCGCGTCGCGGAGGTCTTCGTAGCGGTCGGTGTCGATCGGGAAGAGGCCGCAGAAGACCATCGGCCGCACCTCGCGATAGCCCTCCAGCGGCTCGGAGGCGGGATTCGCCTGTGAGGTCAGGGTGTCGCCGACCCGCAGCTTGGTCACGTCCTTGATCCCGGTGATCAGGTAGCCGACGTCGCCGGCGTCCATCCCCTGGACCGCCGTCATCGCCGGACGGAAGAAGCCGATAGCGTCGATCTGGGCGGTGGTCCCGTTCTGCATCGCCAGGATCTGCTCGCCCTTGCGGAAGGAGCCGTCGACCATCCGCACATAGGCGATGACGCCGCGGTAAGGGTCGAACTCGGAGTCGAAGATCAGCGCCCGAGGCGGCGCCTGCGGCTCGCCCTCCGGCGACGGGATCCGCTCGACGATCGCCTCCAGCACCTCGAGCACCCCCTCCCCGGTCTTAGCCGAGATCCAGAGCGCTTCCTCGGGGTCGCCGCCGAGCAGGTCGGCGATCTCCTGCGCGACCCGCTCAGGCTCGGCACCGGGCAGGTCGACCTTGTTGATCACCGGGATCAACTCGAGCCCGTTCTCGATCGCCAAGTAGGTGTTGGCGACCGTCTGCGCCTCGACGCCCTGGGCGGCGTCGACGACCAGTAGCGCGCCCTCACAGGCGGCAAGACTGCGCGAGACCTCGTAGGAGAAGTCGACGTGGCCCGGCGTGTCGATCAGGTGCAGGTGGTAGGTCTCGCCGTTCTTGGCGGTGTACTCGACCCGAACCGCCTGTGCCTTGATCGTGATCCCGCGCTCGCGCTCGAGGTCCATCGAGTCGAGCAGCTGCGCCTGCATTTTCTTCGGGTCGACGGCGCCAGTGAGCTCGAGGATGCGGTCGGCCAGGGTCGACTTGCCGTGGTCGATGTGGGCGATGATCGAGAAGTTGCGAATGTGGTCCATGAGGCGGATCAGGAGTATGGCGACCGCCGCTCAGCGGCAGGTCGATGGGTCCAACGGTCCCTGCAGCCTGAAGACAACCGTCGGCGGCTTCTTCAGGATGGGACGGGCTCCAGCCGCTTCGACCCACTTGGCCAAGGGTGGGTACGGAGGCTTGCCAGCTTCGAGGCGGTCGCGGGTGGCGACGACGTAGTCATAATCGCCTTCGTCCAGGAGCTGGAGGTATTGGCGGCAGGTGGTGGGTGCTTCGAAGCCGCCGTGGGGACGGTGGATGCCTAGGTACTGCACTTCGTTTGAGAGGTCGGTGCCGTAGAGGGGGTACTGGCGGGTGCTAGTGGTGGCAATGCGGGCGTCCCTGACGTCACGGGACCAGGCGAAGGCGGCGTTGAGGCCCGGTGCCGTAAAGGTCGGGGCTTTGTAGCGAGAGGCTAGGTAGTGCCGCTGAATCGGGTAGCCCAGCGCGATGGCAAGCACGAGGACCGCGGCAACGGCCCAAGCCGGGCGGATCGCATGAGTGCGCCCCGCCTTTGTTCCGCTATGCGAGACAAAGGCGGGGAACACCCTGCTCAGCGCCGTCGGGAGCAAAGGGAGGCCGAGGATCAGAGCCGGAGCGAGGTAGCGGAGGCCGGATTCGAAGCCGCGCGGCATTCCCTTCGGTCCGGAAGCGGAGGTCGGTGCGATGAGCCATGCGGCCGCCGAGGCGAGACCGACGAGAGCCACGACGCGTTGCGTTGGCGTGCCCCGCACCAGGCACAGAAGCAGGCCAGCGGCAGCAGCCAGAAGCAGGAGTGGCCAGACGGTCCACAACCCTCCATGCAGGCCCGGGAGGAACCAATGGGACCAGACGCTGCTGTCGGTTAGGTAGCTGAGGACGGAGTGGGCTTCTCGACCGCCTAGGGCTTGTTCGGGGGCGGGGAGGTTGATCGGACCTAGATGGTGGATCCAAGGCAGCGGGTTGCCCGTATGGATGAGGTTGCGGAGGTACCAGTAGCCGCCGCCGGCCAAAGCGGCAAGCGAAGCAACAGCAAGGGTGCGCCAGCGGTCCAGTCGGGGAGCAATGACGCCTAGTCCGATGACCAGAACCGCAGCGGGCAACAGGAAGTTCAGCTTCGTCCCGGCCGCCAGGCCCGCCGATAGGCCGACGACCAGAGAGATGCGTACGTCTCGCTCGCCGTTCACCGCGATCGCGACAGCAGCCAGCAGGAAGAAGATCCCGACGATGTCGTTCCTCGCCTCCCCCGCCTGGTCGGCCAAGGCCGGCACGCTCAGGGCGATAGCTCCTAGCGCCAGCGACCACGGCCCCACGCGATACGGGCGCCCGATGCACCAGCAGGCGACCAGGCACCCCAGGAACCAGCCGAGGTTCAGCAGCGGCGAGAGGACGTCCCTCCCGAAGGCCAGCGTCCCGACCGCGTGGAAGATTTCGCCGTTCGCCGGGTAGAACCAGGCCAGGAACTGCGGGGCGATGAAGTGCAGGTCCCACGTATTGCCGCTCTGGAAGAACCCCGCCGCGAAGGGCCCGTGGTACCAGGTGCTGTCGAACCCGGTCATCCCCGTGCTCAGCCGCGTCTTCACGCCGCCTGCGAAGTGAACGACCGCAACCGCCGCAACCAGCAACGCGATCAAAGTCACCCAGCTGCGCCCGTCCCACCGGAGAGAGGGGAGTCGGACCTTACTCAGCAGGTAGAGGTCCGACTCCCCTCTCTCCGGCGGACGTGGCGCCAACTTCCAGCACCCCAGTCCGACGGCTGCAACCAAGAGCAGGTAGGGCAACGGGCCGAAGACCCCGAACGAACCGAGCAGCTCAGCCGGCCAGATCAGCAGCGCCAGCGCGATCACCGCCGTCGCCAGCCCCGCCGGCGCCCCCTCGAACCGCGGCAGCAGCCACCGCCGCAGCGCCGTCCCCCCCAGTCCCGCGAACCCGACCAGCAGCAGGATCTCTAGCACCCCTAGCAGGTACCGCCCCGGCCCGAGCATGCGTCGCTACCGGCGCCGCAGGAGGCGGGTCATCTGCTCTAGCTCCTCGATCCGCAGCAGCTTCGCGATCGCGACGTAGACGAGGCCGCCGGCGCCGAGGCCGGCGCTCAGGGAGATGATCTGCCCGCCGAGACCGCGCCCGAGCGCCTCGTCGAGGACGTCCCAGACCAGCCAGCTCACGCCGGCGAGCGCCGCGGCAGCGATCGTGATCCGCAGGGCGGTGGAGAACAGGCGGCTCAACTCCAGCCCGCCGAACTTCCGCCGCAAGATCACCGCCTGGGCGACGACGGCGACGGTCGTCCCGATCCCCGTCCCGGCGACGATCCCGCCCACTCCGAACGGCGAGTAGAGCGCCAGCGCCGCCAGCGCCGAGACGACGAGGTCGATCGTCGCCAGGGCCGTCGCCTGCCACGGTTTCTGCAAGCTGAAGAAGGTTCGCGTCTGCAGCAGATAGAGGCCGTTGGTCGGCAGGGAGAAGGCGAACCAGAAGAGCGCGGTCGCCACCACGGTCGTCTCGGCGGGGCTGAATTCGCCGCGCTGGTAGACGAGCCGGATCATCGGGTCCGAGAGGGCGAGGATCGCGGCCGCTGCCGGGACCAGGACGAAGAGGATCTGGCGCATCCCGTTCGCCATCGTCGAGCGCAGGTTGTCGATCTCCCCTGCGTTGGCGAAGCGGGCCAGGGTCGGGAAGAGCACCGTCGCGATCGCCACCGAGAAGATCCCCTGCGGCAGCTGGTAGATGCGGAAGGCTTTGTCGATTGCCGCCGGGGCCTCATGGGAGACGAGGCTGCCGAAAAAGCTGTTGATCAGGTTGTTGAAGTTGATCAGGCCGAGGCTGATCGTCACCGGCAGCATCAGCAGGAAGACCCGCCGCACCCCCGGGTGGCGCCAGTCGAAGCTGAAGCTGAAGCGGTAGGGCGTGTGGCGCAGGTCCCAGGCCGGGATCAGCAGCTGGACCAGCGTCCCGACGAGGATCGCGATCGCGTAAGCGTAAATGCGGTCCTGGCCGTGGAACATCGGCTCGAGCACGACGAGGACGACGATGATCGTCACGTTCCAGAAGAACGGCGAGATCGCGAAGGCGCCGAAGCGGTCGTAGCTGTTGAGGATGCCGACCACGATGCCGCTGATCCCGAGCAGGATCAGGATCGGGAAGAGGACCTGCGAGAGGGTGACGGTGAGGTCGAGGATCTCGCCTTCGAACCCGGGCGCGAAGACCGGCATGATCACCGGCGCTAGGAGGACGAAGAAGGCGGTCATCGCCCCGAGCACCATCGTCACCAGCAGCAGCAGAGTCGAGGCGAGGCGGAACGCCTCTTTGTAGGCCTTCTTGCCGAGCAGTTCGGTGAAGACCGGGACGAAGGCCGGCTGCAACGCCGCGTCGGCAAACAGAGCGCGGACCAGATTCGGGACCTGGAAGGCGATCGTGAAGGCCGAGACCGGCCCGCTGATCCCGTAGTAGCCGGCGGCGACGACTTCGCGGGCGAGGCCGGCGATCCGCGAGGCGGCGGTGGCGATCGAGAAGAACGCAGTCGAGCGGGCGATCCGGCCCGCCTGCGGGCTGGCGGCCGGCTCGCGGGTGAATTCCTCCCCCGGTTCGAACGCCTCCGCCTCCCAGACGCCGAGATCAGAATTGATCGCCCGCTCGTCGGGATCGGGGGTGTGAGGGGCCCTGGGCGTCTCCAAGCTGGCTGTCGGTTCGGGTTCGGGAGGCGACTGAGAGCGCCTCAGTCGCTATAGTCGGCGGCCGCCCGAAGCCGGCAAGTGCCGTCAGGGCGTTCGAACATGGCCAACATAGCCTCACAGAAGAAGCGGATACTGCGCAGCGAGCGCGAGCGCACCGAGAACCGGCTGCTGACCAGCACGGTCAAGACCCACTTCCGCCGGCTCGAAGCCGCGGTCGAGGGCGGCGACGCCGATTCGGTTGCGAGGGAGCAGCGTGAGCTGGTCTCGAAGATTGACAAGGCTGTGCAGAAGGGCGCCCTCCACAAGAACACGGGTGCTCGCAAGAAGGCCAAAGCGGCTCGTATCGCCGCTGGCTCCAAAGCCGCCTAAGCGGCTCCAGCTGCAGCTTTTCTCAGCGCGATCGTCAGCGCGAGCTCGTCGCCGTAATCGGCCCCGCCGCGGCACCAGAGCTCGAGGTCGGCGAGGGTCTCGGTTGCCGCCCGCAGGCTTGCCAGGTCAGTGCCCCCTAGGCGCCTGACCAGCTGCTTTGCGGCGTAAGGGTGCATTTTCAGCGACGACTCGACCTGGTTCGGCGGAATCCCCTCCTCCAGTTGCGCGGCGCCCGCACAGGCGCTGCGCAAGCGCGAGGCGAGGCCGTAGATCAGGCCGGTGACATTCTCGCCCTGGCCGATCAGCCGCTCACCGATCCGCAGCGCCGCGGCGGCGTCGCCTTCGATCAGCGCGTCGGAGAGTGACCAGACGGCTGCCTCGGAGGTGTCGGCGATCATTTCCGCCAGGTCGGAAGCGGAGACCTCTCCCCCCTCCCCGGCCCAGAGCGCCAGGCGCTCCAGCTCAGTGCGCCACCGCAGCGGGTTCGAGCCCATCCGCTCGACCAGCATCCGTGCCGCGGCCGGGTCGAGGCGGAAGCCGAGCCGCTGCGCTTCGCCCGCCAGGACGCGCGGCATCTCCCGTGCCTTCGGCGCCTCGAATTCGTGAATCTCCCCCTTCGCCCCTTTGACCGCTTTCACCAGCTTCGCCGAGGCCTTGTCGCGGCAGATCAGCACCAGCGTCAGGTCCGGCGGCAAATCGCCCAGCGCTGCCAGCACCGGCTCCAGCTGTTTGTCGCGCCAGCGCTCGATCCCGTCGGCGAGCAGGTAGCGCCGGGTCCCCATCAGCGACATTGCCGGGATCGCCGCCAGCAACGCTTCGTGGTCGGGCATGCCCTTGCCCTCGCCCGGCTCAAACACCTCCAGCGCGGCCGACCCCCCCTCGCGTTCGGCGCGGGCACGCAGCCGCGCCCGGGTGGCGTCGATTTTCGCCTCGTCGGTGCCAGCGATCAGGTACAGCGACTGCATCTCGGCGGCCATGCGGCGAGTCTAGAACTCACCGCGGCTCGTCCGCGGTGCTTATTTGTCGTGACCTTTGGCGAGGCCGTTGCCGTTGCCTGGCGACGAGGAGGATTCCGGCGCCGGCGCGGCGGTAGTCGCCGTGCTCGCCGGCGGGCCTGCGCTCGCCGAGGCTTCGATGCCTCGTTCGCTGGCATGTTCGGCCGCTGCGGTCGAAGAGGAGTTGCCCGGCGCCGGGGCGGGTTCGGGCTTCGGCGACGAGGTGATCGGGTCGGGGGGCTGAGGCGAGGAAGTGGGGGCCGAGGGCGTGGTGGTCGACTGCGGATTGGCAGCGGCGGCCGGGCCGGAACCGCTCCCAGTTCCGGCCCCAGCTTCAGCGCCGCCGTTGTTCCCACTTGAAGGCTGAGGCACATTGACAGGCGCGGGGGTATCCACTTCGGCCGGCGCCACCTGGCTTTCGCCGCCGCCATTCACTGCGTCCGGTACGGAGGCACCTCCCGCAGAACCGTCCGCCTTCCGCCCCGTCTCTCCGCGATGAGGGTGCGCAGGGGCAGGGAGCGCGGTCAGCAGGGCCACTGAGCCTTGGTCGAGCGGCAGCTTCTTCGCTGCCGAGATCGCTTCCTGGGCAGACGGTTCAGCGGGTAGAGGCGCCGGTGCGAGCAGGGGGAAGCTCGGCTGCGCGAAGATCGCGACGAGAGCCAACCCGGCCGCCGCAGTCATTCCCAGGAGGGCGAAGCTGATGCTCCGCATCCGTTCCGGCAAGCCGGTACCGGCGAGGCTGGGCAACCGGAGCGCCGAGAGCAGCTTGCTGTGGAAGATGTGGTGCACCAGTTCGTGCATCGACAGCAGAACGACGCCGACAAGCGATTGGATTGACTTCCTCAACTATCGATTCGGTCATCCGTCCACGCGAAACGAGCCGTTGCTGACGTCGATAACGACAGTCCCGTCCCGATCGGTCCTCAGCGTCGGTACGCGATGTTCTGCCAGGGTCGAAAGCGTGCCTTGCGTCGGGTGGCCATAGGGGTTGTCCTCGCCGACGGAAATCACCGCCAGTTGGGGCCGGATCCGATCTAAGAGCGGCCCTAAGCCAGCGTCGTCGCTGCCGTGATGGGCCACCTTCAGAACGTCGATTGGTCCCGGATCGAGCGGAACGCTCTCTGCCTCGGCGTCGGCGGTGAGCAGCATCGTGAAGTCTCGCCAGCGGGCCTCCATCACCAGCGCCAGCTGATTGGGGTCTTCGCCCGGCACTGCCTCCGCCAGCAGCTCGCGAGGCGGCCAGAGGACCTGCAGGCTGAGGTCCCCCGCCCTCAGCTCGTCGCCCGCGGCGACCCGTTCCGCCATGACATCCGCGTCGGCGGCTTCGCTCAGAGGAAGACGACTGAGCCGGCCATAGACCAGGCGGCCGATCGGGAAACGCCCGATCAGTTCCTCCACCCCCGCCGCATGGTCGGACTGGTCGTGGGTGATAACCGCCGCCCCGAGGCTGCCGACGCCGGCATCCTCGAGCCTGCCGGCGAGGCCATCACCTGGCGGCCCTCCGTCGACCAGGAGCGCAGGCGCACCGGTGGGCTGGAAGAGGATGGCGTCGCCCTGACCGACGTCGAGGACCTCGACGCGGAGGCCGTGGTCCGGCGCTGCGGGCGCCCCATCCCCCTTCGGCACCGCGATCGCGAGGACGATAAGGGCGGCCCCTCCAGCGGCCAGCGATCGCAGGGGCAAGCGAAAGGGCCGGAGTCGGCGGAGATAGAAGGCCGCGAGAACCACCCCCGTCAGGCCGAGATAGCTGGCCATCAGCCCAGCCCCGCTGACGTGAACCTGTACCTCGGCCCAGTCCGGCGCCGCGCACCAGGAGGCGACTTGGGCGATGTAGGCCAGCAGCAGGGCGTCGAGGCCGTTGAGCGGCCCCAGAGGCACTCCCGGCACCTGCGCCAGTCCGGCGCTGCACATTCCCAACCACGTCGCCGGCGCCACCGCCGGCATCGCCAGGACGTTGGCTACCAGCGTCGTTGTCGAGAGGTTTTCGAAGTGGAAGGCGATCAGCGGTGCCGTCGCCAGGGTGGCGGCGACGGTCACCGCCATGCCCTCCGCAAGCGCTCGTCGCCAAGGTCCTTCGCCGAGCCGTTCGGTAATCGCCCGGCGGAGCGGCGTGGCAAGCAGGAGGATGCCGAGCACTGCCGCGAAGCTCAGCTGCCAGCCGATGTCGGCGGCGACGCTCGGGCTAACGGCAAGCGTCACCACCGCTGCCAGGGCCAACGCGTAGAGACGCGAGCTGCGCCGACCGCCCAGCGTCGCTAGCACCCCCACCGCTCCCATCACCGCGGCCCGCTGAAGGGACGGGCCCGCTCCCGCCACCGGCACGTAGACCGCGATCAGCCCCAGCACCCAGAGCAGCCGCTCGCGCAGCGGTATACCGAACGACCCCAGCACCGGCATCGCCAAGAGAGCCAGCAGCGTCACGTTCTCGCCGGAGACGGCAAGCAGGTGGCTGAGTCCCGAGCGACGGAAGTCCTCCTTCGTCGCCTCGTCGATCCCCTCGTCCTCGCCGAGGACGAACCCCCTCGCCAGCTCCGCCTCGCGGGCTGGCATCCCCCGCCCCAGGCCATCCGCTGCTCTCTGGCGGATCTCGCCGCTGTGCGCCAGAGCCAGCACGACGACGAGCGCGAGCCCGATCAGGAGCGACAGGGAAGGCCGAGGCGAGCGCATCGCTGCCGCCTACGGCTGCAGCCGTTCCCGCAGCGCTGCCATCGTCGCCGGACCGATCCCCGGCACCTGGTCAAGCTGGTCGACCGAGGAGAGGCCGCCGTGTTCGTCGCGGAACTTGACGATGTCGCCGGCGGTGACCGGCCCGATCCCGTCGATTTCTTCCAGCTGCGCGACGGTGGCGGTGCCGAGGCTGATCGGACCTTCTTCGGCGGTTGCTGCAGCTGCGCTCGGAGCTCCTGAAGGCAGACTTTCTGGCACCACCACCTGCTGCCCGTCGGCCAGTCGCGCGGCAAGATTCACTACTTCCAGCTCGGCCTTCCCGGTCGGGCCGCCAGCGCGCGTCACGGCATCGTCCACGCGGCTGCCGGCCGGCATCCGGTAGACGCCGGGGCGGCGTACGGCGCCGGTCACGTCAACGACGAGGTCGCCGCTCTGACCGCTGAGCGAGAAGCTCCCGCCCTTGGAACCCCCCGTGTCAGCCGCGGCAAAGGAAGCGTCGGTGCTGCCCTCCTCCCGGATCGCCCGCGCACCGACCAGCAACAGCGCCACCGCGATCGCGGCGTAGACGACTACCTGGCTGCGGCTGACCTCCGGCATCGCCGCTGATGCTGCACGGCGCGAGCGCACGGGTGGCGCGCAGAAAGCAAATCTTCAGGGGCGAGTTCCGCGCGGAGGTGTGACTACCAACGACTAGTAGTCGTCATCGTCGTCGTAACCCGCGACCTCAGCCAGTTGGTCGCTATAAAGCTCCTCCGCGGCTACCGGCGGCGACTGGATCGAGACGCAGGCGAGCTCGGCGTCGCCGTTGTTGTCGATCGAGTGCTCGGTCGCCGGCGGGACCAGGATCAGGTCGCCCTCGCCGACCTCCTGCGTGTCGCCGGCAACCGACATCGTGCCGCGCCCGCGGACGACGACGTAGGCCTGCTCGGCCTCACCGGAGGAGTGCAGCGTCTGCTTGGCGCCCCCCGGGACGGTGACCCAGGTAACCGAGAGGTTGCGCGAGCCGAGTTCGCCCGCGTCCATGAGGACGTGGGCGCGCAGACGGTGCCATTCCTCAACCGCGGCGTCTTCGAGTCTCCGGACGAGCATTCGGCGGCTTTCTAGCAGACGGGACGGGCCCCACGGAGGGCCCTAGCGGACCACCAGGTTGACGAGCTTGCCCGGAACTACAATTTCCTTGACTATTTGCTGGCTGTCGAGGTGGCGGGCGACCTTCTCGCTCTCCCGCGCCAAGCGGAGCAGCTCCTCCTTCGGCGCCTCGGCCGGCACCTCGATCCGATCGCGCAGTTTGCCGTTGACCTGGACGACGAGCGTCACCGTGTCGCTGGTCAGCAGCTCCGGGTCGGCCACCGGCCACGGCTGCTCCCAGACCCGCTTCCCGGTCAGCCGCTCGTAGATCTCGCTGCCGAGGTGCGGCGCGAAGGGGAAGATCAGCGAGGCGGCAGTCGCGGTGGCGAATCGGACCGCCGCGCCGCCCTCGGGCGTGCCGTAGAGCCCGTCCTTAAGTCGGTAGGCATCGTTGACGAGCTCCATCACCGCCGAGATCACGGTGTTGAACTGGAAGCCGCGCTGGAAGTCCCGCGTCGCCTTGTCAATCGCCCAGTGCGCCTTGGCCAGCAGCTCCCGCGGCTCACCGCCGGCTGCGGCGTCCGGCTCCCCTGCCTCGGTCTGGGTCGCGACCTCCTCGCAGAGGCGCCACAGGCGCGAGAGGAAGCGGTTGACGCCCTCGACGCCCTCGTCGGTCCAGTCGCCGCCGCGCTCGGGCGGACCCATGAAGCAAACGTAGGTGCGGGCGGTGTCGGCGCCGTAGCGCTCGACGTAATCGCCGGGGCTGACCGTGTTGCCCTTCGACTTCGACATCTTCGCTCCGTCCCGGGTGATCATCCCCTGGGTGAAGAGGTTGGCGAAGGGCTCCTGCACGCCGAGCTGACCGATGTCCGCGAGCGCCTTGGTGAAGAAGCGCGCGTACATCAGGTGCAGGATCGCGTGCTCGACGCCGCCGATGTACTGGTCAACCGGCATCCAGTGATCGACGGCGGCGCGGTCGAAGGCGGCATCGTCGTTGTGCGCGTCGAGGTAGCGGAGGAAGTACCAGGAGGAGTCGACGAAGGTGTCCATCGTGTCGGTCTCGCGGCGGGCGGCAGCGCCGCAGCTGGGGCACTCCGTCGCCACCCAATCCTCGGCCGCCGCCAGTGGGCTCTTGCCCTGCGGCGCGTAGTCCTCGATCTCCGGCAGTTCGACCGGCAGCTGCTCCGGGGGCACGGGCACGATCCCGCACTTATCGCAGTAGACGACCGGGATCGGCGCGCCCCAGTAACGCTGGCGCGAGACCAGCCAGTCGCGTAGGCGGTAGTTGACGGCCGGTTCGCCGCGGCCCTCAGAGCCGAGCCAAGCGACGATCTCGTCGTAGGCCTCGCGGTTGTGCTTGCCGTCGAAGCGGCCGGACTCGACCATCGGGCCGTCGCCGGGATAAGGCAGGCCGAGCCGATCCCTTGCCGTCTCCGGGTCTTCTCCCTCGATCACCCGCTGCACCGGCAAATCGAACTTCTGGGCGAATTCGTAATCGCGCGTGTCGTGGCCGGGCACCGCCATGATCGCGCCGGTCCCGTAATCCATCAGCACGTAGTCGGCGACGTACATCGGAATCTGCTCGCCGTTGACCGGGTTGACGACGCTGCGCCCGAGCGGGACGCCGGTCTTCTCGCGGTCCTCCGCCCCACGCTCCTCGGCCGACTCGCGGCCGACCCGGTTGACGTAATCGCGCACCGCCTCCTCGGCCGGGGTGCCGGCGACCAGGCGCTCCAGCTCGGGGTGCTCGGGGGCGAGGACGAAGAAGGTGGCGCCGAAGAGGGTGTCGGGACGGGTGGTGAAGACCGGGAAGTCGAGGCCGACCTCCTCGCAACGGAAGACCACCTGCGCCCCTTCGGAGCGGCCGATCCAGTTGCGCTGCATCGTGATCACGTGCTCCGGCCAGGACTCGAGCGCCTCGAAGTCGGCGAGCAGCCGGTCGGCGTACTCGGTGATGCGAAAGAACCATTGCTCGAGGTTTTTCTGGACCACCTCGGTACCGCAGCGCTCGCAGCGACCATCGACGACCTGCTCGTTGGCCAGCACGGTTGCGTCTTTCGGGCACCAGTTGACCTCCGCCTGCTCTCGATACGCAAGCCCCTTCTCGAACAGCTGCAGGAAGATCCACTGGGTCCAGCGGTAGTACTCGGGCGTGTGGGTTGCGAGTTCGCGACTCCAGTCGATCGAGATCCCCCACTCGCGGAACTGACGGCGGAAGGACTCGATCGAGCGCTCGGTCGCGACCCGCGGCGGCTCGCCGGTTTTGATCGCGTTGTTCTCCGCCGGCAGGCCGAAGGAGTCGTAGCCCATCGGGTGGATCACCTCGAAACCGTGGCGGCGGCGGAAATGAGCGATCGCGTCCCCGACCGCATAGCACTTGAGATGCCCGACGTGGGGCTCGCCGGAGGGGTAGGGCAGCATCTCCAGCACGTAGGACTTCGGCTTCTCGGCCTCGTACTCGGGCCGCCCAGGGTTCGCCACCTCCCAGGTCTTCTCCTCAGCCCAGACCTGCTGCCACTTGCGCTCGATCGTCTTCGGGTCGTAACCGGCCATGAGCCGGCGATCTTACGCAGGAGGCGCGAATCGGTCGTGCCTGGCGCTCAGAAGGTGAAGGGGTGTTCGACCGGCGAGAGACCTTGAAGGATGTGCGGCCAGAGGTAGACCTCGATCGTCGCGGCGAGGATCAGGGTCGGGATCGCCAGCAGGACGGTGACCAGGGTGGCGGCGAGGAGCTGGTTCCACTCGCCGCGGCGACTGGCGATCAGCCAGGCCGCGAGCGGGAGGAAGAGCGCGGTCAGCTCGGGGATCGCGTGCGGGAGGACGCTGAGGATCAGGTCGAGGCGGGAGATTTTCAGCTGGTGGGCGATCGTCGAGCCCTGGAAGCCGAGGTAGAGCGCCTGGGTCAAGAGCGAGAAGAGGGTGACCGCGCAGACGAAGAGGATCGCCAGCTCGCCTGCCTTGACGTGGATCCAGCGGGAGATGCCGGCGCGCCGGGCAGCGGCGATCGGCATCGAGGCGCCGGCGATGAAGCCGGCGATACAGGCGGTCCCGTGCAGCGCCAGGACCAAGGAGTTGCGGTAGAGGATCGGCAGCAGGTCAGCCGGTTCGGAGGGTTCGGTGAACCCGGGCAGGTGGATCGGCGTCAGGTCCGGCGTCAGCAAGCCGGAGACGACCCAGACCGCCGCCAGCAGCGTCAGCGCAATGCTAAGGCTGAGCGCAACCCAGCTCCCCAGCACCCGCCAGGGGTGCCGGCTCCAGACGTCGAGGGTCTCTCGCGTGTCTCGCATGCCATGCGAGAACACGTGCTGGTTCACAGCGCTCATCGCCTAGAACATCGGCAGCCGGGCGCGAGGTTTTGAGTCAGACGCCGCCCAGCTCGCGCTCGAGCTTTTCGGACAGCTCCGCCAGCCGCGGCAGCTTCACGCCCAGCCCCCTGGCGATCCGGCGCACGTTGCCCCAGGTCGGGTTGATCCGCCCGGACTCGATGTGGGAGATCCAGGTGGGATGGATCTCCGCTCTTTCGCCCAGCGCTTCCTGGCTGAGCCCAGCCTCGTTACGGAGCTGGCGGATGGCCTTTCCGAGGCCGACTTGGGGGTCTTCGCGGCGGGGCATCAGCGGAGCGAATTGGCCCGCTCCCGCCAGGTCCATAGAGTTGAGGTCAAGTCCTGCCGAGAACACCGCGCTATGCGTATTTCGGTATCCCGGATTGCGCCGACTTGTAGGCGACCACAGGGTCGAGACCCGCGGGAAGAGAACGATCGAGGCTGGTGCGCGGAGGCGACTAGGACTGCGTCGAGGAAGCTCGCCGAGACTGCAGCTCTAGCCGCAGTGATGGTGGACAGGCGAGCGTGAAGTTCCTCGGCATCAGACTGAAGAGCCTAGCGAATCTCCTCGTCCGGTTCAGGCACCTGGAATGGGAGGAGTGGAGCTGAGGGGGCTCGAACCCCTGACCTCTTCGCTGCCAGCGAAGCGCTCTTCCAGCTGAGCTACAGCCCCGTGCGGGAGGGCAAGTTTAGCGTCAGGCAGCCCGTTGTTCCGGCCCGGATTCCTCGTCTACGTCGAGGATCAGGTTGTCCGGGGCGTTGTGCCGGACCTTGAAGTCGAGGTCGGAGAGCTCTTCCAGTTCGCTCAGCAGGTCGGTGGGCTGGTTGAGCTGCATCGAGAAGGTGGCGCGACCCTCGGAGAAGCGGTCGACCTTGATCTCGGAAGCGCCAATCTGGCCGACGGCGTCCTCGAAGCCAACGAGCTGAGAGAAGTCCCCGAGCGGGCCGATCTCGAGCTTGACCTTGCCCTCGTAGAGGGCCTCGTCGGCCGGGGTTGGCTCCTCGGCGGCCTGGGCTTCGGCCCGCAGCGCCGGCTCCATATCGGTCAGCTCCTTCACCTTCTTGCTCACCTCGACCGCCTCGCGCAAAGCTTTCATCCGGATCCGCGTCGCTTGGCCGCGTGCCTGCGCTTCAACTTCCTCCAGGCGGGAGGTGATCGCATCGAGGGAAGCAAT
This sequence comes from Solirubrobacterales bacterium, assembly GCA_035551255.1. Classification (GTDB taxonomy): domain Bacteria; phylum Actinomycetota; class Thermoleophilia; order Solirubrobacterales; family 70-9; genus VAYN01. The sequence goes on from DASZNP010000056.1 coordinate 32,459, forward strand.
GCTGCGGTCGTGGCATTCGTTTGCCTCGCGCAGTCGTTCGTTCAGGCAGCGGATCTCCCGCTCCCGCTCCAGCACCATCCCGGTAAGGGACGTGGTCTCGCTCTCTAGCTCGGCGAGCGATGCGCGCTGCCTATCAGCCGTCAGCTCGAGACCCAGTATCCGCGCGTCGCGTGCCGAGATCGCGTCCTCGACTTCGGCGCGGCGGTACCCCAAGAACCCCCTCTTGAAACCCATGGACCGGCAACCTAAGCCGCCGGTCGGACGTTAAATCTGTTGCTGGTGCTGGGTGCTGGTGGCTAGGCGCTGGCGGCCGAGGAGGCTTCCGGGGCGTCGAAATCGAGCTCGAGCCGCGGCGCCTCGTGCCACAGCTCCTCGAGCGCATAGCGCTGCCGCGCTTCCGGCGTGAAGACGTGGAGGACACAGTCGAGGTAGTCGAGGATCGTCCAGCCGGCGTCGCCGCCGCCGTCCACCCCGCCGGGCAGCAGTCCGGTCTCCCGCTTCACCCGCACCCGCACCTCGTCGACGATCGCCTTCGCCTGTCGCTCGCTGCGAGCCGTACAGATCGCCAGGAAGTCCGTGTAGGCGACCAGCTCGCGCATGTCGAGGACGACCAGCTCTTCGGCTTTTTTCGAGTCCGCGATCGCGGCCAGTTGCCGCGCCAGGGTCTCCGATTGCGCCTCGTTCACCTGTAGATCCCCCTCTCAGCGATGAAATCGGCAACCGCGTCCGGGACTAGATAGCGCAGCGGCCGGCCCTGTTTGGCCCGCTCCCGCACCGTCGAGGAGGAGACGCCGAACTGCGGCATCTCCAGCATCGTCGCCCGTCCCTCGCAGCCGAGGCTGCGCATCGACTCGACGATGTCGGCGTCGGAGACCCCTGCTCGCCGCGCCACCGCCAGGCTCGCCAGCTCGACCACGCGCTCCGGCTTGCGCCAGCTCTCGAGACCCACGACAGCGTCCGCACCCATTACGAACACCAGCTCCCTGTCGCCTCGTTCCTCTGCAAGTGCCTCCAAGGTCTCATACGTGTAGGACGGCCCCTCGCGCTCGACCTCCAACGCCGAGACCGAGAAGCGATCGTCGTCGGCAGCGGCGCGCTGCGTCATCTCCATCCGCGCCTCCTTGCCGGGATCGTCGGCGATTCGCTTATGTGGGGCGTGCCCGGTCGGGACCAGGATGACCTCCGCCAGCCCGAGCTGCCAGGCCGCCTCTTGGGCAAGCGCAAGGTGGCCGAGGTGCGGAGGGTTGAACGCGGACCCCAGCACGCCGATCGCGCCGCCGTCAGCGCTACTCACGCACCTGGCCGCTGCCGTGGGCGACGTACTTGAAGGTCGTCAGCTCGCGCATCCCGATCGGGCCGCGAGCGTGCAGCTTCTGGGTTGAGTTGCCGATCTCGGCGCCCATCCCGTACTCGAAGCCGTCGGTGAACCGGGTCGAGGCGTTGACGTAGACGGCGGCGGCGTCGACCCCGGCGACGAACTCCGCGGCGGCCGCCTCGTCGGCGGTAACGATCGCCTCCGAGTGGCCGGTGCCGTGGCGGTTGACGTGCTCGATCGCGTCCTTGACCGAGCCGACGACGGCAACCGCCATCTTCAGGCCGAGGTACTCGCTGTCCCAGTCCTCGTCGGTCGCAGCTCCAACCTCGACGTCACCGGCGACGCCGCGGGCGCGCTCGTCGCCGACCAGCTCGACATCGGCGGCCGCGAGGTCGCCGAGGATCGCTGGCGCCACGCGCTCGGCGATGGCGGCGTCGATCAGCAGCGTCTCGGCCGCGTTGCAGACGCCGGGGCGCTGGACCTTGGCGTTGACGGCGATCCGCCGCGCCATCTCGGGATCGGCCTCGGCGTGGACATAGACGTGGCAGTTGCCCGCGGCCGCGTACATCACCGGCACCGTCGCCACCGCCTTGATCGCCGCCTTCAAGCCTTCGCCGCCGCGCGGGATCAACAGGTCGACAAGGCCCTCCTGAGTTGCCAGCTCGGCCAGCTCCTCGTGACCGCCGCCGCCCAGCGAAAGGACTGCGTCCTCCGGCAGCCCCGCCTCCACCAGCGCCTCGCGCACCACAGCCGCCAGCGCCGCGTTCGAGCGTTCGGCAAAGGAGCTGCCGCGGAGGACGATCGCGTTGCCGCTCTTGATCGTCAGCGCCGCGCAATCGATCGTCACATTTGGGCGCGCCTCGTAAACGACGGCGACGACCCCGAGCGGCACCCGCACCTTGCGCAGGTCGATGCCGCTCTCGAGCGTTTTCCGTTCCAGCTCCTCGCCGACCGGGTCGCCGAGATCGCGAACGACCCGCACCCCCGCGGCCATCGCCGTCACCCGCTCGGGGGTCAGGCGCAAGCGGTCGCGCAGGGCTTCGGTCAGGCCAGCGGCCCGCTCGTCAGCGAGGTCGCCTGCGTTCGCCTCAAGGACCGTCTCCGCCCGCTCTTCAAGCAGCCGCGCGGTCGCCTCAAGGGCGGCGTTCTTCGCCTCGGTCGAGGCAGTCGCCAATGAGCGCGCGGCACGCTTCGCCGCAGCGCAGCTCTCGGCGACGGTGGTCTCGGTCACTGCCATCGGCTAAGGGTAGCTGGGCCCTAGAGAAGGACGAAGCGGTTCCGGTGAATGACCTCCTCGGCCGCCTGAGGGAGGTGCTCACGGACCGCGTCGGTCTGCATCCCCTTGACAACAATTAATTCCTGAGAGGAGAAAGAGGAGATCCCTTTGCCTATCTCCTCCGAATCAGTGACGACTTCCACCATGTCGCCGATCTCGAAGCTCCCCCGCACTCCCACTACGCCGACCGGAAGCAGGCTAGATCCGGACTCTCGCAGAACTTTTGCCGCACCCTCGTCGATACAGATCCTGCCCTTTGCCGTTTTCGCATATTTGAGCCATAACTTGAAGTTCGAGAGCCGGGACGGGTGGGGCGCAAAGCGAGTCCCCACCTGCTCACCGACTGCGGCGGCCATGAGGGGTCCGTAGACGGTGCCGTTGCAGATCACTGCCGGAATCCCCGCCTCACTCACCATCGTGCCTGCGGCGACCTTGCTGCGCATGCCCCCCGAACCGAACGCCGAGGTCCGATCGTCGATTTCAAGATTGCCCGCGTCGTCAGGCGTTTTGACTTCTTCAATGAGTTCCGCGCGCGCCACATAGCGGGGATTCGCCGTGAAGAGCCCATCGGTGTCCGTCAACAGCACGAGAGCCCGAGCTTTCAAGAGAATTGCCACCTGCGCGGCGAGAAAGTCGTTGTCACCGAAGGTGATCTCGTCGGTGGCGGTAGTGTCGTTCTCATTGATGACTGGCACAACGCCCCAGTCGATCAGTCGCCGCAGCGTCTGCCTTGCATTGAGGTAGCTCCGTCGAGCAGCAAAATCTTCAGCCGTGAGAAGCACTTGAGCGGCTCGGGTGCCCCCTTGGCCCAGTCTTTCCTCATAGGCCCTGAAGACGCTTCCCTGTCCGACTGCGGACGCCGCCTGAAGCTCGTCCATCGCCTGGGGTCGAATGGAGATCCCCAGCAGCCGCATCCCGCGTGCGATCGCGCCGGAGGTGACCATCACCACCCGCTCTCCCCTTTGCTCCAGCTCGCTGACCTGTGCGCAGACGGAGTCGAGGACGTCGCTGCGCAGCTCACCGTCATCGGCGGCAACGATCGAGGAGCCCAGCTTGACGACCAGAGTCATGGCGGGAACGTAGCCGAGATCGAAGACGATCCACCCTCCCCGCCTGACATATGCATTCCTAAATGACGGCGCCCACCGCCCTTGTGAAAGGGTGCGGGCTACCAGTCAAAGCCCCGATGAGCACCGCCGAGCTGAGTCTATCCGTATACGACACGGATCGGTGCAACATTTAGGTTCGGGGTCGTACTCAGGCTCAGCTCGGCTTGCTCCCGGCAAGGAAGGTAGTCAGATGGGTGAAGCGATTGGGTGGGGAGCGCTGGCGGCAAGCTCGCTCGTCATCGGCGCTGTCCTCAGCTTCGCGCGGAAGTGGCCGGAACGACAGGTCGGCTACGTCCTCTCGTTTGGGGCCGGGGCGCTGATCAGCGCTGTCAGCTTTGAGCTGGCGGCCGAGGGGATCGAGGTTGGCGGTGCCGGGATCACCGGCGTTGGGCTTGGCGTCGGGGCACTGACCTACTACTTCCTCGACGGTCTGATCGCGCGGCGGATGGCCACGGGCCGCGGCCGACAGGGCCGCTCGGAGGGCTCCGGCAGCGGCACCGCCCTCGCCCTCGGCGCCTTTCTCGACGGCATCCCCGAGCAGCTGGTGCTGGGAATCAACATTGCCGCCGGTGCGGGTGTCGGAGTTTCCCTGCTGGTCGCGATCTTCGTTTCCAACCTGCCCGAGTCACTCGGTTCGGCCAACGACATGCGCGAAGCGGGTCGGTCGCGAGAGGCGATCCTGCGCCTCTGGGTGCTGGTGGCCGCGATCTGCGCGATTGCCACGGTCGTCGGCTACCTCGCCGCCGACGCGGTCAGCGGCAATCCGAAGGCAGCGATAGACGGCTTCGCCGCCGGCGCCCTGCTGGTGATGCTGATCGACTCGATGATTCCCGATGCGCGCGAAGACGCTGGTCGCGGCGCCGGCCTCGTAACGGTGCTGGGATTCGCGGTCGCGGCCGGACTTTCGAGCCTCTCCTAGAGAGTGTTCCGGTGATTTCTTCCGCATAGCGGTTAAAAAGACCGGAGCACCTCAGGGGAAGAGTTCGAACTCATGCTCGCCGATACGGACGTCGTCGCCCGGTTCGAAGCCGGCTCGGTCGAGGGCGGCGATCACCCCAATCTCCTTCAACCGCTGCTCGAGGTAGGCGAGCGCTTCTTCGTTGCCGGTGTCGTGGCGCTCGAAGAGCAGCTCGACGCCGCGACCGAGCACGCGGAAGCCGCCGTCCTCCTCCTTCTCGACCCAGTAGCCGCCCTCGCCGGCGGGACGGTAGATGCGATGCTCGGTCTCGAACTCTTCGTCGGGGGGACCGCCGGCAGTCGGAGCGGTCGGGACGATCTCGGGTAGGTCGGCGAGGATCTGGCGACGTAGCTCGTCAAGACCTTCCCCCGTCGCCGCAGAGACAGCAATCACGCCCAGCGCCTCTCCCCCGACTCGCTCCACCCACTCCCGTACGGCTTCCTCAACCTGCTCCGGTGGCATCAGGTCGCGCTTGCTGAGGATGACCAACTCGGGTAAGCGCTCGAGGCCGGCACCGTGCGCGGCGAGCTCCTTGCGGACCGTCTCGTAATTGCCGACGGGATCGCCCTCGGTGGGAGCGACGTCGACGAGGTGGACGAGCATCGAGCAGCGCTCGACGTGGGCGAGGAACTCATGACCCAGCCCGGCCCCTTCAGCCGCACCTTCGATCAAACCGGGGATGTCGGCGATGACCGCCTGCCGGTCCTCGCCTTCGATCGTCCCCAGCACCGGCGAGATCGTCGTGAACGGGTAGTCGCCGACCTTCGGCGCTGCCCGCGTCAGCCGCCCCAGCAGCGACGACTTGCCAGCGTTTGGGAGCCCGACCAGGCCGACGTCGGCCAGCAGCTTTAAGCGCAGCTCAATCCAATCGGCCTCGCCGGAGCTGCCTTTCTCCGCAAAGCGCGGCGCCTGCCGGGTCGAGGTGGTGAAGCGCCGGTTCCCATGGCCGCCGCGGCCGCCATGGGCAACGACCGCCCGCTGGCCGGGCGTCACCAAGTCGATCTGACTGCCGTCGACCGCGGTTGCCTGCGTCCCCGGCGGCACCGGAATCTCCCGGTCCTCCCCGCGCCCGCCCTGTCGATTCGACCCTTCCCCATGCCGCCCCCGCTGCGCCCGGAAGTGCTTACTCCCCTTCAGCACCCCCAGATCGCGCTTCGAGGGATCGCAGACCAGGACGACATCACCGCCATGCCCACCGTCGCCGCCGTCGGGCCCGCCACGCGGCACGTGCGCCTCACGGCGAAAGCTGATCGAGCCGTTGCCGCCGCCGCCGCCCTCGACCCAAATTCTCGCCTTGTCGTACATACCGAATGAGCTTAAAGAGGATTGCGCTCATCGGGTTCCGGGTGCAGGCGCTTTTTGCCACCAAGTAGCACCATGTTGAACAAAACAATTAGTACAACGATGCAGACTGCGCAAACCGTCCCAGCAATGACACCGCCGGAGGACACCATCGGATCGACAAGCTGAACTTGCCTTGTATGAATTGTTCGGGCCGATCCAACTCAGCTAGGGCAATCCGGCGCACAGATCATTAGGCGTGAGGCTGCTTATGGCTGCACTGAACTATGGGGCGCTTTCGTCCCCGCCTGTCTCTTCGGTAGCTGCCCCATAACAGAGCGGACAGCACCCCGCACACTATTGCGAAAGGGACTTCGCTTTTTACGAAAGCGGCAAGAGAAGCCAGTCCAAAGATTGAGGCTACGATCGCCGTCCAATGCTTAAAGACCATTACTGAGCCAGTATAAGCGCACGAGATGCGCGTCGCGAGTTGCCTGGTGTCTGCTCAGCAGACGCCTGCCTCGTGGCCTCCGACCAATAGCGCGCCGAGACTCGCCGCAGCTTTACCAATGGTCTTAACGAGCCCGCCTGGGCCAACGTAACCCTCACCCTGCAGGCCTTCGCCGACCCGTTCGCCGAGGACCCCTGCGCTGCCAGCAATGGCTCCCGTCTTTCCACATGGCACACTCCCGATTGCGTTAAGAACCTTGTGGCCTGCATTGATTACTTGGTTGTACTCATGTTCCCAAGGGAGCGTTATATTAATAGGACCAACGTGGCCCCTACCGCGAATTCCGGCGGCAGCCCTTGCAGCTCTCAGCTTTCGTTCGGCCCGCTTTATGGTTTCACGAAGCCTTTCTACTCGGTTATTTCTCTTCTTTATCCAGTTAGGGAGAGAACCAAATTCACCCGACAGATCGAACGCGTTGATTGGATCTTGGTTCGCATAGTCATAGGGGTTAGCAGAGCCGCCGAACACTGGATCAGGAGTAAGGAAGCGACCAAGAGCGGGCACGTAGCTCCGAGCGCCCATCTGGATCACCCCGGTCGGCAATTCGGTTCGACGCTGCTTCCCGCCAAGCCAGCCGAAGCGTCCTGCACTACCCGAAGTCGGATTCCCGAACTCGTCGTAGCTCAAGGTTCCTTTCAAACTCGTCGCTTCAGCGTCGATTGAGGCGGTGGCGGCCACATCACCGTGCAGATTGGTGAGCTGCAGCGTGACTTCTTTCCCGCTTTCCTGAACTGCCGCCAGTTCTCCGCCTATTCCGGCGATGTTGCGCGTCCAAATTGACCCGCGTTCGGTCCAGGCGGGCGAGTCTCCCGACGAGTCGTAATGGAAGACTTCCGTGCCTTCCAGCCCGCCCGCTTGCAGGCGGGAACGCTGCCGAAGCGAGGCGTCCAGGGTAAAGCTGTTGATAACCCCGTTCTGTGACTGGCTCGCGACCATGTCGTTAGAGAAATAGCTCGTCGTCAGGGTTTTTCCGCCTGCGAATTCTGCGGGCAGGCTCGTGATCCGTCCCCAGGAGTCGTAGGTCGGCCCTTCGAGGCGATCGGCGGCGTCGTATTTGTAGCTCTGGGTGGTCCCGCCCGATTCGGCACAGATGCCGCCAGTGCCCGGCGAGCGGGACGTCTTGGAGAGGCGGTTGGAGTCGGAGTCGTAGGCGTAGGTGCGGGTCGTACATTGGCCCCCCTGCGGAGTTTCATCCGCATAGGTCAGGCGCCCGGCCTTGTCGTAGCGATAGTGATCGGCGCCGAGGGTGCCGGATTCGCTGAGGATCTGGCCGTTGATCGACCGTTCGAGGCTGAACTGGAGCCAAGTGCAGCTCGTCCCGCAAAAGCTCGCCTTCGTGTAGGTGAGCTGAGTGGGTTCGTCGACCTCGTTGTAGGTGGTTTCCGCGGTGAGGCCGTCAGGTAGGGTCCTGTTGACAAGGTTGCCGTCGGCGTCGTAGCTGGCGGTGAAAGTCCCAGCGGCTGAGTCTTCGAGTTCGACCGGGAGACCCGAAGTCGGGTCGTAGCGAACCGTCTGGCTGCCCTTGTTGTCTTTGCTCGTCACCGGCCGGCCTTCAAGGTCGTAGGTCGTTTCTGATTTGTTTGCGTCGGCGTCTTCATAGCTAACCGGACGACCGAGGGCGTCGTAGATCGTCGCGACCGTCTGACTGTCAAATCCCGTGCAGGATTCTTCGAGCGGGTTGCAAACGAACCGTTCGCTGGCCGGCATCCCGTTGGTCGGGTTGTAGGTCGTTTCGACCTTGGGGATGACCCCTCCCCCGCCGCTGATCTTCTTGGTCAACTGGCGGCCGGCGGCATCGTAGGTGAGCACGGTCTTGCGGACGCTTTCGCTGCCCCCACCCGGGCTTTCGCTGATTTCGGTCGGCTCGGCGAGC
>DASZNP010000057.1:0-29847 GCA_035551255.1 Solirubrobacterales bacterium
TCATTCACGATCCATGAGCCCGACTACGAACCGCCGGTTGCGCCGCTGAAAAACCGTCTGGTCAATTTCGGGCGTGACGCGGGGAACGGGACCTTCATCACCAACCCGACCACCTGCTTCAACCCCTACGAATTCCCTCACCTTTACTCGACCTGGCTGCGGGCCGAGTCTTGGGGGCTGCAGAATCCGACCTTCCCGGCCGGCTCGACCGCGGTTGAGGCCAAAGTCGAGGATTCCTCGGGAACCCTGATCCAGCAGGAAGGCTGCGACACGGTTCCGTTCGAACCGACGATCGACATGGAAGCGGGGACGACGCAAGTTGACTCGCCGGCAGCACCGACGGTCAACGTCAAGCTGCCGTTCGACCCCGCCAAAGAAGGCGGTGACAAACAGTCGCAGTCGCACGTCCGCAAGGCGGAAGTAACGCTGCCTCCGTACATGGGCCTGAACCCGTCGGCGGCGCAGGGCCTCGTGGCCTGCACCGACGCGCAGTTCAAGAAGGGCGTGCGGGACTACAACAACGCCTGTCCGGCCGATTCCAAAGTCGGTACGGCAACGGTTGAATCGCCGCCGCTGGAGCGTCCGCTCACCGGCGAGGTCTACGTCGGGACCCAGAACAGCAGCGACCCGCAGTCCGGAGAAGAGTTCCGGATCCTGGTCGAAGCCAAGGAACCGGAAGAGGGCGTCGCCGCCCGTCTGATCGGGCACGTCAAGGCGAACCCGAACACGGGTCAGCTGACGGCTGTGTTCGACGAACAGCAGAAGCTGGAAATGACGGGGTCTGAAAAAGACATCCCCAGCGGTCTGCCGCAGGTGCCGTTCACCTCGGTGAAACTGCACATGGACGGCGGCCCCAGAGCGGTGCTGAGCAGCCCGCCCGTCTGCTCGAGCGAGTCGACGAGCAAGCTGGAACCGTACGCGCGGCCCGGCACTAACGCCGAACCGAAAAGCACGGTGACGCTGACCAGTGACCCCACTGGCGGCGACTGTCCGAAATCGATGGCCGATCGCAAGTTCACGCCTGGCTACAAAGCCAACGTGAACAGCACCAAAGCCGGCGCCTACAGCCCCTTCCACGTTCTGATCACGAAACGGAACGGGGAACAGGAGCTGAAGGTCGTCAACGTCACCCTGCCGAAAGGGCTGACCGGCAAACTCGCCGGGATCCCCTACTGCGCGGATGACGCGATCGCGGCCGCTGCTGGCAAGTCCGGTAAGGCCGAGGAAGCCAGCGCGAGTTGCCCGGCGGCAAGCCAGATCGGCACCGCCACCACCAACTCGGGCACCGGCGCGCCTCTGAAACTGGGCGGCAAGGTGTACCTCGCCGGTCCCTACAAGGGGGCGGCGCTGTCGCTGGTCACCATCACCCCGGCAGTTGCCGGCCCGTTCGACCTCGGCACCGTGGTCGTCCGGGTGGCCCTCAACGTCGAACCGGAAACCGCTCAGATCCATGCGGTCTCCGACGTCATCCCTGACGTCTTCGGCGGGGTCAAACTGGACCTGCGCTCGATCAATCTCGACATCGATCGCAATCAGTTCATGATCAACCCGACCAACTGCGCCGCTCAGGCGACGACCGGGGCGATCAACGGCGGCGGAGCCGATCCGACCAACCCGGCGACGTTCAGCTCCTACGCGGTCAACGACCCGTTCCAGGCCACCGAATGCAACAAGCTCGGCTTCAAGCCGAAGCTGAAGGTGACCCTGAACGGGCCGACCAAGAGGGCGAAGAACCCGCGCCTGACGGCGGTGCTAAACGCCAAGAAGGGGCAGGCGAACGTCCTCCGGACGGCGCTGACGATGCCGCACTCGCTGTTCCTCGACCAGGGCCACATCGGGACCGTGTGCACGAGGCCGCAGCTGGCCTCCCACACCTGCCCGAAGGGGTCGGTCTACGGGCACGCGGAAGCGAAGTCACCGCTGCTCGACAGGAAGTTGAAGGGCAAGGTGTTCCTCGTGTCCTCCAACCACGAATTGCCGGACCTGCTGGTCGACCTGCGCGGTCAGGTGGAGATCTACCTCCGCGGGGTCATCAGCTCGAAGCACGGAGGCCTGAAGACGGTCTTCAACAACGTGCCCGACGTTCCGGTCAGTCGATTCGCGCTGAAGATGAAGGGCGGGAAGAAGAGCCTGCTCGTCAACTCGACCAACACCTGCGCGAAGCCGCAGCGGGCGAAGTTGAACATCAAAGGCCAGAACGGCAAGAAGGTGAAGAACAACAGGTTCAAGTTGAACGTCGCCTCTTGCAAGAAGCACCACAAGAAGCACAAGTAGTAGTCGAGTAAGCCCAGTCGCGAGCACCGGCGCGGAGGTCGAATAGCCTCCGCGCCGGTGCGACCGACGCTCTCAGTCCTGATCGTCGCCTACGAGAGCCGCGACGATCTCGCCAAGACCCTTCCCGCCCTGCTGCGAGAGCTGGGCGAGGGCGACGAGCTGATCGTCGTTGACAACAAGCCTGGTGACGGCAGCGTCGAGATGGCGCGCGAGCTGGCGCCGCAGGCGCGGATCGTCGGCCCCGGCCGCAACACCGGCTTCGCCGGCGGGGCCAACGCAGGCGCGGAGAAAGCGCAGGGGGACCTGCTGGTGCTCCTCAATCCCGACGCGGTGCCGCAGCCGGGCTGGGGCGAAGCGATCCGCAAACCGTGGGTCGAGGAGCGCGGCTGGGTGGCATGGCAGGCGCTCGTCGCCGACGGCGCGGGGGAGAGGATCAACTCGGCCGGCAACCCGATCCACTTCACCGGGATCGTCTGGGCCGGCGGACACGGACGTCCGCTAGGGGACGCGCCGCCCCCGAGCGAAGTTGCCGCGGCCTCCGGGGCCTGCCTGGCGGTCCGGATGGACGAGTGGCGGCGGGTCGGTGGGTTCCCTTCGGAGTTCTTCATGTACCACGAGGACGTCGACCTCTCGGTGCGGCTACGGATGGCGGGGGGGACGGTTGGGATCGAGCCTGCCGCCGTCGTCGCCCACGACTACGACTTCAGCGCCAGTGCTAACAAGTGGCGCTGGCTCGAGCGCAACCGCCTTGCTTTCATCGTCCGTACCTATCCGGGCGCCCTGCTGGCACTCCTCTCGCCGGCCCTGCTCGCCACCGAGTTGGCGCTGCTGCTGGTCGCGGCGGCGGGCGGCTGGGGAGGGCAGAAGCTGCGGGCGGACCGCGAATTCATCAGCTGGCTGCCGCGCCTCCTGCGCGAGCGCCGTGCCCTTCAGCGCCAGCACGCAATCAGCGCCGCCGGGTTCGCGGCTGTGCTGACCCCCGACCTCGACTCAGACCTGATCTCGCCGCTCGTCCGCACTCCGCCGGCGCGCCTCCTCCTGCGCGGCTACTGGCGCCTGGTGCGAGCCCTGCTCCCGTAGCCGACTTTCGACACAGCGGGGTGTGTCGAAAATCGGATGCGCTAGTTCGACTGGGTGATCGGGCGGATCAGGATCTCGTTGACGTCTACGCCCTCGGGCTGTTCGAGTGCGTAGATGACCGCGTTGGCGATGTCCTCGTCCCCCAGCGCCCCTTGTGGGCGGTTCTCAAAGAAGGGGGTGTCGACCATGCCCGGCTCGATCAGGGTGACGCGGATGCCGTGGTTGTCGTGCATCTGCCGCAGCTCCTGGCGCAGGGACTCGCCGATCGCCGTCGCCGCCCACTTCGTCGCCGAGTAGAGCGAGCCCGGCAGTGCCCGCCGTCCCGCCACCGAACTGGTGATCAGGACGTGGCCGTCGCCGCGCTCGAGCAGGTGGGGGAGGGTGGCGCGGATCGTCAGCGCCACTCCGTAGACGTTGGTCAGGACCATCGAGCGCCAGTGCTCGGGCGACTCCTCGAGAAAGCCGCGGGTGGCGCCGAAGCCGGCGTTGGCGAAGACCGCGTCGATGCGGCCGAAGCGGTCGAGTGCGGCCTGCGCCAGCGCCTGCACCTCGTCCCACTCGGTGACGTCGCAGCGCACGGCGGCCGCTCGCTCCTCGCCGCCCAGCTCCTCCCCGAGCTCTTCCAGCTCCTCGAGCCGCCGCGCCGCCAGCACCAGCCGGTACTTGCCGGCGGCCGCCCGGGCGGTGGCGGCGCCGATCCCGCTGCTGGCGCCGGTGATCAGGAGGACGCGGTCATCGGTCACGCAGCGATTGTCCCATGTCCGCACTTGCGATAATCCCCGGTGCTCGTGGATCCCCAGCGGAAGCGGAAGATTCGTCTTGTCGTCGCGCTCAGCGTTGCCGTGCTGCTCGCGGTGGCGCTGATCTACACCTCGTTCTCGGCCTCGACCGAGGCAAAGGAGCCTTCCGAACTGATGAACGCCAGCCCTGGCACCAGCTACGAGATGACCGGAGAAGTCGTCAAGGGCTCGATTCGCCACCAGGGCAACGGGATCGCCTTCCGGGTCGTCGATCGCGAAGGCGAAGGCAAGGGCAAGGGCCTGCCGGTGACCTACCAGGGCACCGTCCCCGATCCCTTCCGCGGCGGCCGCGAGATCGTCCTGACCGGTTCTGTCGAGAACGGCACCTTTGTCGGCGAACCGGAAACGCTGATCACCAAGTGCCCGTCGAAGTTCACGACTAAGAGCAATGCCTAGCCTCGGCAGCGCGCTGCTGGCGCTCGCCTTCGTTGCCGCCCTGGCTGCGGGTGGGATGGCCCTCTGGGGCCGCAACGGCGACCGGCTCTGGGTCGACCGCTCGCGCTACACCGTCTACGCCTTCTGCGGCCTGCTGACTGCCTGCGTTCTAATCATTGAGCTGGCCTTCGCCAACAACGACTTCGGCTTCAAAATCGTCCAGGAACACTCCTCCCTGGAGACGCCGACCTTCTACAAGCTGGCGGCGATGTGGTCGAGCCAGGAAGGCTCGCTGCTGCTCTGGGCCTGGGTGCTCTCGATGGCGGCGACTCTCTCGCTCTGGGCGACCCGTAACAAGCTGCGCGAGATCGTCCCCTACGCGACCGCGGTGATGATGGGCGTTGCCGCCTTCTTCACCGGGCTGATGCTGTTCGCGCCCGACGTTCAGCCCTTCGCGACGACCAGCGGCGCCACCGACGGAGTCGGCCTCAACCCGCTGCTGCAGCACCCGAGCATGATGATCCACCCGCCGATGCTCTACTCGGGCTATGTGGCGATGACGGTGCCGTTCGCCTTCGCGATCGGCGCGCTCGTCACCCGCCGCCTCGATGCCGAGTGGATCCGCGCCACCCGCCGTTTCGCCCTGATCGCCTGGACCTTCCTCGGCTTCGGCCTCTTGCTCGGTGCCCGCTGGTCCTACACCGAGCTCGGCTGGGGCGGCTACTGGGCCTGGGACCCGGTCGAGAACGCGGCGCTGATGCCGTGGCTGCTCAGCACCGCCTTCCTGCACTCGATCATGGTCCAGGAGAAGCGGGGGATGCTGCGGGTCTGGAACGCCTGCCTCGTCGTCGGCTCCTTCTCGATGGCGCTGCTCGGCACCTTCCTCGTCCGCTCCGGGGTCCTGCAGTCGATTCACGCCTTCGGGGACAACACCGTCGGTCCCTACATCCTCGGCCTGATCGGGGTGGTGGTGATCGGCTCGACGCTGCTGATCGTCAGCCGCCTCGACGACCTGCGCTCGCCGAAGCGGATCGACTCGCTGGTCTCGCGCGAGTCGGTCTTCCTCGTCAACAACCTGCTCCTGGTCGGCCTCACCGTGGCGATCTTCTGGGGCACCTTCTTCCCGCTGATCTCCGAACTCTTCACCGGCAACAAGGCCTCGCTTGCTGCCCCCTGGTTCGACCGCTACACGACGCCGCTGGCGATCCTGCTGGTCCTCTTCACCGGGATCGGACCGCTGCTCGCCTGGCGCCGGGTCAGCTGGGACTCGGCGAAGCGCGTCTTCCGGGTGCCGTTGGCGGTCGCCGCGGTCGCGCTCATGGCCCTGCTGGCCTTCACCGATGCCGCCCACAAGCCCTGGGCGCTGGCGCTGTTCGTGTTTGCCGCCTTCGCCCTGACGGGCCTGGCGCAGGAGTTCTGGATGGGTGCGGCAGCGCGGCGCAAGGTCTCCGGTGAGTCAACGCCGACCGCGATGGTCGGACTGGTCACGCGCAACCGCCGGCGCTACGGCGGCTACATCGTCCACGCCGGCATCGCCGTGCTGTTGATCGGAATCGCCGCCTCCTCGAGCTTCCAGACCAACCGCGACGTCAATTTGAAGCCGGGCGAAAGCGCAACGATCGACGGCCGCAGGCTCACCTACGTGAAACCGACAGTCGCTGTGGACTCAGAGAAGTTCACCTTCGGCTCGCTGCTGAAGGCCGAAGAAGACGGCAAGGTGGTCGGCTTCCTGCGGCCGAGCCAGCGCTTCTTCAAACCGACCGGTCAGCCGGCGGGGATGATCAGCAGCTTCTTCGCCGGCGAGGCGACCAGCGAGGTCGGCCTGCGGGCTGGGCCGGGGGCGGACCTCTGGATAGCCGAGCGGCCGAACATAACCGCGGTCCAGCGCCGGGTGACCGCCGCCGACAAAGGCTTCACCGCCTGTCTCAAAGGCGGTCCGGGGACGCCGCCCGAGTGCAAAGCGCTGGGGGCGTTGATGAAAGCGTCCGCCGCGAACCCGGCGTTGCGGCCGAAAGCCTTCGAACAGGTCTCGAAGCTGCAGAGCCTGGCGGCTGAAAACGTCGCCAAGACTTACCTCGCCGACACCGCACCCGCCACCTTCAAGGTGATCGTCAACCCGCTCGTCACCTGGATGTGGATCGGCGGCCTGATCGCTCTGGCCGGCGCGCTGATCGCGATCTGGCCGACGCGGCGTCGTCGCCGAGGTGCACTCGTTCGGACCGAGGCCGACGCCCGCAAGGAAGCCAAGTACCGCGAGATCCGCGACGCCGAGCTCGACCACGCGGTCGGCAAGCTCTCCGACGAGGACTTCGCCGCCGTTGACGCCGAGCTGCGCGAAGAAGCGCTCGAGATCCTCGACCGCGAGGAGCGCAAGAAGGTGGGCGGGAACGGGAACGGGAACGGGACCAACGGCAACGGAGTGCACCCCCACGAGCCAGAAAAAGTTGAGCAGGGCTAGACTTTCCGGACCGTGTTCACGTTCTTCAGCATCATCCAGGTGATCGTCGCTGTCGTGCTGATCTTCCTGATCCTGCTCCACTCGGGCAAAGACGCCGGCCTTTCCGGCGCTTTCGGGATCGGCGGCGGTGGCAGCTCGATCGGCGGCGGCTCGATGGTCGAGCGCAACCTGGACCGCGCGACGATCTTCTTCGCGATCGTCTTCGCGATCAACACGTTCATCCTCCTCAAGGTCTAGGGAGTGGCGCATTCCTCTCGCTATGCGAGAGGAAATCGACAGACCATCCGCAGCTTGCGGACAATCCCGCGTGGCCTGTAGGGCCTCTTGACATATCCACCGTCTCTGTCAAAGTGTCCGACTGCAAGGGAGCGGTTGACAAGGAGGGGCAGTGGAGGCGCACGCGGAGCACGTTCATCACCATCACCACCACGACGACGTCGAGCTCGAGCCGGCGGCTTGGACGGACGGCAAGCGCTACGCCTGGCTGATGGGGATCATCGTCCCGCTCTCGCCGTTCCTCGCCTGGTTCTGGGCCTCGGTCACTGGCTTCGGCGGCATGTGGTTCCTCGGCCCGGTGCTCGTCTTCGGCGTCTTCCCGATCCTCGACATGGCGATCGGGCTGGACTCGACCAACCCGCCCGACAGCGTCCTCAAGTTCCTCGAGCAGGACCGCTACTACCGTTGGTGCACCTACCTCTTCATCCCGATCCAGTACGCCGGCCTCGTCTTCGCCTGCTGGATGTGGTCGAACGGCAACCTCACCACGGTGGAATCGATCGGCCTGATGCTGACGATGGGGGTCGTCGGCGGGATCGCGATCAACACCGCCCACGAGCTCGGTCACAAGCGCGCCAATTCGGAGAAGTGGCTCAGCCGGATCGCCCTCGCGCAGACCGGCTACGGGCACTTCTTCATCGAGCACAACCGCGGCCACCACGTCAAAGTCGCCACCCCTGAGGATCCCGCCAGCTCCCGGCTGGGGGAGAGTTTCTGGGCCTTCCTGCCGCGCACGGTCGCCGGCAGCCTGCGCTCGGCCTGGGGGATCGAGGCCGCCCGCCTCGACCGCCTCGGCGTCCGGCACTTCAGCCGACACAACGACATCCTCACCGCTTGGGCGATGACCGTCGGCCTCTTCGCTGTGCTGGCGATCGCCTTCGGCTGGGTGGTCCTCCCGTACCTGATCGCGCAGGCGATCATCGGGTTCTCGCTGCTGGAGGTCGTCAACTACCTCGAGCACTACGGGCTGCTGCGCCAGAAGAAAGAGGATGGCCGTTACGAGCGCTGTCGTCCCGAGCACAGCTGGAACAGCAACAACGTCGCTTCCAACGTCCTCCTTTACCACCTGCAGCGCCACTCCGATCACCACGCCAACCCGACCCGGCGCTACCAGGCACTGCGCCACATGGAAGAGGCGCCGCAGCTGCCGACCGGGTACGCGGGGATGATCGTCCTCGCCTGGGTCCCGCCGCTCTGGCGGCGGGTGATGGACCCGATCTTGCTCGATCACTACGAAGGCGACGTCACCCGCTGCAACATCCACCCGCGCAAGCTCGGGCGGGTGCTGGAGCGCTACGGGCGGGCCGCATGAGCGCCTTCCGCTGCCCCGCCTGCGGCTACGTCTACGACGAGGAGGCGGGCCATCCGCGCGAGGGCTTCCCGCCAGGGACGGCCTGGTCTGAGGTACCCGACGACTGGGCTTGCCCCGACTGCGGCGTCCGCGACAAGGTGGACTTCGAGCCGGTCTCGGCAGACGCTTAAGCCTGCAACTGGCACGATACGGGGGTGGCCACTCAACGCACCCCGTACCAGGAGGCGGCGCGCGAGCTCCTGCGCAAGACCGTCTTCGACGCGGCGCGCGACCAGTTGAGCGGGCGCCCCTGGTCGGAGATCACGATGGCGGACATCGCCAGCGGCGCCGGCGTTAGCCGCCAGACCCTCTACAACGAGTTCGGCAACCGCAACGAGTTCGGCTTCGCCTTCGTCATCCACGAGGCCGAACGCTTCATGGACGACGTTGAGCGTGCGGTCCTAGAGCACCGCGACGATCCCCGCGCCGCGGTCCTGGCCGCCTTGGAGCACTTCCTCAGCGCGGCGGGCGGCGACCCGCTGATCCGCATCCTCCTCAGCGACGACGGCACGGGCGGGATGTTGCCGTTCGTGACCACCCAGGGCCTCCCGGTCGTGCAGTGGGCGACGAGCCGCCTGACCACGGTGATCGAAGAAGGCTGGCCGCAGGCGCCACCCGACGACGTCAAAACCCTTTCCGAGACCCTGGTCCGACTGGCGATCAGCTACGTGACGACCCCGGGCGAGTCGGCCGAGGAGACGGCGAAGATGGTTGCCGACCTGCTCGGCCCGTTCATCGACAAGGCGCTCGGCACCGCGGGTTGAGCGGTCCGCCGCCGCCGGGTGGTGGCAGCGGCGGACCGGTGGATCAACCGAATTCGACGACCGTCACCCGCAGGGATGCGGTGGTGGCGGGACTGCAGTTGCTGTCGCCAAAAGCAATGGCAGAGATCGTTTGCTGCTGCCCGGCCTCTTGCAGGCCGATTGCAGTTGAACTGCTGCCCACGGGCCAAGTGTTGAACGGCGCCGGCGCTTCGGTGTTGTTGAGGATCCGAACGAAGTTCAACGGCGCACCATTGACCAAGATCCCTACTTCGGGGCGGCAGCTTCCAAATTCTCCCCCGTTGCTGGCAGTAGGCGTTCCCTTGAGTTCGGTGAGGATGTCGTACGACTTGCCCGCGGCGGGGGTGAAGCTAGTCGTGCCGCTGAGCGGGATCGGAGTGCCGCCTTCCTTTTCTTCCGTCAGTCCCGGCACCGCGGAAGCGCTGGCGTCGAGCACCTGAAGACCGGCGAGGGTGCCCGCCGCGAGGTTCGTTCGCGTCAGCGTCGCAGCCTTCACCTTCGCCCCGGTGATCGCTTCTTTCTTCACCTTGGCAGTAGAGACGGCATTGGAGGCCAGGTTTCCGTTCTTGACTGCGTTCTTGGCCAGGTTCCGGTTCTTCACCGCATGGGCGGCGATGTTCTTGGACTTCACGGAGTTACGCCCCAGGTGGGAGGCGGCGTAGGCAACTCCACCGCTGATCGCCAAGAACAAGGCCAGCGTGGCGACGACGTTGGAGTAGGTCAAAGCACTGCGGAGCTGCTGCATCAACTCGATCCTTTCGTGGACAGCGAAGCGGCCGCAAAGTATCGAAAAGGACCGTGTACCAGATAAACGTCTGAGTGCCCTAAGGAGCCCAGTCTGCGGCTCTTGGGTGGCATGCGGGCCTCGTTGGCGAGAACTGGCCAGGACGCACGAGTCCGACCCTGAATCTAGGGTGCGCTGCCATCGTCGGATGGAGTCGCCGGCCTCCCCGCCCTTGACCTTCGCCTTTCACGACAAGGCGACAATCCCGGCTAGCCTCGTCCGCAAGATCCTTGTCCGTAATGTTGGGCTTGCCGAAGACGAGGCCCGGAAGCTACTCTGAATCGGAGCAATCATGGAGATCGTCCGCGTCATCTATCACCACGAAAGCGACGGCTGGTGGGTCGAGTCCCTCGACGTCGACGGCTGGTCTGCTGCCGGCGAGAGCTACACGGAGGTCGTGAGGCTGGCCGAAGAGGGCATCCCCTTTGCTCTTGAGCATGAGGCCAAGCTGGAGCATTTCGTTCCCGCTGGCGAGCACGTCGCCGCCTGAGCAGCGTGCCTATAGAACGTCTCTAACGACTGATCGAGAGGCCCGATCTCAATCACGAACTGGGACAGCTGTACCTAGACCTCAGTCCGATCAACGCGGCCTGTTAGGCGATAGCTCGATAGCGGTTTGAATTTTCGAGCCCGTCAGGGCGGTGATTTATCACTGGCAGGTCTGCTGCCACCGCAGCGGCTTCGAGACGTTCTTTCAGTTCGGGTTGGGCTGCCAGTGATCGCCGGATTGCGTTCTGATGACCAGGTTGTCGCCGTAAGTTTCCGTCATGTGACCGGTCATTTCTTGCGTCGCCGTTTGGGGAGCGGGATGCTTTCGACAACCGCCGTCTTTTTGCGGCGCCGGGCCTCTTTGATCGAGATCAAGCGCCCGGTCCCCCGCGCCCGCTCCTAGCTTGAGCCGGGAATCAAGAACAGCTCACCCATGCGGGAAGTCCAGATGGGGCGGATGGCATCGCGCAGCCCGTCTTGAGACACAGGAAAGCGGGCGGCCGTGTCCGTGCCTTCGGCTGCAAGGTTCGTGATGGTCGCGAGATCGCACTCGCCCTCGACTCCGAGTCGGCGGGAGATCTCGTTGAGCAGCCGATCCCGTTCAATCTCGTTCTCAGAGAGCAGGGCCTGGACGCGCAGTACAAGGAAAGCCGTTTCGGTCTCATTCATTGGAGGGACAAGCCTAGAGCGGGCATCGGCGGCCCCTGGGTACTCATCAATCCTTGTTGCGCTTTGTGCCGTGCTCAGGCGGGGACCGCAAAGCAGCCGCTGGGACCCCATCCAACGTCAAAGAAAAGACGCTCGTCAGTGAACGCGGGAGCCTCCAAGATCAGAACGTCGCCGGGTAGAGCTTGGAGCGGCCGGATGGCGGCTTCCGCGGACACGGCTTCGATCGTGCCGGCATCCTGCCAGATCCCGTCAACCGAAATCCGTCGGGTGATCTGAAACATGCACGAAAGGCTAGAGGGGCTCCCGGCCGCAACTCGAACCAGTGGTCCCGCGCTAGCTCGCCCTGCCCATCCTGTCTCCACCCATCGGGAGCCACTGGCCGCAAAACCTCCCTGTTAGACGCAGAAACCCCGCCGTAGCGGGGCTTCCATGAGTGCGGCTGAATGGAGTCGAACCATCACGGGTGTTTCCACCCACAAGGCCCTCAACCTTGCGATTGGGGGCGTTTTCATTTCTATCCGACTCTCTCAGGCACGCTGAGGTGCTCTGAGGTCACGCAGGATAGCGATCTGAAGGTCCGCAAAAAGGTCCGCAGGCCGATCGGGGGCCCAGCCTCGCGAGAGCAGGGCCCTGCGGGAGGAATCGCTAACGCGAGTCGAGCGGGATCAGGCACGGTCTGAACTGGGACTGCAGGGCGGAGGCTGGTCCTCCCATCAGCGGTTTTCCCAACCCTAGGCGCTACAGCATCAACGGTCCATGTCACTTATGCCCCGCTGAACATAGCCTCCAGCCGCACCGCCACCATGACGTCCCCCTCTACGCTGCAGCGCCCGGCGGCCATTGCGGTGATTGCATTGTCAACGCCGGCAATGACCCGTACCCACTGAGCGAGGCCCATGTGGATCGTCACCGCGGCGTCGAGCGGCGCCGGCTCCAGGAGCTTCGCGTGTCCAGCGGCGGAGTCCACCTCGATCGCCCAGCGCCAGGGTGCCTCCGGTGGCGCCTCCACCTCGAAAGGCTCCAGCTCGTAAGCGACGACCCCGCTGAAGCCCGCGGCCTGTGCCGGCTGGAAGCTGCGGGCCATGGCGCGCAGCAGCCCCCGCTGGCGCTTCGGCTCCAGGAACCGGCGCTCCAGCTCCGCGTCTGATTGGCCGCCGACCAGCGCGGCGAGGGCGCGGCGTCCGCCGCGGGCCGTCAGTGCCCGCAGCGGCCGCGGGCGCTCCTGCGGCGGGCGGTGGCCCGGAGCTTCGCCGCCCTCCAGCTCGGCTCGGACCCGGACCGCCTGGTTGCGCACCCAGCCGAGCCCGTAGCGCTCGGCAATGGCTTCAGCCTCGACCAGCACCGCTTCGGCCAGGGGATCGCCGAGTCGGTACAGGGCGACCGCGAGGTCCAGCCTCGCGGCCCCCGAGAGCCAGACGATGCCGAGCTCGTCAGCCTGGGAGACCGCCGAGCGGAGCTCCTCGCCGGCTGCTTCCGTGGCGCCGGCCAGCAGTTCCAGGCGACCGATCTGCCACTGGGGGAGGAACCCGAGGTAGGCCGTCGGGGTCGCCTGAACCAAATACCCCCGCAGGGGCTCAAGCAGTGGTCGCAGGCGCGCTCCGGCCTCGCGGTCTTCGGCAAGCGTCGCGGCCAAGGCCAGGAAGCACAGCGCCGGCGGCATGTGGACGTCGGGCCGGCGCAGGGAGTCGAGGTCGTCCAGCAGCTCGGCCATCTTCTCGCCGGCGGCGGCATAGTCGCCCATCCTTGCCGCCCCGACGGCCGTGAGGGCCGACATCAGGCCCCACGGCGCCAGCGCCTCGATCGCGTCGAAGACCGCCCGTTCCGGTCCCGCTTCGTCGTCGTAGATCCAGCCGACGGTGAGGCGCAGCAGCAGCTCGGCGGTGACCTGCAGATCGGGGCGCAGGCGCCGCAGGGTGTCGCCGGCGCGCCTGGCGAGCTCGACAGCGCGATCGCGATCGCCACGGTCCAGCGCCCGCTGGGCGCGGTAGAAGTCGATCTCCCAGGCGAAGCGCGGGCTGCCCAGGCGCTCGGCGATCTCCGCGGCGCGCTCGATCGCCGCCTCGCACTCCTCCACCCGCCGGAGCGAGTACAGCGTCGTCGATGACCAGAGGCAGAAGCGAAAGCGCAGGTCTTCGCGATCGCACTCCTCAGCCAGCTCGGCTGCCTCGAGGAACGCCGCCGTCGTCTGGTCGAACACCCTCAGTGGATCAGGGCCCATGGACATTCGCAGGAAGAGCAGAGTGGCCCGCATCAGCAGCTTCGATTCTGGGTCCTCGAGCTGCCCCCCGAGCGCTTCGGCGCGCGATGCCAGCCGGTCCAGGTCTGTCTTGTCGGCGCTGAAGGTGAGGGCATAGGAAAGCCTGAAGACGACCTTCAGGGCCAGCTTCGGTCGGTCTTCGCCGAGAGCGTCAAGGGTCTCGCGCAGCAGATCGACCATCTCGCTGTCGTGGCTGTTGGCTTCTACGCCGAAGGCGATGTCGCCGCCGGCGAAGCCGAGGGCGGCGTGAGCGAGGGTCCCCTTGTCGCCGCTCCTCCGCGCCAGCTCGGCGGCGTCGCGGAAGGCCTGCTTGGCCCGCTGCATATCGGCGCTGAGCAGCGCCTGCTCCCCAAGCTCCAGCAGGGTCTGGGCTCGCGCTGCCAGATCGTCCTCGGGAAGGAGCGAGAGCGCGCACTGCAACTGGGCTGCGGCCTGCTCGTGATCGTGAGCCGCCGCCGCCGCTCTGGCCGCAGCGCGGTAGGCGCCGATCGCCGGCTCCGGGCCGGTCAAGGACACCGAGAGCCCGTAGTGGCGGGCAATTTCGGCCGGCTCGGCCTCCGGCCCGGCCTCCAGCGCCTCGGCAATCGCCAGGTGCAGCCGGCCGAGCACTGCCTCCTCGGACGAGGCGATCAGGGCCTCGCGGACGAGGGCGTGGGGAAAGGCGATCGTCGGCTCGGGAGCCGGCACCTCGTCGACCAGACGCTCCGAGAGCGCTTCGGCCACGGCCTCTTCCGCCTCGGCACTCTCCAACCCGATCGCCTTGGCGGCCAGCCAGACCGGAGCCGAGGGCCCGATCGCAGCGACCGCCACCAGCAGCCGCTCGGTCTCGGGCTCCAGGCGGCCCAGGCGCTCCTCGATCAATTGGCTGACGGCTTCCGGCACCGGCGCCCCCTCCAACGCCTCGCTGTTCCCCAGCGCTCCCTGCTCGGAGAGGTCTCGTGCCAGTTCGCCGGCGAAGAAGGGATTGCCGGCGGTGCGGCTCGCGAGGCTCGAGGCGACCCGCGGCGTGATCGCCTGTCCCACCCGGGCTCCTACTAGAGCTGCCAGCCCCGATGCGTCGAGACCGCCGAGGCGCAGCTCGCTGAGGTCTCCGGTCCGGCGCAGGTTCGTGAGTGCTCGCGAGACCGGGTGCCGCCGGCCCATCTCCCGGTCGCGGGCCGTTGCCACGAGGACGAGCTCGCCTGGAGACGAGTCCAGCAGGTGTTCGAGCGCCTGCGCCGAGGCGGGGTCGCACCAGTGGGCGTCGTCGAGGACGATGTGCAGCGGAGCGTCGCCGGCGGCGTGGGCCAGGGCCGTGCCGATGCCGGTCAGCAGCCGGTAGCGCGCCCCCTCGGCAGCCGCCAGCTCGCTGCTCGAGACCCGCTCGGCCCCCGCTCCCCCTCGATCGAGTTGCGGCACCAGCGCCGTCAGCTCGGCCCCCGCCGCCGCGGTCAGGCCCCGCCGCCACTCGTCGTCGCCGGCGAGGGCCAGCTCGCCGATTGCCCGCACCCAGGGCTCGAACGGGACCACCGCCTCGGGCGGGCAGCGCGCCAGGACGACCAGCTCCCCCCTCGCGTGCGCTTCCAGCGCCGCCGCCGCCGCGTGGCGCGTCTTGCCGATTCCCGGCTCGCCCAGGATCAGCGCCGCCCGCCGCCTCGGGCGCGGCTGCGTCGCCTGGCGCAACGCCGCGACCTCGGCCTCGCGCCCGATCAGCGGCTCCTCAGCGAAGGCGGCCAGAGGAGGCGGGAGGCGGACCCGGTCGGAGGTCCTGGTACCTGAGCCCACCATCTCCTCAGTGGGGACCGGAGCCTCCTGCTCCAGCGCCAGCTCGCGCCACCGGAGCCTCGCGGCGCGCACCGGTTGCGGCACTCCCTTCAGCTCGTAGTCGCGCGCTTCCTCCAGCACCGCCCCGTCACGGGAGGCGACCAGCTCCTGGACGAGATCCTGGACCAGCACCTCGCCCGTGCCCGCGGCGGAGGAGAGGCGGCTGGCGATCACCACCGTCATCCCGTGCAGGTCCTCGCCGTCGGGGATCGGCTCGCCGGCGGCAACTCCCACCCGGGCGGCGACGCCGATTCCACCGTGCGCCGCGTCCAGCTTCGCGACGCTCGCCTGGATCTGGGCAGCGGCGCGGAGGGCGCCGAGGGCGCTGTCGAAGCTCGACATCACCCCGTCGCCCAGGGTCTTCACGACCCTCCCGCCGGAGGCGACGACAGCTTTGTTCACATCCTCGACATGGGCTCGGCGCAGGCGGTCCATCCGGTCATCCCCGAGCCTCGCCAGCAGGCCGGTCGAATCGACCAGGTCACTGAAGAGGACGACCGCGACCCCAGGCATAGACAGACATCCTTTCGCAAGATGCTCGGTTCGTCGAACTCGATGCGTTCCTGGATGGAGTCCAGGAGGTTCCTGCGATACGTTCCTCATCGTGAAGCGAAGCCGGGCACTCACCAGCCTGATCGCGAGCCGGATGGCATTCGGCGTCGCCATCTGGACGCTTCCGCGTCCTGTCGGCAAGGCATTCGGCGTCGATATGACCGGAGACCCCCTGGCGATCTACCTGTCCCGCCTGATGGGCGCGCGGGATGTCGCGCTCGCCTGGGAGCTCCTGGTGACCGAGGGAGATGCCAGGCGGAAGTGGCTAATGGCCTGTATGGCCTGCGACGCCGCCGATACTTTTGCCGCGATCGCCGCAGGGCGCCACCTGCCGAAGCGCACGAGCGCGATGCTGCTGGCGGCATCGCTGGCGCCGATGGTCCGGGGTGCGTTGGTCTTGCGCGAGCACTAATCGGGTTCCGGCCCCGACGCTTTGCTGCGCATGCCTTCGGGTCGATCTTGTCCCGGTCGACCTCTTGGATGAAGAAGGACTCGATCGCGCGGCGGCATGTAGCCACCGGGTGCTTTGTGCCCTTCCAAAGTCAGAACCCGCCGTTCGGGCGGGACGCCTAGCCTGCTCGGCCCTCCGAGGAGTCCACTCCGACTGCTGCCCGCTTCAAACAAAACAGTGAGAGCGCTAAGCACCGAGCGAGTCCTTCGAGGTCGCCCGGAGAAGAGCCGGTTGGGAGCTCCGACTAATTTGCCTCGGTGCAGCCGCTGTCGGAGGCGGCGGGGGCTGGGAAGCCGTTTCCCAATTCCTTTTCAGCGACTTGACGAGCAAGCCCTTGCTTTCTTGCGGGACTTTCGAAACGCTATGGAGTGCATCTCCAACGATTGAAACGCTAGCAATTGAGCAATTGGTACGGCTAAGGTTCTCCACAAAGCGAGATTGGAGGGAGAATCGGGGATACGGAACAGGGGACTTACGGCACTTGGAATCGCTGTGGTGCTGGCGCTCGGCGTCTGACAAGGGGCGGCGGCCATAGCTGGTCCAAAGGTTGTTGTCGCGCTCCACTCAATCGGTTGGAACAAGCTAACGTCGGGGGTGCAGGAAAGAATCAAGAAGGACCAGATCTCGGGCCAACCCGGTCGAGCGGGGAAAGACGGCGCTCCGGGCGCAACCGGATCACCAGGGGCTCCGGGAGAACCAGGCGCCAGTTTCACCGGGAAGGTCTTCACCTACGACGCTGCTGGTGGGAATGGGAACCCCCTGACCTTTACTAGCGAGGACGGTTCCAGTCTGGAAAGCGTTGGGCCGCTGACCTTCCATGCCTACTGCGAAGCTGAAGGTGAAGACACGATCAGGGGCAGGCTCGAAGTCACGTCTGACGAAGACGGCGTGATCATTAACGGTGAAGATCTAAATCAGGGGTTCACGAGGAAGCTTCAGGAATTGACCGTATCCGGGGGAGGCACCAAAGAGGATTTCCTCCCAGTTCTGCGCGTCTCCAACGAACACGGAGCCTTCGCCGCGCAGGCGGTTCTCAGCGTCATCGTCTCCGTGGGGGGCGGTTGCCACTTCTGGGGCAGCCTGATTGTTGACTCATGAGGTCGCGCATTCGCGCCCTCCGCGATATAACCCCCCGCGTATACAACCTTGCACTCCATCGCATGAGGAGGTTTGAAGTGGCTGTATTGGATGAGGCTCGTGCCGCCCTCGAGCGGTCGGTCAATGAGCTTCGAGAGCAACTGGGTCAGGCAGAGGAAGCTCTAGCGAAACTCAGTGGAACCACGACCGGGCGCAAACCCGGCCGACGTGGACCGGGGAGGCCTAAAGGCGGCGGCCGAGGTAAAGCCACCAAATCGACCGGCGCCACGCGAATACGGCGTAAACGCAAAGGCGGAACCCGGGCCGATAAAGCGGTGAGGATGGTCGAGAAAAGACCGGGCATCAGCGCGAGTGAGATCGCAAAGGCGATGAAAATCAAGCCCAACTACCTATACCGAGTGATGGGCGATCTCGAGGAAGAAGGCCGGGTTAAAAAGAATGGGCGGCAGTACTTCCCAGCTGCTGCGTAGAAATGGAGCTCCGCCCTTGGATTGGCAACACCCAGGCCGCGCTCCGGCCAGGAGGCTCGCCACCGGCAGGAAAAGCTGAGAGAGCCGGGGGCGGGGCCGGGACGGCATCCAGCAGGCGATCTCATTGGATGCCGTCCCAGGTTCCCGTTCACACCTATCGGCACCGAACGAGCCGGCTTTAGCGACTCAGTAGACGAAGGGCTGGCGAGCGCGGGTGCCTGGGCTCAGAGTTGCTCCTTCACATCCCGAATTCGGATCGCGCTTCCGAGCCGGCGCTGGGCGCTTTCGAGGAAGGGTTCGTGGAGTGGGGAGGAGTTGAGGTATCTGAACTGGTGGGCGCTACTGGTCTTGCGGTGGCAGGCGGCGAAATAGAGGGGGAGGCTCCCGTGGATTCTTCAGCCGGTTCTGCTTCGCCCTTTTCAACCCCGAACTCGTTGACGTTTTCCGTGTGCGTTGGCTGGAGGGGAGCAGCCGCGCTACGTTCTGGCCGATTGCGGTGATGCTGTTCGGGCACTTCCACGCCGCGGGTTTGGGCAGCTCGGCTGGCCCGCGGTGCCGTACGGGTTGACGGGGGCGCTGCGAGAGTTTGCGAAGCGGGAGCTTCTGAAGGGTTAGGTGCTCCGCGGGATCTTCCCGCAGCAGGAACGGACTGGCGGTGGGGCCGCGCCGCGCGGACCCCGCCATCTCCGGTGAGGGCCTTCACGCCCGGACCGACAACTCCGGTGGCAGCAACGATGCAGCTGGCGGCGACCGCACAAACACCTGCCGCAGTTCGGCCGGCTCCGCCGAGGGCGGCGGCGTTACCGGCATCCGCCGCGGGTCCTACCCGCGTACTGCCCAGAAACGCGGCTTCACGAAGCGTTTCAGCGGCTCCCCCAATCCACGTCATGGCGGCGCGCGGAAAGGAATGTTTGTGTGCAGCGACATATGCAGGTACAGCAAGTTCCGGGCTCAGCAGGCTGCGATCACCGACGAGGGTTCGTAGGCGATCCAGGGCAGCCTGGTGGTGGCGGGTTGCTGAGGCCTTTGCCCATCCGAGTCTGCGACCGGCAGCACCCAGCGGCAACTCCTCGAAATACACGAGCGCTAGTAGCTTGCGCTCCCGCTCCGGAAGGTGGCCCATCGCGTTGACTAGCCGTAGCTGTCGGTCATGGGCCAAGGCCCTCTCCTCGGGCGTAGGCGTATCTTCGTCGGCCAGATGAAAGGCGGTCTCGATCGAGGTGAGCCGCGGACGAGACCGTTCGGAGCGGACGAGATTCTGGGCCCGACGATAACCGATGACGACAAGAAGACCTACCGTGTTCTCAACGGGTTCGACCCTGAGCCGGGCCGCGTACTCGGCGCGCGCCTGCGACATGAGTTCGGGGCAGTACCGATCCACCCAGTCAGTCGGGAACCTCCTTTTGCGCAGTAGCCGCCGAAGTCCTACTTCGGCTTCGCTGAGCTGGCGGTCGGTGACCGGCGGTCGCGGCTGAGTCGAATGATCCATCTTTGTTCCCCCTGAGAGACTGGGGAGCTGGGCGGGGCGATCGGAACACCCCGCCCCAGCTCCTGCTTTGGCTGCTTCAGCTAAGGCTTCACGCGGAGCTTCACGTTCTGCGAGTTGCCTGGCTCGTAAGGGAGGCCGACCGTTCGTCGGACCTGTGCCCTCATCGTGTAGATCGTGTCTCGGTGGGTCTGGGTGAACCGATACCCAACTTCGAAATGACCACCATCTCTGGTCTTGTAGCGGCGGAAGGCGCGCCACCCCTTCCCGTCCTGCACCTGCAGCACGATCACGACGTTGTCGTTGTGCGGCCCGGGGATGTCTCCGAAGAAGATCGCCTTGTGCCTGTTGTGAACGACCTTCTTGCGAAGCTTCAGCGTTGGTTCAATCTGCGTCAGAACCGTCGCCTGTGCCTCGATCTCGCGCTGACCGTCCCGGTAGCGGGTGATGATTTCCCGCGACGGCCCGGCCGTGATCGGGAAGCTGTAGCTGCCTCCCTTGCCGGTCATCGCCATGCCGATGAAGTCGGCGTCGCCGTCCGTCGTGACCCGGCTGAAGACGCAGACCGCGGCCCCGTTCACCGGATTGCCGGAGCCGCCCACAGACCCGTCCACGGTCGAGCCCTGGCCCTGGTGGACCGTCATCGAGGGGACGAGCTTGTCGCCGATGCCGGCGCTGATGGTCCGACCGCCTGCCGCATCGGAGCGCCGGCAGTCGTAAGACAATGGCGCTTCTGCCGGCGCACCGACGTTGCCCTCGGCGTCTGACAGCCACAACTTCAACGTGTAGTTGCCTGCGTCCTTCGGCGCGTCGAGGTCCGCCAACGACTGCGGGTTGTCACCGGCGAGATCCGTGGTGGGCACGACGACGTTGCCAGCCCCGTCTATCACCTGGTAGTGGGCGGCGTTAATAGGTGAGCCGCTGTCGGTGATGTTCCGCCACTGCACGTCGAACGCCTGGTCGCCCCTCGAGGTGGAGGGTGCGGTCACAGCGATCTCCTGCGGTGCCGCAGGAGGGGTCGTGTCTATCGGCAGCGGCACGGTCGCCGCGGCGCCCGTGTTCCCCTCTTCGTCGGTCAGCCACACCTGGGCTTCGTAGGTGCCGCGCTCGGGCGGCGTGGGCACCGCGTCGACGCCCTGCGGATTCGTGCCGGTGAGGGTCTGGATGGGACCGACCGCCTTACCCGTCGCATCGACGTAGCGGTAGTGGGCCGTGTCGATGGGGGCGCCGTCGTCGACGATGTTGCTCCAGCGCAGGTCGACCTTCTGCTGCCAAACCCCACCAGGGCCGCCTACGTGCAGATTTTGCGGCGCGGCCGGTGGCGTGGTGTCGTGCGGAATGTCAACTTCGGCGGCTGGCCCGTCGTAGCCGACCTGGTCGGTGAGCCAGAGCCGGAGGTGGTAGGCGCCGGCTTTGGCCGGCCCTTCGATGCCCTTCACTTCGGTCGGGTTGACGGCAGATACGGTCTTCGTCGGGACGACAACTTCGTTCGCCGCGTTCAAGACCTGGTAATGGACCGCGACAATTGGGCTTCCGGGGTCGGGCAGGAGCGAGAAGGCCGCGCCGAAGTGATCGAGGTAGCGGTGTGGATTCGCGCTCACGATCTGCAGGCCCGCAGGCTTACCGGGAGCGTGGTTGTCGAGCCGCACCGTGCGCTGGTCGCAGCTTTCCCCGCCGGAGCCGTTCAAGCCCTGAGACTGACCATAGTCCTGCGAGCAGACCTGGACGGTGTGGGCGCCGTCGGCGAAAGCCGAAGTGTCTATCGAGTAGGTCCGGCCCCAGGGGCCGCCCGTCGGACATGGCTGGAAGTCCCTGGCGAACTCGCCGACCCCGCCGTTGGAGTCGATGTTGCAGTTTCCGCGCCAGTCAATTGAGTAGCGCTCACCGCCGTCCACTCGCAAGCGCTCGAACCGCATTCCCGACCCCTGGTCGGAGACGTCCCAGGTGACGTTCTGCGTGCCTTTCACCCACTGGCCGGAGAGAACGCCCGAGCCGGTGTTGGTGAAGTTGATGTGAGAGGGATCGACGTCGTTAAGCGTCAGGATCATGGTGTTCGCGTCGACCGCATTGAAGTTCGTCCGGTCGCATCCGGCCTGCCGGAAGCAGGTCAACTCGAAGACGAACCTGCGGTACTTGCCAAAGCCGCCGAACGGCCATAGATGAGATGCAAACGTCGACGTGGTCGCCCAGCAGACGCCGCCGCAGCTGCCGTTTTCCACCCCTGAGCCCTGCATCAGGATGTTGTTGGTGCTGCCATCCCAGCCTTCCAGCCAGAAGCGGCCGCGCCAGCCGTCGTTAAAGGCGTTCGGCTCGCGGGTGTAGCCGCCGCCGGCGACAATGTCCACCCAGGGCACCGTCGTCCACGACATGCTCCCGTAGGCGCTGTAGCCGGCGGTGCCGCCGGACTGGTTCTCAGCTATCCGCAGGAAGGCATTGTTTCCAGCGGGGAACGGTGCCGGGCCGCAGTAGTTCTCGAACGAGAAGATACCGCCGGGATTCTGCGAGCTGGTGGTGTTGGTCTGAGTCTGGAAGCCGTTTGACCCGTTGTTGGCCGAGCACAACACCATGCGGTAGTAGCTGGCGTTCGCGGTGCCGGCGAACAGGCAGGCGAGGCCGACGCAGGCCAGCATCAGGCATAGGGCTATCTGTGCCGCCCGATCGGACGGCATTCGGGATCGTGAGGACATACTCCTCCCACTCCTTCTGTATCGGTGCCGATCGGGCTCAAAGGCGGCGCCTGCTCCGTCCTTCCTTTCGCCGCGGGCTCCGAAACGGTGACTCTGCGGAGCTGCCGGTGAAAGGGGGCGTTCCAACGATCTGGCTATTTCGTGAATTAAGAAAACCCCGTGTCGGTCAAGAGTTTCTAAAAAGCGCAGCAGATGACGACCGAACATCCGTTTAGATGCAGGCGGCTTACGAATTACGCGGCCATCGGTGCTCTTGCCCACACCTAGGGATGTCCCCGAGGACGCACTCCAGTTCCGGGCAATCTGTGGGCCACCGAACTGACCGGAACCGGCAACCGGCCAGCGGGACTTCTCACTCGCAATGGGTGGGAGCGCAGGTCACACGAAGCGAGGGCTGGCCGACGATGAGTCGGGCCGCGCCGGGTCGGGCCGTCGGGGCAAACTCAACCCGGACGCGGCGGCGTTCTACGGCGCTATCTATGCCTCGGCGAGGACGGGCAGTATTGCCGAGCTCTGCCGGCGGGGTTGCGGCCTCGTAGACGCCGAGGACTTTTTCGCGACGGCTTTTTTGAAGGTGATGACATCAGTGGACCCCCTCTCGCGGGACTTCTCTGCGCCTGAGATGGTCAGCTTCATAAAGCGCTCAGCAGTGCGGGTGATGCTCGATGAACGGCGACGGCAGGGGCAACGGCTCGAGCTGGACTTTGGCGCGGTCCCGCCACTGACCGATGCGGGTGCGGAGCGCCCTGATGAGTTCGCCCAGGAGCGCGAGCGCGTGGCGATTGGCCGCGACGCAATGCTGACGCTTTCAGAGCGCGATCGCGTGATTTTGCGACAGCGGCACCAGATGGAGCTGCGCCCTGACGAGATCCTGCTTCGGTCTCCCGGCCTCAGCCTGCGGACCTATCGAAAGGTCATCCAGCGGGCAAACCACCGGGTTCGCGAAGCCTTCAAGGAGATCGAGGACGGTCGGCGCTGCGCAGAAATGGAGTTGGATCTGCTTCCACGTTACCTCGATGCTCACTGTCCAGAGCTAGAGCGTCTTAGGGTCGAGGCCCATCTCGCCCACTGTCGTCGGTGCAGGGTGAGCTTCACCAAGATCCGGCGTTCGATCGACCGCGACCGACGAGGTCAGGCACGCCGGGTCGACCGCGAGACCCTCGGCCTAACGTGGCCGCGGCGGCGCACGGATAGCTGACGTCGTCGCTGGTCGTCTCCCTCCCCCTCCGTGGGCACGGCAAAGCGCCGGGATTCACGACCCCGGCACTGCAGCGGCGCTCCTACGCGACTGGGGGTGGCGCGCGGCCCCAGCCGCGCGTGTGTAGGGGGCGATCTGCTCGCTCGAGCCGAGCGCGCCGACAGCGACCACAAGACAAGGAGCACTGAGCGATGCCACGAGACGGCTACTTCTCGTTTGGTGATGAGGAGGTTGATGGCGAGGCTGCAATTGCCGGTTTCGGGGCGGAGCTGCCGGTTCGGGAGCAGGGCTTGCACGAAGGCTCAGCGATTGGCGGAGCTGCGGGTGACCACGGGCTGGCCGCGAAGAGGGCCCAGCGTTCCCGAGGCGACTCCGAGACGAGATCGTCGGAGAAGCGCGGGCCCTCTTCGCGGCGAACCCACCTCTTAGCCGCCGGGGCACTCAGTCTGCTCGCAGTAGCCCTCGTCCACCTTGTCGTCTCGGCCATCGACGGGAGCGGATCCTCACGACCGGGCCCGTCAGGGGCAACCGAGAGCCGCACGGCAAAGGAACCCGGTCGCGCGCCGGCCGTCTCCGGGCCCGTCGAGCAGATAGGCGCCAGCCGCGAGCACAATGCCGAGCGCGAGCGGGCGCGCCACCACCGCGCCCAGACCAGGCGGCGAGCACGCCGACGCCGCCAGCATGCGGCCCTCCGCCGGCAGCGGCGCGCCGAAGCGCAGCAGGCCGAGTCGCAAGCGCCTCCCGTCGCCGAAGCGCCCGAACCCGCATACGAAGCACCGGCCCCGACCTACAGCGAACCGCCGCCGCCACCGCCGGAACCGGCGCCTCGGAGCCACCCAGCCGAAGGCGGCTCGAGCTCCGCGGAGTTCGCGCTCTAGAGGGCGGCCATGGAGGCGCACACGAGATCCACCCCCGGGGCGGGGGCCCGGCTAGCGGCCATCCGATCTTCGGCGCGTTACGGGCGCCTGCGGGCCCGGCTGCCGCGCTACGGCCTCCTCGCCGCGGTCTTTGTCCTCTGCGCGGCGGGGCTGCACTCGATCTTTCTGGCGCCGCCGAGCTCTCCCGCTCCAGCCCCCGGACCGCCAGTCGATTTCGCCGAGCAGAACTTCGCCGTCTCCTTCGCCCGGGCATATCTGACCTACAGCGCCCGCCACCCTGAAGTGCGCGAAGCCGAACTCGAGCCCTATGCCTCCTCGGGCTTTGAAGCCGGCGCCGGTTTCAAGCCGCCGCAAGGCGGCTCTCAGCGGGTCCTCTGGGCCGAGGTCGCCCAGGTCCAGCGACCTCTGGTCGGGGGCGTGATCGTCACCGTCGCGGCAAAGCTCAGTACCGCCGCAGAACCGGTCTATCTCTCGATCCCGGTCGACCGGGGCGGGGGCGGAGCGATCTACCTTGCCGCCTACCCCTCATTCGTCGGGCCGCCCCTCTCGACCGCGCGGCCCACCGAACAGGGCTTTGGCGAACCGGTCCAAGAAGTCGAAGTCGAGGCACTGGTCAAGCGTGCACTCGCCAACTACATGGCGGGCGACGCAGAAGACCTCTCCGCCGACCTCGCCGGTGTGGCGACCGTCACCTTGCCGACGAACCGGCTGGTGCTCAGAGCTGTCGACCAGCTCGACTGGGTCAGCGGCAACGGCGGCGGTGCCGTGCTCGCGACCGTCGCGGCCACCGACCCCCGCGGCGGTGAATACACGCTGCGCTACGAGATCGGCCTGCGGCGGGTCGGATCCGCGGAACCGGCGCTCGGCCCCGGCTGGCGGGTGACCTACTTCCAGGCGATCTCTCAACAGAGCTGACCCGATGCGTGCGGTCGGCGACACCCATCAATCCATACCTCGAGGAGGCGGTTCCACGATGCGCAGACTCACTGCGCTGGCGGGCTTGTTCCTCGTCGGCTTCCTGGGGGTCGCTGCCGCGGCGCCCGGTACCGACCTGGGTCTGCCCATTCCAGCGATTACCACGACGTCCCACGCCCAGGCGGCTATCGGCCGCGGAGGAGGCGGCGGCTCTGAAGGCGGCCAGCCCGGAGTGCTGAAACGCCTCGGCGGGCTCTTCCAGGAAGAATTTGCGGGCCTGTTTTTCATCCTGGTCGCGATCGGGCTGGCGGTGCTGATCGGCCAACGCAATGCCGGCGCTGCGGTCGGCCTCTTGGTCGCGGCCTTCGTGATCGGGGCGTTTCTCCTGGTTCCAAATCAGGTCGAATCGCTCTTTCGCTCCGTCTACAACTACGTGCTGTGAGGGCCCTCGGTCCCCACAGCCGGGGTCGTTGACGTGAGGCCGGGGGCGGGGACGGCCGAGGCGCGGGGCATCCAGCTGCGCGGCTACCGGCGCGTCTTTCGGATCGAGCGACGCCTGTTTCGCTTCGACCGCTGGCGGATCCCCTATCCCCACGGCATCCCGCTGCGAGGCCTGGGCTACTTCCTGGCCCTCGAGCTCGCCACGGTCGCTCTCGGGCGGGTGCCGCTGCTGGGCGCACTGCTGGCGCTGCCGAGTCCGATGATCGTCTTCCTCTTCGGGCCCGCAGCAGCTGCGTTCCTGCTGATGCAGGGGCGGGTCGACGGGCGGCCGCCCCACCATGCCCTGGCCTCGCTTTTGCGATTCTCGCTGAAGCCCCGGTGCCTGGCGGGCCTCGCTGCCTGTCCGCGGCCGGGCGAGACGGTGGCCCCGGTCGCCGAGCTTGCCGTCGCCTACGACGGGCGCGAGTCCTTCCCGGTCTCCGGCAGGATCAAGGGCCCGGCCAGGATCACCTTCCGCTACCCGGCCAGCGTCAGGGCCGAGGGGGCGCCGCCCTGGTTGCGCGATCCGCGCGTGCGCCGGGCGCGGGCCCGGCGCTATCGGGTGCGCCGTCGAGCCGGCGCGGCCCCGATGCTTCACGGGAAGACCATCGCCGTCCCGCGGGGCCGGGAGGTGGTGATCGAATGATCGGCCTTCTTCCGGGCGAGCCGCAGCCGCGGCCCTCCTTCATCTACGGCAACATCGTCTTCGGCCGCGACCTCGGCGACGCCTGGGGTATCTACAAGCTGCAGACCCAGAGTTACGCGGGTCTCTCGAGCAGCCGGAAGCTCGAGGTGATGGGGTACCTGGAGGGCCTCTTTCACCGGATCGGGGCCGACTTCCAGGTCCTGCGGGTCGCCCGCCGCTTCTCGGTGCGCGACTACGTCGCCTCGACCTGGGGAACCTTCGACCGTCGCCACGGCTCCGCCGAGGAGATGGAGCGGCGAAAGGAGGCCTTCGAGAAGCTGCTGCGCGCCCACGCCTATGCGCTCTCTGAGCGCGAGACGGTGCGCCCCGACGTCTACCTGGCGGTTCGCCTCCAGGGGACCGACTCGGGAATCGTCGAGCTGCTCGGCGAAGGTGGCATCGCATCAGCGTGGCGCCGGTTCGCGGCCTACGTGGGGATCAGCGACGCGCGTGGGCTTCGGTATTCGCAGCTGGCCGAGATCGAGCGCTCCGAGCGCCGAACCCAGGAGCGGATTCTCGGCTTCGTGGAGGCCGAGCGGGCGTTGGCCTCCGAGATCGTCTGGCTCGTCCGCCACGCCTACGTACGCGGACTCGGAGATCCGCGATGTGACTCGAACTTCCGTCCCCAGGCTCTGGCGATCACCAATCCCCAGGGAGAGGAGATCGGCTTCGAGCCTTCCCGGTGGGACCTGCTGCGACTGCACAGCGACTACCGCGTGCAGATCGCCCGCCGCCACCTGGAGATCGAAAGCGAGGCCGGGCTCTCGCGCCAGGCGCTGCTCGTCTCCGGTTCGCTACCCGAGGAGCGCGACTTCCCCGGCCCAGAGGCCGAGCTGATGTTCAGCCCGCTCGATCTCGAGTTCCCGGTCGACGCCTGCCTTCACTGCGAATTCCTCCCCAACCGCGAAGCCCAGCGCCTGGCACGAAAACGGATGGTCGACGCCGACCAGATGTGGCGGGAGGAGGCAAGCGGCGATCACGGTCCCTCTCCCGAGGCCGAAGACCGTCCGGCCGACGCCCGCGAGCTTCAGCGCCGCCTTGGTGGCAACGATCACCCGCCGCTTCTTCGCAGCGCGCTGACCTACGTGGTCGCCGGCGGCGGGGACGAGGAGGAGCTCGAGGAGCGGATCGAGCGCCTCCGCTCGGAGGTGGGTCCGCGGATCGAGCTTCACCGCCCGGTCGGCGCTCAGCACCAGATCTTCCTCGGCACCCTTCCCGGCCAGCGCTTCCCGCTGTCCGCCTACCGAGAGCACCTGTTGCCGGAGGAGGTCGCGGCAATGGTGCCGACGGCGGTCAGCCACGCCGGCTCTGAAATGGGCCCCTACATCGGCTACACGCTGACCCCCTCGCGCCAGCCGATCCGCCTCGACCTCGCCGAGGCCTCCCAGCAGAACCGGCCGCCGCCGATCCTCTTCACCGGCTCCCAAGGGTCGGGCAAGACGGTGGCGATGGAGCTCTTGATCTACCAGGCCTTCCTGCAGGGCTCGGGGCCGATCATCGACATCGATCCCAAGGGGAGCCCGGAGGATCCTGACCACCGGCTGCACCTGATCCCCGAGATCGCCGCGGAGATGGAGCAGATCGTGCTGTCTCCCGAGCGCCGCTACCAGGGTCTGATCGATCCGCTGCGCATCGCCCCGGAGGGCCGCAAGGCCGACGCGGCGTTCGGGTTCGTGATGGAGGTCCTGCCGGCACCGGTCCCGGCGCCCTGGCAGACCGAGATCCGAGCCGCGATCGAGCTCGTCTGCGGGAGCCAGGAGCGAAAGCAGG
This sequence comes from Solirubrobacterales bacterium, assembly GCA_035551255.1. Lineage (GTDB taxonomy): Bacteria > Actinomycetota > Thermoleophilia > Solirubrobacterales > 70-9 > VAYN01. The sequence continues at coordinate 28,069 of DASZNP010000057.1, forward strand.
TTCTCGGGGAAGTCGTGGAGGTCCTCGAGGAAGGCAGCGAGGTCGCCCGGGAAGCCGGCCGTTCGCTCGTAGTCCATGGCAACGCGGGCCTTGCGCGGCTCGCATTCGGCCTGCCGGGCGACGAGGTCGCCGAGGTCGGCAGCAAGCGGGTGATCTCGGTCCAGATCCGCAACCTCGCCCTGCCGAGACCCGGGACGCCGCGCAGCGAGATGGCGGCGGAGGAGCGAATCGGCACCTCCCTTCTGCGGCTGGTGGCGATGTACGCGATGAACCTGGCGGGCCGGGATTCCAGGCGCCATTCCGTGATCGCCCTCGACGAGGCCTGGGTCCTGTTCGACTCGTCTGTAGGCCGCTCGATGCTGGACGACGCCGCGCGCAAGAGCCGCTCGAAAAACCTGAGCCTGCTGCTCTCGACCCAGCAGATCATCGACGCAGAAGAGGTCGAGGGCCTGATCGGCGCCTATTTCTCGGGCGGCGTAGAGACCGAGGAGGAAGCAGAACGCTCTGCCCGCCACCAGAGGCTCGACCCAGGCGATCCGGGATTGATCCGACGGTTTCAGTCCTATCAGGAAGGCCGGTTCTTCTACCGCGACATCAACGGTCAGTCGGTTCCGCTGCAGATCGACCCCTGCGAGCGGCGCCTGTTCCGGCTGTTCGGGACGCCGCCCCCACGGGGCGGCGCGGAGGAGGTCGGAGAGGAGGACGTCGATGTGGTGGCCTGAGCCGATCAGCGGCAAGGGGCGCCTGACGATCGCGACCGCGGTCTTCGCCGCGACGCTGGCGATCACCGCCGTCGCCAGCGCCGCGCCGCGGATCACCTTGATCCGCGTCTATGAAACGGACCTCCGCGGGACCGTCTTCGAAGTCTGCAGGGGAGAGTTCCAGCCGCCGCCCACCGACGCCGAGAATCCCGCCTATTGCGAAGGCACGGTCCTCAGGTGGACGCAGGCTCAATGGCAAGCGCACGTCAAGAAATCCGGACCCCCGACGTTTCACCCCGGCTCGCATGAGGGGGCTGCGAGCGGCGGCGCGGGTGCCGGAGGCCGCGAAGGAGCGGCGCCGGGCCAGGCCACCCCGGGCGTCGCAAGCGGCGGTAGGAGAGGTGGGGCACAGGCGCTGCCGGCGCCGGCGGTCCCCTATGGCGGCTCGCTCGATCCAACTGCCGTTCTCGGGATCGAGAACCCATTCTGCGGCGAACCGGATCAGCTGAGCGCGCAGCAGGTCCGCAATTGCCGCTCTTCGCACTCGCCCGAGGCCGCCTTCCCTGTCGGCAACTACGGCTGGGACATCCACGTCGAAGCGGGCGGTTTCATCAGCTCCTTCTTCGCTCCAGCGGTGTCGATCATCCTGCAGCTCTTCTCGGTGCTCTGGCTGCTTTTGCTGATGATGCTGAAGGGCTGCCTGATCGTCCTCGGCTTCGCCTTCTCACTCAGCCCCTTCACCGACAACCGGATGCTGGGGGAGATCGGCACCGGCCTCACGAGTTTTTACAACCGCCTGACCTCGCCGTGGCTCTCGACCCTGTTCGTCATCCTCGGAGGCTGGGGCCTCTACAACGGCATCCTCAGGCGCAGGACCGGCGAGACCCTGGCCGGGATGGCGATGGCTTTGGTGATGATGCTCGCCGCGCTGTGGATCATCCACTCGCCGCGCGACACTGTGGGGCGGATCTCCGAAGCGGTCAACGCCACCTCCATGGCCGCTGTCTCGGCGCCCTCCTCGGGTCACGTCGGCACCCCGATCCGCTCCTACAACGATGCGATGGCAGCGGTCTGGAAC
>DASZNP010000058.1:0-15271 GCA_035551255.1 Solirubrobacterales bacterium
AGCAGAAGCTGCTCGCGACCGGCGTCTACGGGACCAACCTGGTCGGCGTCCGCGGTAACTACGACGACGTCAACCGCCTCTGCACCCAGCTCGCCGAGACGCGCCCGTGGGCCTTCGTCAACGTCAACCTGCGCCCCTACTCCGCCGAGGGCTCGAAGACGCTCGCTTACGAGACCGTCGAGCAGCTCGGCTGGGAACTGCCCGATCGCGTGGTCAGCCCGATCGCCTCCGGTTCGCTCTTCACGAAACTCGGCCGCGGCTTCCAGGAGTGGCTCGACCTCGGCCTCGTCGAGGGCAAGCAGCCCGTCTTCAACGGCGCCCAGGCGGAGGGATGCAGCCCGGTGGCAACGGCGTTCGCCGAAGGCTGGGAAGTCTGCAAGCCGCAGCGGCCGGAGACGATCGCGAAAAGCCTCGCGATCGGCGATCCCGCCGACGGTCCCTACGCGGTCGAGCACGCCCGCAAGACCGGCGGCGGCGTCGACTCGGTAACCGACCAGGAGATCCGCGAAGGGATCAAGCTGCTGGCGGAGACGACGGGAATCTTCACCGAGACCGCCGGCGGGGTCACCGTCGGCGTGCTGCGGAAGCTGGCCGAACGGGGCGAGCTCAGTAATGGCGAGCGGGTCGTCGTCTACATCACCGGCGAGGGCCTGAAGACGCTCGACGCGACGCGCGATACGTTCCAGATGCACGAGATCGACCCCAGCCTCGAAAGCTTCGAGAGCGAGTTCCGCCAGGAGGTAACCGCCTAGATGTCAGTCACCGTGAAGATCCCGACGCAGCTGCGCGCCGCCACCGGCGGCAATGCCGAGCTCGAGGTGGAGGGGAATACTGTCGGCGAGGTGCTCGATGCCGTCTTCGACGCCCACAACGGCCTCCGCGACCGGATCACCCAGGACGGCGACCTGCGCCGCTTCGTCAACGTCTACGTCTCCGGCGAGGACATCCGCTTCCAACAGGGCCTGGAGACCTCCATTAACGACGGTGACGAAGTGACGATCCTCCCGGCGGTCGCGGGCGGCTGAGCGTCTCCGAACTTGACCCCACCCTGGTGGGGTAAAACTCGGAATCGATGAAGCCTCCCGTGGTGATCCTCTGCGGCGGCCGCGGTACGCGGCTGCGCGAGCGGACCGAGTCGGTGCCGAAGGCGCTGGTCGAGATCGGCGGCCGGCCGATCCTCTGGCACGTGATCCAGATCTATGCCGCGCAGGGCTTCGAGCGTTTTTTACTGGCGACCGGCTACATGGGCGAGGCGGTGGAGGAGTTCGCCGCTGCTGAACGTTGGCCAGAGGGCGTGAGGGTCAAGTGCGTTGATACCGGCCTCGACACCCCGACCGGGGGGCGCGTCGCGGCTCTGGCGGACCAACTTGGGGATGAGCCGTTCTGCGCGACTTACGCCGACGGTGTGGCCGACATCGACCTGAACGCGCTGCTGGACTTCCACCGCGAGCAAGGGGCGCTGGCGACGGTGACCGTGGTGCGGCCAAACCTGCAATGGGGCGTCGCCGAGCTGCGCGGCGACGCGGTCACCGGCTTCGTCGAGAAGCCGCGCAGCGAGCACTGGATCAACGGCGGCTTCTTCTGCTTCGAGCCCGGCGCGCTGCGCTACATCAGCGAGAAGAGCGTGCTCGAGCGCGAGCCACTGGAGCGTCTTGCCGCCGATGGGCAGTTGCGCGCCTTCCGCCACGAGGGCTTCTGGGACTGCATGGACACCTACAAGGACGCGGTCGTCCTCAACGACCTCTGGACCGCCGGCAACGCCGCTTGGCGGATCTGGGACGCGGCGCCGGTGGACGCCTCGTGAAGCGGGCGCTGGTCACTGGCGGCCACGGGTTCGTCGCCTCCAACCTGGCGCGGGCGCTGCTGGAACGTGGGGACGCGGTCAGCGTCCTCGACCTGGCGCCACCGCCGCGGTCGGGCCTCCTCTTGCAAGGGATCGACGGCGACGTCGAGCTGCTGGAAGTCGATCTGCGCGACGCGCCCGCGGTCGAGGTGGCGATCACCGCCGGCGAGTTCGACGTCGTCTTCCACCTCGCGGCGCAGACGCTGGTCGGACCGGCGATGGCCGACCCGACCCAGACCTTCGAAATCAACGTCCGCGGCACTTGGTCGCTGCTCGAGTCGTGTCGACGTGCCGACGTGCCGGCGGTGATCGTCGCCTCCTCCGACAAGGCCTACGGTCCCAGCAATGAGCTGCCTTACCGGGAGACGATGCGGCTGCAACCGGCCTCGCCGTACGAGGCGAGCAAGGCCGCTGCCGACGCGATCGCCCTCAGCTACCGGCCTTCCTACGGTCTGCCGGTGGCGGTCACCCGCTTCGCCAACATCTACGGCGGCGGCGACCCCAACTTCTCGCGCCTGATCCCGGAGGCGATCGCCGCCGTCCTCGACGGCCGCCGCCCGCAGATCCGCTCCGACGGCAGCCCCGAACGGGATTTCCTTTACGTCAGCGATGCCGTCGCCGCCTACCTCGCGGTCGAGCACGCGGTTGGGGCCGGTGGTCCGGGCGCCGGCGAGGCCTTCAACGCCGGTGGCGAGCGGCCCTACTCGGTCGCCGAGGTCCTGCAAACGATCGTGGATGTCTCTGGCACCGATCTGCAACCGGAGTTCCTCGGCACCGGCAATCCGGCCGGCGAGATCGACCGCCAGTACGTCGATTCGACCAAGCTGCGCGAACTGACCGGCTGGCACCCGGAGGTCGAGCTGCGCGACGGCCTGATCCGCACCCTCGACTGGTACCGCGACCACGCGGAGCTGCGGCCCGAGGGCGCCGGCCTCGCCGGCTAGGCTGGGCCCATGTGCGGTCGCTTCACGGTCACCACCAAGGACACGAAGAAACTCGCCGACCGCTTCCAGGTCGAACTGGAGAAGGCGCTGGAACGGGGCGGGGCGCCGGCCAAGGAGAGCGTCCAGGACGGGAGAGAGGCGCAGGGGGACGGCAAGGAGGCCCTCCAGGAAAAGGCGCCGCCCGGCCTCGGCCGCTTCAACGTCGCCCCGACCCAGGAGATTCTCGTCGTCCGCGCCTCGCCCGAGGAAGAGGAGGCGGCGCGCGGCGAGCGCGAGGCGCAGCTGATGCGCTGGGGCCTGGTCCCGGTCTGGGCGAAGGACCTGAAAGTCGGCTACCGGATGATCAACGCGAAAAAAGAGAACCTCCTGAAAAGCAAGGCCTATAGCCCGCTAATTGACAAGTTCCGCCACCGCTGTCTGATCGTCGCCGACGGCTTCTACGAGTGGATGAAGGCCGAGGACCCGAAGCAGCCGCGCCAGCCCTGGCGCTTCACCGTCGACGGCGGCGAGCCGTTTGCCTTCGCCGGGCTCTGCACCCGCAAGAAATGGAACGACCCGGAGGACAGGGGCTACGACGACGGCTACCTCTACACCTGCACGCTCGTCACCACGACGCCGAATGAGGTCGTCGCCCCCGTCCACAACCGGATGCCGGCGATCCTGCCGAGCGCTGAGGCCGAGGCGGCCTGGCTGCGCCCGGACTTGAGCGCCGAGGACGCGGTGGCGATGTGCGCGCCGCTCGACCCGCGGCGGATGGAGGGGGCGCCGGCGAATCCGGCGCTGAACAAAGTCGGGAAAGGGATGGCGGAAGGGCCGGAGCTGCTGGTCGCGCCGCAGGAGCAGCTCGACGTCTAACTTTCTTCCTCGGCTTCTTCTTCTGCTTCGAGTTCTTCTTTTTCTTCGGCTTTTTCGGCTTCGGCCTCTTCGTCGATCGGCGGTGAGCGGTGCGGCAGTGCCACCTGAGTCGTCACGGTCGCTTCGCCGGCGTTGGTTTCGATCGTGCAGGCGAGTTTCGCCGCCGGGATCTTGGTCGTCCGCCAGATCGTGAAGAACGGGAGTTCGAGGTCGTTCTGGGGCTTACCGGTGATGAAGTATTTGAGGTGCTCGACACCGACTTCGTATTCGGGCCATTCCAGCTTCACGCCCTGTTCGGTGGTGAACCGCTTCGGCCGGTCGAGGACTTCGAGCGTTGCCAGTTCGCTGCTGTGGGAGCTGAAGTCCATCAGCACCGTTTCCGGCACTTCCTGGTTGTAAATCCCTTCTTCGGAGGACCGCGGGTAGGTCCCGCGCAGGCCGCCGGCGCTCTGGGCGATTTCGGTGCCCTTGCCGGCCTTGACGCTGCAGAGGATGCGGGAGCCGCCGATCGGCGCGCCGGCCGAGACCTTCAGGGTCGAGCCGGCGGTGAAGAGCGAGTAGCCGCTGACGTTGGTGCCGGTGGCGCGGATGTTGGTGTTGACGAACTGCATCGTCCCCTTGCCGCCTGGGACGGGGGTGGCCTTCGAGTCCGCCGTCGTCCCCGACTGCACCCATTCCAGGTGCGCGGATTCGCCTTCGCCCTTGCCGACGGTCGCGAGGGCGGCGACGACGCAGGCGACCAACCCCACAGCGACGACAATCAGGGCGCCGCGGGGCGGCCTATCGTCCTGCGGGTTGGCTGATCGAGGCGGCAGGCGCACGGCGCGACAGTATTGGAATCGGGGGCGGATTCGCCGCCGGGGGATACCTCTGCACGGTTCGGGGGTAGGGACCTGACGTGGCAACCAAGCAGACGCGGCTGAGCAGGGCCAAGCCGAAGCCGAGGGCCGTCGAGGTCCACGGCCGGCCGATGAACTTCGTCGAAGCCGGTTCCGGCCCGCTTCTGCTGCTGATCCACGGGATGGCGGGTACCTGCGCCAACTGGGAATCGGTGATCGAGCCGCTGGCGATCGACCACACGGTGATCGCCCCGGACTTCCCCGGCCACGGCGCCTCGGCTCCTGGCGGCGGCGACTACTCGCTCGGCGGCCTGGCGAGCGCGCTGCGCGACCTGATGCTCTCGCTCGGCCACGAGCGTGCGACCCTCGTCGGCCACTCGCTTGGCGGCGGCGTCGCGATGCAGTTCACCTACCAGTTCCCGGAGATGGTCGAGCGGCTCGTGCTTGTCTCCAGCGGCGGCCTCGGCCCCGACGTCAGCCCGATCCTCCGCGCCGCGGCCCTGCCAGGCGCAGACCTGTTCATCTCCGCCACGGCGGGGGTGGGGAAGACGGTCGGCAGCGCAATCGGTCGCGGTATCGGCGCCATCGGCTTCCGTCCCAACGCTGATCTCGCTGAGATCACCCGCGGCTACGCGACCCTCTCGGACCCCGAGCGCCGCAAGGCGTTCCTCGCCACCCTCCGCTCAGTAGTCGACATGGACGGGCAGCGAATCGCCGCCCTCGACCGCCTCTACCTAGCCGAAACCCTTCCCGTCCTCATCGTCTGGGGCGAAAACGACCCGATCATCCCCGTCGAGCACGGCCGCGAAGCCCACGCCGCCCTCCCCAGCAGCCACCTGGAGATCTTCGAGGACACCGGCCACGTCCCCATGCTCGAGCGCCCAGGCCACTTCATCGCCGCCCTAGAGCGTTTCCTAGCCGAGACCGACCCCGCGGAATTCAACCGCGACGAGTGGGTCGCGAGGTTCAAAGCCGCCGAAAACTGAGGCCTGTCGACTTGGTCTCCTACAGCGAGACAAAGTCGACATTCGACTAACGCGCCCGGCAGGCTTTTCGAAAAGCGTTCCTTCTGGCTGGGTTCCTCAAATGGTATTCAGAAAATCAAGTTTGTTAATTGCCTCAGGGAGACCCGGATGCTGAGTGGTGGTCCGACTGAGCACACATTCATATCTTCGGGCGAGATTTGGGCCGGGATCAAGAAGATGAAACTGACAGCCTGCTGGAGAAGATTTGAGAAGTTCCGTAACTCGATCGTCGTACTCGGGAAGGCTGTAGCCGACGACCAATAGCTGTTCTGCCTCGGCAATGGCTGCATGGGCTCGCTCCCAAATGGGGGCGAGCAAGCGCGGCGGTTGCTTGCCCCGAACCGGCGCGACGATCAATGCGTCGCCTTGGATAGCGGGACGACAATCGTGGTACTTAACAAGCTTGCGATTTCTTTCCGCCCATGAAACGGACCCATGTAGCTTCAGTAGCGGCACAGAGCCGCCGGTCACGATTCGCTGGATATGCGAGTAGCTGGGATAGCCCCCTCCAGCTAAGTACTCCTCCCCGGCCCCGTAGTTGAAGCCGGGACGTGGCACCCGAGGTCTAGGCAGGTGTCTCATTCCTCGCTCGGCGAGGATGTCGTAGTTCGTCGTGACGACCGCCACAACTCTCGCGTTCGTAAAGACCGCAGTCCAAAAATTCTCGTGAGCAGGAACGCTCCTGCGGTCCAAATTTTGCTTGATCACCGTTGGCTGTTGTTCGAAGCCGATGGGGCGAAGCTCTCCCATCTGCAGGGCGATGACCAGACTGGCGTACCAAACCGCTTCTTTCCAAGGCAGTCCACCTGCATCCGCCAAATCGGCGAGATACTCCTCGGGAGTACCTTTGGTCTTTTCGTGCCAAGTCAACCACCGGGTTCGAACGGCCTGGACGAGGCGTTGACGGACAAGGCGGTCAACCATAAGTTCGTCACGGAACAGCTCCGAGGCGAGTGGGACGCCCGCAACACTCGAGAAACCGGCGCCAAGGAAGATGACGGTTGCTGGGCCACGGCTCACGAGCTTTGACATCGGCCGAAGATAGGGACTTGTTCGGGCTCCAATGAATCCCGTGGCCGGAAGCAATTGCTAGCGCGCCCGACAGGATTCGAACCTGTGGCCTCCGCCTCCGGAGGGCGGCGCTCTATCCAGCTGAGCTACGGGCGCGTATCCGCAGCTTAACCATCGGCGGGGCCGATTGACGAAGCACGTCTTCTGTCCGAGTGTAGACATAAAGTTCCCCGAGTGAAGACGGCGACGAAAGGGAATGAGGCGGAGGCGGTGATCTTGGCCTCCCTGGTGGAGCGGGGGTTCGATGTCTGTGTCCCGTTTGGGGGAGGGCAGCCGTATGACCTCGTGGTTGATCTCGGAGGCTCCGACGTATTGAAGGTCCAGTGCAAGACCGGGTGGGAGATCAAAGGTTGCATTGCCTTCCACACGCGGTCAACGGATCACGGGCGAGGCAGACAGCCCTACTTCGGCTTGGCCGACATCTTCGGCGTCTACTTTCCTCCGACCCGGTCGGTGTATCTCGTGCCGCTGGACGCGGTAGCGGGGTTTCAAGGTCGGTTGCGCCTTGAGCCGACGCGTAATAACCAGCAGAAGAAGATCCGGTTTGCGGCTGATTTCGAGATCGACCGCTGGTCACGGGAGCGGCTGGTTGAGGTTAGGCGGAGCGCCGAGGTCTTGGCGGAACCCGAGCTGAACTTCGCGTAGGCTCGCCGCCCTATGGATTTGGCGGTGACTTTTCTTGGGACCGGGGGGTCGGTGCCTTCGGCTCGGCGCTCTACTGCGGCTGTGCTTGTGAGCCGTGGGGGGGAGCGGTTGCTCTTCGACTGCGGGGAAGGGACGCAGCGGCAGATGCAGCGGTCGCTGGGGTTGGTGCAGGTGGACGAGATCTACTTGACGCACTTCCATGCCGATCACGTGCTGGGGATCCCGGGACTGCTGAAGACCTACGACCTGACGGATCGGCAGGTGCCGCTGAAGATTTACGGGCCGCCTGGGCTCTCTGAGCTCTTCCAGGTCTTCTCGCCGCTGATCGGGCGATTGGGGTTCACGCTCGACCTGATCGAGCTGAAGCCTGGCGATGTGGTCGAGCGCGACGGGTACGAGGTCTGCCCGTTCGAAGCCTCCCATCGGACTGCTCGCGCCAATGGCTACGCCCTCGTCGAGGCCGAGCGGCCGGGTCGTTTTGATCCCGCCGCCGCAGCTGCCGCCGGCGTGCCCGAAGGTCCCGCGTATGCCGCTCTGCAGCGGGGCGAATCTGTCGAGGGGAAGGCTGGGACGGTCACCCCGGACCGGGTGATGGGCCCGAGCCGGGCCGGGCGGACGATCGTGGTCACCGGCGACACCGCTCCCAGTCCCGCAACTGTGTCCGCTGCTGCTGACGCCGACCTGCTGATCCATGACGCCTCCTTTGCCGAGGAGGAGGCGCAGCGCGCCGCTGAGACCGGCCACTCGACGATCGGCCAGGCCGCGGCCGTCGCTGCCGAGGCGCACGCGAAGCTGCTCGCCCTTGTCCACATTTCCTCCCGCTACCACGTCGGCAAAGTGATCGAGGAGGCGAAGGAGGTCTTCGAGCCGACCGTCGCCCCGCGCGATTTCGACACGATCGAGCTGCCGTTCCCCGAGCGCGGCGAGCCGCGGCTGATGCCGAACGGAGCCCGCGAAACGCGGAATGAGCGAGAGCCTGAGGGGTAGCTACGTCGTAAAGCGCTGCTACATTGGGCGCGTCCTTTAACCCGGTCCCGTGAGGCCAGGAAGGAAGCCACTGAAGTGAACGAGAAGGTCGTGCTTGAGCACGACGATCTGAGGCGAACGCTGCGGCGGATCGCTCACGAGATCGCCGAGGGGAACCCCGATTCCGAGCGCTTGGCGGTCGTCGGCATCCACACGAGGGGCGCTGTGCTTGCGCGTCGCCTGCACGTCTTCCTCGGCGAGCTGACCGGCAGTGACCTGCCGTTCGGCGACCTCGATATCTCCTTCTACCGCGACGACGTTGGCGCCAAGGCGCCCGGCTCGCAGCCCGTCGTCCACGCCTCCCACATCGACTTCGACCTCTCCGAGCGCACCGTCGTCCTCGTCGACGACGTCCTCTACACCGGCCGCACCGTCCGCGCCGCTATCGAGGCCCTCTTCGACTACGGCCGCCCGCAGCGGGTGCAACTGGCGGTCCTCTGCGACCGGGGGCACCGCGAGCTGCCGATCCGCCCGGATTACGTCGGCAAGAACCTGCCGACCGCCCGCGAGGAGCGGGTCAACGTGCGCCTCGAGGAGATCGACGGCACAGACGAGGTCACGATCTCCGAACCGACCACCGTGGAGGTGAGCTGATGAAGCACCTGCTCTCGATCGAGCAGCTCTCGCGCGAGGAAATCGAGGCGATCCTCGACCGCGCCGAGAGCTTCGCCGAGGTCGGCCGCCGCGACATCAAAAAGGTGCCGACCCTGCGCGGGCGCACCGTCGTCTCGCTCTTCTACGAGTCGAGCACCCGCACCTCGAGCTCCTTCGACCTCGCCGCCAAGCGCCTGTCGGCCGACCTGGTCTCGGTCAAGGCAGCCGGCTCCTCGGTCGAGAAGGGCGAGTCGCTGAAGGACACGGTGGCGACGCTCTCCGCCTACGACCCGGCTGCGATCGTCATCCGCCACCCCTACGCCGGCGCCGCCCAGATGGTCGCCGGCTGGACCACCGCCTCCGTCGTCAACGCCGGCGACGGCAAGCACGAGCACCCGAGCCAGGCCCTGCTCGATGTGTACACGCTGCGGCGCAAGCTCGGTTCGCTGGAGGGCGTGCGGATCTGGATCGTCGGCGACGTCCTCCACAGCCGCGTCGCCCGCTCCAACCTGATCGCCTTCGCGAAGATGGGCGCCGAGGTCACCGTCTGCGGCCCCCCGACTCTGATCCCGCGCGGGATCGAGCAGCTCGGCTGCGCGGTCTCCTACACGCTCGACGGGATCGAGGAGGCCGACGTCGTTTACGCGCTGCGGATGCAGAAGGAGCGGATGAGCGAGAGCTTCGTCCCCTCGCTGCGCGAGTACGCCGCCTGCTTCCAGATCGACACCCGCCGCCTCAACCCGCGCCAGCTCCTGATGCACCCGGGCCCGGTCAACCGCGGCGTCGAGCTCTCCGGCGAGGCGATCGACTCACCGCAGTCGCTGATCGCCGAGCAGGTCGCCGCCGGCCTGGTCGTGCGGATGGCGATTCTCTACGAGCTGCTCGCCGGCGGCGATACCTCGACGCCTGCCGCCGAGGGCGAAGGCAGCCGGCCGACCCCGATCGGAACCTCGGCATGAGCGCCCAGCGCGAACTGGTGACCCCGAGCCTGCGCGACAAGCTGGACGTCCGTGCGGGCGAGGACGCTCACCTGGTCCTGCGCCGGGCGACGGTCCTCGACCCGGTCGCCGGGATCGACTCCGTCCACGACGTCGTCGTCAGAGACGGCCAGATCGCCACGCTGGCCTCGCCCGGCGAGGCCGACACCGAGGGCGCCGAGGTGGTAGAGGCCGAGGGTCTGCACGCGTTCCCGGCCTTCTTCGACCCGCACGTCCACCTCCGCACCCCCGGCCACGAGCACAAAGAGGACGTCGAGACCGGCACCCGCGCCGCCGCCGCCGGTGGCTACTGCGGAATCCTGGCGATGGCCAACACCGAGCCGCCCGTCTCCACGGGCGCTGACATCAGCGCCCTGCGCGAACAGGCGCGCGCCGGCGCCTCGGTCCCGGTCGGCTTCCTCGCCACGGCGACCAAGGACATGGCCGGCGAGGAGCTGACCGAGATGGTCGAACTGCGCGGAGCCGGCGCGCTCGGCTTCTCCGACGACGGCCTGCCGATCACCGACGCCGGGGTGATGCGCCGCGCGCTCCAGTACCAGCACCTCTGCGGTGGCAACATCGCCCTCCACGAGGAGGACCCGCGGCTCTCGATGGGGGGTGCGATGCACGAGGGCCCGGTCTCGGCGGTGCTCGGGATCGGCGGCATCCCCTCCGTGTCGGAGTCGACGATGGTCGCCCGCGACGCAGCCCTCGCCGCCCACGAGAAGGGCCGCATCCACGTCCAGCACCTCTCCGCCGCCGAGTCGGTCGAGGTCGTCCGCGCCGCCAAGGCGGCGGGGGTCGAGATCAGCGCTGAGGCAAGTCCCCACCATCTCTGCCTGACCGACGAGGAGGTCCGCAGCCTTGACCCGCACCGCTTCAAGATGAACCCGCCGATCCGCGAAGAGCGCGACCGCCAAGCGCTGATCGACGGCCTGCGCGATGGCACGGTCGAGTGCATCGCCACCGACCACGCGCCGCACCAGCTGGAGGAAAAGGACGTGCCCTTTGAGCAGGCCGCCTTCGGGGTCACCGGCCTGGAGACGGCCTTCGCCGCCCTGCATACCGAGCTGGTCCTGCCGGGCGTCATCGACCTCGGCCTCCTGATCGAGCGGATGGCAGGCGGCGCCGAGCCCTTCGACCTGCCGCGCCCGACCCTCTCGCCTGGCTCGGAGGCGAATGTCGTCCTCTGCGACCTCGGCGCCGAGTGGACGGTCGGCGAGGACGGCTACGAGAGCCGCTCCGCCAACTCCTGGTGCGCCGGCAAGACCCTCACCGGCCGCGTGTTGATGACCGTCGCCGCCGGCCAGGTCGCCTATCGCCTTCGCAGCTTCAGCCTCGGAGTCGCATCGTGATGCGACTCCAGTCATTGGGAGTAGTGGCGGCATGAGCGAGGCCTACCTGCTGCTCGAGGACGGGACCCGGCTCGACGGGCTCGCCTGCGGCCACGACGGCGCCGTCACCGGCGAGGTCGTCTTCAACACCGCGATGACCGGCTACCAGGAGGCGGTTACCGACCCCTCCTACGCGGGCCAGATCATCGTCTTCACCTATCCGCTGATCGGCAACTACGGCGTCTCGCAGGCGGCGATGGAGTCCGACCGCGTCCACGCCCGCGGCGTCGTCATGCGCGACGCCAAGGATCGCGAAGACGTCGCTACCGCCGAGGGCGGCTGGCTGCAGTGGCTGAGCGACTGCGGCGTTCCCGCAATCAGCGGCGTCGACACCCGGGCCCTGGTTCGCCACCTGCGCGACAAGGGCGCGATGCGTGGCGGCATCTTCCCGGCGACGACGCCGGAAGCCGAGGCGCGCGAGCGGATCGCCGCCGAGCCCTCGATGGACGGCGCTGACTTCGCCCGCACCGTCACCCCGCCCGAGCCGGTTCATTTTGAGGGCGACGGTCCGCACGTCGTCGGCATCGACACCGGGGTCAAGCTTTCGATCGTCCGTCAGCTGCGCGACCACGGCGCCCGGCTGACCCTGTTGCCCTGCACCAGCAGCCCCGAGGAGGTCCTCGCCGAGGACCCCGACATTGTCTTCCTCGCCAACGGCCCGGGCGACCCCGCCGCCCTCGACTACGTCGTCGAAACCGTCCGCGGCGTCCTCGGCCAAAAGCCGGTCTTCGGAATCTGCCTTGGCCACCAGCTGCTCTGCCGGGCGGTCGGCCTGCAGACCTACAAGCTGCCCTTCGGCCACCGCGGCTCCAACCATCCGGTCAAGGACCTGGAGACGGGGCGGATCGATATCACCTCCCAGAACCACGGCTTCGCCGTCGTCGGACCGGGTGGGGAGGCGAAGATCGAGGGCGATGAGCCGGTCCGCTGGGACACCGACTTCGGCGTCGCCGAGCTTTCGCAGCTGAACCTCTACGACCGCACCGTCGAGGGCTTGATCCTCCGTGACGTCCAGGGCGCCACCGTCCAGTACCACCCCGAGGCCGGTCCTGGGCCGCACGATGCCCGCCACCTCTTCGATCGCTTCCTGGAGCTGGCAGCGTGATCTGGCCGCCGCCCGACCGCCAGCTGGAGGGGAGCCAGGTGCGCCTGGAGCCGCTGGTCGAGGAGCACCGCGAGCCGCTGCGCTCGGTCGCGATCCATCCCGAGGTCTGGCAGTGGGTGGACCGCCGGGTCACCGAGACCGATGACGGCTTCGACCAGTGGTTCGACGGCCGCCTGCTCGCCCGCAAGCTGGGTGACGAGCACGGCTTCACCACCTTGAGCGCCGCGGGCGAGCCGCTCGGCAGCTCTTCCTACCTGGCGCCGCGGCCGATCCACGACGGCGTCGAGATCGGCAACACCTGGCTAACTCCTTCAGCTTGGCGCACCGGCACCAATGTCGAGGCGAAGCTGCTGATGCTCGGTTTCGCCTTCGAAGAGCTCGGCTGCATGCGGGTGGAGCTGAAGACCGACGCCCGTAACGAGCGCTCGCGCGGCGCGATGGAAGCGCTGCCCGCGAAGTTCGAGGGCGTCCACCGCAAGCACATGCTGATGCCGATCACCGGCAGCCGCGACTCGGCCTACTTCTCGATCGTCGATGACGAGTGGCCCGCGGTCCGTGAAAACCTGGAGAAGCGCCTGGCAGGGGCGCGGGAGGTAGAGAGTGCCTAAACGCGAGGACATCCGGAAGATCCTCCTGATCGGCTCGGGTCCGATCGTGATTGGGCAGGCGGCCGAGTTCGACTACTCCGGCGTGCAGGCCTGCAAGGTCCTCTTGGAGGAGGGCTACGAAGTCGTCCTCGTCAACTCGAACCCGGCGACGATCATGACCGACCCGGAGTTCGCCACTCGCACCTACATCGAGCCGCTGCTGCCGGGCCCGGTGACCAAGATCCTCGAAAAGGAGCGCCCCGACGCGCTGCTACCGACCCTCGGCGGCCAGACCGCGCTCAACATCGCGATGGCGCTGGATGAGGACGGGACCCTGGAGCGGCTCGGGGTCGAGCTGATCGGTGCCAACGCCGAGTCGATCAGCCGCGCCGAGGATCGTGAGAAGTTCCGCACGACGATGCAAGACGCGGGCATCCGGGTCCCGTGGTCGGTCATCGTCGAGAGCGTGGGGGAGATGGAGGCGAAGCTCGCCGCCGGCGAAATCACCCTGCCGGCGATCGTCCGCCCGGCCTTCACGATGGGTGGCCAGGGCGGCGGTATCGGCAATACCGAGACCGAGTTGCGCCAGGTCGTCTCCGAGGGCCTCGCGGCCAGCCCGATCAACCAGGTGCTGGTCGAGGAGTCGGTGATTGGCTGGGGCGAGTTCGAGCTCGAGGTGATGCGCGACCGCAACGACAACGTCGTGATCATCTGCTCGATCGAGAACGTCGACCCGATGGGCGTCCACACCGGCGACTCGGTCACGGTCGCGCCGGCGCAGACGCTGACCGACCCGCTCTACCAGGACCTCCGCGACCAGGCGATCAAGGTGATCCGGGCGATCGGCGTCGAGACCGGCGGCTCCAACGTCCAGTTCGCGGTCGATCCGCGAGACGGGGAGATCGTCGTCATCGAGATGAACCCGAGAGTGTCGCGCTCCTCGGCCCTCGCCTCCAAGGCGACCGGCTTCCCGATCGCGAAGATGGCGGCCAAACTGGCGGTCGGCTACGCGCTGGAGGAGATCCCCAACGACATCACCCGCGCCACGCCCGCCTCCTTCGAGCCGACGATCGACTACGTCGTCACCAAGATCCCGCGTTTCGCCTTCGAGAAGTTCCCCGGCTCCGAGGGCCGGCTCTCGACTTACATGCAGAGCGTGGGGGAGGCGATGGCGATTGGCCGCACCTTCCGCGAGTCCTTTGCCAAGGCGATGCGCTCTCGCGAGCTCGACTCCCCCGCCGAAATCCCCGAGTCAGACGAGGAGCTGCTGGCGGCCCTCGAGGTGCCCTGCGCCGAGCGCTTCGACCAGGTCCTCGCCGCCTTTGAGCGGGGCCTCGACGTCGAGGCCGTCCACGAGCGCTGCCTGGTCGACCGCTGGTTCCTGCGCGAGTTGCAGGCACTGGCCATTGAAGGCGACAGCACCGACGGCCTCTCACGCACTTACAAGGCGGTCGACACCTGCGCCGCCGAGTTTGAGGCGGCAACGCCCTACTACTACTCGGGCCACGAGCGCCCGCGCCACGACGGGACGCCACCGGCGAACGAGGTCCGCCGCGGCGAGAACGACTCGGTCGTCATCCTTGGCGCCGGCCCGAATCGGATCGGCCAGGGGATCGAGTTTGACTACTGCTGCGTCCACGCAGCGATGACCGCCCGCGAGCTGGGCCGCGACGCGGTGATGGTCAACTGCAACCCGGAGACGGTCTCGACCGACTACGACACCTCCAACCGTCTCTACTTCGAGCCGCTGACCGCAGAGGACGTGCTCGCGGTCTGCGCCCAGGAGACCCCGGAGGGGGTGATCGTCCAGTTCGGTGGGCAGACGCCGCTGAAGCTGGCCCGGACGCTGGAAGAAGCCGGCGTGCGGCTGCTCGGCACGCCGGTCGACGCGATCGACCTTGCCGAGGACCGAGGCCGCTTCGGTGCCCTGCTGCGCCGGCTCGGGGTCGAGCACCCGCCCTACGGGACCGCGCTCTCGGCCGAGGAGGCCGAGGTCATTGCCCAGGAGGTCGGCTTCCCGCTGCTGGTCCGACCCTCCTACGTCCTCGGCGGACGGGCGATGGAGATCTGTTACTCGACCGAGGACCTCAAGGCCTACCTGAGCAAGCACGTCAAGGCCGACCAGGAGCACCCGCTGCTGCTCGACCGCTTCCTCGAGGACGCGATCGAGGTCGACGTCGACGCACTCGGCGACGGCAGCGACGTCTACGTCGCCGGGATCATGCAGCACGTCGAGGAGGCCGGCGTCCACTCCGGCGACTCGGCCTGCGTGATCCCGCCGATGAGCCTCGGCGAGGAGATGCTCGAGGAGATCCGCCTCACCACCGAGCGGATCGCGCTCGAGCTGGGCGTGATCGGGCTGATCA
>DASZNP010000059.1:0-20459 GCA_035551255.1 Solirubrobacterales bacterium
GTCGTCACGTCGCCCAGGGCGCGGCCCTCGGCGATGTCGCGGAGGAGGCGGCGCATGATCTTGCCGGAGCGGGTCTTGGGGAGGTCGTCGGCCCAGACGATCCGCTTCGGGCGGGCGAATTTGCCGATCCGCTCGGCGACGGATTCGCGGATGCCCTCCATCAGGGCGTCGTCTTCGGCGACCCCGCCGCGGACGGTGACGAAGGCGCAGATCGCCTGGCCGGTGTCCTCGTCTGACTGCCCGATCACCGCCGCCTCGGCGACATCGGGGTGGGCGACGATCGCCGACTCGACCTCGGCGGTCGAGAGCCGGTGGCCGGAGACGTTGACGACATCGTCGATCCGCCCGATCACCCAGAAGTAGCCGTCCTTGTCGCGGCGGGCGGCGTCGCCGACCAGGTAGCGCTCCTTCCCGAAGCGCGAGAAGTAGGTCTCGACGAAGCGATCGTCCTCTTTGTAGAGGCCACGCAGCATGGAGGGCCAGGGGCTCTCCAGCACCAGCAGTCCCTGCCCTTCCTCCACCGGCTCGCCCTCGGACTCGTCGACCACCTGCGCCTCGACCCCCGGGAACGGCGTCGTCGCCGAGCCCGGCTTGGTCGCGGTGACTCCCGGCAGCGGGCTGATCATGATCGCGCCGGTCTCCGTCTGCCACCAGGTGTCAACGATCGGACAGTTGCCGCCGCCGATCACCTGGCGGTACCAGAGCCAGGCCTTTGGGTTGATCGGCTCGCCGACTGAGCCGAGCAGCCGCAGCGAGGAGAGATCGTGTTCGGCCGGGATCTCGGCGCCCCATTTGATGAAGGTGCGGATCGCGGTCGGCGCCGCGTAGAGGATCGTCGCCTTGTAGCGCTCGACGAGCTCCCACCAGATCCCTTTATGCGGGTAGTCCGGCGCCCCCTCCCACATCACGCTGGTCGCCCCGTTGGAGAGCGGCCCGTAGACGATGTAGGAGTGGCCGGTGACCCAGCCGACGTCGGCCGCGCACCAGTAGACGTCCTCCTCGGGCTTCAGGTCGAAGACGTAGCGATGGGTGGCGGTGACGCCGGTCATGTAGCCGCCGGTCGTGTGGAGGATGCCCTTCGGCTTCGCGGTTGAACCGGAGGTGTAGAGGATGTACAGCGGGTGCTCGGCCTCCATCGGCTCCGCCGGGCACTCGGGATCGGCCGCCTTCATCACCTCGTCGTAGAAGACATCGCGGCCCTCGCTCATCGGCACGTCGATGCCGGTGTGGCGGACGACGATGATCGTCTCCAGGGTGCCGAGGTCCCCCAGGTGCTCGTCGACCTGCGGCTTGATCGGCGCCGTCTTCCCCTTGCGGCGGGCGCCGTCGACGGTGACCAGCGCTTTCGCTTCCGAGAACTCCATCCGCTCGCGCACCGACTCCGCCGAGAAGCCACCAAAGACGACGTTGTGGATCGCGCCGATGCGGGCGCAGGCGAGCATTGCGACGACGACCTCAGGGATCATCGGCAGGTAGATCCCGACTACATCGCCCTTGCCGACGTTCAGGTCCTTGAGCGCGTTGGCGAAGCGCTGGACGTCGCGGTGGAGGTCGGCGTAGGTGACCTCGCGCTCCTCCCCCTCCTCGCCGCGCCAGTGGTAGGCGACGCGGTCGCCGATGCCGGCCTCGACGTGGCGGTCGAGGCACTGCGCCGAGGCGTTCAGCTTGCCGTCAGCGAACCACTTGTAGAAGGGCGGGTTGGAGTCGTCGAGACCCTCGGTCGGCTCGACGTCCCAGTCGAGCAGCTCCTTCGCCTGTTGCGTCCACCAGGCAACCGGGTCGGCCGCTGCTTCCTCGTAGATCTTCGGATCGCTCCAGCGAGCCGCCGCCCGGAACTCGTCCGGCGGCTCGAACTTCTCGATCTCCAGCATCGCGTCGAGTTCTTGCTCGAGCGGCGTCTCTCCTTGCTCGACTGCCATCCGACTCCTCCTCCCTCTTTCCCGTTAGTCCCTTGCTGCCGGTTCCGCCGTCCTTGGCTCGTTCATCGGCTTGACCGGCATCACCGTCCGCCCGAAGGTCGAGTTGACGACCGCTGCAAAGGATGCATACCAAGCAGCCGCAGCCGTGGCAATCCCGAAGAAGCCGCCGACTTCGATCAGCCCTTCGCTTTCGTTGGCGTTGCCGATCCCGAGCAGGAAAAACGTCGCCGCCAGGAGCAGGAACACCAGCGCGATCGCCGCCGTCGTCCGCAGGGAAGCGATGAACATGTAGGTGGTGAAGATCCCCCAGGCGATCAGGTAGAGCCCGAGCGACGGGCCGAGGTGTTCGGCCGGGATCTTGTCGGCGAAGAAGGTCACCAGGACCCAGAACGAGATCCAGAAGGCCCCGAACGAGCTGAAGGCGACGGCGCCGAAGGTGTTGCCGGTGCGGAACTCCCACATCCCGGCGAGCAGCTGCGCGATCCCGCCGTAGGCGAGAGCGAGCCCCAGCACCACCGGCTCACCGGCATGGCTGACCAGGTTGGCGTTGAACATGCTGAGCACGAAGGTGGTCAGCGCGAACGCCGCCAAGCCGAGTGGACCGGGATCGGCCGGTTTCCAGCCGACCGGGCCTTCGGATGCGGGTTCCCGCCTCGGCGCGCGACCAGGTAGATCGCGGCCCGGCACCTCGTGCCGCGGGACAGATGCAGACTCCATGACGACTCCTTCCCTAGGACCCTTGGGACATCTCTCCCTCGTCCCACAGGTACCCGGGTGACGCTTGTAGCAATCGCCTCTAGTGCGTCAGAGCGCTGACTTTAGGGCAGGGAGGATCAGTAGCCGGCGGGGTGCCGTGCGACGAAGCCTTCGGGCGAGTCGACCCAGGGGTCGTGCCAGCGCGGGCCGGGGCCGCCGACGGTGTCGAAGGCGATGCCGGCGATCACCATCCAGGCGTGTTCGGCGTTGGCGTAGACGGTGATCCACTGGCCGGGGCCGGGTTCGCCCCAGGTCTCGAGGCCGGTCGAGTCGAGCGGGCTTTCGAGGAAGCCGCCGCCGTGCAGGGCGAAGGAGACGGCGCCCGAGCAGTCGTAGCCTTCGGATTCGAAGGAGCCGTGGCCGCCGCCCCAGATGTAGGGGGTGGTGGCGATCGAGTTGGCGGCAGCGATCGCTTCCTGGACCGCGGCCGGGGCCGAGGCCGGAGCGCTCGCTTCGCTTTCGCTGATCACCTGCGCTTCCTGGCCCGGGTTGAGCGGCGCCGGCATCATCCCTTCGGTCGCGTCCCCGCCTTCGGAGGCAACCTGTTCGGAGATCGAGGCGAGGTTGTTGGAGAGCGATTCTTCGCGTGACTCCAGCTGTTCGAGCGCTTCCTGCCGCTGCGCCTGGGCGGCCTTCAGTTCGCCGAAGCGCGCCTCGGCTTCCTTGCGGGCGGCGGCGACTTCTTCCTCCATCGCCGCGACCGCGTCGCGCGCCGCTTCGATTTCCGCCCGCTTCTTGCTCAGCCGGTCGACCGCCGAGCGGACTTCGTCCCGCAGCGTCTTCACCCGTTCGACGACTTCGTCGTCATAGCTCTGGATCCGGCTCAGATATTCGGTCTGGGCCGCCATGTCGGACCAGTTTTCGGCTTCGAAGATCGCGTTGACGACGTCGGGCGAGCCGGACTCGTAGATCGCGATCAGGCGTTGGCTGAGGACGCCGAGCGCCCGCTGCAGCTTTTCCCGCACTTCTTCCAGGTGCTTTTCTTCGGCTTCCAGCGCCTTCGTCGCCGCGTCGAGCTCGGCCTGCTTTTCTTCCAGTTCAGCCTCGACCGCCGCCTGCTTTTGGCGCAGGTTGGAGACTTCGCCGAGCATCGAGTCGATCGCCCGGTTCTGTTCGGCGATCGTTTCGGTCAGCGCGCTCTGGTGCGCCCGCACCGCTTCGAGCTTGTCGCGCGTCGCTTCCAGCTTTTCCTGCGGGGTCTCCGCCGGCGCACTCCCCGCCCAGGAACCGGCAAGCGCACAGAGCCCTGCGAGAAACAAGGCGGCAAATATCAGGGCGCGACGCCGAGTCGCGCTCGTAGAGGAACTAAACAGCACGGCGGCGCAGGCTAGCGAAGCCTCTTCAAGGGATCAGAAGTGGTCGATAAACCGCAACCTTCTTTGCAAATTGCAGCTTTTGCAGGATCGCCTCTCCATACTTCGAAGGCGACGGGTTATTTCTATTTTGGCAAGTATAGTTTGCATAAAGCTATTTAACGGCTAATATTATTTACATGAACCAGCCGCGCGCTTATTCGCCGTACGCAGAGGATGCCGCCAAGCTCTTGGGAGCGCAGATCCGACAAGGCCGGCATGCTCGCCGCTGGTCGGCGGAGGAGCTTGCAAAGCGCGCGGGAGTCAGCAGGCCCACTTTGGGCAAGATCGAACGCGGCGATCCCAGCGTTGGCCTCGGGGCGGCCTTCGAAGCCGCACGGCTCGTTGGCGTCCCCCTCTTCGGAGAGGGCCGGGATCAGCTGAAGACCGAGCTGGCGCGCTCTCGCGACCGCCTCGCCCTACTGCCGCAACGGGTCCGCCCCTCCCGCAGAGATGTCGATGACGACTTCTGACCCACCCCAAGGAGCCTTCGTCTGGATCTGGTTGCCGGGCACGACTGAGCCAGTTGTGGCTGGCCGGCTCGAAGTCGTGGGCGACCTGATCGACTTCGTCTACGGCCGCAGCTACCTGGAGCGAGAGGGAGGCATCCCCATTTTCGATCCAGAGCTGCCCCTGCGAGCGGGACCGATTCCCCCACCCCCCGGCATGTCGGTAGCCGGCTGTATCAGCGATGCCGGCCCGGACGCCTGGGGCCAACGGATGATCATGAACCGGGTTCTCGGCGAAGCCGGCCGCGATGTGGATCCCGCCGACCTCAGCCTGCTCACCTATCTGCTGGAGTCAGGTTCTGATCGAACCGGAGCAATCGATTTCCAGCGATCGGCAGATGAGTACGAACCTCGCGAAGACGAGGTAGCCGACCTGGAGCAACTGGTGGACGTCGCCACGAAGGTAGAAGAAGGCGTCGTCCTGGCGCCCGCGCTCCGCCGCGCCCTTTTCGCGGGTAGCTCCATCGGTGGGGCGAGGCCGAAGGCGTCGTTGCGCCAGGGAGATCGCTCCCTGATCGCCAAGTTCTCGGCGGCCGCCGATCCCTACCCAATCGTGAAGGGCGAGTTCATTGCGATGAAGCTCGCCGAAAAGGCGGGGCTTGCTGTGGCCAAGACCGACCTCGAGACGGTCCTAGGCCGTGACGTGCTCCTGGTGGAACGCTTCGACCGACCGGGAGACGGCAGGCGGCGGGGGATCGTTTCCGCCCTGACGCTGCTTGGGCTGGACGAGATGATGGCCCGCTACGCGAGCTATGCGGACCTCGCCGACCTGATGCTTGAGCGCTTCGCCGACGCCCTTGCCGACCTGCGGGAGCTGTTCAGCCGAATGACCTTCAACATCCTCGTCGGCAACACCGACGATCATGCCCGCAACCACGCCGCATTCTGGGACGGCAGTCGCCTTTCGCTGACGCCTGCGTATGACATCTGCCCTCAGCTTCGCAGTGGCGGTGAGGCAAGCCAGGCGATGGCGATCCGCCACGACGGCTTCCGCTTGAGCCAGGTGGCTGCCTGCATCGCGACCGCCTCCTCTTTTCGCCTCGCAGAGACGGAGGCGCGGGAAATCGTCGACAGCCAGGTCGACTCGATCGAGACCAACTGGAAGGAGGTCTGCGATCTCGCTGAGCTGAGCCCCGTCGACCGCGACTACTTTTGGAAACGGCAGTTCCTCAACCCCTACGCGCTGGAGGGCTACCGCTAGCACTGCAAGCGGTGGGACTTATGACCGCATAGCGGCGATAAGTCCCACCACTCGGAAGATCAGGCCAGCAGTTTCTGCTTGGCGCGGTCGAACTCCTCTTGGCTGAGGGCGCCTTTGTCTTTGAGCCCGGCGAGTTTGTGGAGTTCCTCGGCGGGAGAGGTGGACGTGGCCGTCTCGCGGACGTATTCGTCGAAGTGCTTTTTCGCGTCGGCCTGGGCTTTGATCGTGCGGTCGCGCATCCCCTCGCCGCGGGCGATCAGGTAGATCAGCGCGGTTAGGAAGGGGATGAAGACGAGGAAGAGCACCCATGCCGCCTTCGCCCACCCCGAGATTTCGTGGTCGCGGAATAGGTCACTGAGGATCGTGATCAGGATCCAGATCCAGACCACGAAGAAAAAGATCTCCAACGCTACGAGGAGGATTTCCCCGAAGCTGATGTCGGCGAGCGGCATATCTTTCCTTTCGGATTTACGACTGGGTACGCGAGGATTCGCGCTTAAGGGACCTTATGTAATTCCCGACGCTAAGACGGGCTCCTGCCCGCGGCATCCGTACTCAGCCGCATGAAGAAGAGGACGATCGCCACCGAGGTCGCGAGGTTGAGGCTGGAGACGCCCTCGCGCATCGGGATCGCGATCCGGGCCTCGGCCCGCTCGAAGACTTCACCGCTGAGGCCGTGGCGCTCAGTGCCGAAGGCGAGGATCGCGCGTGGCGACACCAGGCCCGGCACCAGCTCCTCCCCCTCGGGATCGATTGCCAGCAGCGGCCGGTCGCTCGCCGGCAGCGCCTCGACCTTGGCCACCGGGAGCGCGAACTGCAGACCGGCAGCGCCGCGGACCGCATCGGGGTGCCAGGGGTCGTTCTCGCCGGTGGTGATTACCGCCGCCGCGCCGCCGCCGGCCGAGACCCGGATGCAGGCGCCGATGTTGCCCATGTTGCGCGGCTGCTCGAGCAGGATCGCCGGCGCCGGCGCGGGGTCGCCAAGCGCCGCCTCGAGGTCCACCTGCGGCCGCCGGGCGATCGCGACAACGCCGGTGTGTGGGACCAGCGGCACCAGGTCGGGAAGCGTCTCCTTGTCCACCTGCTCGACCCGTTCGGCCAGTTGACCGGCGAGGTCGGGTGCCAGGTCTGCCGCCATTGCATCCAGCGAGGAGGGGTCGACCGCCACCGCCTCCACTAGCTCGGCGCCGAAGCGCAGCGCGTGCTTGAGCGCGTGGAAGCCCTCGACGACGGTCAGCTCGGGATCGCGGCGCGCGGTGCGGAAGCGAACTGCGCGTTCGTGCTCGTCACGGCCCATCGCCGCATCATTACGAGCCGGCGGCGATCAGGCGGTGGCGCCGGCGAGTGCGAGCTGGTCGCGGCCGCCGGCCTTGGCCAGGTAGAGCGCCGCGTCGGCGCGACCGAGCAAGTCGTCGGCGCTCTCGACGGTGTCCCAGCTGGCGAGGCCGGCGGAGCAGGTCTGGCCCAGCGGCGTCCGCTCCCGCAGCCGCTCGACCACCTCCGCCGCCTCCTCGGGAGCGGTGTCGGGCAGCAAGACCAGGAACTCCTCACCGCCGAAGCGGACAATCGTGTCTTCGCCGCGCAGGGCCTCGTCCCAGGCGCGGGCGCACTCGCGCAGGACCTCGTCGCCCGCGAGGTGGCCGTGAGCGTCGTTGTAGGCCTTGAAGTGGTCGATGTCGATCAGGGCGACGCAGAGCGGCGAGCCGGTGCGGCGGGCGCGGGCCATCTCGCGCGGCAGTTGCTCCTCCAGCACCCGGCGGTTGTAGAGCCCGGTCAGCGAGTCGTGGGTGGCCATGTCCTGCACCTTGCCCAGCAGTTGCTCGCGTTCGCCCTCGATCTGCTTCAGCTCGGTGACGTCGGTGGCGCGGGCGTAGATCAGCGACTCATCGGGCGAGAGCTGCGAGCTCCAGCGCAGCCAGTGCCAGCTGCCGTCCTTGGCGAGGTAGCGGTTTTCGAAGCTCAGCGTCTCGGCCCCCTCGAAGAGGGCGGCCGCCTCGACTTCAGTGCGCTCGCGGTCCTCGGGGTGGACGCGCTCGACGAACGGGACCGCCCGCAGCTCTCCGACGCCGTAACCGAGGTGCGCGGTCCAGGCGTCGTTCAGCTCGACGAAGTAGCCATCCATGTTGGCGGTGCAGAGCATGTCGCGGGAGAGCTCGAAGAAGCGACGGGCGCGCTCGTCGGCGCGGGCGCGGCGGGCGACGATCTCGGTGGTCAGCGCCATCACCACGCCGAGCGAGACCAGGGTGAAGATCCAGCGGGTCAACGGCGAGTAGCCGACGGTGCTCGGGACCTCGATCAGGACGACACCGTAGACGAGCAAGAGCCAGGCGAGGTGGGCGACCGCGACCCGACGGGGGAAGAAGTAGGAGGCGATCAGGGTCGACCAGACGAAGATCGTCCCGTACTGGCCCGCGGCAATCCCGCTCTCGTAGATCAGCAGGCCGGTGAGACCGACGGTGACAGCGAGGATCGCGTGGACGGCCGCCCTCGGGATCCGGCCGACGAAGATCGAGCAGAGCGCCCCGGCAAAGGCCATCGCCGCGGCGATTGTCGCGATGGCGTGCTGGTCCCCGCCACTGGGGTGCGGCAGGACTAGCGAGAGCGCGACCAGGCCGGCGCCGGCGACCAGCAACGCCGCGCTGGCGCGAACCTCCGGGTCGCCACCCGTACTTAGCCGTACTCGATTTTGCGTAGCCGCCATGCCGGGAGCATCGGCAAACGCAACTGTTTCCTTAACTCGCGTTGGACAACTTGTCAGTCGTGCTGGTCAGTTGTGCTGGGTCAGCCGCGCACGACCTGGAACTGGCTCATCAGGCCGTGGTCCTCGTGGTCGAGCATGTGGCAGTGGACGACGAATTTGCCGGTGTAGTCGGAGAAGTGGCCGGCGACGAGGATCTTTTCGTTCGGGAAGAGGAAGAACGTCTCCTTGAGGCAGTCTTCCCAGGGCGGCGGCGCTTTGCCGTTGCGCTCCAGCAGGTACCAGTCGGTGTGGTGCAAGTGCATGACGTGGGCGACGTTGGTCTTGTTGACGAACTCCCAGGTCTCGGTGGTGCCAAGGCGCGGCTTCGTCTCCACGTAGGCAGGGTTGAAGGTGCGGCCGTTGATCCGCCAGGTGGTTTTGAAGAAGCCGCCGATCGTGATCTCCCAGCGGTGGTCGGGCGTGCGCTTGGCTTTCTGCGTCCACTCGGGCAGCGGGCGCAGCTTTCGAGGCACGCGGCTGTGGTCGGGCACACGCTCGCCCCCCACCCGGAACTGCATCAGGGCGCCGCCGTAGGTATGGGCGCCCTTGGGGTTGCGGCCGGCGTGGCGCGCGGTGCTGCGCAGCTCGACCGCCTCCCCCGCGTGGCCGGCGAAGTCGACGATCACCTCGACCCGCTCGGCCGGGCCGAGGAGGATTTCGCGGCGGCGGACCGGCTTCGGCATCAGGCCGCTGTCGCTGGCGATCTGGACCATCGGCGCGCCATTGGAAAGGTGCAGGTTGTAGCTGCGGAAGCTGGAGACGTTGAGGATGCGCAGCCGGTAACGCGCCGGTACGACCGGGTGGTGAGGCATGAAGGCGCCGTTGACGAGGATGCACTCGCCGAGGATGCCGTCGTCGGGCGGGCGCCGGTTGGTGAACGGATCCGTGAGCTGGTTCTCATGGTTGAAGCTGCGGTCGCCGATCATCAGCGGCAGGTCGCGCTCGCCACGCGGCAACGACAGCGAGTCGTCGAAGCCGTCGTCAACGATCCACATTCCAGCGAGGCCTTTCCAACTGTGCGGGGCAGTGTGGTCGAGGCGGTGGTCGTGGTACCACTGGAAGGCAGCCCGTTCGGGACGGCCGTCCTCCATCAGGTCGTAGACGTAGGTTTTCCGCCGCCCGGGCTCGAGCAGGAACTCGTTACCGGAGGCGCGGGCCGAGAGGCCGCGGGGGATCTGGCAGTAGTAGGAGACCGGCTGGCTCTTCGTCAGGCCGCCGGGGTAGCCGTCGAACTGGGTGCGGTTGTGGCCGCCGTGGAGGTGGATCGAGAGCTCCCCCACCTTCTCCGGCAGCTCGTGGTGGAAGGTGACGCGGGTGCGATGGCCGGCGCGGCGGCGGACCGTCGGCCCGGGGAAGCTGCCGCCGAAGGTCCAGAGCCGGGTCTTCCGCCCCGGCAGGATCTGCTGCTCGGCCTCGCGGATCGGGATCTGGATGTGATCGCCGTCGAGGACTGGCGGGATCGGCAGCCGCTCGCGGAACGGCACTGCCGCGAGCGCCGGCGGCGGCTCGGTCGAGAACGGCAGCAGCCCGCCGCCACCGCCCCGCTGGGGCAGGAGGACGGCGAGGGCGCCGCCGCCAAGGGCGCCGAGGAAAGCTCGGCGCCCAAGGCGGTGTGCGTCTGAGGACTGTCCAGACGTCGGCGGGACCTAGGCGGTCGGAACGACCGGCGCAACGACCTTGATCTGGCCGTGCATGAACGGGTGGATCGCGCACATGAAGTACAGGGTGGTGCCGGCTTCAGCCGTCACTTCCTGGGAGATGTGCGTGCCGCTCTTCGCTTCGCCGGTGAACCAGGAGTCGCCCTTCGTGCCGGTGGCGGTGCCCATCGTGCTCCAGCCCGCCGAGCCAGCCTTGGCCGGGTTCTTCGTGATCCTTTCGGTCTTCGGGTTGAACCCGTGCCACTGGGCGATCGCGAAGCAGATCTTCTTCGGCGTGAAGCAGGTGCCGATCTGCTTCCGCGTCTTCGGGATCGAGCCTTTGGTGACCAGCGAGAAGGTATGCGGACCGACCTGGTGCGGGTTGGTCTTGTTGATGATTTCCAGCTGATCGCCGACGGTCACCGATTCGGGGGCGACGAACTTCAGCTTCCCCTTGACCAGCGAAATCGTGATCACGTCTTTGGTGCCGGTCGGGACCGGAGCGATCGGCGCTTCGGCGGCACCGGCCAGGCTCGAGGTGCCGAAAATGACGGTGAGGGCGGCCGCCGGGACCGCCAGAGCCAAGACCCGCAAGCGGGCGCGGCGTGAAAGCTTGCTATGCAAAGCGTGCCTTTCTACTTAGTGGTGAAACGTGTTCCCTGAGCGCCAAGGGTACCCTCTAAGTCGGTGGCGACGTTCCTCCACACCTGCTATCGGATCGGGAACATTGACCGGTCGGTCGCCTTCTACGAGAAGCTCGGCTTCGAGGAGGTGCGGCGGATGCCGATCGGCGACGAGGCGATCAACGTCTTCATGGCCCTGCCGGGCGAAGACCCCCGCCTCGAGCTCACCTACAACCACGGCGTCACGGCATACGAGCACGGCACCGGCTACAACCACATCGCTCTCCTCGTCGACGGCAACCTCGACGACACCCTCACCCAACTCGCGGAGCTAGACATCGAGCCGGAAAAGCCGCCCTACCGCCCCGGCGGCCGCACCGAGGGCCACCGCATCTGCTTCGTCCGCGACCCCGACGGCTACCGGATCGAGCTGATCGGGGAGTAGCCTCTCCGAACTTCACCCCGCTATAGCGAGGTGAAGTTCGGACTCGCGACTATCCGGGGCTGATGCCGCCGCCAGCGGGTGGCGGGGAGGCGGGTTCTGGCGTCGGTTCCGGTTCGGGGGCCGGGGCTTCTTCTTCGGCGGCTGCTTCGCCTTCGGGCCTTTCCTTGCCGGCGTTTTCTTCGCCTTCGGCTTCTTCTTCGTATTCGCCTTCGTAGCTTTCTTCTTCTTCGTAGCCGCTTTCGTAGCCCGTGCCGGAGGTGTGTTCGCTGTCTAGGCCTTCGAGTTCGGGTTCGGTCGCTTCTTCGAATTCGGGGCAGTCGCCTTCCTGGGCCGCGGACATGTAGGACTGCCAGATCGGGCCCGCCGTGGGGCCTCCGAAGCCGGTGTATTCACGCGAGGTCGGGTGGCCGACCCAGACGGCGGTCGAGTATTTGGGGGTGTAGCCGACGAACCAGGCGTCGGAGAGCCCCTCCGAGGTACCGGTCTTGCCCGCCTCCGAGCTGCAGCCCATGTAGGTGTAGCCGGCGCCGGTGCCCTGGGTGATCACGCCCTCGAGGATCTTCGTCACCTCGTAGGCCTGGCCCTCGGTGAGGACCCTTTCGCCCGAGTCCTTTTCGAAGTTGTCGACCTTGCCGTTGGGGAATTCGACCCGGCTGATCGCGGTGGCGTCGTGATGGATGCCGCCGTCGGCGAGGGTCGCGTAGGCGTCGGCCATTTCCAGCGGCGTGACCCCGATCGCGAGACCGCCGATCGCCTCGGCCGGCACCGATTGCAGCGGCGATTCGATCCCCATTTCGTGCGCGGTTTCGGTTACGGATTCAGGCCCGACGTCGAGGTCGAGCTGGGCGAAGATGACGTTGACCGAGTCCCAGGTGGCGCTTTCGAGGTTCATCGTGCCGCCGCCGGGCTCGGCGTTGTTGACGGTCCAGGTGCCGCCGCCGGGGATTTCCAGGGTCATTGGCGAGGTGCCGTTGTAGT
The DNA here is from genome assembly GCA_035551255.1 of Solirubrobacterales bacterium. Lineage (GTDB taxonomy): Bacteria > Actinomycetota > Thermoleophilia > Solirubrobacterales > 70-9 > VAYN01. The sequence goes on from DASZNP010000059.1 coordinate 12,161, forward strand.
AGGTGGTGGCGGGGTCGATCCCCTCCTTGATTGCCGTCGTCAGGACGAAGGTCTTGAACGAGGATCCGGGCTGGCGGTGCGCCTGCCAGGCGTAGTTGAATTCGCTTTCGGATTCTTCGCCTTCGGTCGAGGCGAGGGCGACGATCGCGCCGGTCTTGGGATCGACCGAGGCGAGGCCGGAGGCCGGGCCGCCTTCGGGGTAACAGACGTAGCAAGCGTTTTCGACCGCGTATTCGGCCTTTTCCTGCAGGCTCGGGTCGATCGTCGTATATGCCTTGAGTCCCCCGTTGCGGACGGTGTTGATCCCGTAGCGTTCGATCAGTTCGTTCTGGACCAGGTCGAAGAGGAACGGGTCCTTGATCGCCTGGTACTTGTTGCTCGGGTTGAGGCCGAGGCCGTGGGTACGGGCGGTCTTGTATTCCTCGCCGTTGATGTAGCCCTGTTCGTGCATCACCCCGAGCACCTCGTTGCGCCGCTTCAGCGCTGCCTTCGGGTCCAGCAGGGGGTTGTATTCAGAGGGCGCCTGCGGCAAGCCGGCTAGCAGCGCCGCCTCGGTCAAGTTGAGGTCCTTGGCCGGTTTCGAGAAGTAGGTCTGCGCCGCCGCCTCGGCTCCGACCGCGGTCTGCCCTTCGACCGTCCCGTACGGGGCGGTGTTGAGGTATTCCTTGAGGATCCAGTTCTTGCTGTGCTTTTCCTCGAGTTCGACCGCGAGGTGGGCTTCGATCAGCTTTCGCTTGATCGTCTCTTCCCGGTTCTGGATGTAGAGGTTGCGGACCAGCTGCTGGGTGATCGTCGAGGCGCCCTGGACCGGCTGGCCGCCGGCGAGGGCGTCCTTCCAAGCGGCGCGGACGATGCCTTCGTAGTCAAGGGCGCCGTGCTCGAAGAAGTTCTTGTCCTCGATCGCGACGGTGGCGTTCTTCAGCACCTGCGGCAGCGCCTTCGCCGGGACGGGCTGGCGGATGTTTTCCGAGCGGATGAAGCCGATCCGGGTGCCGTCGGCGGCGTAGATCGCCGAGGTGCGCCCCTTCTGCACCGGCTTCAGGCTGGAAAGGGGCGGCGCTTCGTTGTAGGTCTTCAGCGCCCAAGCGGCCGCGATGCCGCCAGCGACCAGCACAAGGGCAACGAGGACCCCCAGCGGGATCGCGACCTTGTGCCAGATGGGATGGTGCGGCTTGCGTCGCCGCCTGCGGACCCGCGTGGCCATGCGGAGCCGATTGTACGGGGGTGGGCGGTCCGGCACTCGCGGGCCCTTGAGCGCGCAAGGCCGGTTGCCGTCCAGATAGGCTCGCCCCGGCAGCAGCGGCAATAGGGAGAGGAAGAAAAGTGAAACTTGTAATCGGGATCGTTCGCCCCGAGCAGGCGAACCAGGTTCTCGAGGCGCTTCATAAGGCCGAGGTCCGCGGCTTCTCGATGAGCCGGGTCCAGGGCCACGGCGGTGAGGTCGAGCGGGTCGAGACCTATCGCGGGACGACCGTGCAGATGGGTCTCTCGGAGAAGGTGCGGTTCGAGGTCGCGGTCTCCGACTCGTTCGTTGACCAGACCGTGCAGGCGATCTGCGAGGGCGGGCGCACCGGCGAAGTCGGCGACGGCAAGATCTTCGTCGTCCCGCTCGATCACGCGGTGCGGATCCGCACCGGCGACAGCGACGAGGGCGCCGTGACGCCGGTGAGCCGATGATCGCCGCGATTGACACGGGGGACACCGCCTGGATGCTGGTCGCCACCGCGCTGGTGCTGATGATGACGCCGGCCCTGGGGCTCTTTTACGCCGGCCTAGTGCGGTCGAAGAACACCCTCAACACGTTCATGATGAGCATCGCCGCGATCGCGGTCGCCGCTGTCACCTGGGCCGCGGTCGGGTACTCGCTCGCCTTCGACGGCAACGGCGGGCTGATCGGCGGGCTCGGCAACGCCTTCCTCAGCGGCGTTGACTTCGCGCCGCGTCAGGGCGGGACGATCCCCGAGCTCGTCTTCTTCGCCTTCCAGGCGACCTTCTGCATCATCACCGTGGCGCTGATCTCCGGCGCCGTGGTCGAGCGGATGCGGTTTGGGCCGTTCCTCGTCTTCGCCGCGCTGTGGTCGGTGCTGGTCTACGCCGTGCTCGCCCACTGGGCCTTCGGCGGCGGCTGGCTGATGTCCGGCGGGACGCTCGACTTCGCCGGCGGCGTGCCGGTCGAGATGGGCTCCGGTTTCTCCGCCCTGGCGGCGGCGCTGGTCGTCGGCGCCCGCAAGGAGTGGGGCCGCCAGGCGCTCCTCCCTCACAACGCTGTCTACGTCCTGCTCGGCGCCGGGCTGCTGTGGTTCGGCTGGTTCGGGTTCAACGGCGGCAGCGGCTTCGGCACCGGCCACCCCAGCGTCCTCGCCTTCACCAACACTCTCCTCTGCCCCGCCTGCACCCTTGTTGTCTGGTTCGCGCTCGACCTCTTCCGCGGCCGCAAAGTGACCGCGATCGGCGCCGCCACGGCGATTGTCGTCGGCTGCGTTGCGATCACTCCGGCGGGCGGCTACGTCAGCCCGGGCTGGGCGATGCTGCTGGGAGCGCTGGCGGCGCTGCCGAGCTACGGGATCATCGTCTGGCGCACGCGGACCCGGGTCGACGAGACCCTCGACGTTCTTGCCGCCCACGGCACGGCCGGCTTCTTCGGGATCCTCTTCATCGGCTTCTTCGCCCAGGCGAGCTGGAACGGCGTCTCCGACGGCCTCTTCTACGGCAACGCGGCGCAGCTGGGCGACCAGGCGCTGGCAGCGTTCGCGACCCCCGCCTACGCGTTCATCATGACCTTCGTTTTGCTGAAGCTGATCGGCGCGGTAATGCCGCTGCGGGCAAGCGACCGCGAGGAGGCGATGGGCATGGACGTCGTCCAGCACGGCGAGGAGGCCTACGTCACCGGCGAGGGCGCGATCCTGCTCCTGCCGGACGACGTCGGCAAAGCCCCGGTTGTCCCGGTGGCCGATCCGGGCTAGGCCGACGATTGGTGAGTTAACCGTCCTATAGGCGGGTTAACTCACCAATCGCTAGGAGCGCAGGCGGTAGCCGCGGCTGAAGAGGCGGAGGTTGAAGAGGAAGAGCGCGGCGGTGGCGGCGGTGAGGGCCAGGAGCGAGAGGCCGATGCTGACTTCGGTGAAACCGACGAAGCCGTAGCGGACCAGATTGATCATGTAGAAGATCGGGTCGAAGCGGGTCAGGGTCTCCCACGGCTGCGGCAGCAGGGCGGCGGAGTAGAAGACGCCGCCGAGGAAGATCAGCGGCTGTAGGACGAAGGTCTGGGCGAAGGCGACGTCGTCGAACTGTTCCGCGCGGACGCCGATCAGGACGCCGAGCTGACTGAAGAAGAAGCCGACCAGGGCGAGGGACGGGATCAGGACGAGGACGTTTTCGACCGGCAGCCCGACGAGGACGACCGAGACGAGGAAGGTCAGGGTCGCGACTATCAGGCCGCGCATGAAGCCACCGAGCGAGAAGGCGAGCAGCAGCTCGGCCGGCGAGGCGGGCGAGGAGAGCTGATCCTGGATCGCTCCCTGGAACTTCTGCTGGAGAATCGAGGAGCTGTTGTTGGTGAAGGAGTTGGTCGAGAAGGCCATCATGATCAGGCCGGGGATGACGAAGAGGATGTAGTCGATCCCGTGCAGGTGCTTGATCCGCGAGCCCAGCGCGGCGCCGAAGATCGTGATGTAGAGGAAGGTTTCCAGCAGCGGCGCGCCGATCGTCTGTTTCTTGATCTTCAGGAAGCGATTGCACTCGCGGCGCCAGAGCGTCGCGAAGCGGATCTGCGCCGAAGTCATCGGGAACTTCACGCCTCGACCTCGTCGGCGAGCTCGAGGTGCGAGCGCGAGAGCTCTTTGCGGCCGACCAGCGCCAGGTAGGCGTCCTCGAGGTTCGGGACGTCGAAGCGCGCGGCCAGCTCGGGGCTGGTCCCCTCGGCGACGATCTGCCCGTCGGCGATGAAGGCGATCCGGTCGCAGAGCTGCTCGGCCTCCTCCAGATAGTGCGTGGTGAGCAGGATCGTCGTCCCCTCCTGGTTGATTTTCTGGACGTAGTGCCAGAGCTCGAGGCGGAGCTCAACGTCGACGCCGGCGGTCGGCTCGTCGAGGATCAGCAGGCGGGGGCGGTGCATCATCGCCCGGGCCAGAATCAGCCGCCGTTTCATCCCGCCCGAGAGGGTGCGGGTGCGCTCGTCGCGCTTCTCGGTCAGGGAGAAGGTCTCGAGCAGCTCCTTGGTGCGGGCGCGGCGCTCGGTGCGCGGCATCCCGAAGTAGCCGGCGTGGTAGTCGAGCGACTCCTCGACCGTGAGGAACCAGTCGAGGTTCGGCTCCTGCGGGGCGAGGCCGACCGACTGGCGGGCGTCGGCGTAGTGGTCGATCGCGTCATGGTCGAAGATCGCGATCGAGCCGCCGGTCGGCTGCGCGAGCCCGGTCGTGCAGTGGATCAGCGTCGACTTGCCGGCGCCATTGGGGCCGAGCAGGCCGAAGAACTCGCCCTCCTCGATGTCGAGGGAGACGCCGCGCAGCGCCTCCACCCCGTTCGGGTAGCGCTTCTCCAGCTCGGTGATGTCGAGCGCCTTCATGCAGCGGACGACTCTAGCCACCCGCGGCGTTCGTCCTTTTACCGGCATGTCCGTCCTAAGGACGAACGCCGGCTGGAAAAGTCAGCCGATGCCCTTGGCGGGCGGGTCGAGCGGAACGCGGAGGGTGTTCAGCGTCATCGCCAGCATCTCGTAGTGGCCGATCAGGAGACAGAGCTCGATCAGGAGGCGGTCGTCGAGTTCGGCGGCGAGGCGATCCCAAGTCTCATCGCCGATCTGGCCGTCGGCGTGCATCTCGTCGCAGGCGCGCAGGAACGCCTGTTGGCGCGGGGTCCAGCCCGGAGCGTCCGGGCCGGAGCGGACGCGCTCGACCTCCTCGGCGCTGAGGCCGGCTTTCTGTCCCAAGCGCTCGTGATGAGACCACTCGTAAGCGCAGCTGGTGTTGTGGGAGACGCGGAGGATCACCAGCTCGGTGTCGACCCGCGGCAGCTTCCCGCCCGGCATCAAGCCACCGGCGAAGAAGAGCCAGCGCCGAAAGAGGTCGCGGTTGCGCGCCAACGTCGTGAACACGTTCGGCGGCCGCCCACCGCTCGCCCTCCCAATCGCCCAGACGATCGCCGCGTTCAGCGGCCCGATCCGGCGGCGGGTGCCGGGCGGGATGCGCGGCTGCTGATCCATCCTCCGGAACTCCCCTCTCACCCCCAGAACAAACGCGGCGTTCGTCCTTTCCCCTACATATGCCCGTAAAAGGACGAACGCCGACGGGCAAGTGTCATATAAGTGCAACGTGCCCTCCCCCCCGCCGCTGCTTGCCGTCGATGCGCCCTCGATGCTGTTTCGCGCCTTCTACGCGCTGCCGAAGACGATCACGGGGACCGACGGGCGGCCGGTCAATGCGCTGTTGGGGACGGCGAACCTAATCCTGCGCGAGGTGGAAGTGCACGAGCCGCGGGCGGTGGTGCTCTGCTTCGGCCCCGACGCGGCGGCCTATCGGACCGAGCTCTACCCCGCCTACCACGCCGAGCGCGAGGCGGCGATGCCGGACGAGCTGCCGCACCAGTTCGCCGAGTCGCGCCCGTTCTTCGAGGCCTTCGGCTGGACCGTGGAGGCGGCGGACGACCTAGAGGCCGACGACCTGCTCGGGACCTACGCACGGCTGGAGGCCGAGGCGGGCGGGCAGGCGCTGCTGCTGACCGGCGACCGCGACATGTACCAGTGCGCGGACGAGAGCACCACTGTCCTCTACGTGAAAACCGGCGGCGGCAAAGGTGCCGAAGAGGTCGGCCCGGCCGAGGTGCGCGAGCGCTACGGGATCGACCCGGCGCTTGTCCCCGACTTCATCGCCCTGCGCGGCGACCCCTCCGATGGACTCCCCGGCGCCAAGGGCGTCGGCCCGAAGACCGCGGCGGAGCTGCTGCGCCAGCACGGCTCCCTGGAGGCGATCCTCGACAGCGCGATCCGCGAGCGGCGGCCGGCGCTGCGCGCTGCCTTGATCGAGGGACGGGAGGACCTGATCAAGTTCAAGGACATCGCGACCCTGCGCGACGCAAAGGTCAAGCGCCCCAAGGACGCGCCAACGGACTGGCTCGGTGCGGCCGCTGCGGCGCGCAAGCGCGGGATGAACAAACTCGCGGAGCGCCTCGAAGGCGCAGCCGGGGACACCTAGACTCCATCACCATTGATGATTCGCAGGCGGGGGAAGGCAAGGTTTGCGCTGGGTGGCGCATTGGCGGTGTCGCTGTGGCTGGCCCTGGCTTGGGGCTCGACGGCCTCGGCTGCGGGCGGTGGCTGCACGCTCACCGGGACCAAGGGCGCCGACCACCTCCTCGGCACCCCCGGCGCCGATGTCATCTGCGGGCGCGGTGGCGCCGACACCATTCGCGGCCGGGGAGGGGACGACCGTCTGGTCGGCGGTCCGGGGGCTGACTCGATCTTCGGCGACGGCGGCCGGGACCTGCTCCTGGGCGGAGCTGGGAACGACCGATTGAGCGGTGGCAAAGGCGCCGATGTGCTCTCCGGCGGCCCCGGCAAAAATTTCTGTCACGCCACCAAAGCCGACGTGGTGCGCGGCTGCAGTCGCCCTCCGGCCGCGGGTGGCAGTGATGGCACCGCACCCCTCCCCGTGCCCCCACCCAGGATCGTGTCGCCATCGGAAATCGTGCCAGCCCCTGACACCGCGGCACCGGAACTGGGATGGCTGGGGGTCTCGCCGGAAGCCGCCGACACCAAAGCCGGGCCGGTAACGATGTCGATCTACGTAGCCGCGCTTGACGGCGGTCCGCTCGCCTCGGTGAGCGCCGAGGTCGACGGCCCCGGAGGCTTCTCCCGCGTCGTCGAGCTAGAAGCTACCGGCCCCGAGGCATGGGGTTCCACCAACCTGCCGGCTACCCCGACCGGGGTCTATCGAGTCGACAAGCTGACCCTCAGGGACCCGGCCGGCAATACCACGATCGTCTCGCAGCCAGAACTGGAAGCAGCTGGGTTCCCGCGCTCGCTCGAGACCTACGAAGGGCCCGACGAAGAGGGCCCGACGCTGACGAGCTTTCACCTCTCACCGCTCGAAATCGACACCAGTGGCGGCACTGCCACCGTCTCCTTCAGTGCCGAAGCGGCCGACGCCCTCTCCGGCGTCTCCTCGGTGGGGTTCTACTTCGACCTGCCGAACCGGCCTCCCGGCCCCGGCTTTCCCCATGGCTATGGCTACTCGATGTTGATGACCTCAGGCGATGTTCACAACGGCGGCTGGCAGAAGCAGGTACCGGTGCCGCAGTTCAGCGCTCCCGGGGACTACGAAATCGACGCGGTGCAGCTGCGGGACCGGGCAGGCAACTTCACCACCTACGATCGGGCGGAACTCGAAGCGCTCGGCTCTCCGGTGATCTTCACCCAGACCGGGCCGGGGGACGAAGTCGCGCCAGAAGTACTTGGCGTTGAAGAGGCGCCAGCGATCGTCCATGCCGCCCGCGGGGAAGGCTCGCTGTCGTTCCGACTACATGTCGCCGATGACCTCTCCGGCGTTGACAACACGGGCTATTTCTCGACCATCGGCATTGGCTTCAGCGTTCCTGGGGAACCGAGCAGCTTCGAATACACCGGGCGGGCCCCGGAACTGGTTGCAGGGGGCGCCCTCGACGGTACCTGGCAGATCCAGGTGAATCTTCCCTCCTGGGCCCCTTTCGGGACGTACACGCTCAACGACATCGGGGTCGCCGACCGGGCGGCGAACTTCACCCATCTCGTGCAGGGCGACCTCGAAGCGAAAAGCTGGGATCTGAGCTTCGAAAATCTGCCTTGAGCTCAGCTCGTCTTCGCGGAGGTGAGCAGCCCCCACGCCGAGACGATTGCCCAGACGCCCTCGAGGAGGACGAAGCCCCATTGGGCGCCGATCACCGCGAGGACGGCGAGGATCGCCGAGCCGAGGAGGTTAAGCGCGAGGTAGAGGCGCGAGTCGGGGCGCATCCGCTCCAGCTGAACCGCGGTGAAGGCGGCGAGGATCAGCAGGGCGCCGACGATCTGGACGACTTGGTCCACCCGCCGAGCCTATTGACGTTTCGACTTTGTCCTCTCTGAGGAGACAAAAGCGACAGGCCTATGTACCGTCGCGCGATGGACCCGGCCTCGCTGCCCCTCTTCGACCACGGCCAGCTGCGCAAGCGCTGGCGTTACGTCGCTGTCTTCGCCGAGGAGCTGATGCTCTGCGCAGCGCGGGCCGAGGTCGGGCTGACGACTCAGTGCTTCTGGGTCCTCTGGGACCGGGAGCTCCGGCAGCAGTGGGCG
>DASZNP010000060.1:0-25796 GCA_035551255.1 Solirubrobacterales bacterium
GAAGAACTTCGCCCGTGCCGATGAGCTACGGGATCGCCTGAGTGGGATGGGGTGGACGGTCCGAGACTCTGCCGACGGTCCGCAGCTGGTTCCGCGGGAGTCGAAATGAACGCAGCCGGTTTTCGCCACAGCGGGCTGTGCAAAAAGTCGGCTGCGCTTCGCCGCGCCTGATGGCGAACCAGTTCATCTACGGCCGCCGGCCGGTTGCCGAGGCGGAGCGGGGAAGACGGCGGGTGCACCGCGTCTGGAAAGCGCCCGAGACCTCGACTGAGGAGCTCGAGCGGCTCTGTGGGTCGCCGGACCATCAAGGCGTCGTCGCCGAGGTAGATCCCTATCCGTACGGCGACGCCCGCGGCATGCTCCGCGAAGGAGCCCTCCTAGTCGCCCTGGACCAAGTCCAAGACCCGCGCAACCTGGGCGCCGTCTGCCGCTCGGCCGAGTTCGCCGGCGCCGCTGGCGTTGTGATCCCTGAGCGCCGAGCCGCTGCCATCACCCCAGCAACCTGCAAGGCCTCCGCCGGAGCCGTAGAGCACATAGAAGTAGCCCACGTCCGCAACCTCGCCGACTGGCTAGCCGAAGCAAAGGAGCAAGGCTTCTGGATCTGGGGCGCCGACGCCGAGGCTCAGCAGACGCCTTGGTCCATCGACCTAACTGGCTCCACTGTGATCGTTCTAGGCGGCGAGGGCAAAGGTCTGCGGCCGCGGGTCGCCGATAGCTGTGACGGCGTGGTCGCGTTGCCCCGCCGAGGCAAAGTGGAGTCCCTCAACGTCTCAGCGGCCGCGACGGCGTTGCTGTTCGAGGCGCTTCGTCAGCGAAGCTGAGACTGTCGCCCCCTCGCCCCAACCTCCTTCAAATGCATGCGATTTTGCAATTTCGCAAATTGGGGGTTGACAGAACATCGCAAACCAGTAAGAGTGCGCCTTGCAAATAGGGCTGAACCTCAACTTGAGGCTCACCCATGTAGAAGGCGCCTGCCAGGGGAGGTAAGCGGCGCCACGACCCTTCAGCAAGGAGAAGGATCTGTGGCTCTATCTACGCCTACGCAGGAAATGCCGCTAGCGCAGGGCAGCGCGCGTCTCCCAGTCTCTAACCCTCAAGCTGAGCTTGATGATCACTATCTAGTCGCCCTGGCGAAGGACGGCCGGACTGATGCCTACGACATGATCGTCAAGCGCTACCGGGGCTTCGTCCGCCTCAAGGCTTCGTCCTACTTCCTCCTCGGAGGAGAGTCCGACGACCTGATCCAGGAGGGCCTGCTCGGCCTCTACAAGGCGATCCGCGACTACCGCACCGATCGTGAGTCGAGCTTCCGCAACTTCGCCGAGCTCTGCATCACCCGTCAGATCATCACCGCGGTCAAGACCGCGACCCGCAACAAGCACACGCCGCTGAACCAGTACGTCTCCTTCAGCCAGACCCCGGCTGCGGCCGGCGACTCGGAGACGACCCTGGACGAGATCCTGCCCGGGCCGAGCGTCCACGACCCGGTCAACCAGGTGATCGCCTCCGAAGAGCTGGAGAGCCTCGTCTCCTGTCTCTCGGGCGTCTCCGGTGTGCTCTCCGACCTCGAGAGCCGGGTGCTGTCCCTCTACCTCGACGGCTATTCGTACGAGGTAATCGCCGAGCGCCTCGAGTGCGACACCAAGACCGTTGACAACGCCCTCCAACGCGTAAAGCGGAAGGTCGGATCACACCTGGATTCGCGAAACGTCCTCGCCTAGGACTGCACCGCCTGCGGCTGATCAGCGATCACATACGCGAGCAGTTCCTGGCCGTGGTCCGAGGCGACGGCAACATCGTCGGCCTTGACTCGGACCCGGTGCAGGGACTGCATCCGCAGGACGTCGCCGTCGCAGTGATGGTTGGGGAAGATCCCCGAGTAGGAGACGCCTAGGCGCTCGAGGTGGTCGGCGACGAGGGCGGTCGCCGGCTTCTCCAGCGGCAGGTCAATGTAGATCGCGTCGAGCCCGCCGTGGTGGAAGAGGTGGTGACGCTCGGCGCTGATCGCCTCCTCCAGGTCCGCTCCCGGAGTGTGGACGGTGATCAGGGCCAGGTTGTGGTCCTGGTCGATCTCGACGTGGAGCTCCGAGCGCTCCTCCAGTTCGCACTCAGGCGCCGGATCGGCCAGCACTCCCCGCAGCTGGCAGAGCTCGACCGTCTGGGCGACGATCTCGTGGTGGCGCTCCGGCGCGTAGACCGGGCGCTCGTGCCCATCGTTCAGCTTCGTGTAGAAGAGCGCCGCCGACTGCCGTCCGCGCCGCCCCTCGGCAGCGTCGTTGCTGACGCTCGCCGGGATCCAGCCGAGCAGGAAACCGGTCTCATGTGCTCCCAAGTCGATGTTCGCTTTCTGGCTGTAAGGGTGGGCGGCGGTCGCCTCGCTGTACATCCCGGCCAGTCCGCGCTCGCGCGCCCAGTCCATCAGCCACTTCTTCGTACGGGTGAATAGGTGCTGCCCGCGCGCTGCAGGAAGCGTCACCGCCTGGCCGGAATGGGCCACCGCATCGCCCGCGGCCGCTAAGCTCATTCCCATGTGGCAAAGCAGCTCCCCTGCAGGGCTTTCGGCAATGCAGGAGACATAGGTTCCCTCAGCGATACGGCGTCCAACCTCCTCGGGGTCGTACACCCACCGCAGGTCATAACTTTGACCATAAGCGGCCTCGATCGCGTCGGTCAGCACGGTACCCTCGTCTGACCCCAAGAACCTGAACGTCACGTCCATTACGGACATCATCGCCACCACGCCCGCCTAGCTCAACCTGGGAGAGCACCTCATTTGTAATGAGGAGGTTGCCGGTTCGATCCCGGCGGCGGGCTTCTTCTTCATCGGTACCGCAACTTTCTCTTTAGTGGGCGTTTAGCCAGCCAAAGCAGCGAATCGCTGCAGGCGAGGGAAACCAAAGCTAAGGAGGCAGTCAGATGCGGCGAGAACAGGGGAGTGACATGGGGGGACGAGGACCGGCGCGCCGGTTGACGATGGTGATCGCGGCCGTTGCCGCAGTTTGCCTGGCGTTCGCCGGGTCGGCGCAGGCGTCCGTGATCAGCATCGGCAGCGTGCTGCCGGAAAAATTCGAACCGACCAAATTCGAACGGGTACAGACGCTCTTCAACACCGCCCTTCCCGAGGCGGGTTCGACGTTGGCCTCGCCGGTGACCGGCGCCGTCGTGCGCTGGCGCATCCAGGGCGCCGAAGGCGGTCCGTTCTACCTGCGCGTGCTCCGTCCGAACGGCAAAGGCGCCTTTGAAGCAGTCGGCAAAAGCGGCCCCGAGACCCCGCCCAGCCCCGGCTTGCAGACCTTCCAGACCAACCTGAAGATCCAGGCGGGTGACCTGATCGGGATCGACCCGACCAGCGGCGAGGACAAAATTGGCGTCGCCGAAGTCTCCGGCGCCGGCTTCGCCTCGATCTTCCCAACCCCCTTCGAAGGTTCCGTCGTCGCCCCGAGCGGCAACACCGGGGGCAAAGAGATCGAGCTTGCCGCGGAAATCCAGCCGCAGCCCGAAGTGACTCTCGTCTCGCCGCCGTTTGGTCCGGTGACCGGGGGCACGATCGTCACCATCACCGGCAAGAACTTCACCCAGGCGAGTGAAGTGAAATTCGGCAGCACGCCCGCGGCGGCCTTCACCGTCGACTCCGACACCGAAATCACCGCGACGGCGCCGAAAGTGCTGCTGCCGGGTCAGGTCGATGTCTCGGTCACCACCTTCGCCGGCACCAATCCGAACACGCACTTCGACGACTTCGTCTACACGGCGTGCGTGGTGCCGCGGATCAAGAACCGGACGCTGAAGGTGGCCAAGTCGATGCTGCGCCGCGCCGGCTGCAAGCTCGGCCACGTGAAGAAAGTCAACGCTCCGAAGCCGAAGAAAATCGGCAAGGTGCTGAAGCAGAACCCGAACCCGGGCAAAGTCCTGGCGCCGGGTAGCCGAGTCCGCATCCAGCTCGGCAAGTAGCGCTGCAACTCAGGAGTTCGAATTGCCGCCGAGGAGCTTGGCCTTCTCGGCGGCAAACTCCTCGTCGGTGAGGATGCCCTTCTCGCGCAGCTCGCCGAGCTTTTCCAGGCGCTGCAGGCGGGCGTCCTCGGCGTCGACCGGGATCGTCGCCGTCGGCGCCTCCGCTGATCGTTCTGCGGCATCTCGCTCGGAGCCGCCCGGGCGCCGCACCTCCGGTAGTCGCAGCTTCGAGGCCTGCTCGCCCATCCGCTCGGGGATGTTGGCGTCTTTGACCGCGGTGACGACTTTGTCGCGGGTGCGGCCGAAGACGCCGCCGTAGGTCGCCTCGGGGAATTCCTCTTCGGTCTGTTTGCGCAGCTCGTGGATGCCGAAAGCGGCCATGCCGGCGATGATCAGCGTGGTCAGGAAGGTGCGTAGCCCCTGCGTCGGTCCGGTGAGGAAGTAGAAGCAGACGATGATCGCCAAGCCGGTGTAGACGTAGGCGATGTGGAGCTGCAGGGCGGGGGCCATGTAACGGCGGGTGGTGCGCGCGCCCCCAGTCGGCGAGGCGAGCCAGCCGGCGGCGGCGAAGAGGACGCCGACGACGATCACCGTCGTCGCGATGCTGATCATCAGCGAGGTGCCGATCGACCAGGCGGCTTCGCCGGCGGGCTTGATGTTGTCGTTGGTCACCAGCTGGCCGACGACGATGCCGCCGGCGACGTGGCGGAAGACGATCGCGGCGAAGCCGGCGGCAATCAGACCGATGCCGCTGTAGAGGACGGTGACCCAGCGGCTGCCGCGCGATAGGTAGATCGCGCCGCCGAAGGCCGCGAAGGTGAGGATCGAGAGCAGTAGCGCCAGCCCTTTGACCGCGACCGCGATGTTCTGCGCGGTCTTCAGCTGGTCGGACTTGAGGATGTGGATCTGGCCCGCGTCGGGCGGCAGCTTTTCCGCCAGGTCTTCGCCGATCCCAACCTGGCTGGCGAGGTTGGTCAGCAGACTGCCGAGATTGAGGGTGACTTCACCGTTTGCGGTTTCGACCGCTTCTTTCTTGTTTTCCAGGACCGCGAGCAGCTGTTCGTGGGTGGCGCGGTTCGCGTCTTCCCATAGTTCCTGTGCGGTCGAGGTTTCGAGCACCTTTTCCGCGCCCTGGCCAGCGACCTGGCGCAGCCCGCCGGCGGCGGGACCGGCGAGTTCGCTCGCTTCGCCGGGGAGGATTTCTTCGAGTTCCTTCTTGACGTCGACGTTTTCGTACAGCTGGTCAACCAGGTAATTACCCACTGCTTCGCGGATCTTCGCGTTGTGCAGGAGCTTGCCGCTGGTTTCCACCCAGTCGCTGGTGTTGAGCGCCTGGCGCTCGATCCAGATTGCGAAAACGCTGAGAAAAGCGAGGATCGAACCTAGAACGATCAGTGCCCTGACAGTACGTCGTCGTCCGCGGCTCATGGCGGGATGCTATACGTGACATGGAGATGAAGCTAGAGGGCATCCACCACATCACCGCGATCACCGAGAATGCCCAGCGCAACGTCGACTTCTACGCCGGCGTCCTCGGGCTCCGGCTGGTGAAGAAAACGGTCAACCAGGACAACCCGACCGTCTACCACCTCTTCTTCGCCGATGAGGGCGGCGACCCCGGCTCCGACTTGACCTTCTTCGAGTACCCGGGCGCGCCACAGGGCCGGCCCGGAGCGGGCATGGTGCACCGGATCGTCTGGCGGGTCGCCTCGACCGACGCACAGAGCTTCTGGGAGGAGCGGCTGCGCGCCAACGGCACCGAGCCGCGGCGCGAGGGAGCGGGGCTCGTCTTCTCCGACCCGGAGGGACTCGACCACGAGCTGCTCGTCGTCGACGTCCCCGACGCGCCGCTGATCGCCGACCACCCGGAGATCCCGTCCGAGATGGCGCTGCAGGGCTTCCACGCGGTGCGGGCCTACGCGGTCGCGCCGGAGGCGAGCAGCGGGCTGCTCGAGGCGCTCGAGTTCGAGCAGGTCGACGGGGCCTGGGAAGCGCGCGGCGAGAAGCGCGGCGGCCGCTACCTCTTCGACGAGCCGCCGAGCGAGCGCGGCTTGCAAGGCGCCGGCAGCGTCCACCATGTCGCCTGGGCCTCGACTCCGGAGGAGTTGCTTCAGTGGCGCGACAAAGCGCTCGGGGGCGGGGCGCAGCCGACGCCGGAGATCGACCGCTTCTACTTCCGCTCCATCTACTTCCGCGAGCCAAGCGGCGTTCTCTTCGAGATCGCCACCCTCGGTCCCGGCTTTACCGTCGACGAGCCGCTCGAGCACCTCGGCGAGAAGCTCTCGCTGCCGCCGGACTTCGAGCACCTGCGCGACGAGGTCGAACCGCGCCTGCGCCCGGTCGAGAACCCGCGGGTCTCATCCCAGGGTTGATCGCCGACTTCGTCTGGCGGGACGCGGGGCGGACCGTCGTCTTCCGGCGGAGTGGGGTTGATGCAGCCATTGAGGTTCTGCGGGAGCACGGGGTTGACGAGTTCGAGCTGCTGAGCACGCAGCGGGCGTTGGCTGGGGCGGCGGTGTTGGCTGAGGCAGCGAGCGGGGTGCAAGAGGTGCAATCCGGTCAGGTCCCGGCCGCCGCCGCGGCGCTGCTGGACGCGCTCTCACCCCCTCACGACGCAAGTAAGGGGGTGAGAGCGCGTCCTCTTGTCGCGTTGGGCGGCGGCCGGGTGATTGACGTGGCGAAGGCGGTGGCATCAGTGGGGGGTCAGGAAGTCATCGCGATTCCGACGACGATGTCGGGGGCGGAGATGACCGGGTCGCACCGGCTGCCGGCGGGGGCTGAGGAGCTGGCGCGGGGGACGGTGCGGCCGCGGTTAGTGATCGCCGATCCGGAGGCGATGACGAGCCAGCCGGAGGAGGAGCTGCGGGCGAGTTCGATGAACGCGCTCGCGCACGGGGCGGACACCTTGTACTTGCCGATGTGCAATCCGGTCTCGGAGATGACGGCGCTGCGAGGAGCGGGGTTGATCGCCGGAGCGCTTGACGAAGCGCAGGAGGAGCGGGACGCATCGGCGCTCGCACTGGGTTCGATCCTCTGCGGCTACGCAATCGACTCGGCCGGTATGGGCTTACACCACCTCGTCTGCCAGACGCTGGTGCGGCTGTGTGGAACGCCCCACGCAGAGACCAATGCCGCGATCCTGCCGCGGTCGGTGGAGCTGCTGGCGGGGCGAGCGCCGGAGGTGTACGAGCGGCTGGCGAATGCCCTGGCGCCCCATCTGCCGACGGGCCGAAACTACCCCGATATGGAGGGAAATCGTCCCGTCGGCCTGACAGGCCGGATCGAAGAGCTCGGGCGGCCACGGCGGCTCAGCGAGGTTGGCGGCGACGCGTCGAGGCTCGACGAGGCGATCGAGGCGATGCTCCAGCGCCCGGAGTTACAGCGCGTTCCCCGACCGCCTGATGGCGCGGAGCTCCGGGAGATGATCGAGCGCGCCTGGTAGCCGGCTTCTCTACTTGCTCTTTATCTATCGCCCGAGCAGCAACTGTCGGAGATCAGAGGCAACCGCCTCCAGTTCGTCATCAAGCTGGTTCCAAGTGAGGCGGGTGACCGTGTAGCCGGCCGCGGTGAGCCGTCGGTTTCGCTCACGGTCGTCTCGAAAGGCCGATCGGGTGCGGTGGCCCTCCCAGCCGTCGAGCTCGACGATGCGGTTCGTGCCGGGCCAGTAGCAGTCGACCCGGTAGCGCTTGGCGCCCAGGAGGATCCAGTCGTTGAAGCGGGGTAGGGGAAGGTGGTGCCGGCGGAGGAAGGGGGCGAAGCGTTCCTCGAGTTTCGAGCGCTTGCGACCGGGCGGTTCCTCCTTCAGGCGCTCGAGGGCGGCCCGGACCGTGCGGGTGCCTCGTTTGCCTGGGTAGCGCTCCAGGAGATCCGGAAGCGAGAGCCGGTCCCAACGGTTCAGGTATTCGGCCTCCTTGATCATCGCTAGCATCGCATCCAGGTCTGCTGAAGCGGCAAGGTCGAAGATCGTTCGGTGGACCGAGGTAACGGGCACTCCCTCATGAACCGCCCGCTCCTCCTCGGGCACCTCTGAGACATGCCGGTGGATCGCCCGCGACGAGCGGCTCCGATGCGCCGCCGTCACATCGATCCGGCTCCGCGAGGTTGGCCGAATCCCCCAAAGGGCCGCCGCGGACCAGTGGCTCAGCAGCGCACCCGATCCCGAAGCAAGTACCGCCGCCATCCATCTTCCATGACGCGGGATCAATTTATGCCCCACAGCGTAGACGCCCTTATGTAGCGGATGAAGGCGACCGATCGCCAGTCGGTGCTCAATCTGGTTCTCTCCCAGCCCGAGGTCCAGCAGTTGCTTGCGCCCCACCACCCCGTACTGCCGCTGAGCGAGCTCCGCCAGCGGTCGGTCATCCCCGCGAGTCCGCGCAGGCCCGGAAATATTCCGGTCTAGGGCGGACTCGCGGGGCATGCCGGGAGCCTGCCGAGGTAAAGCGCGCGGGTGGCGCGCAGGTTGGGAATTTTCTGGAACGGCTGTGTGCCGTAACCGTGCCGGGCTCGGCGTGTAGCCCCTCGCGTGAACCCTGAGGTTTTGAGCGCGGAGCGGCTGGCTTCCTACCATGCCTATACGCGCAAGCACAGCGTCAACTGGCCGATGTACCACGTGGCGCGGGCCTTTCTGCTGCCTTTCTTCCTCGTCTACTTCCGGCTCTCGCGGCTGGGACGGGAGCATGGGAGGGCGAAGGGTGGGGTGATCGTCGCTGCCAATCACCGCAGCTTCCTCGACCCGTTCGTCGTCGGCGCCACTCTGCCTTGGCGGCGGCCGATGAACTACATGGCCAAGGTCGAGCTGTTCGAGAAGCGCTGGCAGGGATGGATGCTCTCGCGGCTCGGCGCCTTCCCGGTGCGGCGCGGCGAGTCCGACGAGGAGGCGATGCTGACCGCGCGGATGATCGCCGAACGCGGCGGCGCCGTCTGCATCTTTCCGGAGGGGACGCGGATCCGCCGCGGCACGCTTTCCAACCCCAAGCGCGGCGTCGGCCGGCTCGCCCTGCAGACCGGGGCGGTGGTGATCCCGACCGCCGTGCTCGGCACCGAACACGTACGTCGCGGCTGGCGCATCCGGCCGCGCAAGTGCAAGGTGCGGCTGGGGCCGCCGATGACCTTCCCGCGCGCCGAGGAGCCCTCGCCGGCGCTGGCGGAAACGGTGACGGCGCGCATCTGGCCGAACGTGCTGCTGCAGTGGGAAGACCTCGGCGGGCTGCCGCCGATGCGTCGCGCCGCGGTGATCGGCGCTGGCAGCTGGGGGACGGCCGTCGCTGTCCTACTCGCCCGCGGCGGCCTCGAGGTCCAGCTCGGGGCGCGGACCCCGGAGCGGGTCGAGGAGATGATCGAGGACGGCGAGAACCGCCGCTACCTGCCAGGGGTGCCGCTGCCGGAGGCGATCGACGTCCGGCCCGCCTCCTCGATCGAACTCGCCGGCCTCGACCTGATCTGCCTCGCGATCCCCTCGGCGCAGCTGCCGCAAGCGGTGGGGGCGATCGCCGACCGGGTCAGCTCCCGCAGCGCCGTGCTGATGCTGACCAAGGGATTGATCGCGCCGCAGGGGGAGCTGCCCTCCGACTACGTCGGCGAGCGGGTGCGGGCGCGCGGCATCGCCTGCCTCGGCGGTCCGGCTCACGCCCGCGAGGCGGTCTCCGGCTCGGCGGCGCTGGTCCTTGGCTCCAAGGACGAGGAGCTGCGCGCGCAGGTCGGGGAGGTCTTCCACCGCGCCGGCCTCGTTTGCGAGCGCTCCGACGACGTCACCGGGGTCGAGATGGCGGGCGCGGCGAAGAACGCTGCCGCCCTCGCCGCCGCGGCCGCCGAGCCGCACGGTCTGAACGCGGCCGGGATAGCGGTCGCGGCGATCTGGCGCGAGTGCATCGACCACGCCCTGCGCCATGGCGCCGAGCTCGAGACCTTCGCCGGCCTCGCCGGGGTCGGCGACCTCACCGCGACGATGATGGCCCCGACCGGCCGCAACCGCCGCGCCGGCGAGCTGCTCGGGACCGGCACCCCCGCGAAGGAGATCCCCGGCAAGATTGGCCAGGCCTCCGAGGGCCTCGACACGGTGCCGCTGCTGGCCGAGGCGGTCGCCGCCTCGGGAGTCGAGGCCGCCGCGCTCGGCGGCCTCGCGGCGCTGATCCGCGGCGAGTGCGACTCCGAGGAATGGATTGCGACGCTGCGCGCGGTCGAGCGCCAGAGGCAGGCCGCCTGATGACCGCTCTCGCCGGGATAGGCTTGGCCGGTGAGCGGCCCCGAGCAGAACGTCGAGCCGGCCGAGCTCGATCCGGCGGCCAAGGCCGAGCTCGATCGCGCCTTCGAGGACTTCTATCGGGAGCACCTGCGGGACGTCTATTCCTACGCCTACTACCGGGTCGGCAACCATCACGACGCCGAGGACCTGACCGAGCAGGCCTTCCTCCAGGCCTACCGACACTTCGACCGCGCGCGGCGCGAGTCCGACGGCCGGCCGCTGCGGCCGTGGGTGATCCGGATCGCCCACAACCTCGCCTCCAACTACTACCGCGACCGCTCGCGGCGGCCGCAGACCACGCTGGAGAACGCCGACCCAATCGCCGCCCGCCACGACACCGAGGCGATCGCCGAGGGGCGCGAGGAGCTGCGCCAGGTGATGCAGCACCTGGATGCTCTCTCCGACGACCGCCGCGAGGCGCTGATCATGCGCTTCGCCCTCGGCATGGACAACCGCGAGATCGCGCGGGCGCTCGGCCGCACCGACGGTGCCACCAAGGTCCTGATCCATCGCGCGATCAAGCAGCTGCAGGAAGAGATGGAAGATGAGAGACCCGAGTGAGACGCTGAGCGGGTCGACCTGGGACGTCGAGGCGCTGCTGAGCGACGCCCTGCGCCCGATCGAGCCGCCGGAGCGGCTCTCGGGCCGCTTTGAGGACACGCTGGCGGCGATCACCCAGGCCGCCGCCGACGAGCTTTCCAACTGGGCCGACGAGCTCTCCGAGGAAGAGCTGCGGGCGCTCCGCGATCCGCGCAACTGGGTGCGGCCGGTGGTCGCGGTTGGGGCCGGGAGCGTGGCGACCGGCGCCCTGGTGCTGATCGAGATGCGCCGCCGCAGCCGTCAGCGCAGCGAGCGCGGCCTACGCGCGGTCGCGAGCGGCTTGCGCTCGCGGCTGTGAATCGCGTGGTTCCTTTCGCACGTATTTCGTGCGTTTGGAACCACTGCTCTTCGATCGCGTCGTTCCTGCGGCCGCAAGGAGGCCGAGGACGCCGATCGTCAGGTGGAGCCACTCGGTGCCTAGGCCGAAGATGCCGAGCAGGGTGTAGAGGAGGCCCATCGCGATCGCGTACGGTCGGGAGGCGACGCCGGCGACGAGGACGCCGATTGCCCCCGTCGCCACGTAGAGCAGGTTGAACCAGGCGTTGACGTCGATCGCGCCCAGTGCCCGCTGGAGGTCATCCAGCGACGTAAACGAAGCGTCGTAGAAGAAACCGACGATGCCGAGGACGACGAGCAGGGCGCCGGCGACGGCGGCGTAGAGGCGGGCGGGGCTCGCGGGCTCCATCGGGCGCGATTGTAGGCTCCGCGGTCCGATGCCCGAGGCCGAGACCCAGCACTGCTACCGCCACCCCAACCGCGAGACCCGCGTCTCCTGCTCCTCCTGCGGGCGGCCGATCTGCCCGGAGTGCATGACCCCGACCCCGGTCGGGATGCGCTGCCCGGAGTGCGCGAGCCAGCGGACGCGGGTGGTGCGCAACCCGACGGGGACGCCCGGTCAGGCCAGTGCCTTCCCGGCGACGATTGCCCTGATCGCAATCAACGTCGTTGTCTACCTGATCGAGATTGCGGGGGGCGGTGGCGGGCTCAGCAACCCGAGCCAAAGGGTCGTCTTCGACTACGGGCTTGCGGCTCCCTTCATCCAGGAAGGCGAGGTGTACCGGCTGGTGACTGCCGGCTTCCTCCACGCCAGCCTGCTCCACATCGGCTTCAACATGCTCCTGCTCTTCTTCCTCGGGCGGCTGCTGGAGCCGGCCCTGGGCACGTGGCGCTTCCTCGCCCTTTACTTCGCCTCGCTGCTGGCGGGTTCTCTCGGCGCCCTGATCCTCGAGCCGAACTCGATCGGGATCGGCGCTTCGGGGGCGATCTTCGGCCTCGCGGGGGCGACGTTCGTGATCGCCCGCGGCCGGGGCATGGACGCCCTCGCCGGCCAGATCGGCTTCCTCATCGTCTTCAACCTGATCTTCAGTTTCAGCGCCGCCAACATCAGCATCGGCGCCCACGTCGGCGGCCTGATCGGGGGAGTGATCTGCGCCCTGGCAATCGTCGCCGGCGAGAAAGGGATGCTCGGGCCGAATCGCCGCGCCGTGGAGATGGCGGCGATGATCGCGGTCGGCGTCGTCTCCATCGCCGCCTCGCTCGCCGTCGCCTAAGCGTCTGCGGCCGGACGCGTCACCGGCGCTCGTAGCGCCATGAACTCGACGCTTCCCGGCGGGTCCACCAGGTCGGGATGCAGCACGTGGCCGAGCAGCTCGACCGCATCGACCAGCCGCGGGCCGGGATCGGCGAAGAGGGTGCCGTCGACGGCGTAGAGGCGGACCGCGCCCAGGTCCTCGATCCGCTCCCAGTGCTCCATCGCCTGCGCTCGCGCATCCTCAAGCGGCAGCTCCGGCATCACCACGATCACCTCGGGCCGCAGGCTCTCGAGCTCGCCCCAGCTGACTTTCGGCGGCGTCAGGCCGGGATCGCCCGCGACGTCCTCGCCGCCGGCGATCGAGATCATCTCCGGGATCCAGAAGCCGCCGACCCGGACGGGGTCGAGCCGCTGCAGGGCGATCACTCGCGGCGAGCCGGTCCCGGCAACCGCCGCGCGAACCGTCGCCAGCCGTCCCTCGAGCTCGCCTCGCAGCTCGTGAGCGTGTTGTTCCATCCCTGTCGCCTCGCCCAGGTGAACGACCTCTTCGAGCATCTCGCTGAGCGTTGCGATTCTCATCGTGCACTCAATATCCCACCTGAGCGCGCCTAGTTGCGCTGAATCCGTTGGACAGATAGCTATATTCCGAAAGCCGCATGGCCGAGGACGTCCCAGCCCGAAGTACCGGGCCGCATAGCCGATGAGCGTCCTGCTGCTCGTCCTTCTTGCGCTGCTGATCGCGATCAACGGCTTCTTCGTCGCGGCCGAGTTCGCCTTGGTGCGCAGCCGGCGCGGCAAACTCGAACAGGCCGCCGAGGAGGGGGAAGCGGGTGCCGAGGCCGTGGTCGAGCAGCTCGACCGCATCGACGAATCCCTCTCCGCCTGTCAAATCGGCATCACCGCCGCCTCGATCGGGATCGGCTTCCTCGGCGAGCCCTCGCTGGCGAAGCTGCTGGAGCCGGTCTTCGGCAACCTCTCCCACGGCGCCGCCGCGGCGCTCTCGCTGGCGATCGCCTTCGCTTTCGTCACCGCGGTCCACATCTCGATCGGCGAGCAGGTGCCGAAGATGCTGGCGATCGCCAATGCCGAGAAGACCGCCCGCCGTGTCTCCCGCCCGCTGGGCTGGTTCGCGGTCGCGACTGCGCCGGTGACCAAGGCCCTGAGTTGGGTCTCCAACGGCGTCGTCCGCCTCTTCGGCGTCGACCCGAAGGACCTCGAAGAGCATCACACCTCCGAGGACCTGAAGCAGATCATCGACAGCTCGCGGATGGGGGGGACGCTCGACCCCGGCGAGGCCGGCATGCTCGGCGGCGTCTTCCACCTGCACGAGCAGGAGGCGCGCGAGGTGATGACGCCGATCCCGGCAGTGATCACCGTCGACTCTTCGGAGACTGTTGAGGCGGCGCTGCGGCGCTGCGTCACCTCCGGCCACACGCGGCTGGTCGTGATCGAGGACGACAACCGCGACCGGGTCAAGGGCATCGTCCACAACAACAGCCTCGCCCGGCTCTACATGAGCGACGGACCTGAGGCGCCGCTCGACACCGTCGTCCGCGACGCCCTGATCGTCCCCGAGACCCGCCCGCTCGACGACCTCCTGCACGACCTCCAGGTCCAGCGAACCTCGCTCTCGGTCGTCGTCGACGAGTACGGGCGCACGGTCGGGATCGTTACCGTCGAGGACATCCTCGAGGAGGTGGTGGGGGAGATCGAGGACGAGACCGACCCCCGCGCCGCCGCGGTGCGCAAACTGACCAACGGCGACTGGTTCGTCCGTGGCCACGTCTCGCTCGGCGACCTCGCCGACGCCGGGATCGAGCTGCCGGCCGACAGCGACACTTATAACTCGGTCGGGGGCTACGTCTTCGGCGAGCTCGGCCGGCTGCCGAAGCGCGGCGACTCAGTGCGGGTCGACGGCTACACGATTCGCGTCGAGGCAGTGCGGGAGAACCGGATCGAGGCGGTGCGGATCAGCAGCGGTTCCGTCCGTCCTGCCGCCTAACTTCTTCGGGCAACCTGCGATCCCCCCAACGCTGGAGGTCCCCATGTGGGTTGTAAGGCTCACGGATAAGCAGCTCGAGGTCCTGAGGGCGCTGCTGCGTTCGGAAGAACACCTCGGCCCGGCGCTCAAAGGCGCGGTCGAGGCGTTAGATCTGGCCCGCTGGGACGAGCTCCCCGATGCCGAGCTCCCCTGGGGCGAGATCGAGATCGTTGCCCGCCGACAGGGCATCTCCGAGGCCGACGTGATTTGGGACCTCGCCGCCAAAGGCGGCGCGGCCCACGCGGACTAGCTCAGTCGTAGGAGTAGAAACCCGCGCCCGACTTCCGCCCGAGCTTGCCCTCCTCGACCATTTTCACGATGATCGGCGGCGGGTCGTGGGTCGGCTCGTTCGATTCGGCGTAGAGGGCGTCGCCGATCGCTTTCGAGACGTCCATGCCGACGAAGTCGAGCAGGGCGAGCGGGCCCATCGGATGGCCGGCGCCGAGCTTCATGCAGGTGTCGACCGCGCCGGGCTCCATCCCGGTCCGTTCGACCATGCGGGCGGCGTCGAAGAGGTAGGGGAAGAGGAGGCGGTTGACGACGAAGCCGGCTTCGTCGGGAACCTCGACCGCGGTCTTGCCGAGCGCGGCGCACCAGGCGAGCGCCTTCTCGCGCGCGGCAGCGGCGCCGTCGGGGATGCAGACCTCGACCAAGGCCATCCGCGGCACCGGGTTGAAGACGTGGAAGCCGAAGATCTTGTCGGTGCCGGCCGCTTTGGCGATCTCGGCGATGCTGAGCGAAGAGGTCGTGGTCGCGAGGTCGGCGTTGGGGCAGGCCTCGGCGATGCGGCTGAGCAGCTCGCCCTTCGGTGCGACCTCCTCGACGATCGCCTCGACGATGATGTCGCAGTCGGCGAGGTCGGCGGGATCGGTCGTCACCCGCAGCCGCGAGGGATCGCCCCCCTCGAGCTTGGCGCAGGCGGCGACGACTTTCTCCTCGGCGCGCCAGGCCGAAGCCTCGCTGCGAGCGAGCAGAATCGTGTCTGCGGTGGTGGTCGAAACCGCGGCAAGGCCGGTGGCAATCGCCCCGCTGCCCGCGATCCCCGGACTCGTGTACCCCTGATTAGCGCTCATTGGCCGGGGCTTCTATCACGCATCAACGCCCTTGTGACTTGAGCCTCTGGTTGGCGCACACCCTTGGCTGACTGACCAGTCAATCGGCTACCCTCAGAAGAGAACTTCAACGACGGAGGGCAATGATGGACAACGGCAGCGACAAGTTCGGAGGGCGCGAGGTCGTCATCGTCGAGGCGGTGCGGACGCCGATCGGCCGCGGCCATCCGGAGAAGGGCTACTACAAGAACCTGCATCCCTCAAACCTCCTCGCTCGCACCTACAAGGAGCTGATCGACCGCGCCGGGATCGACCCGAACGAGGTCGGCGACGTGATCGCCGGCTGCGTGCAGCAGTTCGGCGAGCAGGGTCTGAACATCGGCCGCAACGCCTGGCTCGAGGCCGGGCTGCCGCAGGAGGTCCCCGCCACCACCGTCGACCGTCAGTGCGGCTCGGCCCAGCAGGCGGTCAACTTCGCCGCCGCCCTGGTCGCCGCGGGGGTCCACGACGTCGCGATCGGCGGCGGGGTCGAGCACATGGGCCACATCTCCTTCGCCGACTCCTACAAAGTGATGGAGGAGCACGGCCTCGCCTTCTCACCCGAACTGATGGAGAAGTACAACCTGATCCCGCAGGGCCTCTCGGCGGAGATGATCGCTGACAAATGGGAGATCCCCCGCTCCGAGCTCGACGAACTCGGCGTCCGCTCGCAGGAGCTCGCCCAGAAGGCGACCGAGGAGGGCCGTTTCGAGCGCGAGATGGTGCCGATGCAGGTGAACGGCGACACCTACGCCACCGATCAGGGCCTGCGCGAGACCACGCTCGAGGGCCTCGCGAACCTGAAGCCGGCCTTCAAGGAGGACGGCAAGATCACCGCCGGCAACTCTTCCCAGGTCAGTGACGGCGCCGCCGCCGTCCTGCTGATGACGCGGGAAAAGGCCGACGAATTGGGGCTGAAGCCGCGGGCGCGGATCTTCGACCAGACCACCGTCGGCGTCGACCCGGTGATCATGCTAACCGGCCCGATTCCGGCGACCGAAAAGCTGCTCGAGCGCAACGGGATGAAGATGGACGACATCGACCTGGTCGAGATCAACGAGGCGTTCGCCTCGGTCGTCGGCGCCTGGCGCCGCGAGCTCGAACCGGACATGGACCGGGTCAATGTCAACGGTGGCGCGATCGCCCTCGGCCACCCGCTCGGCTCGACCGGCGCCCGCCTGATCACCACCCTGCTCCATGAGATGGAGCGCTCCGACAAGGAGATGGGCCTGGTGACGATGTGCTGCGGCGGTGGCCTCGGCACCGGCACGCTGATCCAGCGGGTCTAGGCAGCCGACGGGGCGATTAGCGTCCCGTCGCGTCCGTAACTTCAAAGGCAGAGGAGTCCAGGTGAGCAAGCTCATCGCGGTGCTTGCCGCTCTCGTCGCGATCTTGGTGATCGTTGCGGGATGTGGTGGGGGGAGTGACACCAGCAGTTCGTCGATCACCAAGGCGCAGTTCATCAAGCAGGCCGACGCGATCTGCGAAAAGGGCAACAAAGAAAACGAAACCGAATTCGAAGAATTCGCCGAAGAACACAACCTCAGCGAAAAGAAGGAACCGTCGAAGGCGCAGCAGGAAGAAGCGATCAGTGAAATCGTCGCGCCCAGCGTCCAGAAGCAAATTGAAGAAATCGACGCCCTCGGTGCACCCGAAGGGGACGAAGGCAAGATCGAAGCGATGATCGCCGCCGTCGAAGAAGGCGTCGAAGAAATCGAAGCCAACCCCGCATCCCTGACCGAAGGCAAGAACCCGCTCGCCAAGGGCAGCAAGCTGGCGAAGGAATACGGGCTCAAGACCTGCGGCGAAGAAGGCTAGCTCCGTCCCAAAATGAAGCTGGAGAAGGGCGCCTGCGGGCGCCCTTTTTCTTGCCACAGGACAGCCTTATCGGTACCCTCGCCGAGTACTCAAGTTCTTTGAGGCAGGAGAGATTTTGAAGGCAAGGAGATATCTGGCCATGGCCGGCGCCGTCGTCGTGCTGGGGCTCATGGGCTGCGGCGGGGGTGGCGGCGACGCGACGGCTGGGAGCACGCCGTCCCTAAGCTGGGCTGTGTTCCTGAAGAAGGCGACCCCGATCTGCGAACGGGGGACCGACAAGATCGACGTCCTTTACTCGAAGGCTGCGGAACACGTCCCGAAGGACGACAAGAACGAACACTTCATGAACGAGGCGGCGGCGAGGATCGTGATCCCGATCCGGCGCGAAGAGCTGCGGAAGATCAGGGCGCTGGGGCTGCCCGCGGGCCATGAGAAGAAGATCGAAGCCTTCCTCGCAGCGCTGCAGGAAGGCATCGAAACCGGGGAACGCAGCCATCCGGCCCTCCGGGGTTCGGACGGAGAGGAATACTCGTTCGAGAAGGCGTACCTGATCGCCGGTCACGGCCCGCTGGGGGCCTGCTTCCGGGGCTGAGCGACCGTTTGGTCCTGGCCAGCCGGCCAGCCGACCTCTATATGCTCCGCGGCGATGGATCTGACGCTGTCGCCATCGGAGGAGGAGTTCCGCGAAGAGGTTCGCACCTGGCTGCAGGAGAACCATCCTGGGCCGGAGCCAGAGGGAGCTGGGCTCGACGAGATCATGACCTTCCGCCGCGCCTGGCAGCTGAAGCTGCACGAGGCGGGCTGGGCTGGGATTTCCTGGCCGAAGGAGTACGGCGGCCGCGGCGCGACGATGATCGAGCAGGCGATCTTCGCCGCCGAGGCGACGCGCCAGGAAGCGCCGGCGCCGGCCAACGTGCTCGGCCTGGCGATGGGCGGGCCGGTGGTGATCGCCCACGGCACCGACGAGCAGAAGGCCCGCTACCTGGAGCCGATCCTGACCGGCGAGGAGATCTGGTGCCAGGGGTTCTCCGAGCCCGAGTCCGGCTCTGACCTCGCCTCGCTGAAGACGCGGGCGGTCAAAGACGGCGACGAATGGGTGGTCACCGGGCAGAAGGTCTGGACGACCTTCGCCCAGTACGCGAAATGGTGCATGTTGGTCGCGAGGACCGACCCCGATGCGCCGAAGCACCAGGGCCTCACTTACTTCCTGATGGACATGGAGCAGGACGCGGTGCAGACGCGGCCGCTGGTCCAGATCACCGGCGAGGGCGAGTTCAACGAGGTCTTCTTCGAGGAGGCGCGGGTCCCCGACGCGAACGTGGTCGGCGGCGTCGGTAACGGCTGGGCGGTAGCGATCACGACGCTGATGAACGAGCGCGCCGGGCTCGCTTTTGGAGCGATCTCGCAGATCCAAAACGCCCTCGGCCGGCTCTCGAAGCTGGCGCAGGAAACGCCTTTGAATGGCGGCACCGCAGCTGATGATTCTTACTTCCGCCAGCGTATCGCCCAGCTCCACATCGAGGTCGAGACGATGCGGCTGAACGCCTACCGCGGCCTGACCAAGACGATGCAGTCGGGGATCCCCGGGCCGGAGGGCTCGCTCGGCAAGTGGCAGTGGGCCGATATCAACCAGGACCTGACCGAGCTGGCGCTGGAGATCGAGGGCCCCTACTCGCAGCTGGCGCGCGGCTCCGAGCACGCGGTCGCCGGCGGCGCCTGGCAGTACAGCTTCCTTCGCTCCCGCGCCAACTCGATCGAGGGCGGGACCACCGACATCCTCAAAAACATTATCGCCGAGCGGGTCCTGGGCCTGCCGAGGCTGCGGTAGAGGAGAGGAGGAGCGAGCGTGTACTTCGACCTCACCGATGAGCAGCAGGCGATCAAGCAGACCGCCCACGACTTCCTTGCCTCGCGCTTCAAATCTGAGCGGCTGCGCGAGATTGCGGCCAGCGACAGCGGCTTCGACGAGAGCGGCTGGAAAGAGATGGCCGAGCTCGGCTGGGCCGGGCTGGCACTGCCCGAAGAGTGGGGCGGCCAGGGCCTTGGCATCGTCGATCTCGCGGTCCTCTTCGAGGAGATGGGTTACGTCTGCGCTCCCTCGCCGCTGCTCTCGAACACGGTCGCGGGGCTGGCGTTGGCCTTTGCCGGCTCCGACGAGCAGAAGGAGCGCTGGCTGACGCAGCTCGCCGCCGGCGAGCTGCGCGGGACGCCAGCATTGACTGACGCCGGGCGGCCGGCCGAGCCGAACAAGTTTGCGATGGCAGCTGAGTCGAACGGTGACGGGGTTGTCCTCAACGGCGAAAAGACCTTGGTGATGGACGCGGCCAGCGCCGACTTCTTCCTTGTCGCCACCGCCGACGGCCACCGCCACATCGTCGAGAGCACCGCCGACGGGGTGACGGTGATCCCGGAGGAGTCGATCGACCCGACCCGCCGTGTCTCCTCCGTCCGCTTAGAGAACGTCGCAGTCGCGCCGGAGAACACGCTGCCCGGGGGCACCGAGGACTACTGGCCGGTGTTCCAGCGCGCCTGCGTGGCGCTGGCGGCGGAGTCGACCGGGCTGGCGCAGCGTTCGCTCGACCTCTCGGTCGAGTACGCGAAAGACCGGCAGCAGTTCGGGCGCCCGATCGGCGCCTACCAGGCGGTCTCGCATCGCTTGGCGCAGATGCTGCTCGAGACCGAGAACTCGCGCTCGGCCGTCTACGGCGCCGCCTGGGCCGCCGACGCCGAGCCGGAGTCGCTGCCGCTTGCCGCCTCGATGGCGAAGGCCTACGCCTCCGACGCCGGCTGGCGGGTGCCCGACGCGGCGATCCAGACCCACGGTGGCATCGGCTTCACCTGGGAGCACGACCTCCACTTCTTCCTCAAGCGCGGCCGCGCCAACGCCGCCAGCTTCGGCGATGCAAAGTGGCACCGGGAGCAGGTCGCCGGCGCGGTGCTGGCAGGCGCAACCGCTCCCGCTGACGACTGAGCGGATCCGCGGAGATGGGCGCCCTCGACCGCATCTCCGTCGCCGCGATCGGCACCTCGGCGCCCGACCTCGAGGCGGAGACGCTGCGGGCCGAGGCGGCGGGGGTCGAGTGCGTCTGGGCGCCCGAGCTCTTCCGTAGCGCCGTCACCCAGGCCACCTACCTGGCGGCGAAGACCGAGCGGATCGGCGTCGCCACCGGGATCGTCTGGGCCTTCACCCGCAGTCCGTTCATCCATGCGATCAGCGCGCTCGACGTCGACGAGATGTCGGGTGGACGCTTCCGGCTCGGGATGGGCGCTGGGGTCAAACGGCTGAACGAGACCTGGCACAACGCCGACTACGGCCGGCCGGCGCCGCATCTGCGCGAGGCGATCGAGGCGACGCGGCTGATCATGCGCCAGGCCAGCACGGGCGAGCCGATCCGCTACGAGGGCGAGTACTACGACATCGACATCAAGGGCTGGGTGCGCCCACACCCGGCGCCGCGCGAGGCGGTGCCGATCTACACCGCCGCGGTCCAGGCAGGGATGGCGCGGATGGCCGGCGACGTCGCCGACGGGCTGATCGGCCACCCGATCCAGAGCCTGCGCTGGATCGACGAGGTGATCGTCCCCGCCTTCGAGAAAGGCCTCGACCGCTCGGGTCGCGAGCGCTCCTCCTTCGACTACCTGCCGACCGTCTGCTGTGCGATCGACGACGACGAGGGGCGGGCGATCGAGATGGCCAGCCGCACGATCTCCTTCTACGCGACGGTCAAGACCTACATGCCGCTCTGGGAGCTGCACGGCTTCGCTGACAACGCCGTCGAAGCAGGCGAGGCCTTCCGCAGGGGCGACCTCGCCGCCGTCCCCGCCGCGATCAGCGACGAGATGGTCGAGGCCTACTGCGCCGCCGGCCCGCTCGACAAGGTCCGCGCCCGCGTCGAAGCCACCGCCGAGCGCGCCGACGGCCTCTTCCTCACTCCGCCCACCTACTTCATCTCGCCCGAGGAGCTGAGCGAGTTCCAAAACCGCATCATCGACGCCTTCGGCCCAGAGGCGTGAGCCGCGAGTCCGCGAAAAAGCACCTTGAGGAGGCTTTTCCGCGGACTCGCGAGATCTAGCCGCGTTCGATCTCGCGTTGGACGTCGGCCTCAGTGATCTGGTTGCTGGAGCCGTAGGCCTTCCAGCCCTGGACGACGAGGAGGATGGCGACGCCGATCGCCACCCAGACGGGCCAGGGAAGGTGGACGTCGGCCAAAAGCCAGATCAGGAAGGAGACGGCGACGACAAGGGCACCGCCGGCGGCGATGCCCTTGAAGTCCTGCTTCATCTTCAGTCGCTGGATCGCCAGCTCGCGTGCCTGCTCGGGCTTGGCGATCCCTTCCTCGACCGTCCGTCGTTCGACCACGAGCCGATCCTATGCCTAGGGGCAGATCACGATCAAATGGAAGTCGGCATCGTCGTTGTTGCCGTCTTTGCCTTTCGTGCGGACTTCGATCGCGTTCGGGTTGGAAGGGGAGGTGTTGGTCTGCGCGTAGCCCGCCTGCGGTACCGAGGTGCCGGCGTTGTTGCGCTCGGCGACGTCGGCGCAGCCGGTGACGTTGAACGGGAAGGTGACGGTGACCGCACCGCCGCCCTCGGTTGCGGTGATGTTCGGGCCGCTGGCGCGGGCGAGGGCCGCGTTGCCGGGACTGGCGGGGTTATGGACGACTGCCCAGAAGGTGTGCGTCGCGACCTTTGCGAAGGGGACCGTGCCGAGCTTGTTGGTGTTGATCTGGAACCCCGTCAGGGTCTTCTTCTTCAGCTTGCCGCCGCCGACCGTCTGCTTCTCGATCGCGTTGCCGTTGATCTTCTGCGCCGCGTACGCCGTGCCGGCGAGAGCGACGAAGAGGGCGATAAGCGCCACCACCATCGCCGGCGACGGGCGTTTGCTCCAAAGTTTGCTCATTCTGCGCTCCCTTCCGTGGACTCGACCGGTTCTCCGGCCTACTCCCCTAACCCGGGAGAGCGGAAACGAAGCGCTCGAAGGCGCCGATGTCGGTCACGGCGGGGCCGTGGCCGGGGAGGATCAGCGAGGGGTTGAGCTCGGCGAGCTTGCGGATCGAGTGGCGGTTCTCGGCCGGGTCGGGCGTGAGGTCGTCGGGCGGCTCGGCGAGGCGGGTGCGGAGGGTGACGTAGGAGATGTTGCGGACTACGTCGCCGCAGATCGCGACCCGGTCGGAATCGCGGAAGAAGATCACCTCGCCGGGAGCGTGCCCGGGCGCGTGGATGACCCGGAACCCCGCCACCTCGTCGCCCTCGTGCAGCATGCGGTCGACTTTGTGGGGCGGGCCGGTCCAGAGCTTCCCGAAGAGCCGTGCTGCCGGTTTCGGGCTGGCGGCGACGGGGCGTCGTCCCTCCATCGCATCGACGTCGTCCTCGTGGCAGGCGAGCGGGACGCCGCGCGCCTCACAGACTGCCTTCGCGCATCCCTGGTGGTCGGGGTGCACGTGGGTCAGCGCCACTTCGGAGATTTCCCGCCCCTCGAGCTCGGCGAAGATCCGTCCCTTGTCCCAGCGGCGGCCGGCGTCGATCAGCACGTCCTCGGCCAGGTAGACATTGATCAGCGGCCGCGGCGGTTCCTTCAGCCGCCAGACGCCAGGGGCGAGGTACTTCAATGCGAGATCCCGAGGCCGCCGCGAGGCTCGCCGCTGTGCTGGGAGAGCTCTTCGAGCCGGGCGATCTGGCGCTCGCCTTCGACCCGCGCCGGATGACCGGCGGGCAGCGGCTCGATCAGACGGCGGATGCGGTTGCGAATCTGCAGCGAGAAGTGCGGGGTGACCGGGCCGGCGAGGGCGCGGATGTCCTCGGCGGTGATCTCTTTCGCCTGCCCCAGTAGCTCGGGGTTCTCGGACTCGCTCATTCGCCGCCGCCGATCTGGGTCAGTTCCGCCAGTTCGTTTACTTCCGCCTGCTGCGCCACGCTGATCGCGTCCTGGTCGCCGATCACCCAAACGTGGTTGTAGAAGGCGCGGGTGGGGTCGGTGGTGTATCCGGGCTTCACGTCGAGAAGGTAGCTGCGGACCTTTACCGGCAGCCTATCGGGGTCCTTAGTGAGCAGAAGCGGCCCCCACGTGCCGGAGGCCGAGAGCGCCGCGGCCGCGGCAGCGTTGGCGGGGGTTTCCGAGTTCGTGAGGACGAAGCCGTGACCGGGGTCGTTAACGCTCCAGCCGAAGCTGCCATAGCGATTGCGGGCGAGGTCGAGGGCTACATCGCCTGGGCCAGGCCCTGGGAGGCGGCCGACCTTTTTGACGAGCTCGCTTATTTCGCCGATCGCATGGAGCGACACGACTCCTGCGGGGCCGAGCACGTATGCCGGGACCTTGGGATGCTGCTTGAGAATCTGGATGGTCGGTGGCGGCAGCTTCTTCGTGTCGGTGTAGAGGACGGGGTCGCCCGAGCGCGCCGCCCAGGCCGCTGCCGGCATCGCGTATTCGGGGTACTGCGTAGGGACGATGACAAAGTGTTTCGGCGGTTCGTCGGCGAGGCGTTCGCGCAGGGTGGCGATCTGGGCTGCGGTGGCGGCCGGGTCGCCGGAGTCGACGCGAGTCACCTTGCCGGCATCGCCCGGGAGGGCGACGGCGCCGATCGCGAAAAGGGAGGCGCCCCCCGTTGCCTTGCTCCCCTGCGGCGCGAGCGCCGAGAGCGCTTCTTCGCTGTCTTCGGGCATTTCGTCGGAGGCGGAGAAGAGGACCGGCGCGCGGACCGGCGGCGCCATCAGGACAGAGGCGGCGATCGCCCCGGCCCAGTCTTCTTCGTCGACCAGGGTGACGGCGGCCGGTCGCTGGGAGTCAGTGGTTGAGGGGAAGACGGCGAGAGCGACCCCCGCGGCGTTCGAGACCGGGTCAGGGCCGCCGATCCGGGTCGTGTTGTTGGTCGCAAATGCGGGGAAGGCGAGCGCTTCGGCGACCTGCGGTGATGGTTCGCCCGCGCTTTCGCCGCCCGAGGCCGGGGCGGAGGTGGTCGCTTCGCTGTTGCTCTTATTTTCGTCGCCGCCCGTGGCGAAGACGATCGCGGCGATGATGAAGACCAGGGCGAGGACGACGAGCCCGGCGAGCAGCTTCGGGGTCTGCGACTTGGGCGCGGAGGGCAGCTTCTCCTCTCGAGTCGGAGCCTCCTCCTTGGGCGGAGCCTCGGTCTCCTCGGTTGGCGGCACGTCGCGGTTGATCGGGCGCTTGGGAATCACCGGAGGAAACGTACCGAGCGGGTCCCGCTTGAAGGAGTACAGTTCCGGAAACTGGCTGACTGACCAGTCAATCGGGCAACCGGCACGAGAGGGAGACATGGATTTCGCACTGAACGAGGAGCAACTGGAGTTCAAAGCGCGCTGCCGCAAGTTCGCGCGCGAGGTGATCCGGCCGGTCGCCCGCAAGCACGACGAAGAGGAGAGCATCCCCTGGGAGGCGATCAAAGAGGCGCGTAAGCAGGGCTTCGGCGGGCTCGAGGCGATCCAGCGCAACGCGTCGGACCCCGAGGGCCAGATGCAGGTGATCTCGGCCGAGGAGTTCCACTGGGGCTGCGCCGGGATCGCTCTGGCGATCAGCGGCTCCGGCCTCGCCGCCGCCGGCATCGCCTCCTCCGGCACGCCCGAGCAGATGCAGCGCTGGGTCCCTGAGTGCTTCGGGATGGGCGAAGAGATCAAGCTCGGCGCCTACGCGGTGACCGAGCCGCAGGCCGGCTCCGACGTCAAGAGCCTGAAGACGACCGCCAAGCGCGACGGCGACGAGTGGGTCCTCAACGGCACCAAGGTCTTCATCACCAACGGTGGCATCGCCGACGTCCACGTCGTCGTCGCCACCGTCGACCCTGAGCTTGGCACCCGCGGCCAGGCCTCGTTCGTCGTCCCCAAAGGCACCCCCGGCCTGAGCCAGGGCAAGAAGGAGACGAAGCTCGGGATCCGCGCCTCCCACACCGCTGAGATCGTGCTCGAGGAGTGCCGGATCCCGGCGGAGAACCTGCTCGGCGGCGAAGAAAAGCTGGAAAAGAAGCTCCAGCGCGGGCGCGAAGGGAAGAAATCGCGTGGAGCCGACGCGCTCGCGACCTTTGAGATCACCCGGCCGCTGGTCGGGGCGAGCGCGCTGGGGATTGCCCAGGCCGCTTACGAGTGGACCCTCGAGTACCTCGACGGCCAGTCAGAAGGCGGCGTGCCGATGCTGAAACAGCAGCGGATCCAGCAGACGCTGGCCGACGTCGCGACCGAGATCGAAGCAGCGCGGCTGCTGGTCCAGCGGGCCGCTTGGATGGGCCGCAACGGTGTGCCGATGACCGGCGGCCAGGGCTCGATGTCGAAGCTCAAGGCCGGCGACGTGACGATGTGGGCCACCACCACGCTGATGGATCTGGTCGGCCCGTACGCCCAGTCCACCGAGTGCCCGCTCGAGAAGTGGTTCCGGGACGCGAAGATCTACCAGCTGTTCGAGGGCACGGCAGAGATCCAGCGCATGGTCATCTCCCGGATGCAGGCCCGCGACTACGCCGAGCGCCTCGGCTACGCCGCCGAAATCGCCGCCGACGCCCAGAAGCAGGCGGA
>DASZNP010000061.1:0-12447 GCA_035551255.1 Solirubrobacterales bacterium
GCACCTTGTTCCCGGCCGCGTATCGCCGCAAAACGGTATCCAGCCTCACTCCCTCGCGAGCGGCGCGACGTGCTTGCCAAGCAGTCTCAGGGGGGATCGCCACCCCTGACATTCCCTCACGCTCGAGGATGTCCAACCCGAACTTCAAAGCTTCAGCGACAGCGCTCAGCATCCCCGCGACATAGGCGACATCCTCGTCCGCCACAGGCTCTGACAGGTCTCGGATTCGCGAGAAGATCGCTTGCTCTATCTCGACTACCCGGGTCTTTAGGCTACCGGCGAGATAACGTCGCGCTTTGACCGACCCTTCTGACAGATTTTTAGATCCGGTCAAAGAGCGCTCGTCCCGCATATCGAGTTACCGCTCCCCTCCCGAGGAGAAGCACCTTCTGAACGGCGAAGGCGCCACGGGTTCCCCGAGCAGGGACCTTGCGCCCGCTCTGCTTTTCGCGCACCCGAGGAAGGCCAAGTTCCGCTTCAGCTGCTGCCGCACACGCATCGACACGTCCCTCTCTCCTGCCGGTTCTGAGGCGACTTGCACGGTACCCAACAAGAGATCGCCGGGGCAAAAATGCGCTTTGAGGCAAGGCCATTCCCGGCTAGGGTTCATCCGCAAAGGTGGCCCGCCCTGCGGAAAGGTATCCCCCGCCGTTCAGCTCCACGATGTCGACCGGAGCCAGTACATCGCCGAATCGCTCCATCTGGTCCATGTCTGTCTCCGTTCTCCCCTCCCGTCGGCATTTGCGACCGCGGACTGGCAAAGTAGGAGCCGCAGACGACCAGTCAGCGACCACGGCGCCTACCTTGCCAGTCCACCTCCCGGGTAACTAGGCTTCATCGTCCGGTTGATCCTCTCCCCGGCTCTCGTCGTTGGTCAGCTCGCGAAGTTCGCCCTCGAAGGACGGACAGTCCGATGATCTCGCCATCCTCACCGAAAGGGCGAGAAACGGAGTGATGCCTGCCATCGTAAAGCGGTAAAAGGGGACAGCGTCCCCGTCTTCTCCGACGCCCACCTCAAATTGAATACCACCGCCTGGTGGTAGGTCCGGCTGCAGTAGCCCAGGACCTGGTTCGGTCTGCACACGCCGAATGTGAATATGAACGAGCTCACCAGCCTGGACGATCCCATCGTCGGGGTCGCGAGCCTCGTAAGCCGGGACTGCGGTAGGCGGCAATGGTTCGTCGGACCATCCAACTTGCTCTATTACGAAGGCGGTCTGAACTACGAAGCTTCTGAAGGATCCGGCCTCGCCTAGAACGAACCACAGCCCCGGGACTTCCTCCACGGAGGAGCCCGCTTCCGGCGGTTTGAATAGGACAGCCGAAACAAAGACCATTAGCCTCTTTTCGACCGTGACCTTGCCTCCTCCCCTGTCGTCGCCCACGAACACGCCGTCGTATGCCGCAAAGCCCCCGAGTTCCTCCATGCACGTGTGAGCCTCCAAGAAATCACTGATCAACTCTCCGTAGGAGACAGCGTCGCCACCCTTTTCCGGTTCACTGCCCATCATTGAACCTCGATCAAGGTTCCACAGAAGTGACAGCCGCCTGGGAGACCAACGAGGGTGCTCACCACGCCCTGCAACGCGAATGGCCCATCTTCGTCGGTGACTCTGTGAACGCTTGGAACAGCTTCTTCTAACCCTCCCCCGCTAACAACAACATTTTGGAAGGTTTTCGACGTCCCAGCGTTCACCGGCTCCCCGTCGAGGAAGGAACCGGTCGCAATGCTGTGCCGGCGAGGCGGGTTCAGCAGGGCTGCGAGCGCCCCGACAAAGACCCATTTGATTCTTCTCATCACTTTGAGCTCCTTAGTGGCAATGCTCTCCCTCCCCGTCAGCCGTCTCGGCGACAACCTCCTCAGCCAGCAGGATGCACACATCGGGAAACTCTTCCGTGTACTGTCGTTCAGCCAGGGGTTTAGCCTCGGCTAGCTCGGAGGCCTGTACCATGTACGAGTGCTTATCGTTTCGCCAAGTAGTTATGCGAATGGTGTAGTCGCGGAGTACTCGGTTTGTTCCCCGCTGCGCGCGGCGGTCGCTTGAGAGCTGAGGCATTCGATAGCCTCTTTTACTCTTCCTCAGCCGCTTGGATTTCGGGTGAGTCCGAGGAGTCTGCGAACACCAGCTCGAGCGGCCAAGCCCGGATGAGCGTGATCGTCAGAAGTAGCGCCGCGACGATCAGCGGCAACCGGAACCCCTCGGCTTCGGCTAGCGACCCGGCAGCCAGTCCACCGGCCGCGGTGCCAGCAGACCATCCAAAGTTGGATAGTGCCAAAGCGAAAGCTTGCGGTATGGCCAGGTGTTCCGCGGCGTCACTGATATAGGTGAGGGCGGGAATGATCGCTAAGCCTCCACCTGCCGAACACACCACAAGACCACCTATCACCATCGGCACCGAGCTAACAAAGGATAAGCTGATCACCGCCACGGTTGAGGTCAATATGCCGATCAGAAAGGGCCGTCTTCGGCCAATCACATCGGATCGCGATCCTGCCAGGGGAGCGAGTACCCCCTCGGTCAAGGCACTAAGTAGAAAGGCCAACCCGATCAATCCTGCACCCGCACCGAGATCGTCGAGACGCAATGGAGCAAGGACCGCCAGAACGCCAAAGCAGAGTGAAGGTGCGATCAAAAGCAAAAGGCCGGTGCGGAAGGTCTTAGAACCGAAGGCCGTTCTGATGCGCGAATCTTCGGCCGCATGGCCAGCATCTGGAATCGTGAGCGCCGCAAGTCCGAGCAGCACGGGGATGAGGGCGATTGCAGTGAAGAGGGTTCGTGAGCCAATGGCCGCCCCAAGAGCGCCAAGGGGGGGACCAGCTAGAGCGCCGAAAACCCCGGCGGCCATTGCCCCTCCCATCATTTTGCCCCGTTCAGCTTTAGGTGCTACGTTGATAAGCCATGCAAGGGCGCCGGCGAACATAAGCGCTCCGGACCCTCCTTGCGCTGCGCGGGAGAGCATGAGGATGCTCACGTCAGTCGTCCAACCGAAGACGA
Organism: Solirubrobacterales bacterium; assembly: GCA_035551255.1. Classification (GTDB taxonomy): domain Bacteria; phylum Actinomycetota; class Thermoleophilia; order Solirubrobacterales; family 70-9; genus VAYN01. Next base: position 2,997 of record DASZNP010000061.1, read on the forward strand.
AGCTGCTCACCGCTAAGAGCGCTAGACCCGTAAGGGCCGCTTGCCGAGAACCGACGCGGACAGCCAGTAAACCGCTCGGGACAGCAGCGATCAACGAGCCGATTGCATAGCTGGCGGAGAGGATCCCGGCCTGGGATTCAGTTAGCTGCGTCGCCTCCTTATAGTGCGGCAACAGCGGAGTGAGGACGGTAAACCAAGTGGTGTCGAGAAACGCCGCTGCACCCACCACAAGCAGTAGGCGTATACGCAGGTCACGGGAAAGGCAGGGCGCTCTAAAGGCTAGGGTGTTCATGATCTGACTATTGGGCCGCGGGCGGTTTCGTCGCAAGGGAATTATCGGTCTGTTTCATAGCCCGCAGGATGCGAGTGAACTGCCGGTCAGTAGCCACTGTCGAGCGGTAGAAACATTGGGTTGAACCCCCGGTCAAATACTCCGCCTCTATGACCGCGGCGCCGTGCTTAACCAGCATCTTCGCGTGGTAGGAGACCGCGGCGACGGTTGCATCGACGGTCCGATCATGGACAAGCTGGGATGGACTGAGGGCGCCACCGTTCAGGTCTGCGAGCACTCGGAGGATTTCGCGGCGGGTTCGATGATTGATGGCCACTTCGACCGACCGGTCGATCCCGTCTGTCAGCTCACTCGGAAGGTCCCCCTTGCGGCGTCTCCCGCGGCGTGGGGTGTCCGCGGCCCCTTCGTCCCCTACAGCCAAGTTTTTTACACCCCTTTCCTAAGACCGTTAAGCAAAACTGCGGGCACTCTAGGGGTGCTATCTGGAAATCTCTAGTGCACTTTTTTGCTGACCGCTCCGGGTCTTTCGTGCAGTTTTTTGCTGACCGCTCGCTTCCTGCTGTACCCAGTGGCCAACTCTAAAAAGCCGGCCGAAAGGGCTTCGGCCCGGTCCCCGCTGCTAGGAAACTTTCCATCGTGTCTAACGAGCTTGCCTGAGCAAACGACGGAGACTCAAAGCACGATATTCCGACAGTCACCGGGGTCGCGGGCGTCCCCAATTGGCGTTCGGCGGAATCCTCGTGGACGCGCAGCGAGAGTTTGAAGAGGTCGAGGAGAATGCCGAGCATCTCGGTCCATGCCCGCTCGTCGTAATGCATTCCGGTCCAGGTGAAGTGCAGATCGTCCCGACAGGTGAGGGTTCCCGCTGCGGCAGCCTCAGCTACCCGCTCCACAAACGTCGTATAGGTGACGCCGGTGATTTCGGCCCGAATAGAGGCCGGAAGGGCTCTCCAAGCGTCCTCGTCAAACAGCGACCGCTGTACGGCCCGGTAGACCCTCTCGCCTCCTCCCCGCCCCCTTCGAGACCGCCGGTTGACAAGTTCAATGAGGTTCATGGACTCGAGGCGCCGAAAGTCATTGGCCACCTGCTTTAAGGAACCCGTGCCGAAGCGGCGATGGAAGGCATTGGCGCTCATGAGCCGTTTGTTCAGCTCGACCAGGATACGGACCATACGCGGCGTGGCTGCCTCGGGATCATCGCGGAGACCCACGAAGGCATCCGTGAAGTCGGTCTTCAACTTCGCGGCAGCTAAGCCATCGGCATTCTCCGGCGACTCGAAGCAGAACAGCCCGACCGTTAGAGGAATCGGCTGCTCCCCTGACGTCCTCATGCGGAGCGCGGCATCTATGTGAAGCTGGAGCGACGCGTAAAAGGCGGAATTCATAGCCGGAAGGAACTCCCTCCAGCCGACCTCGTCGAACTGCAAGGCAGTCCAAGTCACGTGCCGGTTGGTTCGAGCGTCGAGGGTTCCGCACCTTGCGGCGTGGGCGACGCGATCCATGAAGGTAGACATTGCTTCGCCGGTGACTCCAGCTTTTCGCTCATCGGGGACGGCGAGCCAGCTAGAGGCGTCGAACAATGCTCGCCGGACGGGGCGATAGATATGTTCCCGCCCACGGCCCCGGCTGCGTTCCACCAGCTCGATGCATTCAAGGTCCTCGAGCCGCTTGAAATGCCGAATCGCGTCCCGCAGGTCCACCCCGGGATTTCGGCGCGCGAACGCGGCTGGACCCATGTTCGCTTCGTTCAACCCGGCAAGGATTCGCACGCGAAGCGGATGGGCCGCAGCTTTCGCTGCGCGCCGAGTTATGGCCTCGATCGAGTCTGAGGCAACAAGGATGTCTTGTGCGGCAGCCGGTGAGGAAGGTTGTTGACGGTCTTGTAGCAATCAATCTCCGAACTAGCTCAGAGCAATTCTTTCAATCTAGCCGCCTGAGCGCAATTCGGCTTTGTAGAGCGCTTCTCCTCCTTGATCGCTTGATAGTTCTCATGCGGTCAACCACAAGAGAGAAGGGGGTGAAGTGAAATGAAGGCAATCGAGATCACTAGCGTCCTGCCGTCGGCCATCACCAAGGCCAACTAGTCGTCGTAGCTCGACCGGGGGGCCGCATGCGGCCCCCCAAATTGCATGCGCTCCCCTCTATCCACCTCCGATCACATCCCCGCTAGTTTCCTAGGGCCTTGATGGCCCGGCGCTCGGATACCCCAGAGAAGGGCAAACGCGCCCTCGGTGAAGCAATCGTTTATTACCGTGAACGTGCAGGCTTGACGACTGCACAAGCAGCTCGACGCGCCGGCCTCTCTTGTCACGCCCTTGCCGCGATCGAGAGAGGCGAAGCCGAACCGCGTTGGGGGACGGCGCGAGCGATTGCGGCAGCGCTTGAAGTGGGCCTGGAGCAGATCGCCGACGCAGCCGAGCGACTGGAGGGAGGAGATGCCCTTCCCGGGTCGAGATGACCTAGCAACCCGGATGCGATCGATTCAGCCGCGCTGCGCTCGATTTTTGGGCAAAAAAAGGGAGAGGTGGGTTCGGACCTCGTCTCGCTCCGGACCGTCGGGCGTGAGCCCAGAGCGAGGCGCCCGGGTTAACGCCTTGCTCGTGACCCTCTGCTCAGTGCTCGGCGTTCGCCCCGGCGGGTTCAATAATCGTGCTTTGACTCAAGTTCTCTGCGAGAGTCCGGTCAACCCGGCTCCGGACCCGGGTCTTGATCAGGAACACCGGCGCCGATCGACACGGGGAAGGGAGTGGAATGGACCGCAGCACAACGAGGGAGCCCCACGACGCTTTCGATGCGGCGGTGATAGAGGCCGAGGAACAGCTCCGCGGCCTCCTTGATGAGGAGGTGCAACCGTATCAACGGAGCTTCGCGCGAGAGGTGGAGGAACTGGCCCACGAGATCGAAGGCACCGAGCCTCCACCCCCACATACCCCGCCTCTTGAACCGCCGACGCTTGACGGCTTGCGCGGCAAAGAGGCCGCGGCAGCTCGCCGCCGGATCGAAGACGTGCTCGCTGTGGATTCGCAGTATTCGGGGATCAACTTTCCGCGGCGCTATGCCCGGGACATGATCCTGGCGGCTCGAACTGCAAAGCGGTCCTTGGAATTAGCCAAAAAATCGCCGAAAAACCAGGACCGCATTCCTTCTGTCATCGCCGTCTTGAACCAGGTCATCGCCTCCTTGGAATCGACTCCACCCGGGGGGCCTTCAGCCCGAGAAGTTCTGCTCGATGCTCTTCGGGCAGTTGAGGACGAGCTCAAGCTGCTCATCGGGGGCCTTCCCGACGTTTGGGGCGGTCGGCCGGAAAGCCACCAACTCCTCGGGCCAGATGCCGTGACGCTATTTGGGCTTAAGGGGGAGCGGATCAGGAAGGCCCGGAAGGTGATCGAGCAGCTGCTTACCGGTGGAGCAAGCCAGCTGGGGCCGAGCGCGCCCATCACTTCCGCCGAACGGATGGTCGAGGCCATCGAGTCAGTCCACCAGATCCTGGAGCCGGAGCGAGAAGGCACCGCCCTTAACCGCGAAAAAGTCCCAGCGGTGATCGACAAGCTCGACATCCTGGCACGAGCGGTTCGCACGGCACAGCAGGTTGCAGAAAAGGCCTTGGGGGGCGCAAAGGGCGTCCAGCGGCGTTGGCGCAAACACAAGTCGCGCGGAGACGAACTTCATCGCTGGCAGGCTGTCCTCAGCTGGTCGCTTAATCTGCTGGAAAACGCCGGTCAGCCAGTCCCCGCCTGGCAGGAAATCACCCTGCCATCACTGGTAGCTCCTCTCGCAGATCTCGGCGAGCAGCAACCGCAGCTGCGGTTACGTGACGCGGTGGTCAGGCCTCTCGATGTCGGAGACCTGGCGAGCGCCTGGGTTGGTCTCCACGATCTCGTTCAAGCAATTGAGGACGGCGAGGTGATGCTCGGCCGCTCCAAGCCGAAAGGTAAAGAGTGAGAGGGTGATCCTCACCATCCCCCTCTCTCAAGCTAATCAGGAACGAAGCGCAGGAGCCTGGAATTCCCCTTGGCCGACACTGACCATAGGTGAGAAAAATCGAGTCGGCCGTGTTTTCGCGCCGCGGCCGATTCCGACGACACTCCCGGCATTGCCGTCAGATTGCCTGCGATCGTCCGACGTGAGCGGAGCGTGATCACGCGGACGACGGGCGGGGCCGAAAAAATGGCAAAAAAAGGGACAGGTCAATCCGGAGATCTCGTCACTAAACATCGACCGGCTGGGAGCGAAGCGCCATCTGCGGCACTTCGCTCCCCGGCAGTCTCAGCTCAGTTGCAGAGAGATCGCACTTCCCCTATCTCCCCGATGTGCCCGCGGTGGCGATCCATGTCAGGCGTCGCCGTCGAGGATTCCGCGGCCGGTACGGGGCAACAGCTTGCAGACGAAATCAACGAAGTCCGCCTGACATTCGCCGGGCTGGTTGATGTGAGCGGCGATCGCGTCCAGTGCTTCTTTGTCGTCGATCACGCTCTCCCCCGCCGGCAGCTGCTCGGGACGCCACTCCTCCCAGTCCACCTCTACCTGCTGGCTACCACAGCTGCGACAGGAGATGGACACCTCGTCGAGGACCGCGACCTGCGGTGAGCCTTCGAGGACGAGGACCTGGTCCTCGATCCGCAGCGCCGTCGCCACGAGTAGGGCGTCGCGCTCGTAGACCAGCTCCTCCGAGCCGCAGTGTTCACACCTCACCCTGGGCCTCCAGCCAGCGAAGGTGATTTTCGAGCCAGTCGACTGCGGGGCCGCCGAAGCGGTCCCAGGCCTCATCGACGTGCACCCGGGCCAGCTGCTCAGGGGTGACCTCGAGTTCGCCGCGGTCGACCAGCACGCTAGCGAGCACGCCGATGAAGCAGCTCTGCAGAGGACCGTGCTCGCGCAGGCAGTTCTGGCAGCGCGCGCAGGGCGATGCCTCCACCCATCCGACCTCCGACCAGCTCACCCGCACCGAGCCGATCCGCGCGGCGCGAGGGCCGAGGCCGCGAAGCCCCCCGGCGGCCAGCGGACGATCGTCGCCGCAACTGGCGAAGACCGCAAGCTCACGGCGGCCGCAGCGGCTCGTCACCCAGAGCTCGCGCACTAGCGCGAACCTCCGTCTCAACTCTCTCATCATGTTCCTTTCGTTCTTGAAGTTCTTGGCCGAGCGGCGCACGCGGCTCGACTCGGCCCGCGCGCCCCGCCGAGGGCGCCCCGCTCACCCCGCGATCAGCCCTCGGGGTCGAGCAGTTCGGCGGCCTCTGCCGCCCCGAACTCGCGCTCGACGAGGTCGCGAACCTGGTTGGGCTCCTCGCATTCGCTGCGATTCACCTCCTTGCCGCCCTCGAAGGCGACGACGCCGGCGAACCCGCGGGCGGGCTGCAGGAAGGAGAGCTCGATCGTGAGCGCCGGAAAACGGGCGGCCAGGGTGGCCGCGATCCCGTCGGGGGCGCTCCAGGGAGTCGAGAGGCGGTAGGCGAGGACGCCGGGCTCGGTGTCCTCGAGGTAGACCGACTCGCGCTCGGCGGGGCGGATGCAGCCCCAGTGCGCGGCCCGCCAGGCGTAAGGGTCCTTCGCCTCGGCCGCCCCGCACATCGCCGCCCGGGCGACGGTGCCGGGATCCGGGGTGTGCCCCGCGAGCTCGGTTGGGGTCGGGTTGACGCGCTCGAAGTCGAGCGCGCCGCCCGGGCCCGCGACCGCCTCACGCAGCTCCTCGAGTTGGGCGTCGGCGCCACGCAGGCGCAGGTTGTTGAAGCACCAGTCAGGCATCCCGCCCACCTCCAGCGGCGGCGAGCACCGGGCCCTCGGGCCCGAGGACGTCGTCGACCTCCTCGCCGCAGGCGAAGCAGAAGATGTCGGTCAGCTGGCCACCCTCCTCGAGCACCGGGTTGCCGTCGGCAGCGAGGCCGATCAGGTCGTAGCGGTACTCGAAGCGCAGGTTCCCCTCGGCCCCGCAGCGCGGGCAGCGTGCCGGCGCGTCGACCGCGCGCCGCGCGCCGCGCTCCTCGAGCTCGCGCACCGCGGCGATCGCGCCGTTGGCGAGCCCGACCGCGGCTTCGAGGATCTCTGCGGTGAGGGCGGCGGTGTCGTCGCCCTCCCATAGCTCGCGCGTGGCGAGCTTTCGCATCTCCTCGGAGGCGGCGACGACGTGGGCGTTCGGATTGGCGGTCGAGAAGACCGTGATCAGCGCCACGTCGCTTTCTTCGACCGCGCTCGGGTAGACGAGGATCTCGAGGACTTCGGGGCACTTGAGAACCTCCGCGCCTCGGAGTTCGTCGAGCACGCGGTTCAAGTCATCGGCACCTGAGAACTCATCGAGGCAGTCGAAGTCCTCGTCGAGCCGGGACCGCAGCTCGGCGGGATCCCCCTTGATGCTGAAGACCTCCGCCATCAGTAGCCGTGCTCCCAGACCGGCCAGTCGCCCGCCTCAGCGATTTCGATCGCGCGTCTAGCGACCGGGCTCGGGATCGGATGGAGATTGGTCTCCTGGCGAGCACCCTCCTCCTGGTCGAGGGCGATCGCCTCGTGGATCACGACCGTGCGTCCGACTTTGCCCTCCTGCAGGTCGACGATTACCTCGATCGGCACCGTGTAGGCGACCGCGACGCGGTAGTCGACGTCGATTCGCTCGCGCTCGGCGAGGCCTTTCTCGCTCATGCTTACTTGCTCCTCTCAGCATTGGTTCCGGGGACTTGTCCGGGCCTTTCGCCCCGTGCAGGCGTCCGGAGTCGAGCCGGGGCGGGTGGCCGCCCGCCCCGGAATTCGCTCAGGACTCGTTTTCGAAGCCGGCCGCGGTGAGTACGCCGCGCACTGAGCGAAGGCGGGCGATCACGTTCCAGATTTCGGTTGGGCTGTCGCCCCAACTCATCCCCCCGGTGAGGTAGAGGGTCGCGCCGCGCACGTTCATCTCGGCGATCTCGAGGTAGCTCTCGATCGCCTCGCGCAGCTCCCGCAGATCCGCGCGCAGCGCGAATCCGCTCGAGCCCCTCGGGCTCGTCTGGGTCCTCGGCGAGGCAATCAGCCTCGAGGACGTCCGTGGCGTCGAGCGCCGAGATGGCGCGCTCGGCAGCCCCGTAGTCGAGCTCGGAATCCTCATCGACGACGAGAGCCGTGATCAGCAGATCGGCGCTCATCGCGCCGCTCCTGCCAACTGGGCGTCCGCCGGCCGGGTCTCCGAGGGCTCGTCGAGGATCGCCGCCACGCGGGCGAGAACCTCGTCGTGCCCGCCGCCGCGCACGCAGCTGTAGGGGAAGCTGCCGGCCCGAACTCCGAGCGGGCCGGGGTCCCCGATGCCCTCCGCGAAGGACGAGAAGCCGGTGCGGAAGTCAAACGGGAAGCGCAGCACCGCCTCAAAGCTCTCGGGGTGCTGCAGCGAGTAGAAGCCCGAGTGGGCGTAGGTGTCTTCGACGATGAGTTCGAGGTCTCGCTCCTCGCACAACTTCTTCAGCGCAGCCGTGAACTTCTCCTGCGTGTTCAAGCGCATGTACCTCCTTTGAAGTGAGGCGCTCGCCGGGGGCGGGCGCCGGGTAATGGCGCTCAGGCGCCGGCGAGGCGGACGCCGATCAGCTCGCGCGTCCGGTGCCGTTCGCCCGGCGCGCGCCCGAGGCTGCGGTTGACGACCTCCGTGAGGGCCTCGACGACCTCTGGCGTTGCAGGGCTCTCCGGCCCCTCGACGAGAACCTGGTTGGCGGCCAGCAATAGGTCCTTGGAGTCGATCACCGTCGGCGTCGTCGTCCTCGCCGGCAACTGGACGAAGACAGTCCACTCGAGCAGGGCCACGTCGCCGGGCGCGCCGGGATGGTCGAGATCGCAGACCCAGTTGGCGGCCCAGCCTTCGTCGAAGCTCGAGGCGAGCCATCGGGCCACCTCAGTGAGGTCGCCGGCGAGGAAGTCGGGGTTCTTCCTGTAGGTCGACTCCGCCGTGCCCTCCGAGGTGCAGACCAGGTAGCGCGGGCAGCTCCCGCCAGCGACGAAGAGCTCCCGTACATCCTCGTTGTGGGTGCCGTCGACGGGGCGCTCCTGCTCGATCAGCACCCGCAGGGCGCGAAGGCGCTTCGCGTTGCTCACGAGGAACCCGCTTCGGCAAGCGCCGCTTCGATCTCCTCCGTCCCCCACTCGGCGGGGACCTTGAAGACCCGGCAGCCCTCGAGCCTCGAGAAGGTCTCACCGTCGGAGAGGACCATGATCTTGATCGTCTCGGGACCGGGCTCGGGCGGCTCGACTTCGTCCTCGCCGACGGCAGCTTCCGCCAGCGGGAAGGCCGCGCGGACCTCCCCCCAGACCTCGTCGGCGGCAAATACCTGATCGGTGTCGAGGGCGCCCGAGGGCTGCACCAGCCCACACACCGTCCGGTGCGCGTCACTGCTGAGCGCGACCAGGCGCACCTCTTCGATCTTTCCGTTCATCTGCTCGCTCCTCTCGTTCCGATCGGCCGACTCATGGCTGGCGCCCCCGGGGGACCGCCGGAGCCTTGGCTCGGGCGCGGGCCATCTCGGCCCGCACCAGCTCCAGGCGGCGACGGCGCGCTGCCTTGCTCTCCGGTGGCGCCGGAAGCTGTGCGGTGCGCTTCGTTTGGCTGCGTCGGGGCGCCATCAGAGGGACGCCTCCCCGGCAAGCAGCGCCCTCATCGCGGCGATCGCTTCGACGGCCTTCACCCGCGAGATCTGGGCCTCGACCGCCTCGCGCTGCTCGCGCAGCGCCCGGACCTCCCAGTCGGGCTCGGCGAGACTGTCGGCGCAGCCGATCACGACTTGGCGGCCGAAGCCCCAGATGTGGGCGTTGACGGCGAGCCCGGCGACCGCGACCGGTGCGATGTCGCACCCGTACCAGACGTAGTCGCCGGGCTCGCGACCGTCGGCGCGCAGGGTCGCGGCGGCGGCCCGAAGCAAGCCGCCGGTGCCCGCAGTCGGGTCGCAGATCGACTGCCCGGGCTCGAGGTTGCCCAGGCTGATCTGGGCCATCATCTCGCCGACCGCCGGCGGCGTGTAGAACTCGCCGCGCGCGGCCTTCGCGCTGTGGCTGCGCATCGTGGTGTAGACGCAGCCGAGGAGGTCGACCTGGCGGGCGACGTCGAGGTCGAGCGTCAGCTCGAGCAGGCCGGATTTGACCGCGGCGCGGGCGACCGCGCCGGCGCCGGCCAGCAGATGGCGATCCGGCTCCTCGGCGTTCAGCCACTCGCCGAAGGGG
>DASZNP010000062.1:0-32904 GCA_035551255.1 Solirubrobacterales bacterium
GCCGTGCAGGTTCCCGAAGCGACCGTGGTCGGCCAGTTCGGCACCGGCAGCGGCGAATCGTGGGGGGCGCTGCTGGCCAAGGACTCATCGCTGACCGGCTGCGTCTCCGAAGCTGTCGAAGAGCTGAAAGCCTCGGGTGAACTGGAAAAGATCACCCAGCGCTGGATGAGCCAGGCCGCGGGCGCGCCCGAATTGCACTGATGCCGAGCGATCGCCGCCTCGAACGGGAGGCGGCGAAGCGTCGCCGGCAACGGCGGGGCCAGGCAATCGCCGTCGCCTCCAGTGTCGTCGTCCTCGGCGGTCTCGCTGCGCTCATCCTCACCAGCCCCGGCTGGCCGACGGTCCGGGAAACCTTCTTCTCCTGGTCGATCTTCAAGCAGTCATTTCCGCACGTGCTCGATGCCTTCTGGCTCGACGTCAAGGTGTTCGTCATCGTCGAGGTCGCGGTGTTAATCATCGGCCTCGTGGTCGCACTGGTGCGAATCGCCCGCTCCCCGGCGATCTTCCCCCTGCGCCTGCTGGCGATCGTCTACGTCGATCTCTTCCGCGGCGTCCCGACGATCCTGCTCGTCTTCCTGATCGGCTTCGGGGTGCCGGCGCTGGAGCTGAGCGGGACCCCAAGCGAGCCGGTGGTGCTGGGCGGCATCGCCCTCGCCCTCTCCTACAGCGCCTATGTCGCCGAGGTCTACCGGGCCGGGATCAACTCGGTTCATCGCGGCCAGCGCGATGCGGCGCTCGCCGTCGGGCTGACCGAGACGCAGGCGATGCGCCACGTGCTCCTGCCGCAGGCCGTGCGGCGGGTGGCGCCGCCGCTGCTGAACGACTTCGTCGCCCTGCAGAAGGACGTCGCCCTGATCTCGATCCTCGGGCCGCTGGAGGCCTTCCGCGAAGCCCAGATCATCGAGGCGCAGACCTTCAACTTCACGCCGCTGATCGCTGCGGCGCTGCTCTACCTGGCGGTGACGGTGCCGCTGGCGCGCCTCGTCGATCGCCTCGGCGGGCCCGAGGGGGCGGTGCGATGAGCGCCGCGGTCCCGGTCCTCGAGGCCCGCGAAGTGACCAAGGCCTTTGGCGAGCGCGAAGTCTTGCGCGGCCTCGATCTGACGGTTCGCGAACACGAAGCGGTGGCGCTGATCGGGGCCTCGGGCTCGGGCAAGTCGACGCTCCTGCGCTGCATCGATCTGCTCGAGGAGATTGATGACGGTGACGTCCTCCTCGACGGCGAGGTGATCACCGACCCCTCCATCGATCCAGTCGGCGTCCGCCGCCGCCTTGGGCTGGTCTTCCAGGCCTACAACCTCTTCCCTCACATGACCGCGCTGCAGAACGTGATCCTGGGGGAGAGGCGCGCCCACGGCGCCTCCAAAGCCGAGGCCGAAGAGCGCGGCCGCGCCCTGCTCGCCCGCTTCGGCCTCGCCGGCCGCGAGGACGACCGCCCCGACAACCTCTCTGGCGGCCAGCAGCAGCGGGTAGCGATCGCCCGCGCCTTCGCCGGGCGCCCCAGAGCGCTGCTCCTCGACGAGGTAACCAGCGCCCTCGACCCCGAGCTGGTCGGTGAGGTCCTCCAAGCTGTCCGCGACCTCAAGCAAGAGGGCATGACCATGGTCATCGCCACCCACGAGATGAGCTTCGCCCGCGAGGTAGCCGACCAAGTCGCCTTCCTCCACGAAGGCCGCATCCTCGAGCAGGGCCCACCAACCCAAGTCCTCGAATCTCCCAAACAAGAAGAGACCCGCCGCTTCCTCAGTCGCCTTCTGGAGGCGGGGAGGGCCTAAGTCGGCTGGAAGTGCCTGAGCGTCTCCTCGGGCACCTCGACCTCGAAGTCGTGCGCTTCGATTGAAGCGAGCACCTGCGCCCGCAGTTCCTCCTTGTCGCCAGGGACGATGATGCTGCCGATATTCGGGGTCTCGCTCGCCGGATCGACGTGCTTCTCGAGGTCGAGCTCGTCGAATAGATACTTGACGCCCCAGGCCTGCCAATCGGGGTTGATCAGCGGCAGGTTGATGTCGTGGAGAGCCACCTCCGCGCCGGGTTCCAGGGACGGCAGCACGGCGAGCAGATCGAGGGCCGGCCAAGGATGCTTGTGAGCTGCATCGATGAAGGCGAAGCCAAGACTGTCCTCGGGGAAGTCACCGCCCACGTCGAGCGCCGTCGCAGGGTTGCGCAGCTTCACGTGGGCCATCTGCTCAGCCGGCAGCATCTCGATCGCCGCCGAACCTGCCCGGCGACGCCGGTCCCCGTAGAAGGACGGCGAGATGTCATAGGTCGCGATCGAGTACTCGGTGGCCCGCTGGGCTACAGCACTGCAGAGGACCGCGGTTGAGACACCGGATGCGGTGCCGATCTCCACGACGGTCTCCGCAGTCGACTTGAGCGCCCGGTCGTAGAGGAAGCGGGCATCGCTCAGGGAGATGCTGCCCTTCGCCCAAGCGGGGCGCCGCTCGTAGACGGTATCCGCCATCTCCTGCGTTTTCATCGGCTGATGATAGGCCGGTCGGCCCAGCGCATAGGGCCCTGTCGCTTTTATGGCCTATATGGCCACTAAAGCGACAACGTACGAGTGCGGCTTGAGCCGAGGGCTGACCACCGCTACGCCTCGGTTCTCCGGCATTTCCAGGCTTTTAGTCAAATTATTTGACTTTGCGCAGGAAGCCTGTTTATGCTGCCGCAGTGCTTGAGCAATCAGGGAATGTGCTCAAGGGCGGGAACGACATAGCTAGCACCCGTGCCTTAATCGGTTAAAGGGTTGGCGTTGTAAGCCAAAGATCCGGGTTCGAGCCCCGGCGGGTGCATTTCGGACAACTCGAAGGCAGACGTTCGGAATCACTACAGCTATGGGCGAGAACATCTTCACCACTTTCGACAGGGTCGCCGCCGGCGAGGGCGGCACGGCGCTCTGGGCGGCGCGGGCGCCTTACCGGCCGGAGCCGGACTTCGACCTGATGCTGATCCCGCGGCTGCCGAAGGGCGCCGACTGGCGCGAGGACGAGGAGGCGAAGGCGGCGCTCGACCGGCTCGAGGCCGAGCCCTGGGTCGCCGCGCTCGACCGCGACCGCACCCAGCCGACGTTGAAGCTCGCTGACGAGTGGATCGAACAGCAGGGCGAGCAGATCCGCTCCGGCGCCTTCGGCAACGGCACCTTCACCGACATGGCCGCCGACAATCGCTACGCCGTCTACTTCTGGGGGGCCAACACGACCAAGGCCCTGCACATCGGCCACCTCCGCAACCTCGCGGTCGGCAACGCGATCGCCGGGGCCCTTAAGCAGGCCGGCGCCCGGGTCGAGAACCGCAGCCTGATCTGCGACGTCGGCCGCAGCATGGGAGAGGCGATGGCGGGCGTCGCCACCCGCGCCGGCGAGGACGCCGGCCCCGACGCGAACGAGAAGAGCGACCACTTCGTCGGCTTCTGTTACGCCGACTACGTAACCGCCAGCCGCAACGGCGGCCAGGGCGACGATGGCGCCGAGGACTCGGTCGCCCGCGAGTCGACCAACTACAACGACAAAGCCGACGAGATGATGATGCGGGTTCTCAACGGCGACCAGAAGGCGCTGGAACTGTGGTCGCGGACCCGCTCCTGGGTCGTCTCCGGGCAGCGCAAGACGCTCGCCCGCCTCGGCATCACCTTCGACAAGGTGATCTACGAGTCCGACTACCTGCCCGAGGTCGCCGAGTACATGAACCAGGGCCTCGCCGAAGGCACGCTGACCAAGCGCTGGGGCGACGACATGGTCATGTACGAGACCGAACGCGAGGAGCTGGAAGAGATGCCGCTCGTCCGCTCCGACGGCCTCCCGACCCAGCACATGCGGGCGCTCGCCTACTGGGCCGCCGCCGACGAACTCGACGACGTGATCTCGATGCAGGTCTGCGGCAACGAGTGGGTCGCCCACGTCACCTGCCGCCGCAAGCTGATCGACGAGATGGGGCTGCATAACGGCAACGGCAACGGCTCCGCCCGCGGGGGAGGCCCGCCGACCTACGACATCTTCCACGGCATGGTCGCCCGTGAGAACGAATCGATCAGCTCCTCGAAGAAAGGGGCGTTGCTGATCGACGACCTGGTCGAGTGGCTGGAGGACGAGCTCAAGGGCAACCCCGAGTTCGCCGAGGAGATGGCGCGTCACCCGCACCCCGAGTCGGTGCCGGCCCAGGTCGCGCTCGGCTACTTCCTCCTGCAGCCGACGACCAAGCAGGTCAAGTTCGGCAAAGAGAAGCTTCTGGTTGAAGGGAAAGGGAGCCTTGGCTGGGACCTGGCGCGCGCGCAGGCCCACCACGCCTCCGCCGAGATCGAGGGTGAGCGTCCGGCTGGGGACCCGGACTACCGCTTCGCCGTCGTCCAGTCGGAGCACTACCGGGTGCACCTGCGCAGCGCCGTCGACGAGTTCGACGTCGCTCCGCTCTCCAAGTACCTCTCTCATTTCGCGCGCTGGTACAGGGAAGACGAGCGCGCACCGGAGGTCGAAGCGGTTGTGCAGCCGGTGCTCGAGGAGGGCCTGCGGGGCCTGGGACTAGAGGGAGCTTGACGTGAAAACGCTGCTGGTCGACAACCACGATTCCTACACCTACAACGTGTTCCACCTGCTGGCCGCGGCCTCGGGCGAGGAGCCGATGGTGGTCAACAACGACGCGGTCAGCTGGCGGGTGCTGACAAGGATGGACTTCGACGCGATCGTGCTCTCACCCGGCCCGGGGCACCCGAGCCGCTGGCACGACTTCGGCGTCTGCAGCGACATCCTCCGCCACAGCGAAATCCCCGTCTTCGGGATCTGCCTCGGCCACCAGGGGATCGGCAACCTGCTCGAGGGCACGGTCAACCGGGCGCCGATGGCGATGCACGGCCGCCTCAGCCGGGTGATGCACGAAGGCAAGGGCCTGTTCAAGGACGTGCCGCAGGGCTTCTCCGTCGTCCGCTATCACTCGCTCGCGATCACCAGCCCGCCCGGGCCGGAAGGGAGCATCGTCGCCTGGTCTGACGACGGCGTCGTGATGGGCGTCGAGCACACCAAACGACCGATCTGGGGCGTGCAGTTCCACCCCGAGTCGATCTCGACCGAGTACGGGCTGAAGATCGCCCAGAACTTTTTCGATCTCGCCGCCCAGCACAAGCGCGAGGGCGAGCGCCCCGCCGGCCGGGCGATGATCGCCCCGCGGAGCGCCCGACGCGCCCCGGCGCCGACGAGCGACGAGGGCGGCGAGCTGGAGCTGCGGATGCGGACGATCGAGGGACAGGCGCCAACCGAGCACGTCTACGAACGGCTCTTCGCCGACGCCGAGACCTCCTTCTGGCTCGACAGCGCCGACGCGCCGACCTGGCTCGCCCAGTGCTCCTACATGGGTACCACCGCCGGCGCCGAACGCTGCTTCGTCACCTACGACGTCGACAAGGGCGAGGTCGAGATCGACCGCGGCGGGGTCAAGACCGTCCAGCACAAGTCGATCTTCGATTTCCTCGACCGCGAGCTGAAGCGGATCGCGATCGAGCCGCCGGAGGGTGTCGACCGCGGCCTCGTCGGAGGCTACGTCGGCTATCTCGGCTACGAGCTAAAGGCCGACTGCGGCTCGACCAACGTGCACAGCTCCGACATGCCCGACGCGGCGATGATGCTCGCCAACCGGGTTGTCGCCGTCGACCACACCAAGGACGTCACCTACGTCTTCGCCCTCTGCCGCGGGGAGGACCCCGAGGCGGAGCTGTGGCTGGAGGCGGCGCGGGACCTGATCGAGGGTGCGATCGCCAGCCCGCCGGCCGAGCGGCCGCTGGCGCCGCCGAGCGATCCCGGCGGCCACGTCTCCTTCCAGTCCGGCCGCGGCCGCGATCGTTATCTCGCCGACATCGCCAAATCTCAGGCCGAACTGCTCGCCGGCGAGTCCTACGAGGTCTGCCTCACCGACCAGTTCTCGACCGACGCCAGCCCGGAGCCGTTCGACCTCTACCGGCAGCTGCGCCGCAGCAACCCCTCGCCGTTCGCCGCCTTCCTGCGGCTTGGCGAAAACGCGATTGTCAGCTCCTCGCCGGAGCGCTTCCTGTCGGTCGATCGCGACCGCCAGGTGATGGCGCGGCCGATCAAGGGGACGATCTCGCGGGTCGACGACGCGATCGAGGACCGGGCCCGGGTCGAATACCTCGAAGGGGACGAGAAGACCTACGCCGAGCACCTGATGATCGTCGACCTGCTGCGCAACGACCTCGGCGTCGTCTGCGACGTCGACAGCGTCGCGGTTCCCGACCTGATGGTGGTCGAGCCTTACGCGACCGTCCACCAGATGGTCTCGACGATCGTCGGCCGGCTCGAGGACGGCCGCAGCGCGATCGACTGCGTGCGGGCGACCTTCCCCGGTGGCTCGATGACCGGCGCTCCGAAGGAGCGGACGATGGAGATCATCGACGACCTCGAGGAGGAGGCGCGCGGCGTCTACTCGGGCTCGATCGGCTACTTCGGCGCCGATGGGAGTACGGACCTCAACATCGTCATCCGGACGATCGTGATGCGGCCCGGCCGGACCACGATTGGCGCCGGCGGCGCGATCGTGATGCAGTCCGACCCGCAGGAGGAGTTCGACGAGATCCTGTTGAAGGCGCGCGCGCCGATGGCGGCGATCGCCCGCACCGTCACCGGGAGCGAGGGCGCCGAGGCGTGGAGCGTCGAGCTCGAGCCGGTCGCCCGCCATGCGGAGGCCGCGTGAGCGATCCGGCGACGCAGCAGGCGACCGTCCGCGAGGGAGGTGCCGGAGACGTCGAGGGGGTGACGACCGCGGTCGCAAGCCTCCTCGCCGAGCTCGGCGGCCGCACGCCGTCGCGGGCGGAGATGGAGGCGGAGGTACAGGCTTTGCTCGATGACCCGCAGGGCGGGTCGGTGCTGATCGCGGAGGCCGACGGCGAGATCGTCGGCGTTCTCACCGCGAGCTGGCAGCGGGCGATACACGTTCCCGGCGTTTACGCGACTGTGCAGGACCTCTGGGTCGATGAGGCCTGGCGCAGTCGCGGCGTCGGAGCGGAACTGGTCGAGGCGATCGCGTCCCAGGCGCGAACCCGCGGGGTAAGCCGGCTTGAGGTCGGCCTGCCGCGGGAGACCTTCGCGGCGATCGCTTCGACCGAGTCCTTCTACAAGCGCAACGGGTTCGAGCACCTCGGACCGCGGATGCGGAGGCTCCTGTGACCGCCGAACTGCATCAAATTTCATGCCTGCTGGCCCGGAAATTTGATGCAGTTCGGGGTGGGGGGCGGCTGTGATGCCTGAGCTCCTGATGGTCGAGCAGCGGCAGGGCCGCGACGATGCTGCCTTCTGGGTGCGGGAAGGCGACGAGCGGATCGAGGGCCAGGACAGCAACCGGCGCCTGGTCGAGCTGCGCGCCGGCCTCGTCCGCCACTCGCGGGTGCGATCGGTCACCGCCGACGCCCCCGACGAGGAGGTCGAGCGGACGCTGGCCGCGCTGCACGAGGGCCAGTACCTGCAGGCGCTGGAGGAAGTGCGGTCGAGCGAGCCGGTGGTGATGCCGGAGTTCGCCCCGCCCGGCCTCGAGCCCGACATCCCGGTCAACGCCAACCTCGTCGCCGCCGCGATCGAGGGCATCCGCACCTCGATCACCGCCGCCGAGCGGGTGCTCGAGGGCGTCCGCTTCACCTACGCGGTCTGCCGCCCGCCCGGCCACCACGCCGGCCCCGCCTTCCACGCCGGCTACTGCTACCTCAACAACGCCGCCGCGGCGGTCCGCCGGCTCTCCGAGGGCGGCATGAAGCCGGTCGGGATCATCGACCTCGACCTCCACTACCCGAACGGGACCTCGGCTTTGGTCGAGCGGATGGGGCCGTTCGTCGCTCTGCACTCGCTGCATGCCTCGCCGGTGACGAACCTACCGCCGGGGACGCCGCTGCCGCGGATGGCGGGCGAACGCGCCGTCGCCTTCGCCGAGAGCCCGGCGGAAGACCAGTACCTGGCGGAGGTCGCGCACTCGATCCACGACCTCTCGGAGATCGCCCGGGCGCTGGTCGTCTCGCTCGGCTACGACACCGTCGCCGGCGACCCGCACGGCAGCTGGAGCTTCCAGCCGGAGATCTTCGCCGAAATCGGGCGCCTGCTCGCCCGCTCGGGCCTGCCGATCTGCGTGATCCAGGAGGGCGGCTACTCCCTCGGCGACCTCGCCGCCTGCAGTCATGCCTTCGCCACCGGCTTGCTCGGGGCGGAGGAGCGATCGGAGCCGAAGCGGGAGACGGGAGAGGTCGTCCGGTGAATACCGACTCCACCAACAGCACCAACGCCACCACCGGCCTCGAGCCGTTCCGCCGCCGCCTCGACGAGATCGACGAGCGGATCGCGAAGCTGCTCGGCGAGCGCCTCGACATCTGCCGCGACGTTGCCGTTTACAAGAGCGAGCACGAGATCCCGATGATGCAGCCCGACCGGGTGAAGCTGGTGCGGGAGCGCTACCTCGCCCGCGGCGCCGAAGTTGGGCTGCCGGCGGAGTTCACCGCCCAGCTCTTCGAGCTGCTGATCGCCACCACCTGCAAACTCGAGGACGACCTGATGGACGAACTCGCCGAACGGCGGAACGTCGCATGAGCCCCCGCATCAATAAACAACCGCCCGGCCCCCGGATGCCCCGAGCTTTGCAGGCGGTTGGCTGGACGCAGCGGCCGCTGCCCTGGCTGGAGAAGTGCCACCGCCGCTACGGCGACATCTTCACCCTGCGGATTCGCCACTACGGCGACTGGGTGCTGCTGGCCGACCCCGACGACGTGAAAAAGGTCTTCACCGCCGGTCGCGCGGTCGGCGTCGCTACCGCCAATCCGCTCCTGGGGCCACTGCTCGGCCCGCGTTCGGTGATGCTGCTGGAAGAACCCGTCCACCTGACCCGGCGCAAACTGATGCTGCCCTCCTTCCACGGCCAGGCGGTGCAGGCGGACTCGGAGATGATGGCCCTGGTCGCGCGGCAGGAGATCGCCCGCTGGCCGGCCGGCGAGCCGTTCGCGCTCTGGCCGAGGATGCAGGACATCACCCTCGACGTGGTGATGCGTGCGGTCTTCGGGCCGGACTCCGAACACCCGCGCCTGCAGCCGCTGCGCGAACGGCTGCGCGGGCTCACCACCTGGATGAACGAACCGCGCAACCTGGCGATGCTCGCCGCCTTCGGTCCCGGCTGGGTGATCCGCAGCAAGGGCTACCGCGAGGCGATGGGCGCGGTCGAGGAGGCGGTGATGGAGGAGGTGCGGCGGCGCAAGGTCGAACCGGAAGGGGGCGCGCTTGGCGTCGTCTCGATGCTGGTTCGGGCCGAATACGAGGACGGCACGCCGCTGTCTGATCAGGATCTGCGCGACGAACTGGTGACGCTGCTTTCCGACGGCCCGACCTCGAGCACGCTCGCCTGGACCTTTGAGCGCCTGCTCCGCAACCCCGACAAACTGGAGAAGCTCCGCGACGATGTCCTCCACGGCGACGGCACCTACCTCGACGCGGTCGTCAAGGAGACGCTGCGGCTGCGGCCGCCGGTCCCGGTGGTCGTCCGCACCCTGCTCGAGCCGATGCGGCTCGGCGGTTACGACCTGCCGGCGGGGACCGTCGTCGCCCCCTGCATCCACTTGATCCACCGCGACGCCCGCTGGTACGAGCAGCCGGAGCGCTTCCTGCCGGAGCGCTTCGTCGGCAAACAGCCGGGGACCTACACCTGGATCCCGTTCGGCGGTGGCGTCCGCCGCTGCCTCGCCGCCAGCTACGCGGAAATGGAGATGAAGCGGGTGCTGCGGATCGTCCTCGAGACGACCGAATTGCGCGCCGTAGAGAACGACGCCGAGCGGGCCCGGAAAAGCGCGATCGCTTTCGCCCCCGACCAGAAGGGGCTGGTGATCGCGGAACCGAGAGAGACCGAGGCCGCCGGGGACATGACCCTGGCGCCGGTCTAAGGGAGAGAGCATGAGTTCTACTCAGGGTGAAAGCGACATCCTCATCGTCGGCGCCGGCGCCAAGGCCGCCGCGCTTGCCGCCAAGGTGCACACGATCAACAGTCTCGGCCTGGCCGAGATCTCGATGACCGTGATCGAGAAAACCGAGCCCGCTGCTTCCTGGCTCGGTCGCAACGGGATGACCTCAGGGGAGGAGCCACTGGCGATCCCGCCGATCAAGGACGTCGGCTTCCCGTACCAGAGCAGCCGCCAGTTCGGCGAGCTCGGCGACCGGATCGATGCCGAGCTGCTGCCGTTCACCTGGCAGCGCTTCGCGATGGAACGGCACGAATACGCAGCCTGGGTCAACTCCGGCTCGCCCTCGGTGATGCACAAGGACTACGGCGAGTACCTCGGCTGGGTGTTGGAACGGGCAACCGAGGGGGTGACCGTCTATGACGGCCGGGTGACCGAGGTCTCGCTCAGCGAGGATCGCGATAGCTGGGAGGTTGAGGTCGCCGAGCGCGGGCGGCCGGAGGACCCCGAGCACCACAGCGGCCGCACCCTCGTTCTCACCGGCCCCGGCGTCCACCGCCACTTCCCGCACGACCCCGAGGTCGAGTCGCGCGTCTTCCACTGCGACAGCCGCCGCGACGAGTTCGTCCGCGTGCCCGAGGACGAGGAGGTGGAGATCGCGATCATCGGGGGAGGGGAGAGCGCCCTCAGCGCCTTGGTCTTCCTCCGCGATCTGCGGCCGGCGGCTCGGCTCACCGTCTACACGCCGACCCTGCCGCTGAGCCGCGGCGAGAGCTTCCTCGAGAACCGGGTCTTCGCCGACCCCGACAACGTCGACTGGGAACACCTCGACATCGAGACCCGGCGCGACTTCGTCAAGCACTGCGACCGCGGCGTCTTCGACTCCAGCGTCCTCGCCCGGATCGCCGACGACGACCACCTTGCCTTCCTCTGTGGTCGCGCCGTCCACGTTTCTCTCAGCGACGACGGGGAGGGGGCGCGGCTCGAATTCGAAAGCCCTTCGGAGGGCATGTGCTCGCAGCGCTACGACTTCGTCATCAACTGCACCGGCTTCGACCTGCTGCGGCAGCTGCGCGGCCTCTTCCCCGACGCCGTCCGCGACGAGGTGGAAGAACAGTGCGGTCCGCTCTGGGACAGCCCGCCGAAATTCGAGGTCCCGATCGGGCGCGGCCTCGAACTGGAGGGGGTGCGGCCGCGGCTGCACATCCCCGGCCTGGGCGGTCTCCGGCAAGGGCCGGGCTTCGCCAACCTGGGCAGCCTCGGCCTGCTCGCGAACCGCGTCCTGCAACCGCTTCTGAGTGAACTGGACCCCGCCTTTGCAGGGGTTTCTGAAACGATGGAAGACAAATCCTTATTACTCGATTAGGGGGAGGAGACGGATGTCGATGGTGTCCAAGTTGAAGGGGTTGCCGCTGCTCGTGCTGGCGCTCGCAATCGGAGCGCTGGTGGTGGGATGCGGCTCGTCCTCATCATCCTCCGCGTCGAGCGAAAGCAACCTGACCGGCGACGGCCAGCCGAACATCGATCTGGCCGCTAGCCGCGAGGCGAAAAGCGAAATCAACAGCGGCAACGTCAGCCAGCTGAAAGAAGCCTGGGCGATCCCGGTCGAAGGCCAGGGCATCTATGGCAGCTACGCTTCGACCCCGCTGATCATCAACGGCGTCGTCTACTCCCAGGACCTCGAATCGAACGTCTCGGCGATCGACCTCGAAAGCGGCGACGTGATCTGGGAAACGAAACTCGAATCGCCGAGCCACGGGCCCAACGGCCTCGCGGTGGCCGAAGGCCGCGTCTACGGGGCGACCAACGGCGGCGCCTTCGCCCTCGACCAAAAGACCGGCAAGGAACTCTGGAACGTACAGCTCGGCGGCCCGGTCGACATGGCGCCGGGAGTGAACGAAGGCCGTGTCTACGTCTCGACCGTTCCCGAGAACACCAGCGCCGAATACGAAGCCGGTGCGGTCGGAACGCTCTGGGCGATGGACGCCAAAACCGGGAAGAAATTGTGGCACTTCGACACCGTCCCGAAAGACCTTTGGGGCGAACCGAACGTCAACTCCGGCGGGGGACTTTGGTATCCGCCCTCCTTCGACAAACAGGGCAACCTCTACGCCGGTACCGGCAACCCGGCGCCGCTGCCCGGCACGCCGAACCATCCCTGGGGCTCGAGTCGCCCCGGCGACAATCGTTACGCCGACTCGCTGGTGAAACTCGACCCGAAGACGGGCAAGCTCCAGTGGTTCTACCAGGAGACCCCGCACAACATCTACGACTGGGACTTCCAGAACTCGCCGATCATCACCAAATCCAAAGGCAAGGAAGTGGCAATCGGCTCCGGCAAGTCCGGCTTCGTCGTCGCCGTCGACGTGAAGAGCGGCAAGGTGGTCTGGCGGGACAGCGTCGGTGAACACAACGGTCACGACAAAGACTCGCTCTACGCGATGCGCGGTGAATACAACAAGATCAAGCCCGGCGAAGTCTTCCCCGGCGAGCTCGGCGGCGTGATCGCGGCGCCGGCCAGCGACGGCAAACGTATCTACGTGCCGATCGTCGACCACTCGATGACGGTGAAAAACGGCTCCGAAGTAACCGAAGAAAGCACCGCGAGCGGCGAAGTCTATGCAATCGATTTGCGGACCGGAAAAGTCGCCTGGGAGGCGAAGTTGCCCGGTCCCGCGTACGGATCGCTCGTGGTCAGCAACGATGTCGTCTTCGCGACCTCGGCCGAAGGCGTCGTCCACGCTTTGAGCGCTAACAGCGGTGGCGAAATCTGGCAGGCGGCGCTGCCGTCGGGGACCAACGCCGGCGTGATGGTCAGCGGCGACATGCTCCTCGCTGGCGCTGGACTGCCGGTCGCCGAAGGCCAGACCGCGAAACTGGTCGCCTACAAACTCGGCGGGTAGTCGCCGCCAGGCCGCGCATCTGGCGCGTACATCGGCCCGAGTCGATATGACTCGGGCCGATGGCCGCCAAGCGCAGCGCCGGCATCCTCCTCTTTCGCCGCCAGGGCGGCGAGGTCGAGTTCCTCCTGGTCCATCCCGGCGGTCCGTTTTGGGCGAAGAAAGACGCCGGCGCCTGGTCGATCCCGAAGGGTCAGATTGAAGACGAGGAGGAACCGCGCGCCTGCGCGATCCGCGAGCTCGAAGAGGAGCTCGGCAACGCACCGGAGCTCGACCCCGCGCAGCTGATCGAGCTTGGCTCGATCCGGCAGAAGGCTGGCAAGACCGTCGAAGCCTGGGCCGCCGAGGCCGACTTCGATCCCGCCGCGCTGGCGAGTAACACCTTCGCGATGGAGTGGCCGCCGCGCAGCGGCAAGCAGCAGGAGTTCCCCGAGGTCGACCGCGCTGAATGGTTCGATCTCGAGACGGCGCGGGAGAAGATCCTGCCCGCGCAGGCAGAGCTCCTCGATCGCCTGCTCGAAGAGGTGGGCGCTTGAGCGCCTAGATCGGCGCCCCGGAGCGGTTCGGCAGCCATCGCTGGATCAGGAGGGTGAGGGTGCCAGAGACAATCAGCAGTGAGACGTTGATCGCCAGCACCGCCGCCGCACCGAGGGCATGCTCGATGCCACCGCCGCCGATCGCGACGCCGAGGTAGGCCGAGGCGGGGATCGTCGTCACCGAGATCGCGACCCCGACCGCAGCGCTCGCTTTGGTCTCGAAGGAGAGCATTGCCGCGACGCCCGCCGCCAGGGCGATCAGCACGGTCGAGTAGTCGGTGTGGGCGAGGCTGCTGAGGCTGCTCTGCTCGACCGCGAAGCCCTCGGGGAGGAGGCCGGTCACCTTGAGCAGGAAGCTGAGCGCGGCGGCCGTCGCGACCACCAGGGCGAGGCCGAGGGTGAGGGTGGTGAAGGCGCGCCGGGCCAGTTCGTAGCGGCGGGCGACGAGGGCGACGCAGGTGGCGCAGATCGGCAGTAGGTCGGGGCTGACCGCCATCGCGCCGACGATCAGGATCGAGCTGCTGGTGATGACGCCGAGGGCGGCGATCACCGCGGCGACGTTGATCAGTGCCAGGTAGCGGGCAAGGAGCCGGGAGTTCGCCCGCGCTTGGCCGATCACCTCGATCCACGAATAGCCGTCGACGCCGCCTTCGCCGAGGTGGTGGCGGTGCTGGGGAGCGATCACCTCGATCCGGGTGAGGACGTAGTCGTCGGCCTCGATCCCGAACTCGCCGAAGGCGTCGACGAGCTGGTCGGCGGCGGCGGGCTCGACGTCGGCTACGAAGACGAAAGCCTCGGCGGCGGCCTCGTCGGCCTGCTGGACGACTCGGCGCACCCCGTCGAGCTCACGCAGCAGCGAGCCGAACTCCTCGGCGCGGCTGTGGTGGACGGAGGAGCGGAGCCTCAGCATCCGCCCATTCTCACGGTCTCAGGAGACGAGCTTTATGACCTTGAAGGCGCGGTCGCCTTTCGGCGTCTCGACCTTCACGGTCGAGCCGACCCGCGCGTCCATCAGCGCCCGCCCGATCGGCGACTCAGCCGAGAGACGCCCTTCGGCGAGGTTGGCCTCGGTCGAGCCAACCAGGGTCCAGACGACCGTCTCGCCTTTGGATTCATCGAGCACCTCGGCGCTGCGGCCGAAGGAGAAGACGTCTGAGTCGATGTCGGAGACCTCGACCACGACCGCGTTCCGCAGCCGTTCCTGGAGGCGTTTGATCCGCGTCTCCATGTGCGCCTGGTCCTCTTTGGCAACGTGATACTCGGCGTTCTCCTTGAGGTCGCCCTCCTCACGGGCGACCTTGATCCGCTGCGCCATCTTCTGGCGCGCCGGGCCTTCGAGCTCGGCGAGTTCGGCTTTCAGCTCTTCGATGCCGGCTTGCGTGATCGGCTCGCCGGTCTGCTCCTGGGGGCTCACGCTCAGAAGCGTGGCAGAAATCAGTCCCCGGCCGCGGTTTCGGTGGCGACGAAAGCGGAGGCGAAGGAGTGGACCTTCTTGCCGTTTGCTTCGGCGAGCGGTTCGAGGCCGAAGAGCTCGTCGGTCGAGCGCAGCAGCGAGTAGGGGGTGTAGGCGGCACCGTCGGTGCCGTTTGGCGTCAGTAGGGGAGAGACCAGCAGAGCTCCGACTTTCAGCGGGTCGGCGCCTTCGGCGGCAGCGGCTTCCTCGGCGGCGGGGTCGAGGGCGCCGAAGCTGACGATCAGCAGGCCGTCCTGCTTGTAAGCGGGGGAAGCGAGGATTTCCCCCGCGGTCTTTTCCAGCCAGGCGTCAGCGGCGGCGGGGCCGTCGGCAACTCCTTCCGGGCACTGACCGCGGAAGCCGGCGTTGCACTGGTCCGGAGCGACGTAGCTGAAGTTGGCGGTCTTGGTGGGCTGCTTCAGGTCCTTCGGTAGCTCGGTCAGCGGCACGTCGTTGGTCGCGCAATCGCCGAGGTCGAGCAGGGAGTGGAAGTAGACGAAGGGGTTCGAGGTCGCCGAGTAGCCGCCGGGGGCCGGCGCCTCGATTTCGTCGGGTTCGGGATGGACGCAGTTGGCGGGCTTGCCTTCCGGGTCGGCCATCTCTTCGAGGTAGGCGTGCCAGGTGAAGCGGGCCGGGCCGAACTGGTCAGCCAGGGTCAGCGTTTCCACCGGGAACAGGCACTTTTCGTACGCAGGACAGTCGGCTTTGCTGTCGGCGGTCGGCGCCTGGCCGCTGATCGCCGCGAACCCGTTGGGGAGGGAGGCGGCATCGAGCAGCGAGTAGTTGGTGAGCAGCACGCCCTGCTGGCGCAGCGTGCCCGAGAGGTAAGGCATCTGCGAGGCCGTGGTGCCGAAGGCGGCGTCGTAGCCGGGGCTCGCCAGCGAGATCAGGAAGACGTGCTTGACCGGGCCCGCTTCGGGCAGTTCCGGTTCGCTTGGGGGGGCGGGCGTTTCCGGCGCTTCTGGGGCGCTGCTCGGGATCGATTCCGGGGCTGCCGAGGGAACCGATTCGGGCAGCGGTTCCGAGGAGGTCGCTGCCGGCACCGGCGCCGCTTCGGAGGGAGCGGGGGAGGGTGCGGCTGCTTCCGGTTCCGGCGCTGGAGCCGACGTCGCTACGGCGGTCGGCTGCTCTTCCAGTAGCGCCGTCACTGCTGCGGCTGCCAGCGGGTTGACGCCGTTCGAGCTGTGCAACGCTGCCGAGACGACGCCGGTGGTCGCGATCAGCGAAGTGGCGACGAGGAGGCCGAATTTTTTGCCGGTGATCGAAGCCGCGGCGGCGATCAGCTTCTGCGTGTAGCCGGCGAGCAGGACCTTCATGCGCCCACCACCAGAGAGCTGCCGCACTGCGGGCAGAAGCGGTCGCCGTGCCCGAAGGGGGCGTTGCAGGTGGGGCAGTGGCCGGCGGCGTCGGTCCGTTCCAACTCGAGTTGGCGCTCGGCCGCGAGCAGCTCGGCATCGACCCGCTGCAGCTCGGCCGCCTTGCGGGTGAGGACGTCAAGCCGCACGTGGTCGCGGATCGCCATCTCGTAGAAGGCGCCGCCAAGGTCGGCCTGCATCACCGTGAACTTCTCCAGCAGCCGATCGCGCTGGGCGACCAGCTCCTTATTGTCTACAGGCACTTTCAGAACAGGCTTCGCCTCTGGTTTTCGGGGCAGCTTGATCATGGTTCCGTTCCCGAGGGGGCCGGGGCGCTACCGCCTTCACCGCCGACGACGATTACGTCCGGCAGGTTCTGCTGGGCCTTTATGTAGTTTTCGCCCGTCTGTTCGGGGTTTTCTTCGACCAGGTGGGTGTCTTCGGCTTCCTTCTGCTGGGAGGCGCGGAAGTCGGTCACTTCGTGGACGTCGCCGTTGGCGGTGTGGGCGACGACTTTTTCCTTCGGTTTGGCGTTCGACTTGTCGGCTTTGGCCGTCTTTTTCTGCGCCGTCTTCGGTGTCGCCGCGGCGGCGGTGGTCGTCGGGCCTGCGGCAATGCTGGCTGCCGTCGCTTGTCGTTCCTGCAGCGCCTTCAGCAGCGCTTCGTTGTCGCCTTCGCTCGAGCCGCTGCGTCCGATCGCGACGCCGATTACCACCGCGATCGGCAAGAGGGCGAAGAAGCCGACCACGGCGGCGCGGCTGGTCGGGCTCGGTTTCGCCTCCCGCCGCACCAGCGGCGGGCGCGCCCGTTTGCTCATCGCCGCGAAGTAGCGCGAAGAGGGGTTGGCGCCGTTGCCGCGCCGCGCCGCGCAGTTGACGCAGTAGCGCTGCTGCGGGTCCATCGGCGCCCCGCACTCCTCGCAAGGTTCATAAGCCTGCGGTCGCCGTACGTCCTCAACCTGCGTGCTCATCCCTCCCCCTTCTGCTGACGGGACGATTTCGTCCCGGATAAGGACGTTTTCGTCCCGTCGGCGTGGTGTTTGTGGTGTTTGCGTACGGCTTGGCGCTTCGCGCGGGCTTTGAGGATGCGGGCGGATTCGGCGCGCTGGGCGGCGGCCTTTTCTTGGGTCGTCTCGCAGCCCGTCACGGCTCCGGCGCCGATCGCGCAGCAGAGGGCCAGAACGGCGAGGCGGCTTGCCCGTCTCGCCGCGCATATCTGGGGCGCGCGCCTAGCCGAAGGCACCGCTCACGTACTCCTTCGTCCGCTGCTCGCGCGGGTTGCCGAAGAGGGCGGTCGCGCTGTTGTACTCGACTAGGTCGCCCAGGTACATGAAGGCGACGTGGTCGGCGATCCGGTAGGCCTGCTGCAGGTTGTGCGTGACGATGACGACGGCGACGTCGTCGCGCAGCTTCACGATCAGGTCCTCGATCACCTGGGTCGATTTCGGGTCGAGCGCCGAGCAGGGCTCGTCGAGCAGCAGTACCTCGGGCTCGGCTGCCAGCGCCCGGGCGATGCAGAGCCGCTGCTGCTGTCCGCCGGAGAGTTTCAGCGCCGGGTGATCGAGGTTGTCCTTGACCTCCTCGAAGAGGCCGGCGCGGTCGAGGGCGCTGTGGACTGCCGGTTCCAGCGTCTTTTTCCGCGCCCGCCGCGAGCCCTGCTCGCGCAGGACGTAGGCGATGTTGTCGAAGACGCTCATCGGGAACGGGTTCGGCTGCTGGAAGACCATCGTCACCCGCCGCCGCAGCAGCGTCGGCTCGATCTCGGTGATGTCGACTTCGTCGAGCAGGATGCGGCCCGAGAGCCGGGCGCTCGAGGTCAGCTCGGTGAGCCGGTTAAGCGAGCGCAGCAAGGTCGTCTTGCCGCAGCCGGAGGGGCCGATCAGCGCCAGCACCTCGCCCTGGCGCACCGGCAGGGAGACGTTCTTGACTGCCTCTTTGGCCCCGTAGTGGACCGAGACCCGGTCGATTTCCATCCGCCGGATCGAGAACTGCGGCGCTTTGATCGAGCGCTTGGCGGCGGTGAAGCCACTGGCCTGGGAGGCGTGGCCGTTGCCGTTCTGGACCGGCGGCAGCGCCTCCGTCGCCGGCTCCGGGTTGTCGGTCGGCAGCCGCCGGATCGGCGGCGGCGCGGTCAGTGAGGGAGTCAGTGGCTCCACGTTCCGGCCTTTCTCGCGCGGCGGTGGACGACGTCGACGGCCGCGTTCAGGGCCAGGACCATCAGCAGCAGGACGAAAGCCGCCGCGTAGGCTTTCTGCGGCTGGTTGAGATTCCCGGTGGGGGAGGCCTCGTAGACGAAGTTGGTCAGGGTGGTGCCGGCGCCGCGCAGGTAGTCGAGCGGGAAGCCGACGCCTTCGACCGGGGCGAAGTTCTGGGTGGCGCCGAGGAGGACGACGATGATCGCGGTGTCGCCGATGATCCGGCCGAGGCCGAGCATCGCCCCGGTGGCGACCTGGGGGCGGCAGGTCGGCAGCAGGATCCGCCGCGTCGTCGCCGCTTTGGTCTTGCCGACCGCGTAGGAGGCCTCACGCACATGGCGGGGGATCGAGTTCAGCCCCTCGCGGACGCTGGCGACGATCAGCGGCAGCGCCACCAGCGAGAGCATCGCCCCGGCCGCGAAGAAGGAGCGGCCGAAGACGACCCCTTCGGAGCTGCGGGAGAGGAAGCCGAGGGCGGTCGAGGAGAAGATCACCGTGCCGAAGAGGGCGAGGACGATCGAGGGGATGCCGGCGATCGCCTCGATGGTCGATTCGGTGATCCGGGCCAGCGTCGCCGGCCGCCCGTACTCGACCAGCCAGACGGCGATCGCGATCCCGATCGGCAGCGCGATCGCGATCCCGATCGCAGCGACGATCATCGTCCCGAAGAAGGCGTCGGAGAAGCCGCCGGTTTCGGTCTCGCTGAAGCCCGCGGCGGCCGGCGTCCAGAGCATTTCCGGGCGCAGGAACTTGATCCCCTGGACCATCAGGTAGACGACGATCGCCACCGCGATCGCGCAGAAGAGCAGGCCGAGGGCCCAGCAGATCGCCAGGCCGATGCGGTCGCTGAGGCTCCAGGTGGCGCTGCCCTCGACCGCCCCCTTGCGCTGGTGCGCGCCGGGCGGGTCGACCTGGTCGGGCGGCGGGACGGGGGGGACCGTCAGGGTCGGGTTTTCGACTGAGGACTCCATCAGGGCATCAGGTATTTGCGCATCGCGCGCCGCGCGATCCAGCCGGCGAGGGAGAACATCGCGGCGGAGAAGAGCAGAAACGCGGCAATCGAGAACAGGGTCGCGTTGAAGGGCGGCGAGCTCAGCTGGTCGATGTTCTTGACGATCGTCGGGCCGAGCGGCCGCGAGGGCTCGTAGATGAAGATCAGGCCGTCGGCGGGGTTCGGCGCGAAGGCGACCGAGCCGGAGATCATCGCCAGCATCACCGCCTCGCCGATCGCCCGGGCCACGGCCAGGATCGTGCCGGCGACGATCGCCGGGCGGGCGCTGCGGACGCCGATCTTCCAAGTCGTCCGCCAGCGGTTGACGCCGAGCCCGAGCGAGCCTTCGAGCCAGCCCGGTTTCACCGCCCGCAGGCCGTCGCTGAAGATCGAGACCATCAGCGGCGCGATCATCACCGTCAACACCATGACCGCTGCCATCAGGCTGTAGCCGGTGAGGGAGATGACGCCGGCGACCGAGGCCTTCTGGTGCTCGGTGACCAGGTGGTTGCCGATAAAGGGGACCAGCACCAGCACCCCGATCAGGCCGTAGATGACCGAAGGGACGCTGGCCAGGAATCGAATCACCGGCTGGAGGATGTTGCTCATCCATTCCGGCGCGAACTCGACGATGAAGACA
This sequence comes from Solirubrobacterales bacterium, assembly GCA_035551255.1. GTDB lineage: Bacteria > Actinomycetota > Thermoleophilia > Solirubrobacterales > 70-9 > VAYN01. The sequence continues at coordinate 19,985 of DASZNP010000062.1, forward strand.
GCGACGAAGAGGGCCGAGACTAGGGCGATCGCCACGGCGCCGCCGGTGATCAGGATCGTGCTCCAGATCAGCGGCCAGGCGTGGAAGGTGTAGAGGTATTCGCCGCTGGTCTGGGCCGAGAGCGAGATCGCGTTGAGCTGGTCTTCGACCGAGCCGCTCGAGCTGAACCAGGCGAGGCCGTTGTGGGAGAACGAGGGCCAGGCGTGGACGAAGACGGTGACGATCAGCGCCAGCAGCAACGCGACGACGCCACAGACCAGCGCGCCGAGCATCCGCTCGACGCGCTGGTCGGACCACTTCGGCCCGTACTCCTGGGGGAGGTCCTCGTTCAACCGTTCCTACTTCTTGTTGAACGCGGGGACGCCGCCGGCAGCCAGGATCGTCGCCCCGGCGAGCGGGCTGCGGCGGGCCCAGTCGATGAACTTGAGCAGCGCTTTCGAGCTGGTGCTTCCGTCGCCGGGGAGGACGAGGAAGATGTAGCGCGAGAGCGGGTACTTCAGCGGCTCGACGCTGATCTTGCCCGGCACGCAGGGGACGCCGTTGACCTTCAGCGGCTTCAGTCCCTTCTTCTGCCAGGCGAGGCCGGCGTAGCCGATCGCGTTCGGGTCCTGCTTGACCGCGTTGACGACGAGGCCGTCGGCGGTCAGCGCGTTGACGTTGGACGCTGGCGGTTCGTTGTTCAGCACCGCCTGGAGGAAGAAGTTGTAGGTCCCTCCGTTGGTGTCACGGCCGACCGGGTCGATCGTGGTGGTCAGGTTCGAGCCGCCGACCTGACTCCAGTTGGTCAGCAGGCCGCGGTAGATGTCGTGGGTCTGCTGGATCGAGATGTTGCTGAGGCTGTTCTTCGGGTTCACGTCCAAACAGAGGCCGTCGAGGTAGAACTTGATGTAGGTCGTCCCCGCGTCGCTGGGGAGGGGGGTGCGAGCCTGCCCGGCGAACTGGCTGGTCCCGTTCTGCACGTCTTTGACGCCGGCGTTGCCTCCGTTGGCGGTGTAGACGAAGTGGACCTTTTGGTTGACCTTCTTCGTGTAGGTCGCGAAGAGGGCCTGCAGCACGGGCTGCGCGGCCACGGAGCCGGACCCGATCAGGGTCACCGCTCCGGCCGACGCCGGCGCAGCGAGCCCCAAGAGGGAGATCGCCGCTATGGCGAGGGTCTTGATTCTCATGCGGGGTTGAGTTCCTTTCTGCCGGGTATTCGTCATCAAAAGACTTTGTTGACCAACTTACTCGCGAAATAGTAGCAGCTTCTGTAGTTTATTGACCTTCTAAGTAAAGAAAGGTCCGCCGAGGGCACCGGCAGCCGGTGCGGGCCGCAGACATGGAGGATCAATTGCTGAAGAAGAGACTGTCCACCCCTCGAGCCGCGACGGTGGTCGTGCTGGCGGCGGCGGTCGCCGTCTCGGTGACGGTGGTGCCCTCGGTCGCCCAGTCGTTTCTGACGAGCCAGAAAGCATCGAAGGTGTTCGTTAGCAATAAGAAGGCGTCGAAGCTCTACCTGAAGAAAAAGGCGGCATCGAACCTGTACGTGGCGAAGGCCAGCGCACCGAAGCCCGACGTGCTCGGGATCGCCGCCGGCACTGCACAGTACGGCCCGGTCACCGTGACCACCGCCGGCTACATCCCGACCGCGTTCAGCTCGTTCGCGACGAAGGCGGAAGTCAGCAACGTCGTGATCAGCTTCTCCGGCCAGGGGACCTGCACGGCACCGAAACCGAGCCCTGACCAGGCCTGCCCGATCGCGATCCTGGTCGACGGCCAGGTGTCGAGCAAAGTCAACTTCCTGCCCTCGACCGCGGCCAGTCCGACCCCGGTGCCGATCAACAACACGGTCGTCCAGACCACCGTGCTCGGCAAAGGCGGCCACACCGTCGCGATCCAGTACCCGGGCGCGAAAAACGTGACGTTCACGCTGAAAAGCTGGAACCTCGCTGTTCAGGCCGTCCCGCAGCCCGATGAACCGCTGCAGACGACGGAAGCGTCCCAGGGCGGTTCCACCAAATAGGGAGCCGAAAGACTTGAACCCGGACCTCGTCTCATTGGACGGGGCCCGGGCTCAGGTTTCACAGCCGGGAGATTCAGCACTTTCGCCGTTCATGGCTCAGCGCTGAGGGCGGGGGAGGGAGTCCCCGAGGATGAGGCGGGCACGGTAGAAGAGCGCCTCGTCGGCACCGCGCAGCTCCGACTCGCGGTTGTCGGTCTGAGTAGTCCGGTTCTGCCCGATCCCGGCCGGACTCTCGTCCCGCACCAGCCCGGTCAACCGACCCCGCGACCGAAACCTCGTCTGCTCCACACGTCTAGTCACCTGTGTCCTTTCTATATTTGTTGATCATCTAACTCAAGAATAGCAGGAGCGCGGAAAGAGCGGCAAAGAAAGAGATGGGGGTGGGGAGAGAATGAGCCCGCTGACACCTTAGGCGAATCGTGAGCACGGGCCTTCTCTACAAAGTCGCCTACGACGAGGGGGTGCGAGCCCTATCGGAGCAGCAGGCCGTAATCGACAGTTTTCGGAATAGAAGCGGCTTGTTGCTGTCTGCCGCCGATATCACCACTTCATTCCTCGGCGCGCAGGCCTTACACGGTGGTGATTCGAATCTATTCGCCTGGCTCGCGTTAATAGCGTTTGTGGCCGGGGCAGCTGTGTCTCTGGCGATCCTTTGGCCCTACCGATGGGAATTCACTGCAGACCCGCACGAGATAGTCACTGATCTTGTCGAGCTCTCACCGCCGGCGGAGATCGAAGACCTGTATCGCGACCTTTCTATGTACATGCATGACAGCTACTTGCGGAACCGGGACGGACTCGAGCTGCTCGCCTTCTTTTTTCAGCTCGCCAGCGGATTGCTGGCGTTCGAGATAGTGCTCTGGATCATCGCTATCGCGGCGACGCCATAGACTTTTGCTCATGACGCAATCCCCTCCACCAAAGCTTCCCGTCAAACCGAGGATCTCTAATCCCATGCAGGTGGAGATGCGCGGGTTTGCCGCTGGGTGGCGAGAGTTCAAAACCCGACTGCGGTCGGTGCTTTCGAAGCACCAGCCAAGAAGTTAGCTGCGAGAAGTTGTGGCGAAGTGGGGCGGGGCGTCACCCGGCAAGAAGACGCCCCACCCCGTCGCCCCTTCAGACGGCTGCAGGAACCCCTGCGTCGCCGCCGTCGTGGGACCCGAGGGGAGTCGAGGCCCCGCGGGGGTGTGACGGCGACGAACCGTTGAAGCTTTTGGCCTGGACCGGGCGCAGGTAGGCGATCTGGCCTTCCCGCAGCTCGAGCCGCTGCAGTTCAGCTCGGGTCAGCTGCGCCCAGACCTCGGTTCCGTCGGAGAGCACGAGCTCGACCCGGACCTCGAAGCCGAGGGTGACGATCCGCTGCACCAGGCCCTCCTGGGTGCGGTCGTCAGGGTCGAGGACGATCTCCATGTCGTGCGGCCGCACGAAGTGCTCGCCGAGCTGGTTGACCTCGCCGACGAAGCTCATGACGAACTCGTTCGCGGGGTGCTCGTAGAGGTCGTCGGCGCTGCCCGACTGCTCGACCCGCCCTTCGTTCATCACCACTAGCTGGCCGGCGACGTCCATCGCCTCCTCCTGATCATGGGTGACGAAGATGGTCGTCACGTGCATCTCGTCGTGGAGGCGGCGCAGCCAGGTCCGCAAGTCCTTACGAACCTTCGCGTCGAGGGCGCCGAAGGGCTCGTCGAGCAGCAGCACCTGCGGCTGCACAGCCAGCGCCCGCGCCAGCGCCATTCGCTGCCGTTGACCACCGGAAAGCTGGGAGGGATAGCGGTCGGCGAGGCCCGGCAGCTGCACCAGGTCGAGCAGCTCATGCACGCGTGCCGAGATCTTCTTCTTGTCCCACTTGCGGATCTTCAGCCCGAAGGCGACGTTCTCGTAGACGGTCATGTGCTTGAAGGCGGCGTAGTGCTGGAAGACGAAGCCGACTTCGCGCTTCTGGACCGGCGTCTTGCAGACGTCCTGGCCGTCGATCACGATCGTTCCGGAGTCCAGCGTCTCCAGGCCGGCGATAGCCCGCAGCAGGGTCGACTTGCCCGAGCCGCTGGGCCCGAGCAGAGCGGTCAGAGACCCTTCCGGGACCTCGATCGATACGTCTTTGAGCGCCTGAAAGTCACCGAAGCTCTTGTTAGCTCCCTCGACTGAGATAGCCATCAGGCGGCCTCCTTTCGTTTCAACAGGTTCATTGCAAGGAGCGTCGCCAGGGCGAGCAAGGCGAGCAGGATGGAGGCGCCAAAAGCGCCGGGGAGGTTGAAGTTCTCGTACTGCTTGGCGACGAAGAGCGGCAGGGTCTGGGTCTGGCCGGAGATCGAGCCGGAGACGACGGAGACGGCGCCGAACTCACCGAGCACGCGGGCGGTGGTGAGGACGACGCCGTAGGCGACGCCCCAGCGGATCGCCGGCAGGGTCACGCGCCAGAAGGTCTGCCAGGCGTTGGCACCGAGGGTGGAGGCGGCTTGCTCCTGCTCAGTGCCAATCTCTTGCAGCACCGGCACCGTCTCTCGCACCACGAAGGGCAGCGAGACGAAGATGCAGGCGAGGACCATCCCCGGGACCGAGAAGAGGATCTTGATCCCCGCTTCGGCCAGGGCCGGTTCAAACCAGCCGGTGGTCCCGTAGAGGAGGAAGAGCGAGAGGCCGATGACGACCGGCGAGATCGCGAACGGAAGGTTGATCGCCGCGTCGATCAGGAAGTTGCCCCAGAACTTGTGGCGGACGAGGAGGATCGCGCAGGCGATCCCGAAGACGGTGTTCAGCGGCACCGCGATCGCGACCGTGATCAGGGTCAGCTTCAGAGCGTGCAGGCCGTCGGGCGAGGTGATCGCGTCGAGCGGCGGCGAGATCCCGTGTTCGAAGGTTTTGTAGAAGATGAAGCCCAGCGGGATCAGCAGCAGGAGGAGGATGTAGCCGAGGCCGAGGACGCGCAGGCTCCAGCGGCTGGCGGGGTTGGTCCCCATGGTCAGTCGCCTCCCCCGTGGCCGGTGCCCTCGGCGGCGAGGGTCGGGATGAACTCGCTTGAGCTGCGGTCGTGGCGAAGGGCCCAGCGCTGGATCAGGCTGACCACGGCCAGGCAGAGGAGCGAGCAGAGCAGCAGGACCACGGAGACGGCGGCGGCACCGGTTTCGTTGCCGGACTCGATCTGCTGCTTGATGAAGACCGAGGAGACCATCGTGTTGGAGAGGCCGCCGGCGAAGAGCAGGACCGAACCGAACTCGCCGAGCGCCCGCGCATAGGCGAGGGCGATGCCGGCGCCGAGGCCGGGCAGAAGGTTGGGGAAGATGATCCGGCGGAAGACGGTGAAGCCGCCGGCGCCGAGCGAGGCCGCGGCCTCCTCCATCTCACGGTCCATCTCCATCAACAGCGGCTGCACCGCGCGGACGATGAAGGGGAAGGTGACGAACATCAGCGCCACGACAACCGCCGTCGGGGTGTTGGCGATGTGGACGCCGAAGGGGCCTTTGTCGCCCCAGAGCTGGAGCAGGATCAGGCTGGCGACGATCGTCGGCAGCGCGAAGGGGAGGTCGACGACGGCGTTGATCGCCGCCTTGCCTGGAAATTCGTCGCGGACCAGCAGCCAGGCGAGAATCGTTCCGAAGAAGGCATTGATGATGACGACCACCAGCGAGGCGATCAGGGTCAGCTTCAGCGACTTGACCGCCTGTGGCTGGGTCACCTGTTGCCAGAAGTGGCCGAGCCCCTCGCTGAGCCCCTGGCTGGTCAACGCCGCCAGGGGTAGCAGCACGATGATGCTCAGGTAGAGCACGACCATGCCGCGGCCGAGGCCGGCGCCGACCCCGGGCAGGCGGAGTACGCCTGCCCGGGGGGCGCGTGAGCTGGTGAGGGTTCCGGCCTCCATCGATCAGCCCGAGGTCGAGACTCCGAGTTCAGACTCGATCTGGGCCACCGAGCCGGATTCTTCGTCGAAGAATTCGTCGTTGACCTTGCCCCAGCCGCCGAACTTGCTGATCTGGAACAGATCCCTCGGGGTCGGGAACTGCTTCGGGTCGACGAGCTTCGGGTTGACCGGCCGGTAGCCGTTTTCAGCCCACAGTTCCTGGCCTTCGTCCGACCAAAGCCAGTTGACGAAGTCTTCGGCCGCCGGCTCCGGCGCGTCTTTGGTGACCGCGATCGGGGTTTCGATCTGGATCGTCGAAGGCGGGATCACGTATTCGACGTCTTCGCCTTCCTTTTCGGCCTTGATCGCTTCGTTCTCATAGGTGAGGAGCACGTCGCCCTCGCCCTGGCTGAAGGCCGAGAAGGCGTCGCGGCCGCTGCCCGGCTGGGCGACGGTCTTTTCCAGCACGCTCTTGACAGCTGCGAGCGCCTGGTCGGGAGAGTCGCCTTCTTCAATCGCCGACCCGTAGACGGCCATGATGTTCCAGCGGGCCGAGCCGGAGCTGAACGGGTTCGGGGTGACGACGTCGACTTCCTTTTCCTCGATGTCTTTGAAGGACTTGATCCCTTCCGGGTTGCCCTTGCGGACGAGGATCACGACGACCGAGTCGGTGGCGATGCCCTTGTACTTGTTCGCTTCCCAGTTCTTAGCGACGATTTCGCCTTCTTCGACGAGCCGTTCCATGTCGCCGGCCTGGGAGAAGTGGACTACCGATGCGGGTTGGCCCGCGGCGACGGCCCGACTCTGGTCACCGGAGGCGCCGAAGGAGTTGCTGAAGCTGACGCCGTTGCCCTGCGAGGTTTCCTCGAAGGCGGGCTCGAGCGTTTCGGCGTAAACGGATTCCGGGGTGGAGTAGCCGACCACGTCGAGCTTGGCCCCTCCGGAGGAGCTGGAGCCGGTGTCGGCTCCGGTGGCGCTGCTGTCGCTGCCTCCGCAGCCGGCGGCGACGATTGCGACTAGCAAGGTGAGGGCGGCAAAGAGGCCGGCCGTCACGCTGCGCCGCCGGGTGGTGCGAGCGTTCCGCATCTAAGTTTTTCCTTCCTTTATCGACTTACTTACTATCTTGAGCGTCTTGGTGCTCAATCAGTGGCGCGGCAGCCTAGCACAAAGTCGATCGGGAAAGTCTGGAATTCTGATCTGGATTCCTGGGATTTGAGTCAAGAATCCCCTTTCGGGGTAGGCTGCGCCGATGCCAGTCGACGCCGTCCGCACTCCGGACGAGCTCCTGCAAGGGCTGCCGGACTACCCGTTCGAGTCGCGCTACCGCGAGCTCGACGGACTGCGGCTCGCCCACCTCGACGAGGGGGAGGGGAAGCCGGTCGTCTTCTTCCATGGCGAGCCGACCTGGTCGTTCCTCTGGCGCAAGGTGATCACGCCGGTCCGCGATGCTGGCTACCGCTGCATCGCCCCGGACTATGCCGGCTTCGGCCGCTCCGACAAGCCGGTCGATCTCGGCTGGTACACCTACGACCGCCATGTCGAGCTGATGGCGGCGCTGCTGGAGGAACTAGACCTGCGCGACGCGACCGCGGTGGTCCACGACTGGGGAGGGCCGATCGGGCTGCGGCTGGCGGTCGAGCACCCCGACCGCTTCTCGCGGATCGTGATCATGGAGACTGGCCCCTTCACCGGCCGCCAAAAGATGAGCGACGCCTGGTTTGCCTTCCGCGACTTCGTCCGCAACAACGAGGACGTCCCGGTCGGGTTCCTGATCAAAGGCGGCTGCAAGAACGACCCAGGCGACGAGGTGATCGCCGCCTACGACGCCCCTTATGTAGAGCCGGCAGCAAAGGCCGGCGTCCGTGCCTTCCCACTGATCCTGCCGACGACGCCTGATGCGGTCGGGGCGGCTGAGGGCAAACGAGTAGCTGACGCCTTACGCGAGGACGATCGCCCCGCGCTGGTCCTGTGGGCCGACTCCGACCCGATCCTGCCGTTCTCGGTGGGGGAGCGCGTCTCCAGCGAGCTCAACTTCCCGCCCCCTCGGCCGATCGAGAACGCCTCGCACTTCTTACAAGAGGACGCAGGCCCCGAAATCGGAAGCACCATCGCAGACTGGCTGGAGAGCTAGCGCTGCTGCTGAACCAGCTCCAACATCTCCGCATGGGGGCGGTCAAGCAGTAGCTGGACTCTGCGGGGTGGTTGGTCGTCCTCTACCCAAGTGACGGTCCCGGGCCAGTAGGGGCTGGGCGGCCGGCCGGGATGGTGGAAGGCGGTGGCGAAGACCCAGCTGCCGGTGTTGTGGAGGCGGCCGCCGCGGGGGAGGGCCCATTCGGGTTCGCTCGGCAGCGGCCCGCCGCGGTGGGTGTGGCCGGTGATCACGTGGACGTCATCGATGCCAAGGCGGACCGTCATCTCCCGGGTGGCGTCGAGGCCGCTGCGGAAGATCGCTGGCGTAGTGACGTCAGTGTCGAAATCGGCGTGTAGGAGTCGGTTCAGCGCCCGGATTGCGGTGGGGAAGCTGGCGGCGGCGGCGCGGCCGCGCAGAGTGCGGGCCTTCTTCTCACCGGCCAGGACCTCCCAGGCCTTCTCGCCGGGACCGTTGCGGCGGCGGCGCACCTTCATCACCTGGGCAAGGCCGTAGGCGAACCCGTAGATGGGGCGCAGCGCCCGCTCGTAGTCGCTCGGGGTCGCCCTTTCCGGCGGCTTGCCGAGGAAGCGCATCATCGTCGCCGCGGCGACGCACTCCGCCCGCGGCAGCGAGAGGTGGAGGTCGATGTAATGGCCGTGGGTCGCGTAGACGTCGTCGCGTATCCAGACCCCGGGGTATGCGGGCTGCAGTCGCGCCGACCCGAGCCACTCGTCGATCATCGCCAGCGGGCCGGAGCCGGGGTCATAGTGGTGCTGGAGTCCGAGGGCGGGTTCGCTGGCAATCGAGAGCGCGTCGAGGAGCGGCTCGGCGAGGCGGGCGTCGTGGTTGCCGGGGAGGTAGGTCACCTCGATGTCGCCCAGGGCTTCGCCGAGCTCCTCGAAGAACGGGCGGCTGCGCTCGAGCGAGGGCCCGAGCGGCAGGTTGCGCAGCTCGACCACGTCGCCGAGCAGGACGAGGCGGTCGGCGCCCGCGATCTCCTCGAAGAGGACACGGCGAACGCCAGGGTCGCGGAGCACGTCCTCGTCGCTGGCGACGCCGAGGTGGAGGTCGGAGATGATCGCCGTCCGCACCTGCCCTTTCTATCGGAACACGTTTGGCTGTCTGGCCAGTCTGGGTACGCTTTGCAGATGCACGCGTTCAGCGAGGAGCGGATGGCGCCGGTTAACGGCATCGAGCTCTGCTATCAGGAGATGGGCGACCCGGATGGCGAGCCGCTGCTCCTGATCATGGGCCTGGCCACCCAGATGATCGCCTGGGACGAGGAGTTCTGCGGGATGCTGGCCGAGCGCGGCTACCGCGTCGTTCGCTTCGACAACCGCGACATCGGCCGTTCGACCAAGATCCGCTCCGCTGGCGTGCCGAACGTGCTCGACCTGCTCGTCGGCCGCGGCGAGCCCGAGTACCGCCTGCGCGACATGGCCGTCGACACGGTCGGGTTGATGGACCACCTCGGGATCGAGTCGGCCCACGTGGTCGGCGCCTCGATGGGCGGAATGATCGCCCAGTGCGCGGCGATCGGCCACCGCGAGCGGGTGCGCTCACTCTGCTCGATCATGTCGACCACCGGCAGCCGCCGCGTCGGCCACCCAAGCTACAAAACCTTCGGACTCCTGCTCGGCAAACCTCCGCGCGAGCGCGAGGCGGCGATCGAACGCGTTGTCAAGACCTTCAAGACGATTGGCTCGCCCGGCTATCCGTTCGACGAACAGCGGATCCGCGAACTGGCCGGCCGCTCCTTCGACCGCGGCCACAGCCAAGCTGGCATCGCCCGCCAGCTCCACGCGATCACGGCCTCGGGCGACCGCACCCACCAGCTGCGCAAGCTCAACCTCCCGACCGTCGTCATCCACGGCAAGAGCGACGTTCTCGTCCACCCCTCCGGCGGCCGCGCCACCGCCCGCGCGATCCCCAACGCCCGTCTGAAGATGGTCGAGGGCATGGGCCACGATATGCCGAGAGCGCTCTGGCCCACCTTCGTCGAAGAGATCGCCTGCAACGCCGCAAGGGCGGCGGAGCCGGCAGCCCAAGCGGCCTGAACCGCGAGTCTGTCTCAGACCGTGTAGAGCAAGGTCTCAGACAGACTCGCGTCCGAATGCGGCTGAGAGGAGTCGAACCTCCACGGGCTCTCGCCCACACGGACCTGAACCGTGCGCGTCTACCAGTTCCGCCACAGCCGCGCGGAGCAGGCAATTTACCGGTTGCGAGCCCCAGGCCCCTCGCCGCCCCAAGAGCCCTCCATGTGACCGACGTCTCGCGCCCCCGCCCACCGGCTCGCTAAAATGCCCTGCATCCTCGCCGCTATCGTCTAGGGGACTAGGACGCCGGATTCTCAGTCCGGAAACCGGGGTTCGAATCCCCGTAGCGGTACTCCACGAAGGCCCCGCAAATGCGGGGTTTTTTCGTTCTCGGAGCAGTTTCGATCGCAAAGTATGTCCCGAAACGTGTCCCGAAGTCGTGCTAGAAACTTGGCACACGATGCAGCGGCAAGCGACCAGAGCGATCAGCGGCCACGTCTTCAAGGTGGAGCGTAAACGCGGCGCGCAGTGGTACGCGAAGTACCGGCTTCCTGACGGACGCCAGGTCCAGCGGCGGATCGGCCCGCACTGGACCGACCGCAAGATCGAGCCGCCCGCCGGCTACTACACGAAGACCACGGCGCGGGCGTGGCTGGACGAAACGCTCGCCAAGGCGCGGCGCGGCGAGCTGCCGGGAATGGTCCGCACCGGGACCACCTTCGCCGTCGCTTGCGACGACTGGCTCGACTACAAGCGAGACCGGAAGATCAAGCTCTCGACCCAGATCGACTACGAGCACATGGTCGACCGGATGAAGAAGGTCTTCGGCGAGAAGTTCGGAAACAAGGTGCGCCTCGAGGAGGTGACGCCGGAGATGGTCGAAGGCTTCCGCGACGCCCTGGTGGCCGAAGACCTCTCGGACCGGACCGTCAACAAGTACCTGACCGTGCTGCACGGCCTCTTCGTCTGGGCGCAGCGCCGCTACAAGCTGCCGGCGAATCCGGTCGCGAATGTCGAGCGCCGACCCCACGCGAAGCGCGGCAACATCGACGTCTTCTCCCGGGAGGAGGTCTTGGCCCTCGTCCGAGTTGCGACCTCGAAGCAAGACGGCACGATCTACCTCACGGCCGCGTTCACGGGGTTGCGCCTGGGGGAGCTGCTGGCTCTGCGCTGGCGCGACGTGGACTTCACCAACAGCGCCGTTCACGTCCGCCAGAGCTTCACCAACGGCCGTGTCGATACCCCGAAGAGCGGCCAGGAGCGCACCGTCCCGATGGCCGAGGAGGTCGCGGAAGCTCTCGCCGCCCTCAGCCAGCGCGACGAGTTCCGAGCCGACGACGATCTCGTCTTCTGCGGAGTCAAGGGCGGCCACCTCTCCGGCCACAAGCTCCGCGACCGGTATAAGGCCGCGCTCAAGAAGGCCGGCCTCCGCGATCTGCGCTTCCACGACCTCCGCCACACCTTCGGCTCCCACGCGATCCGCACCGCCGATTCCCGTGAGGTCATGGAGTGGATGGGCCACCAAGACCTAGCGACGACCCAGCGCTATCTCCAGTTCAAGCCGAGACAGGATGCAGCTCGTCGAATCTCTGAGGCTTTTCGCGCGGGCTCGATTTCCGTGTCCGTGCGTGGCGCTCAGTGAGCGGAGCAATTGGCCGACATAGCCTTCTTATGAAAGAGTGCCCTCCATATCTTTGACCGAATCGAGGACACTCCATTGTGGTCAACCTCGCTGATTGGCTAGAGGCCGAAGAAGTATCCGGCTTTAGATTTGCTGCTGAGCGGTGGACCGAGCGGCCATTTGATGCGCAAGCGCGGGCCGAGGCGGTGGGACGAGAGGTTCTTGCCAACTATGCGAATCGTGATTGGCTCGCCAGGCGTATGGAGTCGATGGGCTATGAACGGCTCGCCCAACACCTAAGAGACACTGTTCTCCCCCCATCGGGAAATACGCGAACGGGTGACTTCGGCGAGATCGTTGGAACGTTTCTGCTACGCCAACACAAGGAATTCTTCGTTCCGGTTTTGCGTCTCCGCTACAAGGACGCGCCAGACGGCACCCAGCGACTTATAGACATCGTTGCGTTTCAGTTTCGAAAGCCACCCGGCCGGACGGTTGTCGCCGTCTGTGAGGTGAAGACCAGAAGTGCCAGTGACCCTTCGATTGCGGTGCGCGCCGCCGACCAATTGGCAGCGGCTGTCAAGGACCTGCCGTTGTCGTTGAGCTTCATGGATCGGCGTCTGACGGATGAAGGTAAACACCAGTTCGCCGACCTGGTTGCGGCCCTACTCGACCCCGACGCCGACTATCACTTAGAGCAACACGTCTGCGCAGTCACTGATACAGATGTCGTCCATGCCGAGGTTTTCGACCGGCTGGAAGACCCTGGAAGCTACGCTGACGTAAAGGCGTCCGTCGTCCTCCTTGCCGGCATGGCGCAGCTCATCTCGGACTCCTATGACTCAGCGAGCCGGCTTGATGGATTCGCGAGCTGAATACGAACCGGCCGCCATCGCGCGGGCCGAGACCATCTTGGGCCGGAGGAGTTTTGAGACGGATCGCCGCCGCCTCAATGCCGAGGATCTCCTGAGGGAGGTCAATCCGGCCGAGCGGGAGATCCTCCAAACGTTGTCGCCGGATCGGCGGGAGCGGCTCCGAGCTGGGGCGTACCTGCTTCGGGGTACGGCGATTTCGCTAGCTCGTGACAGCACCCTTCGGCAGCGATACCTGAGAGCTGCCGCGGAGTTGTTCGAGAACCTCGCCGGAGAGGCGGAAGAGGCGGGTGACCGACGAACCACGTTCCAAGTGTTGTCGCAGGCGGCGGCGTGCTGGAGCTTGGCGGGGTACCAAGCAAATGCCGTGGTGATGGGCTCCCAGATCAGGAAGAGATTCCCGGAGCTTAATGTCGACGAGGA
>DASZNP010000063.1:0-73343 GCA_035551255.1 Solirubrobacterales bacterium
GGTGCAGCCGCCGAACTCGTACTCAGCAATAGCCCGGCGCGGCCCGATCCAAGCGGGGGGATAGAGGCGCAGGACCTCGTCGAGAACCATGTCGAGGTAGGGCATCTCCTTTTCCAGGTGCTGCGCGGTCGGGCTGTCACCACCGAGGACGCGGTCCTGCTCCTCCCCCAGCCGCCGCACCACGTCGGGGTGGCGCGCCAGCTCGTGCAGCATGAAGGTGAGGGTCGAGGTCGAGGTGTCGTGGCCGGCGAACATCAGCGTCATCACCTGGTCGCGGATCTCGCGGTCGCTGAATTCCTCGCCGCCGGCGCCGCGGGCGCAGACGAGGAGGCTGAGGATGTCGCGGCGGCCGGAGTCGGGCTGGGCGCGGCGGCGGGCGATCTCGCCGAAGACGATCTCGTCGAGAACGGCACGCGAGCGCACCAGCTTGCGCCAGGGCGAGCCGGGACCACGGACCAGCCGCAGGTGGAAGTCGATGCCGTAGTAGCCGAGGGCGCGCTCGAAGTGCTCAGCCGCGGCGACACCCTTGCCGGCCTCGTCGGGATCGAGCCCGAGCAGCGCCCGCATCGCGATCCGCATGGCCAGGTTGCGCATCCACTCGTAGACGTCGACGACCTCGCCGACCGGCAGGGCGTCGATCGCCGCGTCGGCCTCGATCGTCATCGCCTCGGTGGCGGCTTCGATCTGCTCGCGGTGGAAAGCGGGCATCATGATCGCCCGGGCGCGGTCGTGGTAGTCCTCGTCGATCGTCAGCAGACCGTCGCCGAGCAGCGGGATCAGGTCGCCGAAGCTCGACTCGCGCCAGTGGAAGTTCTCGGGATGGGCGACGGTGACGAAGTGGTTTGCCTCCGGCCCCAGCATGAAGACGACGCGGGAGTGCAGCAGCCGCAGGCTGAAGATCGGCCCGAACTCTTCGTAGGCTGAGAGCAACAGCGGCAGCGGATCGTGGGCGATCTGGTACGTCCGCGCCCAGCTGAAATCAGTCCGGCCGGGAGGGAACTTCCCCCGCTCTCGCCACTCCTCCCAAAGGTCTCCGGCTACCCGCCGAACCGGGTTCCCGGACATATCCGGCGGCCGCGCAACCGGAGCGGCGGTGTCAACCGTAGCCATCAGCGAATCCTAACTGGCTGGTTGGCCAGTTTTGGGGATCAGGCGTTGGCGGCAGCGAGCTGGCCGCAGGCGGCGTCGATATCGCGGCCGCGGGTGAGGCGGACGGTGGCGGTGATGCGGTGCTCGGCGAGGATCGCGCGGAAGCGCTCAATGCGCTCCGGCGAGGAGCCGTCGTAAGTGCCGGTCGGGTTGTAAGGGATGAGGTTGACCTTGTAGCCACGCGGGTCGAGCAGCTCGGCGAGTTCGCGGGCGTGCTCGGGGAGGTCGTTGACGCCGTCGAGCATCACGTACTCGACAAAGACCTTGCGGCGGCGGGCAGCGCGGTAGCGCTCGCAGGCGGCCAGCACCTCGGCGATCGGGTAACGCTCGTTCACCGGCATGATCTGCGAGCGCAGGCCGTCGTTCGGCGCGTGCAGGGAGAGGGCGAGGCTGATCGGCATCTCGCACTCGGCGAGGCGGTCGATCCCCGGCACCCAGCCGACCGTGGAGATCGCGGTGCGGCGGTGAGTGACGCCGAGGTCGGGCAGCAGTTCGCAGGCGGCGAGGACGTTCTCGACGTTCATCGTCGGCTCCCCCATCCCCATGAAGACGACGTGGTCGATTCCTTCGGTGCGGCGGAAGTGGAGGGCCTGGTCGAGGATCTCGTCGACCCCGAGGTTGCGGCCGAACTTCATCTGCCCGGTTGCGCAGAAGGTGCAGGTCAGCGGGCAGCCTGACTGCGAGGAGAGGCAGACCGAGCGCCTCCCGTCCCGGTAGCGCATCAGCACCGCCTCGATCGGCCGCCCATCACTCGTGTGGAAGAGCGTCTTGACAGTGCCATCGTCGGACTTTGCCTCCGCGGCGATGCTCAGCGTCGAGAGCGGTACCTGCGCGTCCAGGCGCTCCCGCAAGGCGCCCGGCAGATTCGTCATCTGCTCATAGGAGCGCGCCCCGCGCGCTACCCACTCCCACACCTGCTTGGCGCGATACGGAGGCTCATCGGCCAGCTGCTCTCTTAAAAGCTGACGGTCCATTTCTCGAGTCTAGGAGTGGCGTGTCTGGAGAGTCGGGGGACCCCGGAGGAACCTCCCAAATTGTGACGGAGGGGTTCCCCGACTCTCCCCCTACATCCCAAGTGCGTCGGCCAGTAGGTCGACTTGCTGCGGGTCGCTCGAGCTTGGGAAGAGGAAGAGCTCCTGGCAACCGACTGACTCGAAAGCGGCGACGTACTGCTTCACGGTTTCCGGGTCCTTGGCGGCTGAATCGGCGATGTAGCCGGCGACCTCGTCGCCGAGCCAGGCGTAGTAATCGGTGAGGTAGGCCTTGGCCTCCTCCTCGGCGCGGTCGCCAAGCGAGTAATAGGCGAGGGCAGCGTTCTGGGGCGCCTCGCTGCGTCCCGATTGCGACCAGGCGGCCTCGAACCCCTCCCGCCACTCGGCGAACTGTTCCGGCGAGGCCCCGGCGGCGATCCAGCCCTCGCCGAAGCGCGCTGCGCGCTTGAATGACGCCTCGACGGAGCCGCCGACCAGGACCCGGGGCGGCGCCCCGTGGTCCGGGCCCATCTCATCCCCCTCCCAGACCTCCTGCATCCGCTCCAGCATCGCGTCGAGGTCTTTGCCGCGGGTGCCGGTATCGGCGCCGACGATCTCGTAGTCGTCCTCACGGCCGCCGAGCCCGATGCCCAGCGTCATCCGCCCGCCGGAGATCTTGTGGACGCTCGCCACCTGCTTCGCCAGCGCCACCGGGTTCACCCGCAGCGGCCCGAGCAGGACGGTCGTCGCGAGGCCGATCCGCTCGGTCACCGCCGCTGCCGCGGCCAGCGAAACCAGCGGCTCGAGGTTGGGATAAGCGACGCGGTCGATCGTGCCGAGGCTGGAGAAGCCGCGTGCCTCCGCCCGTCGCGCCCACTCGGTCAGCTCGGCGCCGCTGGTGCCCGGGACGGCGTTGGGGAGACCAATCGCAACCTTCATCTCAAGCTCCTTCCGGCGAGGTAACTGGGGGGCGCCCAACCCTAGCTACCCCGTTTCGCCGGCTTCCTCTATGACGGCAGTAGCTGCTCGACCGCTTCGCGCGCGTAGGCGAAGACGCGATCGTCGCCGCTGAGGCGGTAGCGCGCGTTGGCGCCCATTACCAGCGAGTAGATCTCGAAGGCCAGCCGCTCTGGGTGCTTGACCCCAGCGATCCGCGCTTGCCGCTCCAGCTCCCCCAGCCAGGCATTGAGTGAGGCGGCGATCGCGTCGCGGACCGATCCCGGCCGATCGTCGTACTCGGCCGAGGTAGCGGCCCAAAAGCAACCGCCTGAGTAGGTGTTCACCTGCTTCAGATAGCGCTCGGCGAGGGCCCGCAGTCGCGGCGCCCCCTCCGGCTGCTCCAGCGCTGGGTCCACGACCGTCGCTCTGAAGCGCGCCGCGGCGGCGGCGATCGTCGCCAGCTGTAGGTCCTGCTTGGAGCCGAAGTGAGCAAAGAGACCGCTCTTGCTCATCTGCAGCTCCCCCGCGAGCCGGCCGATCGTCAGGCCCTCTAGCCCCTCGACGGAGGCGAGGTCGATGGCGCGGTCGAGGATCGCCTCGCGGGTCTGGGTCCCCTTTTCGGTGACGGGAGTCACAGACAGGCATTATAGAAAAGCACGAACGTTCGTTTTAATTGCTGCAGCGGGCGGCATCGAGTGAGGAGGAGCAAATGAGCGATTACACGGTGAAGAAGATCGACGAGATGGAGGCGGTTTACCTCGGGGCGTTCAAACGGGCGCGGGCCGAGCTTGGGGTCGAGTCCTTCGGCCTCCAGGTGATCGACATGCCGCCGAACTTCGACGGCTACCCCGAGCACGACCACGCCGAAGACGGTCAGGAGGAGGTCTTTATGGCGCTACGCGGCGGCGGCGAGATCGAGATCGAGGGCGAGCGGTTCCCGCTCGACTCCGAGCACATGGTCCGCGTCGCCTCCGGCACGAAGCGGAAGGTCTGGCCGGGCGAGGAGGGCATCAGGATGGTGATCGTTGGCGGGATCCCGGGAGCGCTGTACGAGGCGCCGGCGATCAGCCAGCTGGGGGAACCGGATCCGATGCGGAACTAACCGCAAGCGCGGTTAGGCTGAGGAGGCCTTGCGCCGCGTCTCGTCACTGCTTGTCCTGATCATTCTGGGCGCCCTCGCCTTGCCGACCTACGCGGTCGCGGGCGGCGCCCAGAGCGATCACGGCGACGCCGTCGTCGTCATCCGCGGCGACGTCACCGTCCCCCGCGGCGAAACCGTCGACGGCGTCTTCGTCGTCAGCGGCGACGTTCGGATCGCCGGCCGCGTCGACGGCGAAGTCGTCGTCCTCGCCGGCGACGCGATCGTCAGCGGGCGTATCGACGGCGATCTGTCGATGGCGAGCGGCACGGCGCGCCTGCTGCCGAGCGCCTACGTCAGCGGCAATGTCCGCTACGGCGACGAGCGCCCCGTCGTCGCCGGCCGGGCGATCGTCCGCGGCGACGTGACCAAGGAGGGATGGAACGACTGGAGCGGCTTCCTGCCCTTCGTCGGGGTCCTGCTCTGGCTTGCCGTCGGCGTCTCCGCGGCGCTGCTCGGAGCGTTCCTCCTGCTGATCGCGCCGTGGGCGGCGGACGCGATCGAGGAGCGATCGCACGAGCGGATCGGGCCGGTGATCGCGATCGGCATCGCGATCGCGATCTGCGTCCCGGTGGCGGCGGTGATTGCGGCAATCACCGTGGTCGGCCTGCCGCTGGCGTTCGCGATCCTCCTCGCCCTGCTGCCGCTGTGGGCAGTCGCATACGTTTGCTCGGCCTGGGTGCTCGGCCGGCGCCTCGTGAAGCCGCCGCGCGGTCGCATCCTCGCTTTCCTCGCCGGCCTCGGGATCCTCCGGGCGATCGCCCTGATCCCGATCCTGGGCGGGCTTGTCAGCCTCGCCGCGGTGGTCTTTGGCCTCGGCCTGATCGGCGCCGCTATCGGGGCTGCTCGACGCCCTCGCCAGCCGACTCCGACCGTGGCTCAAAGCCCGGGCAGCTGAGCACCGGCAGCCGCGGGTAGCGCGGGTAGGCCGGGTCGGTGCGGGAGCGCTGACAGAGCGAGAAGACCGAGCCGCGGGTGTTGGGAACCAGCTGCTGGTGGCGACAGCGGTCGCAGAGGCCGGCGGTGGGACGAGGCGTCATCGGCCGAACTTAGATCATCGATCCCCCTCCGGAGCCGGAAACTGCGTCCTCGACATCGGCACGTCCCGCCTTGTAGGGCCCTAGCCTTGATGCGTGACCCGAGCAGCGACCCTCTTCGACGCCGACGCGGCCTCGTATTCCGGAGTGATCGAGGTCCTCAACGTCCGCTTCTGCAGCGAGGACGGGAAGTTCGCCGTTCTATGGGTGCGGGAGACCGAGTCCGATGAGCGTTTCGCGGTAGTCGGGCCTGTCGGACACCTCGATACCGGCGATCGGGCTGAGGTTGCCGGCGAGTGGGACGAACACACGAAATACGGGCGGCAGTTACGCGCCCAGGGAGCATCGCCGGTCGATCCATCCGACCGCGAGGGTCAGATCGCCTACCTGACGACGCTCCCCCACATTGGCCAGGCACGAGCCGAGCAGTTGGTGGATGCACATGGAGAGGGAGTGCTGCAGGCGATCGCGACCGACCCCGAGGAGGTGTTCGGCTCGCTTCGCGGGGTGAGCCCGGACCAGGCTGCAGACGCAGCCGAGTACTGGCACGAGAGCCGGGCAATTCGCGACCTCCACGTGCAGCTGGCACCGCACGGGCTCGCTCACCTCGCGGTGGCGATCCACGACCGCTTCGAGGGTGAAGCGCTCACGATCCTCCATCAGAACCCTTACCGGCTGACTGAGGTCTCGGGAGTTGGCTTCGCCCGCGCCGACAAGATCGCCCTCGCCGTCGACATGGCGCCCGACTCGGACGAGCGTGCCCAAGCCGCCGCCGTCTACGCGTTGAAGGAGGCCGAGCAGCAGGGCAACAGCTTCCTGCCGCTCAGCGAGCTCGTCGAGAGGACCAGCAGACTGACCGGTCTCGCCGCCGATCCGGATGTGCTCACGCGGTCGCGGGGTCTCGTCGATGACGAGGGCCGGGTGTATCGCAAAAGGACGCTGGAGCGGGAGCAGGCCGTTGCGGAGACGCTCCTGAGACGTGCCGCCGCACCGCCCCACCTCGAGCACGAACCGGCCGAAGAACCGCCGGAGGCTGCACGTGAGGATCTTGACTTCACCGACGAGCAGTGGGCGGCGGTAAGGGCGGCGTTCGAATCCCGGATCTCCGTCCTCACTGGCGGCCCCGGCGTCGGTAAGACGAGATGCACGCAGGGGATCGTCACCGAGGCCGAAGCGGCGAGCGCGACGATCGCTCTCTGCGCCCCTACCGGACGAGCTGCGCGGCGGCTCGCGGAAACGACCGGACACGAGGCGAAGACGATCCACGGCCTGCTCGAATGGGTTCCGGGACAGGAGCCGGGATTCCACAGTGGACATCCCCTCCCGGTCGACCTCGTGATAGTCGACGAGTCCTCGATGCTGAACCTGCACCTGATCGAGGTGCTGCTGGATGGACTGGCCGAGACGACCCACATCGTCTTCGTCGGCGACGCCGACCAGCTGCCGCCGATCGGGGCAGGAAAGCCGTTCGACGACCTGATCGCCTCTGGGGCGGCGCCCGTCGTGCGGCTGACCCAGATCTTCCGCCAGGCAGCGAAGTCGATGATCACCACCGCCGCCCACGAGATCAACCAGGGCAAGCCCCCCCACCTCGAGCCCAAGGATG
Source organism: Solirubrobacterales bacterium (assembly GCA_035551255.1). Lineage (GTDB taxonomy): Bacteria > Actinomycetota > Thermoleophilia > Solirubrobacterales > 70-9 > VAYN01. The sequence goes on from DASZNP010000063.1 coordinate 6,841, forward strand.
AACAGGAACAGGACTTCTTCTTCATCGACCGGATAACTCCGGAGCGGGCGCTGGAGACGGTGGTCGAGGTGGTAGCGGAGCGGGCCCCGGGCAAATTTGGGGTCGATCCCATCCGTGAGGTTCAGGTACTGGCACCGATGTACAAAGGACCAGTCGGAATCGACAAGCTCAACGCACGCCTACAGGAAGAGCTCAATCCCGATGGAGACCCTGCCCTCCATGGTCGCTTCCGGATCGGGGACCGGCTGATCCAGACGCGTAATTCCCACGAGCTGGAACTGATGAACGGGTCCATCGTCTTCCTGCGAGCAGACAATCGTGAGAAGAAAACGATCACGATCGAGACCGACGACGGCGGCTCCCGCACGATCCCCTACCGCGACGCCGACGATCTCAACCTCGCCTACGCGATCTCGGTCCACAAGGCGCAGGGCTGCGAGGTGCCAGTGGTCGTCGCCGTCTGCCACCGCTCGCACTCGCGGATGCTCACCCGCCCCCTGCTCTACACCGCGATCACCCGCGCCCGCAGCAGCTGCGTCCTGGTCGGCGACCAGGCGGTCCTCGCCTCTGCCGTGCGCCGCGACGACAGCGGCGGCCGCCACTCCGGGCTGGCGGAGCGGCTGAGCGGCGCCCCTCCCGCCCAAGGCGTCCTTTGAGTTGCATCTAGCCTAGGCGGGTGGAGAAGCCCCGCATACCGTGGATGGAGATCGCGATCACCCTGGCCGGGATCGCCCTCTTGGTGGGCCTCGCGTTCGCGATCGACCCGCTGCACGAGGCCGTCAAGGCCGCCCTGCAAGGCGACAACGACGAGGTGCGCCACCAGATCGACCGGCTGGGAGCTGCGGGGCCGTTCTTAATCCTCGCCCTCACCCTTCTCCACGCGGTTGTCTTCTACCCGGCCGAGATCGTCGACGCGGCGGCTGGCTACGCCTACGGCTTCTTCCCGGCCATGGCGCTGATGACCGTCGGCTGGGTCCTCTCTGGTCTGATCTGCTGGGCGGTTGGCCACCGCGTCGCCCGACCGCTGTTCGACCGCTGGTTCGGCAGCGCGCGCTTCGAACGGGTGGAGCGGGCGATCGAGCGCGGCGGGCCATCGCTCTTGATCGCGATGCGCCTGATCCCGATCCTCCCCTTTAGCATCGTCTCCTACGCGGCGGGAGCGGTGCGGGTCCCGGCCTGGCGCTTCGTCTGGACGACCGCCGTCGGCTACCTGCCGATCACCGCGATTTCCGTCTATTTCGGGACCCGGCTCGAGGGCCTCTCGCTGACCGACCCGTTGGTCCTGGGCAGTTTGTTGGCGCTACTGGCGCTGCTCGCGATCGGCCATCGGGCCGCACGGCGCGGGAGCGCTAACGCGGCTCGATCCGGAAGCGAAAAACTGCCGGCGTCGGATCAGTAAGGCCACTGGCGCTGCGCGCCTTTACCTTCAGCGCGTGCCTCCCGAGCCCGAGCCGGCGGACGAAGCGGGCGCTGCAGGCGGCGAACTTGAAACGGTCGACCTTGCAAAGAAAGGTCACTCCGTGCTGGTTGGAGCCGAAGCGGAAGACCACCCGTGCGCGGCTTCCGGCCGTGCGCACCAGCTTCGGCGGGTGCTTGAGGATCATCGTCTCGGGAGCTGCCGGCGTGGGCTGAGGGGTCGGCGTCGGCACCGCCGTGCTCCCGGACTGAGCGGGCGCCGGCGGGCTGGGTTCTTCAACCGCAGGCGAGACCGGGGGTTCGCAGGCGGGAGGAGTCAGCGGGCCCGGATCGGCCAGGAGCGTTTCCCCCGCGCCTTCGACTTCGACCATTCCGGCTCCAACCGCACAGGGACCAAAGGACCCGACCGGGACGGCCGACTGCAGCAGGGCCGAGCGCAGCGGTTCGGGTGCGCTGAGCCCACCGCCTGCTTCTTCGCCCGCCTGCAGCATCAGGGCTACGGCGCCAGCGGCGTGCGGTGCGGCGGCGGAGGTACCGCAAAAGCGCCAGGTTTCGCCCACCTTGATGGCAAAGAAGGTGGTGGCGCCGCAATCCGTGGCGACAACGTCGGGCTTGGGAATGATCTGCGCCGAGGCGAGAGGCGCCGCCGGGGTGGTGCCGCTGACTTCGCCGAAATAGTGGGTTACGGGACCGCGCGAGGAATAGGACTCGGGCTTGATCAAGGTGCTGTACCGGATCGCCCCGACGCCGATCGCGTTCGCGTCCCCGGCGTGCCCGTACACGGTCGGGCCCACCACATCACCGCCGCCGGAGGCCGGGTACTCCGTCTCGCTGACCCCGCCGCCGTTCTCGAAGAGGACGAACTTAAGTCGCGGATTGCTGCCGGAGAAGCGGTTGACTACTAGCTGCACCGTCCGCGCAGAGCTGGAGCTGTTGGTCCAGCTCAGCAGCTCCACCGGCTTTTTGGTGCCAGAGACGTTGTCTTCGGTCGCTTCGGCGACAATTGCGCTGCCTCCGGCATTGAGAAGGAAGGCGTCCATGTCGGTGCCGACGCCAAACCAGGGTTCCGCCCATTGCAGTCCCAGGAGCAGCGTTTCGCCAGCTTCGACCGTGATCCCGAAGGTGGTGTCGGTCGCCGTGCCGGGAGCGAAGTCCATGCAATGGCTGGGGTTGAATTCGGAGCCGCGGGCCTGGACCGACCCGGGGCATGAGCCGGCGTCGCGAAAGCTCGGAGCTTCCCAGGAGGCGATGTCGTGGCCGGCACCGTCGAGCAGGTTGTCGTTGCCGGCGGCGGAGAGGTACGTCGCCCCTTCGGCGGTCACCTTGTTGACTGCCGCGGCGATCGGACCGTCCTGAAAGAACGGCTCTTCCAGGTAACCAACGTCATCGACGATCACCTTCGCCCCCGCCCCGCCGAAGAGGACCGGCTTGGCCAGTTCTTCGATGCTTTCGGCGAAAGCGGTTTCGCCCGAAAAGGCACTGGCGAAGGCGAGCTTCGCCGCTGGGGCCATGTCGTGGACGATCTGCAGCATCGCTCGGCCCTCGTCGAAGGCTTCTTCGCCGGGTTCCGAGGGGACGAAATCGTGGCGGACATCCACCGGGACGTTCTGTCCCAGACAGGGATTGGTGGGGCCGGGAAGATCGGCAGTGGCAACGTCCTGCGGCGCTTTGGTGGCGATCGGACCACCTTCCACGGATTCGTTGGCTTTGTTGTAGGAGTCCGAGAGGACGCCGACCGTGACCCCTTCGCCGTCGAGCCCGAACCGTTCTCGCGCCGCTTTTGCGTTGAGCTGGGCCACCCCCTCGGAAATCACCGAGCCGCCTTCGCATTCGTCGCGGAGCAGCGGCGCTGGAACGGCCGTCACCGAGCCGACGCCGGAGATTTCGCCCAGCCCCCGCAGCGCGTCGGTCGGCACGGCCGCAGTCACAGTCTGGTAGCTGCGGCTGGCCGCGACGATCTGCGCACCGGCAGTTCGCAAGTCGCCCAGGCGCTCGAGGGCGCCAGATTCGAAGCGGACTTCGACCAGTACCCGGCGGCCGGCGCGGATCAGGCTGCCTGGGCCGACGGCAGGCAATCCCAGCGCTGCTGCCTGCTGGGCCGGGGACTGCCCGCTGAGCGCGGCTCCGCCCAGCCTCCGCAGCTCCGGCGAGAGCGGACCGTGCTGCTTTGGAGCTGGCGGTGCAGCACCAGCGCCAGGGGGCACCGAGCCGGCGATAAGCACGGCGGCCAGAAGCAATCCCGTCATCGAGCGGTTGATGCGCAACCCAAGGGGCATCGTCTCCATTGTTATCGGCCGCCTGCACGTCTTGCCTAAGAGCGTGTGCGCAAGGAGTCACGCCGGTTGATCCTGCTACGGTCCCCTGCGTTAGGGCCGGTAGTTACCGGCGAAAGTTGTGCGTAGCGCTCGCAGTCGTTGCTTTTGCATTGTCCGCGTTCGCAGCACATGAAGTGGAGGCAATGCATGCCCACTGGAACTGTCAAGTGGTTCAGCGACGACAAGGGCTACGGGTTCATTACGCCCGACGATGGCTCGAAGGACGTCTTCGTTCATCACAGCGCCATCATGGGAGAGGGCTTCCGCTCTCTGACCGAGGGCGCCAAAGTGAGCTACGAGTCCGAAGAAGGCCCCAAAGGCCCGGCCGCCGCGAGCGTTCAGCAGCAGTAGATTCGCTGAAAGCTCTTCGCAGTCCGAAGCCCGCCTTCTAGGCGGGCTTCTTCTTGCCCGCGACCGAAGAGCCGCGTCCCCTACTCTCCCAACTCGCATGAGCACCACTCGAGACACCCTGCGCAACATCGCGATCATCGCCCACGTCGATCATGGGAAGACGACGCTGGTTGACGCGATGCTGCATCAGACCGGCACCTTCCGCCAAGGACAGGAGGTCGCCGAGCGGGTGATGGACTCGATGGACCTCGAGCGCGAGAAGGGGATCACGATCCTCGCCAAGAACACCGCCGTCACCTACGGCGACGTGAAGCTGAACATCGTCGACACGCCCGGACACGCCGACTTCGGCGGCGAGGTCGAGCGGGCGCTGACGATGGTGGATGGGGCGCTGCTGCTGGTCGACGCCTCCGAGGGGCCGCTGCCGCAGACGCGCTTCGTCCTGCGCAAGGCGCTGGAGCGAAAGCTGCCGATCATCCTCGTGGTCAACAAGGTCGATCGCCCCGACGCGCGGATCGCCGAGGTCGTCGACGAGGTCTACGAGCTCTTCATCGACCTCGACGCCGACTCCGACCAGATCGATTTCCCGATCGTGTACACCAACGCGAAAGCGGGCTGGGCGGCGCTCGAGGAGGGCGTCGAGGGGAGCGACCTGACGCCGCTGCTCGACCTGATGCTGGAGAAGATCCCGCCGCCGACCTACGACGAGGGGACGCCGCTGCAGGCGCACGTGACCAACCTCGACGCCTCCCCGTACGTCGGGCGGCTGGCGATCTGCCGCGTGCACCAAGGGACGATCCGCTCCGGTCAGCAGATCGCCTGGTGCCGCGCCGACGGCAGCGTCCAGCGGGCGGCGGTCTCCGAGCTCTACGTGACGCAGGGGCTGGAGCGCGTCTCCGCCGAGGAGGCCGGGCCGGGCGAAATCATCGCCGTCGCCGGGATCGAAGAGGTGACGATCGGCGAGACCCTGGCCGACCCGGAGGATCCGCGGCCGCTGCCGGTAATCACCGTCGACGAGCCCTCGCTCTCGGTCGTGGTCGGGATCAACACCTCCCCCCTCGCCGGCACCCAGGGCGGTGACAAGCTGACCGCCCGGCAGCTGCGCTCGCGCCTCGACGCCGAGCTGGTCGGCAACGTCTCGCTGCGGGTCAACGACACCGAGCGGCCGGACGCCTGGGAGGTCCAGGGGCGCGGCGAGCTGCAGCTGGTGGTGCTGCTGGAGATCATGCGCCGCGAGGGCTACGAGCTGACCGCCGGCCAGCCGCAGGTGGTGACGCGGGAGATCGAAGGGCAGATGCACGAGCCGGTCGAGCGGCTGGCGATCGACGTCCCCGAGGAGCACGTCGGCGACGTCACCCAGATGGTCGCGGCGCGAAAAGGGCGGATGGAACAGATGGTCAACCACTCGACCGGGTGGGTGCGGATGGAGTACCTGGTTCCCGCCCGAGGCCTGATCGGCTTCCGCACCGAGTTCCTCACCGTCACCCGCGGCAGCGGCCTGCTGCACCACGTCTTCGACCGCTGGGAGCTGTGGGCCGGCGAGCTGCGCACCCGTCAGACCGGGTCCCTGGTGGCCGACCGGCGCGGCCAGAGCGCGAGCTACTCGCTGCTGAACCTGCAGGACCGCGGCCGGCTCTTCGTCGGCTCCGGCGAGGAGGTCTACGAAGGGATGATCGTCGGCGAGAACTCCCGCTCGGAGGACCTCGACGTCAACCCGACCAAGGCGAAACAGCAGACCAACATGCGCGCCGCGAGCGCCGACGTCCTCGTGCGCCTGGCACCGAAAGTAGAGCTCTCCTTAGAAGCCGCGATCGAGTTCGTCCGCGAGGACGAGTGCGTAGAAATCACCCCCGAATCGATCCGCCTCCGCAAGGTCGAGCTCGACAAAATCAAACGCCTCAAGGCTTCAAAGCAGCGCGACCAGGCTCCCGCGCGTTAGACAGCCGAGCGATCCAGGCCACGCTGCTCCAGCAGGCGGGCGACGCGCCGGATCACCTCCCCCGGTTCGCGCTCAAGGCAGGGCCCGGTCACGCGCGTCATCGCGATGCCATGGAGCAGCAGGTCCTCCTGGCGCTTGCGGTCCCGCTCGAACGCCGCCCGCGTTCCGTGCGTCTCGAAGACGTCGAGTTCGACCGCAAAGCGGAACTCCGGCCAGTAGCAATCGAGCTCGAAACCGTGGACGACGAAGTTGGCCCGGGGCTGCAGTAGGCCGGCTTCGAGACAGAGCTCCAGAAAGCGTTTCTCAAGTCCGGAACGGGTGAAGGACGAGGGCTTGTAGAGCGCGATCGCCTTTCGCAGGCGCCTGTGGCCGTGGTGACCGACCATGCGCTCGAGGAGCTCTTCGACCGCCCGTAGGTCGAAAAGCTCCAGGTCTTCGCTCCGCTCGATCATCTTCTCCAGCCACTCGAAGCGCACAGCCGCCGCGAGGTCCAGGAGCGTGCGGGGTAGGGACGTAACCGGGATGCCCTCCCGAAGCGCCCGGTCCTCGAGAGTGAGGGAGCGAGCTTCGTGGAGTCGAATAGGAGGTCGGGGCGTGCGGTAACTCGGGGCGCAAACAGAAGCAGGTAAGGGGGAGGTCTTCGTGAGGTCCCAGAGCCATGCTGCCGACACGTGGCTCAAGAGCGCGTGGGGCGCGCAGGCGAGGACGGCCGCCAAGCAGTGGCCGTAGAGCGACATGTTGGTATGGCCGATGGCGAAGACCCCTCGGTGGAGCGGATGCAATCGGCCTGACTTCACCGCCCGGTGTACGGCAGCCTTCGAGTAACCCAGCGACCCAGTCAACTGGCGAATCGAAACCACCCCATGCTGCCGCGCCCCCAGTTCCGCCAGCGCGCTATGTCGACCGATTCCGGGGTGTTCCCCACGTTTGTCTCGCATAGCGGAACTAAGGCGGGGAGCGCCCCGAGCTCTCCCCCTACCCAGCCTGTTCTTCGTCCTTCCAGAGCGCTCTGAGCGCAAAAAAACCGCCGGCCAGAGGCCGGCGGTTTTCCTGTGACGCTCGATCCCGAGCTGCGCTCGGTGGCCGCTAGACCGTTGCGGCTGCCTGCTCGGACTGGCTCTGCTCGGACTCCGGGCTACTGGGGGCCGGGGCCGGGGCGCTTTCCTGGCGCGGGAGCAGGACTTCTTTGGCGATGACGAGGCGCTGGATCTGGCTGGTGCCCTCGTAGAGCTGCATGATCTTCGCGTCGCGCATCAGTTTCTCGACCGGGTACTCCTTGATGAAGCCGTAGCCGCCGTAGACCTGGACGGCGTCGGTGGTGACCTCCATCGCCGAGTCGGCGGCGAAGCGCTTGGCCATCGAGGAGACGCGGCTGTTGCGAACGCCTTGGTCGAGCAGGAACGCCGAGTTCCAGACCAGCAGGCGCGACGCCTCAACCTTCGTCGCCATGTCGGCGATCATGAACTGGATCGCCTGGTGCATCGCGATCGGGACGCCGAACTGGACCCGTTCTTTCGAGTAGTCGGTCGCGTACTCGAGGGCGGCGCGGGCGATGCCGGTCGCCATCGCGGCCACACCCGGGCGGGTGCGATCGAGGGTCATCATCGCCAATTTGAAGCCCTTATTTTCCTCGGCCAGCAGGTTCTCGGCCGGGATCTCGACTTCGTCGAAGGAGATGGTCGCGGTGTTGGAGGCCCGCTGACCCATCTTGTCCTCCTTCTTGTCAACGGTGACCCCGGGGAGGTCGGCATCGACGACGAAGGCGCTGATGCCGCGGTGGCCGGCCTCCGGGTCGGTCTTGGCGAAGACCGTGAAGTAGTCGGCGTAGGTGCCGTTGGTGATGAAGCACTTGGAGCCGGAGATGACGTACTTGTCGCCCTTCTTGACGGCGCGAGTCTTCATCCCGGAGACGTCGGAGCCGGCGTCGGGCTCGGTGAGGCCGAAGGAGGCGAGCTTGGGGGCTTCGGTCAGCATCCCCAGGTATTTCTTTTTCGTCTCCTCGGAACCGCCGAGGGTGATCGGGGCCGAGGCGAGGCCGTTGGCCATCAGCGAGGTGCCGATCCCGGAGCAGCCCCAGCCGACCTCCTCCTCGATGATGCAGCCGGAGAGGTAGTCGAGGCCGGGACCACCGTAAGCCTCGGGGATGTGGGTGTTCATCAACCCGACCTCCCAGGCCTTGTCGATGATGTCCTGCGGCCAGGTGCCGTCCTTGTCGTACTCCCAGGCGACCTTGCGCATCTCTTTATCGGCGAAGCTGTTGGCCAGCTCGCGCAGGTCCTTCTGCTCATCGGTGAGGGTGAAATCGACCACCGGTCGGTGCTCCTTTTCTTCGCGTTTCTTATGAAGTCTGCGGGAGCGCCGACAGCAGGTGGCGTTCCACTGATTGACTCGTCAGTCAACCGTCCCCCAAGGTTAGCGGACAGCCCCCGCGAAATGGCTCTCTACCCTTGTCCGATGGCACTTCCGCTGGCTTTTTCGGCGCTGCAGAAGGGTGCCGCCATCCTGCTCTTCACCGGTGTCCTCGCGCCCCTGATCGGGATGCTGCTGAAGCGCGTCGGCGGCGGCTGGGAGACGATGGGTAGCGGTCCCTTCTCGATCCTCAACGAGCCCCCGCCGCGGTCCGCCGGCGGGACCGCGCCGAAGGTCGATCCCGCGATCCAGGCCGCCGAGGTCCGCCAGATGCTGGAAGCGAAATCCGAGCGCCGCCGCCAGCGCGGCGAAGCACCACTGAACGTCGAGGCGGAGACCGAACGGCTGCTCTCGGCGGCCGAAGAGCCCCGCGGCGAGGAGGCGATGGACACCGAGCTGCGGGCGGAGGTGCGCCAGCTCGTCGTCGCCCGCAACGAACGCCGCTTGCGCGAAGGTCTGGAGCCGCTTGACGTCGAGGCGGAGACCGATCGACAGCTGGCCGATCTCATAGGATCGGGCTGATGGCCACCCCCAACGAGAACGTCTACGAGGTTGAGGAGATGCTCAACCAGCCGGGCACCTACTTCAACCCCCAGAGCGAGGTCGTCGTGATCGTCGACGACTCCGCCTCGATCGACCAGGAGGTCTTCAGCGACGTCGAAGGGGCCGAGTGGGTCCGCGTCTCCGACGAGGTCCCGGTCGACGAAGACGGCCGCGACCGCGCCCTCGAGAGCTTCGAGGCGCGCAGCCAGGGTGGTGAGGTCCTCGCCCCAGAAGAACTCGAAGAGAGCGACGACGACTTCGAAGAAGAGGAAGAGCGCCCCGAAGGCGTTCCCCTCGAAGACGAGGAGTAGGCGTGCTCGAAGCCGGAGACAAGGCGCCCGCCTTCGCACTGCCCGATCAGAACGGCGAGAAGGTGAAGCTCTCCGATCTCAAGGGCGAGACCGTGGTCCTCTACTTCTATCCACGAGCAGATACGCCTGGCTGTACGATCCAGGCCTGCGGCGTCCGCGACCGCAGCGCCGAGTACGCGAAGGCCGGGGCGCGGGTGATCGGGATCTCGCCCGATGAGGTCGGGGCGATCGACAAGTTCGCCGGCAAGTACGACCTCGGCTTCACCCTCCTCGCCGACGCCGACCATGCGGTGGCCGAGAAATACGGCACCTGGGTCGAGAAGTCGATGTACGGCAAGAAGTACATGGGCGTCCAGCGCGCGACCTTCATCATCGGCCCGAACGGCAAGATCGCCAAGGTCTTCCCGAAGGTCCAGCCGAAACAGCACGACGATTTGGTGCTCGCCGCGCTTGAGCGCCTCTAGCGGCGTCCTCAGTCGCTCGCGTGCAGAGCACGCCACGCTCCCTGCGTCCTTGCCAGAGACGCTCACGCACTGGCGAGAACCGCGACGATAAACGCCGCGTAGAGCACGAACCAGCCGATCACGGCCGGCAGTTTGAAGCGGCGTCCCAGGTGGAGGCTCTCGTAGGCGAGCAGGCCGCCGGCGAGGCCGAGGCCGATCGAGAGGACCGCGTGCCAGTTGAGCTCCCAGTCGGTGAAGATCAGGCCAATCCCGACCGGGATCATCGCCTGGAAGACCATCGCGCCGCTGATGTTCCCGAGGGCCAGCGCGTCCTTTCCTTCCCGCACCCAGAAGAAGCTGTTGACCTTCTCCGGCAGCTCGGTCGCCAGCGGCGCCAGGATCAGCGCCAGCACTAGCGGCTCGGCACCGATGCTTTCGGCGAGGTTGAGCAGCTCTTCGACGAAGAGGTGGGCGCCGCCGACCATCGCCCCGAGCCCGACCAGAAGCTGGACCACGCAGAGCACGAGCGAGGGATCTTCGCGTCGCTCGCTGCGGCGCTCGAAGATCAGCGGGTTGAGCGACTCTTCGCTCTGCACCTCTCCCCCGCCCTTCATGGTCAGGGCGACGTAGGCGACATAGGCACAGAGGAAGGCAACCCCGACGGCGATTCTCAGCGGCGCCGGGGGTCCCCAGGCCAAAGCGCCGCCGATTGCGAAGAGCACGAGGAAGAAGAGCAGGTCGCGCTCGAGCGTCGGCCGGTGGACATTCAATTGCAGTCCCTGGTCGCGTTTGTCGCGGTAGAGGTAGGCGAAGAGCCCGACCAGCCCCATCGCCAGCGTCGCCAGCAGGAAGGGGGCGCCGACGATCGCCCCGACAGCGACGTCTTCGGAGCCCTCTTTGGCGCTGACCAAAGCGACGATCGCGATCAGCGTCTCCGGCATCGCCGTGCCGACCGCGGCGAGGATGCTGCCGACCGCGCCCACCCCAACCTCGAGCTTGTGCCCGATCCACTCGACCGCGTTGGTGAACAGCAGCGCCCCGGCAAGGACGACAGCAAAGGCCAGGAGGAGTAGAACGGCGTCGATTTTCGGAGCCTACTAACCCTCCTAAGCGTGGCTGGCAAGGACGCAGGGAGCGTGGCGTGCTCTGCACGCGAGCGACTGAGGACGCCGCCAGGCGCGCTTAGGCGAAGTAGAAGGCGAGTCCAAAGACGAAATACACGGCAAGCAGTTGCACGCCCTCGAACCAGGTCGACTCGCCGTCGGCGGTGACGTGGTTGCCGACCAGGATCGCCAGCAGGATCGCGCCGAGCTCAAAGCCGTTGAAGACCAGCGCCAGCGGATAGGGCCCGATGAAGTAGGAGGCGATGACGAGGAGCGGGGCGACGAAGAGGGCGACCTGGGCGCTCGAGCCGACGGCGATGTTGACCGCCAGGTCCATCTTGTCCTTCATCGCCACCAGCACCGCCACCCAGTGCTCGGCCGCGTTGCCGACGATCGCGACGACGATGACGCCGATGAAGAACTCCGAGAGCCCGACCGATTCCGAAGCTTCGGTGATCGAGCCGACCAGCACCTCCGACATCACACCGACGAGAACGCCCGCGATCGCCAGCGCGATCACCGAGGTCCGGGTCGACCAGCCCCAGGTGTCTTCCTCCTCGTACTCAGGGTTGAAGAGGTCCCGATGCGTCTTCAGCGAGAAGAAGAGGCCGATCACGTAGGTGATGATGAGGACGATCGCCACCGCCAGCGAGAGGTGCTCAACGGTGCCGCCGTAGTGGGTGGCTTCTGAGCCCGGCTCCGGCAGCCCCTTGCCCTCGACCAGCTCGAAGATCGCCGGCATGATCAGCGCCCCGCCGGCCAGCATCAGCATCGTCGTCTGGATGCTGGCGCTGGTGCGGCTGAAGTGCTGTTTCTCGCGCCCGATGCCGCCGGCAAGCATCGCCGCCCCCAGCACCAGCAGCATGTTGCCGACGATCGAGCCGACGATCGAGGCCTTGACCACCTCCTGCAGCCCCTGACCGAGGGCGAAGAGGGCGATGATCAGCTCCGGCGCGTTGCCGAAGGTGACGTTGAGGAGGCCGCCGATCCCCGGACCTGACCGCGCCGCCAGCTCCTCCGTCGCCCGCCCCATCAGCGCCGCCGTGGGGACGATCCCAAGCGCTGAGGTGGCGAAGACAGCCGTCGCCGGCGCACCGAGGAGGTCCAGCGCGAGGGCGACCGGGATCAGCGGCGCGAGCAGGTAGGGCCAGCCCGTCGGCGTCCTCAAGAAGGACGCGTCGAGGCGAGGCCCTGCCTGGTTCACGATGCGCGGCCTACTCGGCTACTTGAGCAGGCTCGCGCACTTCTGCAGATCGGCCGGCGTCTTCGCCGACTGCAGGCACTTCACGTATTCCTTCTGCGCGGCGGCGCTGGGCGCCGAGCCACCCGAGGAGCTGCCGCCACCCGAGGAGCCACCGGACGCGCCGCCCATCAAGCCTTCCAGCAGGCCGCCGATGCCTCCGCTGCCGCCGCCTTCCAGCAGTTCGAGCGGGTTGACGCCGAGCTGCTTGAACAGGCCTTCCAGCGGCTTCGCGTTCGAGGGTTCCTCGAAGCTCTGTTCCCCGTTAACGCCGCTGAGCGTGACTTCCATTTCCAGTTCGACCTTTTCGCCCTTGGCTTCCGGCGGTTCGACCGTAAGTTCCATCGCAAACTTGCGGACGATGTTGTCGTCGCCGACGGCGATTTCAACGTGCGACTTCTTGATCGCCTTGCTCAGTTCGCCCTTGGCTTCTTCGAGTTCGTTGATCGGCAGCGGGCCGGCGGCTTCGAGCTGCGAGGCGCAAGCCGGGTCTTCGGTCAGCTGGATCACCGCGTCGATCGCGCCTTCGACGTTGACGTCGCCGCTGACCTTGGTGGTCGAGGTGCCGTCGATGTCTTCGGAGCCTTCGTTTTCGAGGTTGTCGGCGAACTGGCTGAACTTGATCCCTTCCGCCGCCTTCTGGCAAGCGGTCACGTCGGCTTCGGAGCCTTCCTGCTGCTGGGCCCGTTCCAAAGCTGACTTGAGGAAGCCGAAGGTGGTCGGGTCGACTTCGTAGGGGGTCCCTTCGTATTCGATGAAGGCGCGGTCCTTGAGGAGCGTCAAGCCGCCGTCAAAGCTGATGTCTTCGTCCTGGGCACTGCCGCTGGCTTCGACCTTGACTTCCGCCTGCGGGAGTTCGCCTTTGGCGCCGGCTTCGAACGGGCCGGAGAGGCTGGCTTCGAATTCGCCACCTTCTTCGCCTTCGGCCTTGACATTCAGCGACATCTCGAATTCGCCGCTCTTGACGCCTTCAAGGCTGGCCTTTTCGACGACCTTCTGCGGATCTTCGTTGCTGCTGTCGTTGCCACCACCGCCGCAGGCGACGAAGACGCTCGCCAAGAGGGCCAGCGTTGCGAACAGCGCAAAAAATCGGATACGGCTCAAGAGATGGGACTCCTCATGCTCGGAGAACAGGGCCGGCCCGGATTCTACGGAGCGGCGTCGCTCAGCGGCTCCGCCCCGCCTCAGCCGCCTTCGCGGCCGAAGAGCCGATCGGCGAGGACCCCGAGGATGCCAACGTAGATTTCCCCGGCGTCAGCTTCCTTCACATCCTGCTGGGTGAGACCGAACTGCTTCAGGAGTGCGGGGTAGGGAGTGTACCCGTGGGCGATCGGCAGTTCGGTTTGTTCGTTGACCCGGTCCAACCGCATATAGGCTTCTACTTCTAGTTCTTCGCCGCTAGGCAGTTCGAGGCTGATCAGGGTCCTGCCGTAACGGACCAGGCCGTGCTTGTCGAGGCTGATCGTCAGCTGGGCTGCCGCCAGGGCGCCTTCCAGTTCCTTCTCGAGCTTTTTCAGTTCGGCCGCCGACGGTACGCCAATCGCTTCCAGTTGCGCCTGGCAGCCTGGTTCCTCCCCCAGCTTGATCAGCTCGTCGATGACCGCAGAGGTATCGAGATCGCCGCCCACCCGAGCGACTTTGGTTCCGTCGATCCCTTCCGCTCTCCCTTCGAAGGAGACATGGTGCACGACATTGGTGAGGTCGAAACCTTCGGCGGCTTCGACGCAGGCCATCGCATTGCCTTCGCCACCTTCTTCCCCCTGGGCTTCTTCGACCTTCGACTTCAGTTCTTCGAACGTGGCGTGATCCGGTTCGTAGACCTTGCCGGCGAAGTTAACGACCCACTTGTCGTCTCGCAGCAGCGGACCACTGAGGAATTTGACCTTACGCCCGGCGAGTTCGCCATTTGATTCGATCGCGAAATCGAGCTGTGGAAGTGCTTCTTCCCCGGCTTTTATGAAGTTGCCGAGGATTCGCATTTTGATGTATTCCGGCTTCTTCTTGAGCCGTTTCACGATCAGCACGAGTTCGACTTCGCCGTTGTGGACGCCGTCGAAGTTGGCGGCGTCGGCCTTCCCGGCTGGGCTCGCGGGCAGTTCGGCGCTGGTTGCTTCGTCGCCGCCGCTGCCGCAGCCTGCGCCAAGCGCGACCGCCAGCAGCGCAACCACCACCGAGAGCGCCAATGCACTGATCCCCTTCACCTGCGAACCCTCCCTTATTGAGCAGTAAACTCGGAGTATTCTAAGAGGAGCTAAGGGGTTGCGCGCGACTACTGGGCGCTGTTGTCACCCGAGCCTTCCTCGCATCCTGGGGCTGGCTACGCCGTCAGATGGGCGACAAAGGGAAGCAGCATCGCCCCCAAACCGATCAGGATGATCCCCGCTGCGACCAGCCAGCGCCAGCCCGCGAGGTGACCGAGGATCCCGACCGCGAAGCCGGCCAGCATCAGCCCAACGTAGGGGGTGACGGTCTGCGGCAGCAGCGCCGCCAGGGGAGGGACGAGGTCGGGCACGAGCGCGTGATTATCATCGGCCCGTGCCCCAAGGTTCAGTCGCAGAGGTGAAAGAGGCGCTCGCGGGGGTCGGCTACCTGGCCGACGAGCCGGCGGCGCTGGTCTCCTTCCTCGCCCAGAAGCTGGGCAAGCCGGTCCTGGTCGAGGGCCCGGCGGGGGTTGGCAAGACCGAGCTGGCGAAGGCACTCTCCCGCGCCACCGGCCGCGAGCTGGTGCGACTGCAGTGCTACGAGGGCCTCGACGAGGCGAAGGCGATGTACGAGTGGAACTACCGCAAGCAGCTGCTGCGGATCCAGGCCGGCGGCGAGGACGGCTGGGGCGACGTGCAGGAGGACATCTTCAGCTCCGAGTTCCTGCTCGAGCGGCCGTTGATGCAAGCGATCGCCAGCCCCGAGCCGGTGGTGCTGCTGATCGACGAGATCGACAAGACCGACCAGGAGTTCGAGGCGATGCTGCTCGAGCTGCTCTCCGACTTCCAGATGACGATCCCCGAGTTGGGGCGGATCGAGGCGACGACGATGCCGATCGTCATCCTCACCTCCAACGACTCGCGCGAGCTGACCGAGGCGCTGAAGCGGCGCTGCCTCTACCTCTGGCTCGACTACCCCGAGCTCGAGCGGGAGATGGAGATCGTCCGCCTGCACGCTCCCGACCTGCCGGAGACGCTGGCGCGACGGCTGGTCGAGGTGATCCGGATGGTCCGTGACCTCGACCTGAAAAAGCCGCCCTCGATCGCCGAGTCGATCGACTGGGCGCGGACGCTCCTGCTGATGGGCGCCGAGGACATCGACCGCGAGACCTTCACCCAGTCGATGTCGATCATCGTCAAGCACCGCACCGACATCGACCTCGTCGCCGAGCGGGTCGGGGTGAAACTTGCCGACCCCATACGGGCCGAAGGCTGACGCCGGGCCGCCGGGGCTGGCGGCGAAGCTGCTCGGCTTCTGCGAGGAGCTGCGCGGTGAGGGGGTGGCGGTCGGCACCTCGGAGATGCTCGACGCCTTCGCGGCGCTGAGCGAGGTCGATTGGACCCGGCGCGAGGACTTCCGCGAGGCGCTGGCGGCGACGATCGCTAAGTCCCAGGACGACCGCCGCGTCTTCGAGCTGCTGTTCGAGCGCTACTTCTTCCGCACCGCCGAGGCCGAGGCAGTGCAGCGCGGAGTGACCGAGCACAGCGAGGGCGCGCCGCCGGCCGGCGAAGGCGAGCGCTTCGACATGAGCGAGCTGAGCGAGGCGATCCGCGAGGCGATGCAGGCCGGCGACGAGGACCGGATGCGGGACCTGGCGCGGCTTGCGATCGCCGCCTTCGGCCGCGCCGAGGGCTCCGGCGTGGTCGGTGTCGACGTGCAGCGGATCCGCCGCACGCTCGGGCTCACCGCCGGCCAACAGCCGCCGGCCGAGGACGGCAGCGAGCGGCCGCCGATCGACCGCGATCAGCTGACCGGGTTCGAGCGCCACCTGCGCCGCGAGCTCGAGCGCGACTTGATCGAGCGAACCGAGACCCTCCCTCCCTCCCGCCCCCTGGCCGAGCTCGACCGGGCGCTGCCGACCAGCCCGACCCAGGACCTCGCCGCTGTTCACCGCGCGGTCTCGCAGATGAAGCGCCGCCTGGCGACGCTCGGCCACGAGCAGCGCGGGCGCAAAAAGGGACAGTTCGTCGACGTGCGGCGGACGATGCGCGCCTCGCTGGAGACCGGCGGTGTGCCGCTGCGCCTGCGCTACCGGCCGAAGCGGCCGCGGCGGCCGGAGATCTACGTTCTCTGTGACGTCTCGACCTCGGTCACCTCGGCCAGCGTCTTCTTCCTCTCGGTCCTCCACGCCCTCCACGACTCGTTCCGAAAACTGCGCAGCTTCGTCTTCATCGAGCGGATCTCGGAGGTGACCGACGTCTTCGAGCACGAGCGCGACTTCGCTGTGGTGGCACAGAAAATTTCCAGCGAGGGCGGGGTCGCTGACGTCTCCGGCTACACCGACTATGGCCGCGTCTGGCTTGAGTTCCTCGAGGAGATTTCCGAAGACCTCGATCCGCGCTCGACCGTGATTGTGCTCGGCGATGCCCGCACCAACGGCCGCGAGCCCCACGCCGAGGTCTTCGCCCGAATCGCCGCAAAAGCCGGGCGGCTGTTCTGGCTCAACCCCGAGCCAAAGCTCTACTGGAACTACGGCGATTCGGTGATGTCGGCCTACGAGCGCTACTGCGATGGCGCCTTCGAGTGCTGGACGACCAAACACCTGGAGAACTTCGTCAACGTCGTCGCCGGCGCCTCACCTTCCAGCGAATGAGCCGCGCTCTATTCCTCCGCCACGGCGAGTCGGTCCACAACGCCGCCCGCAGCGGCGAGCCAGCGGCGCACTCCGAGGGCGACCGCTTGACCGAGAAGGGGGTCGAGCAGGCGCACGCAGCCGGTGCCGCGCTGCGCGAGCACGGGATCACCCGCCTGCTCTCGAGCCCGCTGCGACGGGCGCGGGAAACGGCGCAGGCGGTCGGCGACGCGCTCGGCCTTGAGGCCGAGGAGATCGACTACACCGGCGAGCTCACCTCAGGCGAAACCTTCGAGCAGGCGGTCGCCCGGGTGCGGCGGCTGAAGGCCGAGCTCGAGGCGGGCGAGGCGGGGGCGCTGCCGCTGCTCGTCACCCACGGCATCTTCACCCGCTTCTTCCTCCTCGACTCGGTCCTCGGCGACCGCTTCGAGGCGGAGATGGCCACCGGGCTCTGGAACCTCGGCTCGCACAACTGCGGCCTCTCGGTCTTCGCCCACGGCGAGAGCCTCGACCCGCTCGGTCAGCCGATCCCCGGCTGGACCTGCCTCACCTGGATGGAGCGGCCGTGGAGTCGGCCTTGACCTCGCCGCTGAAGATCTGAACGACGTCGGGTGAGACCTGCTCCTGCGGGGTGACGATCGCCCCCTCTGGCGGCGCCACCGGCCCCTCGAGCAGCGGGTCGTCGGTCTCCCGCATCCAAACATCGAGCCGCTCGCGCATCTCCGCCAGCACCTCCGCCTTGGCTGGGTCGGCGGCGACGTTGTTTCCCTCCTGCGGGTCGAGCACGAGGTCGTAGAGCTGCTCCTCCGGGACCACCTGGTCCCCCCACCCCGCCGCGACCAGCAAGTCCTTGGTGTCGCTGTCGTCGCAGTTAGCCAGCACTGGATGCGGGTATTCGTCGAACTTCCTTATGTACTTCCAACGCTCGGTCCGGACGGCCCGGTGAGGCTGGTAAGCGGCGTGGTAAGTCGTCTCGCTGAAGATGGCCTCGTGGAGGCGGTCGACCTCGCCCCGCACCAGCGGCATCATCGAGGCCCCCTGCAGCCAGTCGGGGTGCTCGGCCCCAGCGAGGTCGCAGAGCGTCGGGAAGACGTCGAGGTGGCTGACCGGGGCGTCGACCACCTTGCCACCGGCGAAGCCGGGCCCGCGCATGATCATCATCACCCCGGTGCCGCGGTCGAAGAGCGTTGCCTTGGCGCCGGGGAAGGCGATCCCGTGGTCGGTCGTGCAGAGGACCAGCGTGTCCTCGGTGAGCCCGAAGTCGTGCAGGGCGTGGAGCACGGCGCCGATCCCCTGATCGAGCGAGCGGGCACTGGCCTTGAACGCGGCCATGTCGCGGCGGGTCACCGCCGTGTCCGGGAGGTTGGCGGGGGGCAGCGAGTAGAGCGTGTCGCGGACCGAGGTCGGGGCCGAGAAGTCGCGGTGGGTCTCGAAGAAGCCGACCGACATGAACCATGGCTGCGGCGGTGCCTCCTTCAGCGCCTTGATCGTCAGCGGGGCGACGAAGGAGGCGTGGTTGGAATCGACCGGGACGATCTCGTCATAGCCGATCACCTCGGGGTCGATCGAGATGTGCTGCTCGCCGATCAGGGTCGAGTGGTAACCGGCGCCGCGCAGGGCGTGGACCCAGTGCTGCCCGTAGTCGTTCAGCTTCCAGCCGCGGTGGGCGAGCCCGAGCATTCCGTTGTTGTGGCAGTAGAGCCCGGTGAGGAGACTGGCGCGGCTGCCAGAGCAGGTCGGCGCGGCGCAGAAGGCCTCGCGGAACAGCACCCCCTGGTCGGCCAGCATCTGGATGTTCGGCGTGGGAACCTGGAAGCCGTAGGGCTGGACGTAGCGGCCGGTGTCGTGGGAATGGATGTAGAGGATGTTCGGCTGCTTCACCTCCCGTCAGGTTATCGCTCCCATCCTGTTTATCTGTTTGTTGATAGGGATAGTTAGGAAAGAAATGAGACCTAATCGCTCCTATCTCGTCTGCGCCACCCCCCGCAGCGGCAGCACCCTCGTCTGCCACGCGCTCGAGGAAACCGGGATCGCCGGCCGCCCCGAGGAGTACTTCGAGGCCCTCCGCCACAGCGGCCGCCCGCGCCGGCCGGAGGAATATTTCCTCGGCGTCGAGGACCAGTCGATCCGCGACCACCTCGGCGAGCGCAGCGTCGGCAGCGACCCGGCGCCCCGCTCCCCGCTCTGGAGCCGCGCCGCCTACGACCGCTACCTCGAGTGGGCTTTCGAGACCGGGACCACCCCCAACGGCGTCTTCGGGGCGAAGCTGATGTGGGGCTACTTCGGCGAGTTCGTCTCCCTCCTGCGCAACGTCCCCGAATACCGCGACGTGCCGCTGGCCGAGCTCCTCCCCACCGTCTTCCCCGACCTCACCTTCGTCCGCATCGTCCGCGCCAACAAGGTGCGGCAGGCGGTCTCGCTCTGGAAGGCGGTGCAGACGGCGACCTGGCGCGAAGACCACGCTGGCGCCGAGGCGGTCTCGGTAGAAGGCAACGGCGCCGCCTACCAGAGCTTCATCGAGGAGCACCGCCCGCAGCTGCGCTTCCACTACCGGGCGATCGACCACCTCCTAGAGCAGCTCCTAATAGAAGAAGCCTCCTGGGACGCCTTCTTCGAGCACTCGGGCATCAAACCCGTCCTGGTCCTCTACGAGAACTTCGCCGCCGATTACGAGACCAGCACTCACAACCTCCTAGAGCGCCTAGGCCTCTCCTGCCCCGACGACTTCGAATTCGAACCGCGGATGAAGAAGCAATCCGACGGCATCAACGACGACTGGACCAAACGCTACAGCGATCTGCGCCTGGGCCGGGACTTCGATCTCGAGCCGGTGCAGATCGCAGCAAAGGGTGAATCGGGCCCATCGTCCTAAGACAGTTAAGTATTAATTCTTCTTGCTTTTTTGGGCTTCCTTGGAAGAAGATGGGTCACTGTTTTAGGGACCCAGAACCCTTCTCAAGGAGACTGTATGGCTGTCGCAGATCGACGCCGCAGTAAACCGCTAGTCGGGCGCGCCGGGGTCTGACCATGGGACTGAGGGAGTGGTGGGACAGCTGGTTCAGCCCTCCCCCACCCGACCCCTATGCGAATCGGCCACCAGAGTTTCAGCACCGCTGTCCCCTACCCCGACTCCGGACCCCCGGCGCAACGTGGGTCTGCAGACACTGTGACTGCCCGTGGGTGGTGTGGAGCGGCTACATGGTCTCAGCGGAGAGGCTCGTCATGTGCGACTCACAGCGCCCTTGGCTCGGCACCACAACAGAACCGGTCACCTACTGGCACGACAAGCCGATTTGGCGATTCGACCTGACGACCTACTCTCGCAGGCGCGACAAGCCGAACTAGCGCGCGACCCAGGCGTCAGGCGCCGAAGTCAACTCGCCGACGACGGTCGGCAGCTCTCCGGAGACTAGGTCGGCGAGGGTTACCTCCTCGAGCACGTTGCGGAGGCTGGCGCGGACGGCTATCCAGACTGCTTGCAGGTGCTCGGCGTTGCCGCGGTACTCGATGTCCTCTGGCGGGGTCGACTGGACGTGGGCGATCGGGCCCTCTACGGCGCGGACGATCTCGGCGACGGTTACCTCGTCGGCCGGGCGGGCGAGCCAGTACCCGCCCTTGGCGCCGCGGCGGGCGCGGACGATGCCGTGGTGCTTGAGCTCCAGCAGGATGTGCTCGAGAAACTGCAGGGGGATTTCCTGTGCCTCGGCCAGGCGCTCGCCCTTGACGGGCGCCTCCTCGGCCTGGGCGGCCGCAAGCTCGGCAGCGGCCCGCACCGCGTAGTCGGCCTTCGCGGAAACTCGCATGTGTCTAGTAAATCAGTCCGCCGGGAGGGTGCGACCCAGGGCCGCCGCCCGATCGAGCTCTTGCCGCTGTTCGAGCTCGGTTTCTTCCCGCCGCTGCGCCTCGCGGCGGCGGTGGAGAAAGTGCGGCGCATAGAGCACCAGGCCGAGCCCAAGCGCGGCGATGCCGGCGGCGATCGGCCAGACGGAGGGGTCGCCCTTCTGGATCGTGACGATGCCGGAACCGACGAGTACAACCCCGAGGGCGGTGCGGATGAAGCCCTGCGGTGAGCGGTCGGACAGCGCTGCGCCGATGATCACTCCCGGCACCGAGCCGAGGAGGATGTTGCCGGCGAGGACAAAGTCGACGTTGCCGCCGATCCAATGGGCGATGCCGGCGGCCCAGAGGAGAAGGGCGGCGTGGAAGACATCGGTCCCGACCACTTTTTTCGGCGCCAGGCGGTAGACGGCGATCAACAGGATCGCGATCACCGTGCCGGAGCCCGCCGAGGTGATGCCGATCACGAAGCCGGTGGTGGCGCCGATTGCGATCGCCGCGAGCTTGTGGCGGCGCTCGACGTCGAAGCGGTCGCGCTCCTCGATCAGATTACGAAGGATCAGCGCCCGCGCCAGGGTGATCACCCCGACCATCAGCAGGGTGCCGCCGAGGACGGCGTAAACGAGTTCGTTGAGGCGGTCTTCCCCGACCTGCCCCTGCAGCCAGGAGACGAGCGCGACGCCGGCGATCGCGGCGGGGACGCTGCCGGTGGCGAGCCAGCGGACCAACTCCATGTTCACCGTCTTCATCCGGAAGTGGCGCCAGCCGCCGACGGTCTTGGTGACCGCCGAGTAGAAGATGTCGGTGCCGATCGCGGTGGTGGGCTGGATGCCGAAGATGAGGATCAGCAGCGGGGTCATCAGCGAGCCGCCGCCCATGCCCGTCATGCCGACGAGAATGCCGATTCCCAAACCGAAAAGGACGATTGCCGGGTCCATAATTCGCTCCTACAGCTCCGCAACAAATTTGATTTCGACTTTCCTGACCTCCTTGGTCAGGAGTGCGGAGTCCGGCAGGATACCACCATGAAGCCCGAAAGTGGGCAAATCGAATCTGTCGTGTCCGATTCTCCACCCGCCCCAGGCAGCGGCGGAGGTATCTCGCTGCAGGCGGTCGAGCACGCCTACGGCGAGCTGCGCTCGTTGGCCGGGATCGACCTCGAGGTGCCGGCGCAGAGCGTCGTTGGCCTCGTCGGCCCCTCCGGCTGCGGCAAGTCGACGCTGCTGGAGCTGATCTGCGGCCTGCGCGAGCCGAGCGGCGGCACGGTCGCGATCGACGGCAGCACCGACGGCCGCGCGCGCCTCGCCCGCTGCGCCTTCATGCCCCAGCGCGACCTCCTCCTCCCCTGGTACTCGGCGATCGACAACGCCGCCCTCGCCCTGCGCAACCAGGGGATGCGGCGGGAGCCGGCCCGGGCGGCCGCCCGCGACCTCTTTGAGCGCTTCGGCCTCGGCGGCTTCGAGACGGCGCGGCCGGCCGAGCTCTCGGGCGGGATGCGGCAGCGGGTCGCCTTCCTCCGTACCCTGATCGCCGGCAAGCCGGTGCTGGCGCTGGACGAGCCCTTCGCCTCCCTCGACGCGATCACCCGGGCCGAGATGCAGGAGTGGCTGGCGACCGCCCTGCGCACCAACCCCCGCACCGTCGTCCTCGTCACCCACGACGTCGAGGAGGCGCTCTACCTCTGCGATCGCGTCGCCGTGCTCTCGAGCCGGCCGGGGCAGATCGTCGCCGAGCTGGGCGCCCCCGGACGCCGCGCGGCGGATCGCGACGCCGCGATCACCGATCCCGCCTTCGTCGCCGCCCGCGAAGAGGCGCTGCAAGCCCTCCACCACGGAAGTCGTGGTTCCTAATGCACGACATAGGTACAAAAGGAACCACGCGATTGCGCCGCGTAGTGCTTCCCGCGCTACTGCTTGCCGGCCTGCTCGGCCTTTGGCAGCTCGCCGCCTCTACCGGCGCGCTGAAGGACGCGCTGAACCTGCAGAGCTTCCTCGTCCCCTCGCCGCTCGAAGTCGCCGAATCCCTTTGGGACAACCGCACCCTGCTCGCCGAAAACGCCTGGGTGACCCTGCGGGAGATGGTCTTCGGGATCCTCGCCGCAGTCGTCGTCGGCGTCGGCTTCGCGGTCGTCATGCACCGCTGGAGGGTGATGCGGGACGCCGCCTACCCGCTGATCGTCGCCTCGCAGACGATCCCGGTGGTGGTGATCTCGCCGATCCTCGTCACCTGGTTCGGCTACGGGATCACGCCGAAGGTGGTGATTATCGCCCTCGTCTGCTTCTTCCCACTGACGATCAACGCTCTCGACGGCCTGCGCGCGGTCGAACCGGAGGCGCTGAAGATGATGCGCAGCCTCGAGGCCTCCCGCTGGCAGCTCTTCCAGCGCGTCGAAGCCCCGACCGCCCTGCCCCACGTCTTCACCGGGGCGAAGATCGCCGTGGTGATCGCGCCGATCGGCGCCGTCTTCGCCGAGTGGGCAGGTTCAAGCGCCGGGCTCGGGCACCTGATCCAGTCCGACACCGCCAACTTCGAAGTCGCCCGCCAGTTCGCCACCGTCGCCGTCCTCTCCGCCATGGCCCTGGCGCTGATGGGCCTGACCGTGCTCGCGGAGCGGCGCGTCGTCCGTTGGCGATAGAACTCCCCCGATGACGCGCCTCCGGATCCCGGCGATCGCCCTCGCCGCCCTGGCCCTCGCGCTCGCCCTCGCGGCCTGCGGCGCCAAGAGCGAGGGAGGCGGCAGCGAACGCGAAAGCTTCAGCCTCACGCTCGACTTCTACCCCAACCCCGACCACGCCGGGATCTACATGGCGCAGAAGCTCGGCTACTTCGAAGAAGCCGGGCTCGACGTCAACATCGCCGCCCCCTCCGACCCGGCCGCGCCGGTCAAGCAGGTCGCCGCCGGCCGCACCGACTTGGCGATCACCTACGAGCCCGAGGTCGCACTCGCCCATGACCAAGGCCTCGACGTCGTCGCCGTCGGCGCCCTCGTCAACCGCCCGCTGACCTCGCTGATCTGGCTGAACGAATCGGGGATCAAAGGCGTCGGCGACCTCAAAGGCAAAACGATCGCCACCGCCGGCATCCCCTATCAGGACGCCTTCCTGAAGACGATCCTCGCCCGCGTCCACCTCACCCCCGACGACGTCAAGTCGGTCAACGTCGGCTTCGGCCTGATCCCCGCCCTCGCCAGTGGCTCGGCTCAGGCGATGCTCGGCGGCTACAGCAACGTCGAGGGCGTCGACCTGCGCGAGCGCGGCAAGGCGCCGGTGGTGACGCCAGTCGACCAGCTCGGCGTCCCGACCTACGACGAGCTCGTCTTCGTCGCCAACCGCGAAAAGCTCGAAGAAGACCCGCAGAAGTTCCACCTCTTCCTCGCCGCCCTGGAGCGCGGGACGAAGGCGGCCGCCGAAAAACCGAGTGAAGCGACGACCACGATCACCGAAGCCAACCCCGACCTCGAACCGAAACTGGCCGCGGCCGAGGTGAAAGCGACGCTACCGCTGCTCAGCGCCGAAACCGGCAACCAGCCCTACGGCTACATGGACCCGAAGGAGTGGGAAGCGTTCGTCGGCTGGATGCGCGACAACGAACTGATCGGCTCGCTGCCGAAAGCGAGCGAACTGCTCGACAACAGCTACCTGCCCTCGGGCGAAATCCCCGAATAGCTCAGGTCGCCTTCGGCGATCAGCCGGCTTACCTCACGCTCCGGCATCGCCGCGTGGAAAAGATGTCCCTGGGCGAAGTCACAGCCGAGGCGCTGCAGCTCGGAGAGTTGGACCTCGCTCTCGACCCCCTCGGCGATCACCTCCAGCGAGAGCCCCCGGGCCATGCCGATGATCGCCTCGACGATCGCCGTCGCCTCCTGCTCGATCCCCAGCGCCTCGACGAA
The DNA here is from genome assembly GCA_035551255.1 of Solirubrobacterales bacterium. Classification (GTDB taxonomy): domain Bacteria; phylum Actinomycetota; class Thermoleophilia; order Solirubrobacterales; family 70-9; genus VAYN01. Next base: position 31,411 of record DASZNP010000063.1, read on the forward strand.
GGAGCAGTCGATCTTCAGCGCATCGAACGGGAAGCGGTGGAGGTAGGCGAGCGAGGAGTAGCCGGTGCCGAAGTCGTCGAGGACGAGGCGGACGCCGAGCTCGCTCAGCGCTTCCAGCGATGAGATCGCGGTCGCCGATTCGTCGACGAGCACGCTCTCGGTGATCTCCAGCCGCAGGTGGATCGGGTCGAGTCCAGTGCGGGCGAGCACCTCCTCGACGGTGCCCGGCAGGTCGCGGTGGGCGGCCTGGCGAGCGGAGAGGTTGACGGCGACGTCGAAGGGGCGGGCGTCGGGCCGCAACTGCTGCCAGGTCAGCGCCTGCCGACAGGCGCGCTCCTGAACCCAGCGGCCGATCGGCTCGATCATGCCGCTGTCCTCGGCGATCGAGACGAATTCGCCGGGGTCGAGCATCCCCCGCTCGGGGTGGCGCCAGCGGACCAGCGCCTCTAAGCCGTTGATCTCTCCCGTGCGCAGGTTGACGACCGGCTGGTAGTAGAGCGCTAGCTCATCGCCGTCGATCGCCTGACGCAGGTCGCGTTCGATCTCCAGCCGCCGCATCGCCGCCGCCCGCATCTCGGCGTCGAAGAGGACGCAGCGCGAGCGCCCACCCTCCTTCGCCCGGTACATCGCCGCGTCGGCGTCGCGGATCAGCAGCTCGGCGTTGACCGGCCGCTCCCTCGCGCCACCGGCGACGGCAACGCCGATGCTGGCGCTGACGAAGTGCTCGACGCCGTCGATCGCGAAAGGCTGGGCGAAGGCGGCGGCGACCCGGTCAGCGATCGCCATCGCCTCGCCTTCGTCGGCGAGGCGGTCGATCAGGACCCCGAACTCGTCGCCGCCGAAGCGAGCGACGACGTCCCCCGGCCGCAGGTGCGAGCGCAGCCGCGGCGCCACCGCCCGCAGCAGCGCGTCGCCGGCGTGGTGGCCGAGGCTGTCGTTGATCAGCTTGAAGTGGTCGAGATCGAGAAAGAGGATGCCGACCGGCGAGCCGGAGATCGCCGCTTTGGAGAGCGACTCGTTGAGGGAGTCCACGAAGCTGAGCCGGTTAGGCAGGCCGGTGAGGGCGTCGTGGAGGACGCGGTAGCGCAGCGCCTGGTCAGCGCTGTGGCGTTCGAGCGCGTCGGCGAGGACGTTGGCGGCAGCCTGCACGAAGGGGACGTCTTTGGCGCTGAAGCGGTGGCGGTCGGTGGCGTGGACGTCGAGGACGCCGAAGGGCCGGTTCTTGCCATCGATGACGACGGCGAGGCTGCTGGCGGCTCCGAAGGCGCGCAGGACCGGCGGCATCGTGTGGCGCGTCTCCTGCTCCCAGTCGGCAACGACGGTGTGGGTGCCGGTGTCGAGCGCGGCGCCGGCGTGGGAGTCGCGCGAGGCGGAGACGCGGCGGCCGGCGCCGATCGCCGCCTCCTCGAGACCGGCCCGGAGGTTAAGCCGGCGCCCGTCGCGGTCGAGCTCCCAGATGCAGGCGCTGTGGATCCCCTCGACTTTGCGGATCAGCTCCGTGGCGATCTCCATCAGCTCCTGCGGCTCACCGTCCTGCAGGGCACGCTCGCCGAGCCGAGCGACGACCGCCTGCTGGGAGAGCGAGCGCTGCAGCTCTCCCTCGGCCCGTTTGCGTTCGCTGACGTCGTAGAGGACGCCGTGCCAGATCGGCACCCCGTCCTCGTCGGCTTCCAGCACCGCCTCGTCCTGGATCCAGACGACCTCGCCGTCGCGCCTGACCATCCGGTAGGCGATCGGCCCCGTCTCGCGCTCACCGAGATGCACTTCGCTTTCGGACCTCAGCACCCGCTCGCGGTCCTCCGGGTGCACGAGGCTCGCCCAGAGCCCAGGGTCGCGGACGAACTCCTCCGGGGTGTAGCCGAGGATCTCCTCCACCTGCGGACTGACATAGCGCCAGCACCCGTGTTCGCCGAGCTCGGCGGTGTAGACAACCACCGGCAAGCGCTCGACCAGACGGCGGAAGTCCTGACCGCCGGTGGCCAGCTCGTTGACGAACCGCTGCACCTCATGCTCAGGCCAGTTCCTGTCCGGGGGGCGGTGCATCACCCCCTTATCGACCTGCCGCGAGGGCCGCTTGAGCTTGTCGATCCTTATGCCGCGAGGCGCAACGGCGGGCCCTGCGGCAGGAGCTTGTAGAGCCCGGCGAGGGTGAGAACGCCGACCAGGCCCCGGTAGGGCTCGTAGGGCGCGTAGAACTCTTCGACCTCGGGGACCGTCGCCCGCCGGCCCTGGCCGGAGAGGCGGCCGACCAGCTTGATGTAGCCGAGGTCGCCGGCCGGCAGCGAGTCGAGTTCGTTGCGGCCGAAGAGGCCCAAGCACTGGACGGTCCAAGGACCGATCTGCGGCTGCGCCAGCAGGCGCTTGTCGCCCTCCGGGTCCTCGATCCGGCAGCGGCCGGCGGCGACGTCGCGGGCGAGCCGGCGCAGCGCTACCGCCCGTTTGCCGACCAGTTCCATCTGCTCCAGTTCGGCCGGGGCGCGGCCGGCGATCGCTGTCGGTCCGGGGACGTCGCGCAGCGCCGTCCGCCCCTCCCCCAGGCGCGGGCCCCAGCGGCCGGCGATCCGCCGCTCGATCAGCGCCGCCCGCTGGGCCTCGATCAGCTGCCCGACGACGGCGGCGGCAAGCGCCTCCCAGGGCCACGGCCGGCCCTGCGGGCGGAAGCCGGGCATGCGGCGGATCAGCGGACCGACCAGCCGGTCGCGACGAAAGCGCTTGTAGAAGTCGGAGAGGTCGATGTCGACCCAGAGGGCGCAGCGCATCCGCTCGATCGCCTCTTCGAGCTGCTCGCGCCCCGCTCCATCCCCGCAGGGGCCACCCGCGATCGGTGGGACGGAGACGAGCTTGGGATCAACCGCCTCGGCCCGGAAGCGCACCCGGTCGCGCGCCGGCTGCCAGGCCCGGACCAGCACCGGGCAGCCGTCGACGTGGAGCAGCCGGGTAGCCACCCCGCCCCGCACCCGCAGAGTCCGATCGGTGCTGCCCCGAGGCATTCGGTAGGGCGACGGCGGGCGCACCTCCACCTCGACGGGACGATTTCCCTCCATATAGGGGTACTTCCGTCCCGTCGGCACGGTTAGCGGCCGAGCAGGTGTACGTCGATCAGGAACGAGCGGCTGGCGACGACGTTTTCGCGGGGGCCGCGGCGGCCGAGCGAGCGGCGCTGGGGCCGCACCTTGGCGGCAGCGCTGCTGACCGCCCGCACCGCGGCAACCGTGGCGGCACCCGCTAGCACACCCCCAGCCGTGGCAAGCACGGCAGTACGCACCTCAGGCCGCAGGGCCAGAGAAGTTCCGGACTGCTCCTCGTAAGTCGAGGGGAGGGGACGAACCGGGTCGGTCGCCTCGCCCGAGCCGGCGTCTTCTTCGGCGATGACCTCGCCGTCTAGCTGCAACTCGTCCACCGAAGCGACTCTAGCGGGACGAGGGGTCGGGTCTCTGGGGTCATCGCCTAATTCCCGGAACTTCGGGTTAGGCGGTCGCAGCGGCGCACCGCTGGGCATGCGCGTACAGCGTCTCCGGCGCAATATCGGCTTTATTCGGCCAGACAATCGTGCCCGCCTCAGTGTCCGCACGCAGCTGTCGGAAAAAGTCCAGATCCCGAAGCGGCTTGAAGACCCCCCCGTAATCAAGGAGATAAGACAGATCGACCTCTGCGGAAAGGCCGTCGGCGAAACGAACATCGACTAGGTAGCCCTCGGATGCTTTCGCGTCAAGTAGAAGGGGCGTGCTGCGCATGGGTCGATGGTAGAGGCCCTATGGCAAAGGCTCAACGGCTATCAGCGGATGATGCTCACGAGCCCGCCTCCAGTTGTCATGCAGCTCAGCTTGACGCGCAGCGGCCCAGTCGCTCACAAGACGCCGCACCCGGGGTGGCAAGTGACCAGCGAGGACCGCCAAATTTTCGAAGTCGAAGGCCGCCTCTGCCTCGCCATAACGAGCATGGAAATGGGGGCGACCTTCATGGTGAGTCTCGTCGTAATACATCCAGATCGTGATCCCATAGAAGCTGCATATCTGCGGCACCCGGGAAGCGTCCGGCTCCCGCTGTCACAGAACAAGACCTTGGCGTAAAGCTTCTGAACGCTATTTGTCACGAGACCGCGACACCAGCTGAAGAACGCTGCTAATTGCCGCCGACCAGCACCCGCTCGTAAACACGGTACTTCTTGACGATCTCCGCGCTCATCGCCTCGAGACCGCGGTTCATCGCTTCGTTGGTCTCGAGGATCCAGCCCGCCTCGCCGTGTTTCTGGCGCGAGCGCGCGGCGGTGTCGAAGTGCTCGATGTAGAGCGAGGCCGCCACGCCGGTGTGCTGGTGCTCGGGCTTGACACCGAGGAAGCCGACCCGGACCTGGTCGCAGATCCGGTTGCGCCGCAGGAAGTGCCACCAGCCGAGCGGCAGCAGCCGTCCCTTCATCTTCTTCAGCACCTGGTTTAAGTCCGGCAGGGTGATCGCCACCGCGATCGTCTCGCCATCCTTTTCGGCGACCATGAACCAGTCCCGCGCGAAGGCCAGGTGCATGTCCATCGTGTAGGCGTCGAGGTCCTCCTTCGAGTAGGGGACGAAGCCCCAGTTCTCCGACCAGGCGGCGTTGTAGATCTCGGCAAAGCGGTCCATCTCCTTGCGCAGGTGCCGCCGCGACATCCGCCGAATCTTTACCCCGTGCTCGTTTTTGGCCCGCTCGTCGAGCTCGAAGAGGATCGGCAGCATGTCCTCGCGGTCGCTGATGTCGAGGAACCAGGAGTAGAGGTCCATCGCCTTCTCTAGCCCGGCGCCCTCGCAGAGGCGCTGGTAGTAGGCAGGCTGCCAGGGCTGGCGGATCAGCGGCTGCAGCTCATGCCCCTCGATCAGCACCCCGCTCTCCTCGTTCATCGAGAAGTCCATCGGCCCGACCATCCGCTCACAGCCGCGCTGCCGTAGCCAGTCCTCAGCAGCGTCGAGCAGGGCGGAAATAACCTCAGGGTCGTCCTCCAGCTCGAGGAATCCGAACATCCCCCAGCGGCTGTCGTGGAACTCGTTGAAGGCGTGGTCGATCTGGGCGCTGATCCGACCGACCACCCGGTCGCCGCGCAGGGCGAGGAAGTATTCGGCCTCGCCATGCTTGAAGTAGGGGTTGAGCCGGCGGTTGAGGAAAAGGCGGCGCTCCAGTTTCAGCGGCGGCACCCAGGGGGTGCCCGCATGAAGGCGGTAGGGCAGATCGATGAACCGCTTGAGGTCGGCGCCGCCCCGGACCGGGCGGATCGTCAGGCTTGCCATGGGGCCCGCAACCTACACTCTCGGTAGATGAGCGAGACCGCCAAGGCTCCCGTGGACGTCTTCGAGAAGGCGCGCAGCCACGACCGCCTCGAGCAGCTCGAAGCCGCGAAAGAGCACGACCTCCTCCCCTACTTCCGCCTGCTGACCTCCCAGGCCGGCCCCGTCGTCGAGATGGAGGGGCGGGAGACGATCATGCTCGGCTCCAACAACTACCTCGGGCTGACCGGCGACGAGCGGGTGAAGCAGGGGGCGCGTGAGGCGCTGGAGACGTATGGCACCGGCGTCACCGGCTCGCGCCTGCTGAACGGGACGACGCCGCTGCACCTTGACCTTGAGCGCGAGCTGGCCGAGTGGATGCGGACCGAGGACGCGATCGTCTACACCACCGGCTACCAGTCGAACGTCGGCTGCATCGGCACGATCCTCGGCCCCGGCGACACCGTGATCTGCGACTCCGGCGACCACGCCTCGATCCTCGACGGCTGCCGCCTCTCCGGCGCCAAGCTGCGCCCCTTCCGCCACAACCGCATGGACAAGCTGGAGAAGATGCTCCAGCGGGCGGCGGAGGACGGTGGCGGCGTCCTCGTCATCGTCGACGGGGTCTTCTCGATGGAGGGCGACGTCTGCGACCTGCCGCGGATCGTCGAGCTCTGCCAGGCCTACGACGCCCGGCTGATGGTTGACGAGGCGCATGGGGCCGGCGTCCTTGGCGCCCGCGGCGCCGGTGCCAGCGAGCTGTTCGGGCTCGAGGACGAGGTCGACCTGCGGATGGGGACCTTCTCCAAGAGCCTCGCCTCCTGCGGCGGCTTCATCGCAGGGCCGGCCGACGTGATCGAGTACCTGCGGGTCTCCTCGCGCTCCTTCATCTTCAGCGCCTCGGCCGTGCCGGCGGCGGTCGGCGCCGCGCTCGCCGCGCTGCGGGTGATCCGCAGCGACGGCCCCGAGCTCTTCGAGCGCCTGCTCTCGAACGCCGAGTACCTGCGCGAGGGCCTGCGACACCTGGGCCTGAAGGTCATCGAGCCGGGAACCCTCCCCGACGGCACCGTGGCCACCACGCCGGTAGTGCCGGTGATGGTCGGCGACGACTGGCAGGCGGTGCTGCTCTGGAAGGCGCTCTTTGACAACGGCGTCTACACCAATGTCGCCATCCACCCGGCAGTACCGCCGGGCGGGGCGCTGCTGCGGACGAGCCTGATGGCAACGCATGAGCGCGAGCATCTGGACGGCGCCCTGGGGACGATCGCGCGCGTGATCGAGAACTTCCCCGAACTTCCAAGGGCCTAGCTATTGGTCACATTTTCTTGACATCCCCCCACGGGGGTAGTTTCGGCCCTGTTGCTTTTTGGTGAACAGTTCGCAGGGTCCGAAATTGTTGCTCTTAGCGGATGGGTCGGACGGAAAAGATGTACGCCTGGGTTGACGGCAACTGCCCAGAAGACATAGCTTGGCCCCCTCGCCGAATGACCCGGGCGGGACGTTCGGAAAGACGAAGTCGGTCCGTTAGGACCAGGGCCCTGGGAGGGCTCGGTCCTCAGCCGGATACGACATACCCCAGTTATTTCGATTCCTTGAAGGGAGGAGTCCAGTGGAAGCTGCCTCAACGGCACCACCATCGAACATCGCCTCAAGTGAGGCTCCGCAGCACATGAGGGCCCTAGAGCGGGCCAACAGGGTGCGGCTGGCAAGAGCGGAGCTGAAGCGCGCGATCGCGCGAGGCGACATGGATGCCGCGGAGGTGGTTCGCGACTGCCCGTGGGAGACCGAGAGCATGACCATCGCCGAGCTGCTGACCAGCCAGCGGCGGTGGGGCCGCACCCGGGCCCGCAAGTTCCTGGTACCGCTCTCGCTGAACGAGAACAAGCAGCTGGGAACGCTGACCGAGCGGCAGCGACGGATGCTGGCGCAGGAGCTGGCGACCCGCTCGACGGCCCGCGAGGCGGTCGCCGCTTAGGACTGGCTAGCCGCGCATTCCGCCGATCCGGTAGCTGAGGCCACCGGAGGCGCGTTGGAATGCGCGGCGAGCGAGGTAGAAGACGATCGCGAAGGCAACCGCCCCGATCGCCAGCGCCACCGCCAGGATCGTGTGGGCGGCGTAGAAGACAAGACCGGTGACCAAGACGAAGGCGGCACCGGCCAAGAGGGTCGTGTGGGAGCGGTAGCCGGCGAAGTGCTCGCGGATCGCCACCTCGAGGCCGCCCAGTCCAGCCAGCGCCACTCCCACCCCGATCGCGGTCGGGTGGCCGCCGATCACCCCGATCGCCAGCGAGACGATGCCGGCGAGGATGACCAGCTCGGCCAGGGGGGCGTTGCCCCAGGGAGCAGGTGGGCGCTCATCTGGAACGGAAACCCGTTTCGCGGGTTTCCGCGCATCCCGCTTCGCGGGTATGCGCGCTTCGCGCTTCGTCATCAACGGCCGCAAGCCGCCCGGCTAACGGGCATCCGGAGGAGATCTTGACGCGCCACCAGCCCATCAGCATCCCGATCGGGCCGAGGCGCGGGCGCGAATGCCAGGCGCCGCAGCCGGGCTCACCGACGTCGGCGCGGGAGACCCGCACCCACTTGAACTCCTCGGGCGCGTCCAGCAGTGCTCTCAGCAGTTCGCGGTTGTCGGCCTCGAGCGCCTGGCGCTCCGCCAGGGCCGCGCGCGCCTCGGCGATCCACTCAGCCAGCCGGTCGCGCACCGCCTCCAGCTCGCCGAGGTCAAGCACCCGGGGAGCGGAGGTAACAGCCTCGACCCGATGCGGAACCGCCGTGTGGCCGAAGGCCTCACCAAAGACTTCCGCCAGCTCCGCCTCGAGGCGGCCAATCTGGCGGCGCAGCTCGAGCCGCGCCCCACGCTCGTCGACTCCGACCCCGAGCCCGGCGAAATCCTCTCTCAGCAAAGCGGGCATCTCGAGGAAGTGTAAGCCAGGTTGAGTGGCGGAAAAATGTAAATCACGTTGACTCCAAGGTCGAGGCGGCCATCCACAGCGCCTCCTCGACAGCAATCTGGGGGACCCCCTTGACCTGGACCGAGGCGACGGCGACCCGCCGCGTGTGGCGTTCGACCCCGTAGCCCTCCCCCGTGGTGCCGAAAAGGAGCCCGATCGGCTGCTCCTCGTCAGCGATGGTCAGCGTTCCGCTTGCGAGTTCGCCCATCACCCCGGGCAATTTCTCCCCCGGTGCCGAGTCACGGATGCAGAGCTGGCCGCTGAGACGGTCGGCGTCGAAGGCGCGCAGCGCCACCCCGGTCTCGACGATCGCGATCGTCAGCGCGTCGGCAGGCAGCCCGTGGGTGCGAAAGCCGCCGTCGTGGAGGCGGTCGAGGGTCAGCTGCTCAACCGGGGTCGGAGTGCGGTCGGGGTCGAGGCCGATCTGGCGGAAGAAGACGCGGTAGGCCCAGGGGATCGGCCGTTCGCGCAGGCGGATCGCCTGGGCGCCGTAGGTGCGGTCGGAGAGATCGCGCAGCCGACGGCGGACCGGCTCCGGGCTGCGGCCCGGCTTGGCGTCGACTTCGACCCAGGCGATCCCGAGGCCGGGGAACTCGGAGGCGATGTGGGGGGCGACCCATCCCTGCCGCGGCGCCGGGTCCCAGCCCATTCGCTCTGCGGCAGCGCCGGCCATCTCAGCTTCGCCCCGCCGCCTTGGTGGCGGCGAGAAGCCGATCGATCTTCCCGCTCAGCTGGGAGGCGGTGAGGTCGCCGATGCTGGCGCTCTGCAGGGTGCCGCCGGGGTAGACGTAGGCGAAGGTCGGGCAGCCGCCGACGCCGTAGAGGGTGGCGACAGCGCCGTCGCGGTCAAAGCCGACCGGCAGCGTCCACCGGTGCTGGCGGATCAGTTCGCGCAAAGCGTCGCGGCTGTCGCGGATGTCCAGCGAGAGGAAACCCACCCGCCCACGGTAGCGCTCGTAGACCCGCTGGACCACGTCCTGCTGGTCGACGCAGCCATCGCCCTTGGTGAACCAGAACGAGATCACCAACGGCCGGTCGAAGAAGTCGCAGATGCGGATCGCCCCCTTCGTGGTTATCCGACAAGCGGGGGTCCGCTGGGCGTCTTCGGGACATGGAAGGGCCGAGGATTCGCAGTCGTCCTGGGCGACGTTCGCGTCCCCTTCGAGCTGACTTGCCCCGGCGGGAACCGCAAACTCGGGCAGCGGCCAGTGGGCCGGGAACTGGTCGAGCCCGAGCGTCTCCCCTCCGCCGCCGCCCCCGAGCGTGTGGAAGCTGGCGATCGCGATCACCACCAGGAAGAGCAGGCCGACGACGAGCGAGTAGCGATCCCTCATTCCCGCTCCAGCCAAAGCAAGATCGCCGGCAGGACGAGGAGGACGCCGACGAGAGCGGCGGCGAGGTCGACCACGGTGACCAGGCCGAAGTCCCGCAGCATCCGCACGTCGCTGGCAACGAGGACGGCGAAGCCGGCGATCGCGGTGACCCCGGAGGCGAGCACCGCGGCGCCGGTCCGCGAATAGGCGCGGCGCAGCGACTCCTCGGCGCCCGCTCCGCCCCTCCGCTCCTCGTGGAAGCGCCCGACCAGCAGCACCCCGAACTCGGTCGCGATCGCGATCGTCAGCGCGCCGAGGGCCGCGGACATCGGGTTGAGCGGGATGCCGGTGATCCAGAGCAGCAGCGAGGCCCAGCCGGTGGCGAGCACGGTCGGAAGCAGCGGGACCAGGGCGCGCCGCCAGGAGCGATAGACGAGCAGCAGCGCTATCGCCACCGCCGCCAGCCCCGCCAGCGTCAGCCAGTAGCGGCTGCTGGAGAGATCGGAGGCCGATTGCGCCGCGATTACCGGCAACCCGGTCAGCTGGACCTCGACCCCCGGCGGCGGCTGGCCGATCTCGTCGCGCACCCGTTCGATCAGCACCTGTTGGTCTTCCAGCGACTGCGCCCGGATCCCGAACGAGATCAGCGCTTGGTTCCCCACCTCCCCGGTCTGTGGATCGACGGGCGCGACCTGCCGCAGGGCATACGGCGAGAGCGCCGCCAGCGTCGCTTCGATCCGTTGCCGCGACGGGCTTTCGTTCCCGTGGATGAGGAAATCCGACAGCGCCGGCCCTGGGCAGATTTCGGCCCTGAGGCAGCTGGGGTCTTCTCCGGTGAACCCGTTGGCCTCCAGCACCCGCTGCTTGAACCCGGCCATCCACTCGATCGTCGCCGGATCGGTGAGGTCCGGTGCGTGGATGCTCACGTCCAGCTCGCCCGACACCCCGGTCGTGTCCTGCAGCTCGTTCAGCCCTTCCACCGCCTTGATGTTTTGAGGCGCCAAGGAGCGGATGTCCGAGACGGTTTCCACTTGCGTGCCAGCTGCCCACCCCACCACGGCGAGCGCAACTCCGATGCTCAGGACCATCTCCGGATACGCGCGAGCAACGGAGAGCAAACGCTCGATCGGCAGACCTCGTCGTTTGCCGGTCACTGGACCAGCCCTCCGCAGGCCCAGCGTTGCCAGACCCACGGTCAGAGCCAGCCCAAAGGCGATGGCGATCCCGACGATCAGCAGCCACCCGAACCCGCGCACCATCGGGATCGGCGACAGCTGCAAGGCCAGGAACCCCGCCGCCGTCGCCAGGCAAGCCGTGGCAATCGTCGGCCCTCCGGCGGCGGCCGCCTCTCGCGCCGAGCCGAGCTCGTCGAACCGGGCTTGGAACTGGATCGCGTAGTCAACCGAGAGCCCGATCAGGATCGGTAGCGCCGCGATCGAGGCCATCGTCAGCGAGCCGCCGACCAGCGCCAGCAGCCCAAAGGAGATCGCCACCGCCATCAGCGCGACCGCCAGCGGCAAGAGCGGCCAGCGCGAGCGGAAGACGAGGAAGAGCACCCCAGCCATCACCACGATCGCGATCGCGAAGAGGATGAGCAGCGCGTCCTTCAGCGCTTCGGCGACGCCTTCGATCACGACTGGGGCCCCGGAGACAACGTAACTGCCGCGGTTGAGGGTGAAGCAGGGCGCCGGTTTGCCGCCTTCGCCGCAGATCTTGTGAGGCGTCGTTTCCGCCACCGCGGCTTCGATCAGCTCAATCGCCCGCCGCCGTTCGGACTGGCTCAGGTCCGGCTTCAGCCGGATCACGATCTGGGCCGAGTGGGCGTTGGGAAAGAGGTAGGAGAGGCGCGCCTTCGGCGTCCCCCGCGGCCGGGCGAGATCAAAGACGACGGTGGCGACAAATTCTTCGTTGTCGATGCTGGGGACGCTGGTGATCCCGTATTTGGTTGCCACCGCCAGCAGGTATTCGCGGAACCTTTCCGCCGGCACGTGTTCGGCCAGCCGCCGCAGCTGGTTTTCGATCTGCACGACCGACTCGTTGAGGAAGGTTGCCGGCCCGGTGAGGAACTCGACCGCGCCCAGTTCGGCGAGTTCGGCGCACGGCCCCGGGATCGCCTTCGCCCCCTTCGGCACCTTGCCGGAGAGGCACCCCTCCAGCCGCAGCAGCTTGAAGATGTTGTCCGTCAGCAGCAGCTGCGGCAGTTCGCCCTTGACCAGGACGACCACCGGTTCTTCGCCGAACTCTTCGCGGACCTGCTGGGTTGCCTTATAGGTGGTCGAGCTGGAATCGGTGAGGGTGCTGACCCCGGCATCGGTCGGGATCTGGGTTGCTCCGATCGCCGCCGCGACCGCGACGACGATGGTGATCGCCAGCAGCGGCCGCGCGTGCTCAGCCGCCCACGCCGCGACGCGCCCGAACCGGTTACCAGCCCGCAAGCTCAGTCCATCGAGAGCGGCCCGCTGACGTCAGCGTTGAGGAACTGGCTGACGAACGGATTGCTCGAGTCGAACAGCTCCTCTTTGGGGCCGGACTCAACGATCTTGCCGCTCCAGAGCACGGCGATGAAATCGGCGATCCGCCGGGCCGTGCCGAGGTCGTGGCTGATCACCAGGTAGCAGCCGCCGTTCTCGGCGTGGACCTCGCGGATCAGCTCGCAGAGCAGCGCCGTGCGCACCGGGTCGAGGCCCGAGTCGGGCTCGTCGAACATCACGATTGCCGGTTCCAGCACCAGCGCCCGGGCGAAGCCGGCGCGCTTGCGCATCCCGCCCGAGAGCTCGTTCGGCATCTTGTAGGTCGCCTCGGTGAGGCCGACCTCTTTGAGCCGCCGATTGACGATCTCGCCGATCTCTTCCTCACCTTTGTCGGTGTGCTGCCGCAGCGGGAAGGCGACGTTGTCGTAGATGTTCATCGAGCCGAACAGGGCCCCGTCCTGGAACAGGAGGCCGAACTTTTTCCGCACCTCGAAAAGTTCATCGTCGGTCATGTTCGGGATCGACTCGCCGTGCACGAGGACGTCACCAGAGTCGGGGTAGAGCAGGCCGACGATGTGCTTGATCAGCACGCTCTTGCCGGTTCCCGACGGGCCGAGCACCATCGAGACCTGGTCCTCGGGGAGGCCGAGATTGAGGCCGTTGAGGATGCGGGCGCGGCCGAACTGCTTGACCAGGTCGATGATCTCGATCGCGTCCGTGCCGCCGTGGTCGCGCTTGACGCCGGTGTGGAATTTGTAGGGGTCGTGGTCGCGCGGGTTGACGCCGGGGATGACGAAGTCGCGCCCCATCACGGCGCCATCCTCGCTCACATAAGGGCCTTCGGTGGTCGCCTGTTCTTCTCTGGCGATGTCGTCCTGGAGAATCTGCTCTTCGCTGCGCATGTCGTCGTTGTCCGGCAAAGTCAGCCTCCTATCGGCGCGCGGGGATTGGCTCCCCAGAAGACAAGGGTCCCAAGCATCCCGATGATGTGGACTAAGACGATGTTGAGGACCATCGACTTCGCCGTCGCGGTCCCCACCCCGACCGGCCCGCCCGAGGCCGTATATCCGTAGTAACAGCCGACCAGCACAATCGCGGTCGCCATGAACATCCCCTTGATCAAGCTGAAGATCAGGTCGGGCGGGTTCTGGAACTGCCAGAAGATCAGGAAGTAGCCGCCGGAGGAGACGTCGCCGATCTGTTTGACGACGGCGAGGTAGCTGGCCAGGTACATGATCCCGATCCCGACCAGGTACATGAACGGGAAGGCGATCCAGGCGGCGAGCAGGCGGGTCGCGCAGAGGAAGGTGACCGGTGGCACACCCATCACCTCGAGCGCATCGATCTCGTCGGAGATCCGCATCGCCCCGAGCTCGGCGACGATCCCGGTCCCGACCTTGGCCGCGAGCATGTAGCCGAAGGCGTAGGGAAGAATCTCGCGCAGGTCACACCAGGCGGAGAAGAGGCCGGCGTAGGCCGGCGCGCCCTGGGCGCGCAGCAGGTAGGCGCCCTCGATCCCGCACTGCAGGCCGAGGACGAAGACAAGGCCCCAGATGATCAGGGCCGAGCCGAGGATCAGGATCCCGGCCTGGCGCAGGCTCTCACCGAAGAACCGCAGCACCCGGCCCGAGTAGACGATGCCGGCAATGCGGGCGCTGAAGCGGGCGATCTCCCCAACCGAGTCGAGCCACATCCGCGGGACCTCGAGCCAGGCGTTCACGTGCTCACCGGATCGTCTGGAGTTCGGGGTTGGTCGCCAGCAGCGTCTGGGTGAAGACGTAGTTGAAGGCGAAGACGGTCATGAACGAGATCACCACCGCCTCGTTGACGGCGCGGCCGACGCCGGCGGCGCCGCCGGAGGCGGTCATCCCCTTGTAAGAGCAGACGACGGCGATGATCGCGCCGAACAGGGTGCACTTGATCACCGATCCCCAGAGGTCGGTGATCGAGGCCTGCGAGAAGAGGGTGGCGAAGAAGCCGCCGAGCGACTGGTGGTAGAGGAGCTCGGTGAGGATGCCGCCGCTGAGACCGAAGACCAGGGCGTAGATGTCGAGCAGGCCGGTGATCAGCATCAGCGCCAGGAAGCGCGGGACGACCAGGTTCTTGATCGGGTCGACCCCGAGCACCTGCAGGGCGTCGAGCTCCTCGCGGATCTTGCGGGCGCCGAGGTCGGCGGTGATCGCCGTGCCAGCGACACCGGCGACGACCACGGCGGTCACGAAGGGGCCGATTTCTCGGATCGCGGCGAGGACGAAGAAGCCGCCGAGGCGGTCGAGGGTGCCGAAGAGGGTGAGGGCGTTGGCGCCCTGGAGCCCGGGGGCGCCGAGGCAGATCGCAACCGTCGACACGAGCAGCGGGAACCAGCAGAGGCGCAGGGCGAAGAGGAACTGGCCAATGAACTCCTCGCCGTAGGGATACGGCGGCCTGACCGCGGACGCGATCGTTCGCGCGGTGAGGATCATCAGCTCCCCCACCTGTTCGAACAGGGACTTGGCGGGCAAAAAGGCCCTGTTGACCGCGGATCCGACCATCTGCTCCTCCGTCCAAGCCGGCGCCGCACGCGCGCGACACCCCGCTCATTGGGCGGGAGTCTAGGGGATCGAACGGCCCTTTCTGTTGGCCGCATGTTGAGATCGCGCTAACCGCCCCCGACGGCTGAAATGCCTGCGAAAGCGGCGAAACCGCGTGCTATGTTCGGGCCGCTTTGCGGGGGACCGGAAGACATTCCCGGCACACCCGCCTCCAGGCCATCGCGACCGGGTTCGCCGCGCTGGCGGCGGCGGCGATACTTAGCGCCTGCGGCGGGGGCGGGTCCTCGGACAACGAACCGACCGGTACCTTCCACGTCAAGGTCACCGAAGCGACCTTCCCGACGTCGCAGAAACTCGGCCAGACCGCGCTGCTGAAACTGGCGGTCCGCAACACCGGCAAGCGCACCGTGCCGGCGCTGACCGTCAGCTTCACGATCGCCGGCAAGGAGGGAGTCGACTCCTCCCTCCCATTCGCCGTCCGCGATCCCCAACCGGAACTGGCGCAGCCGGAACGGCCGGTCTGGGTGCTCGCGCAGACCTACCCGCGCCTGCACGGCTCCTCGAAGCCAGGCGGCGCCTCGACCTCGAGCCCCAAGACCTTCTCGCTCGGCGAACTCAAGCCCGGCGCCACCACCGACGCGATCTGGAAGCTGAGCGCGGTGCGCTCGGGCAAGTACACCCTGCTCTACAACATCGGCGCGGGGGTCGGCGGCAAGGCGAAGGCCAAGACCGACAATGGCGTCCGCCCCGGCGGCTCCTTCGCCACCGAGATCAGCGAACGCCTACCGGAAACCGAAGTGACGAACAACGGCGAAATCGTCGAAGTCAAGAAGGGCAAGTAGGGCCGTCACTTTTAGGCGACAGAAGATTTACGTTTGTCACAAAACTGCATGAGGTTTTCTGTCTACACTTGCAACCATGGCAGTCATGGCAAGGGAAGCGTGGACCGACGAGCGTCTTGACGATCTCCAGAAGCACATGGATGAGGGCTTCCGCGAGGTAAAAGCCGAGATTCGCGAAGTCAAGGGAGAAGTCAGGGACCTGCGCGCCAGCATGGATGCAAAGTTCGACAGGTTGAACTACACCCTGATCGCCGCCCTGATCGGTCTTGTCGTCACCCATTACCTCGGCTGAGGTTGCGTCACAGCTCCGCCCGGGTAGATTTGGCTGACCAGCCAAACGGGCGACGAAGGGAGCATCGGGGTGGAGAGCGCAACTGCTGTTAGGACCGAGGCAGAGACGATCGAGGTCCGCAATCCCGCTACGGGGGCGGTGATCGAGCACGTCCCGGTCGACTCGCCCGAGCAGGTCGCCGCGACCGTCAGGCGCGTTCGCGCCAACCAGCCCGAGTGGGAGGCGATGGGGATCGAGGGGCGCTACCACTGGCTCGGCAAGCTGCGCGACTGGCTGCTCGACAACCGCGAGCGGGTGCTGGAGACGATGCAGCGGGAGACCGGCAAGGTCCGGGCCGACGCCGAGAACGAGCCGACCTACCTCGCCGACCTGATCAACTTCTACGGCGCCCGCGCCGCCCAGTTCATCGGCGAGGAGAGCGTCCGCCCGCACACGCCGCTGCTCGCTGCGAAGAAGCTGCGGATCCAGTACCGGCCCCACCCCGTCGTCGGGATCATCAGTCCCTGGAACTTCCCGCTGATCCTCTCGCTCGGCGATGCCGTCCCCGCTCTGCAGGCCGGCTGCGCCGTCGTCATCAAGCCGTCGGAGTTCACCCCCCTCGGGATCACCGAGGTCGTCGAAGCCTGGAAGCACGAGATCGGCGGTCCCGATGTCTTCGACTGCGTGCATGGGATCGGCGAGACCGGCAGTGCCCTGGTCGACGAGGTCGATTTCGTCCAGTTCACCGGCTCCGATGTGACCGGCCGCCGGGTGATGGCGCGAGCGGCGGAGACGCTGACCCCGGTCAGCCTCGAGCTGGGCGGCAAGGACCCGATGATCGTCCTCGCCGACGCCGACCTCGACCGCGCCGCCAACGCCGCGGCCTGGGGCGGGATGATGAACTCCGGTCAGATCTGCATGTCGGTGGAGCGGATCTACGTTGAGGAGCCCGCCTACGACGAGTTCGTCAACAAGCTGACCGCCGAGGTCGGGCGCCTGCGCCAGGGCGCCGACAACGCCTCCGACCCCAAGGAGGTTGGGGCGATGACCTCGCCGCGGCAGATCGAGATCGTCGAGGACCACGTCACCGACGCCCTCGCCTCGGGCGCCCGCGCCCTCACCGGCGGCAAGCGGGTCGAGGGGCCCGGCGACTACTTCGAGCCGACGGTCCTGGTCGACGTCGACCACTCGATGAAGGTGATGCGCGACGAGACCTTCGGGCCCGTCGTCGGGGTGATGAAGGTGCGCGATGCCGAGGAGGCGGTGGCCCTGGCGAACGACAGCCGCTACGGCCTTTCGGGCGCCGTCTTCGGCGAGCGCGAGCGGGCCGAGCAGATCGCCCGCCGGGTCGAGTGCGGCGCGATCAACGTCAACGACGTCCTCGTCAACTACTTCGCCACCGACGTGCCGATGGGCGGCTGGAAGCAGTCCGGCATCGGCACCCGCCACGGAGAAGGCGGAATCAAGAAGTACTGCCGCAGCGAGTCCCTCGTCATCACCCGCTTCGGCGGCAAGCGCGAGCCCAGCTGGTACCCCTACACCAAGTCCCGCCGCCGCCTAATCGCCCCCATGGTTCGCTTCTTCAATGCCCGCGACTGGCGCCGCAAACTCGGCCTGAAGCGCTGAAGTACCGGCGTTGACCTGTAGGGAGGAGTGGGTGCCCCTCTCGTCCCTGGGTTGCTGGCCTCTAAGAAACCCGTCTCTCGCTGAGTGGTCGGTGCCAGCAACAGGACGCCGGGCGCGAGAGGGACACCCACTCCTCCTAGCGACAGTCTTCGAGACCCGCTTTTTCGCGAGACCCCGAGAAACCGCGTATATCGCGGTTCTTCGCGGCGTCGTGAGCAGCTCGTCTGCCAGAGCGTGTTGCTGAGGGGTCCGGTCGTCCTCCGATCGAATGTTGGGGCGACATGCAATCTGATTCTGGGTCCTCCATAGGAGGACAGCATCATCGGGAGCCAGGCCCGTTAGGGCCGCGACAAATTCGAGCGGAGGATGACCGGACCCCTGTACAAGAGCGCTCAGTCCTGACCTCGGTACCCTCGTAGGTTCATGCCTGAGCGGGATTACATAGCTGCTACTCGTGAGCGTGTCGTTGTCTTTGACGGCGGCATGGGTGCGACGCTGGAGCAGTTTGAGCTGTCGACTGAGGACTATGGCGGGCTGGCTGGGAAGTGCCATGAGGTGTTGGTGCTCAATCGGCCGGACGTGATTGAGGGTGTCCATCAGTCGATGCTGGAGGCTGGGGCCGAGGTGGTCGAGACCGACTCCTTCCAGGGCTCGCGGCTGAAGCTCGAAGAGTGGGGGCTGGGCGAGCAGACGCTGGAGATCAATCGCAAGGCGGCGGAGATCGCGCGGCGGGCTGCGGGTCAGCAACGGTTCGTCGCTGGGTCGATCGGGCCGACCGGCTTCCTCCCTGCTTCCACCGACCCGACCCTGGGGAACATCAGCTTCGGGAAGCTGGTCGAGGTCTTCGCTGAGCAGGCGCAGGGGCTGGTCGAAGGCGGCGCCGACCTGATCATGATCGAGACCGCGCAGGACATCCTCGAGGTGAAGGCGGCGATCTTCGGCGCCCGCGAGGCGTTCAAGCAGACCGGCCGCCGGCTGCCGATCCAGTGCAGCGTCTCGCTGCTGCCGAACGGCGGCAAGATGCTGCTCGGGACCGATATCCAGTCGGTACTGACGACGCTGACCGCTCTGGAGATCGACGTAATCGGGCTCAACTGCTCAACCGGGCCAGAGGACATGCGCGACGCGATCCGCTTCCTCGGCGAGGCCTCCCCCCTACCGGTCCACTGCATTCCCAACGCCGGGCTGCCGTTCCAGGGGCCTGACGGCGAGACGATTTTCCCCGAAAAGCCCGAGCCGCTGGCGGCGACGCTCGGCGAGTTCGTTGAGCGCTTCGGCGTCGGCATCGTCGGCGGCTGCTGCGGCACCACGCCCGAGCACATCGCCGCGATCCGCGAGCGGGTTGGCGACCGCCCCCCCAGCGAGCGCCCGGCGCCCGGCCCGATCGAAGTCTCCTCGATGATGACCTCGACCCCGCTGGTGCAGGAGCCGCGGCCGACCCTGGTCGGCGAGCGGGTCAACTCGCAGGGCTCGAAAAAAGCCAAGGAACTGCTGCTGGCCGACGACTACGACGGCCTCGTCCAGGTCGCCGAAGACCAGGTCGAAGGCGGCGCCCACGTGCTCGACACCTGCGTCGCCCTGACCGAGCGCCAGGACGAGGACGAGCAGATGAAGGCGGTCGTCAAGCGGATCTCGCTGACTCAGCCGGCGCCGATCCAGGTCGACTCGACCGAACCCGAGGTGATCAAGGCCGCCCTAGAGCAGATCCCCGGCCGCGCGATCGTCAACTCGATCAACCTCGAGGCAGGGCGCGAGAAGGCCGACACGGTGATCCCGCTGGCGCGCGAACACGGCGCCGCCCTGATCGCATTGACGATCGACGAGGAGGGGATGGCGAAGACGGCACAGCGCAAGGTCGAGATCGCCGAACGCATCCGCGACATCGCCTGCGGCGAGCACGGTCTCGACCCAGAGGCGCTGATCTTCGACGCCCTCACCTTCACCCTCACCACCGGCGACGAGGAGTGGAAGCCCTCGGCGGTGGAGACGATCGAGGGCATCCGCCGGATCAAGGCGGAGATCCCCGGCGTCAAGACCTCGCTCGGGGTCTCCAACGTCTCCTTCGGCGTCTCGCCGCGGCCACGCGCGGTCCTCAACTCGGTCTTCCTCCACCACTGTGTCGAGGCCGGCCTCGACCTGGCGATGGTCAACCCCAACCACATCACCCCTTACGGCGAGATCCCTGACGAGGAGCGGCAGCTGACCGACGACCTCGTCTTCAACCGCCGCGAGGACGCGCTCGAGCGCTTCATCTCCTACTTCGAGTCGAAAGGCGAAGAGGACGCCGAAGGCGTATCTGCAGCCGACCCGACCGCGGACATGGAGCCCGAGGAGGCCCTGCACTGGCACATCCTCCGCCGCAAGAAGGACGGGGTCGAGGATTGGATCGACCGCTCGGTCGAGAAGATCGGCGCCGTTCCCACCCTCAACGAGGTACTGCTGCCGGCGATGAAGGAGGTCGGCGACAAATTCGGCGCCGGCGAACTGATCCTCCCCTTCGTCCTGCAGTCGGCCGAAGTGATGAAGCGTGCCGTCGCCCAGCTCGAGAACTACCTCGACCGAATCGAGGGGCACACCAAGGGCAAGGTCGTGATCGCGACCGTCTTCGGCGACGTCCACGACATTGGCAAGTCGCTCGTCAACACGATCCTCACCAACAACGGCTACACCGTGATCGACCTCGGCAAGCAGGTGCCGGTCGACGCGATCATCGAGGCCGCGGTGGAGAACGAAGCCGACGCGATCGGCCTCTCCGCCCTGCTCGTCTCGACCTCGAAGCAGATGCCGACCTGCGTCGCCGAGCTGCACCAGCGCGGGCTCGGCTTCCCGGTCCTGATCGGCGGCGCCGCGATCAATCGCGACTTCGGCCGCCGCACCCTCTACCCGAAGGGCAAAGAGTCCGACGAGGTCTACGAGGCCGGCGTCTTCTACTGCAAGGACGCCTTCCAGGGACTCGACACGATGGACGCGCTGGTCGACGACGAGGCGCGGGCGGCTCTCGTGGAGCGGATCAAGGCCGAGGCCAAGCAGCTGCGCGAGAAGCCGGTCGTGGTGGATGACGCGCCGCCGACCACCGACGACAGCGTCCGCTCGGGTGCCCGCACCGACGTGGCGATCCCCGAGCCGCCCTACTGGGGCGTGCGCGAGGTGCCGGTCGATCTCGAAGGCGTCTTCCCCTACCTGGACCGCCACGTCCTCTTCAAGCTCCACTGGGGCGGCCGCGGGGTGAAGGGCGAAGCTT
This sequence comes from Solirubrobacterales bacterium, assembly GCA_035551255.1. Lineage (GTDB taxonomy): Bacteria > Actinomycetota > Thermoleophilia > Solirubrobacterales > 70-9 > VAYN01. Next base: position 51,892 of record DASZNP010000063.1, read on the forward strand.
GGCGCCAGCTGGTCGAGGGCCACGACGGCGAGGAGGGCTTCGCCCACCGCCTGGAGCGGATGTGGCAGGAGCAGGACTACCTCCACCCGCGGGCGCGGCTCGGCTACTTCCCGGCCAACGCCGACGGCAACGAGCTAGTCGTCTTCGACCCCGAGGACCCCGAGCGCGAGCTCGAGCGCCTCGTCTTCCCGCGCCAGCCGCGGCACGACCGCATCTGCCTCGCCGACTTCTTCCGCCCGCTCGACTCCGGCGAACGCGACGTCGTCGCCCTCCAGGGCGTCACCGTCGGTCCGGAGGTGACCGGGCTGATCGAGCGGCTGGAGTCAGAAGGAGAGTTCGCCGAGCAGCTCTACGTGCACGGCCTCGGCGTCCAGTCGGCCGAGGGCCTGGCCGAGTGGCTGCACTCAGACATTCGCCGGCAGCTGGGCATCGACCTCGACCAGGGCCGCCGCTACTCCTGGGGCTACCCCGCCTGTCCCGACCAGTCCGAGCACGAGAAGGTCTGGCGCCTGCTCGACCTCGAAGAGATCGGGATGACCCTCTCCGGCGGCTACGCGGTGATGCCGGAGCAGTCGACGGTGGCAATCGTCGCCCACCACCCGCAGGCGGTTTACTTCGGGATGAAGTCCGGCTTCATCCCCGAGGACAAGTCACCGGACGAGCTGATCGCCGGCACCGCGCGCGGCGGTGGGCTGCCGCCCGAGTCCGAGCCGGCAGACGAGGCGGCGGCGGAGGGCGAGGGCTCCGAAGAGGCCCCCGCCCCCGAGCTCAGCCGCTGAAACGCTCCGGCATCTCTGCCGGGTGCAGCGCCGGGCGCTGCCAGTTGCGCCCTTCGTAAGCCTCCTCGAAGCCAGCCCGCTGCAGGTTGCGGGTGATGGCCGACCAGGAGGCGAGATCGCATTCGCCGACCTCGACGAACACGGTGTGACATCCCGCCAGGTGAGCGTCGAGCAGCCGCCGGTGCAAGAGGGCCGCATTGCAGCCCTGCCCGCGAGCGTGCGCCAGGGTCTGCCCCGCACCAAGTTGCGCAACGCCATCGGCGATCAGCATCGAGCCGGTCGCCACCGGGACCTCATCCGGACCCAGCGCCGCGGTGTAGCAGTGCCAACCGTCCTGCTGGGGCAGCGAGAAGAACAGCGTCCCCGCTACCAGCGGCATCTCCAGGGCTTCAGCAGCGATCGTACTCAGCCCTTCGCCTTCAGCTTCGTCCTCCCCAAGCCGGTAGATGACGATGCCGGGATCAACGTCGAACTCCGGCGCCGATCCGTCGCGGACCAGTTTCACCCAGCCCGAGCCCTGCTCGTAGCCGCGCTCGTCCAGCCAAGCCTCTGCCTCCGCAGCGCCGGGTCGCCCGCAGGCGACCGGGATGCGGTAGTCGACTTCGCGGGCTCGCATCCATTCGACTGCCGCTGCCAGATGACCGTCGGCGACGGCGGTGGGCTCCGCCGCTCCCTGGATCTGCTGCAGCAGGTGGATTTCGGGCAGGTCGCCGAAGGCGGTGGCCTGCACCGGCCCGAACCTCTCCATTTCAACCCCTGATTCTGAAACTGCTTCCGGAACTACCGAGTCCCACATGTCGCGCCGGAAGCGCTGCGCGACCCTCTCCAAAACTGCTGAGTCGTATCTCACGGCTCCCCTTCCCAAGTTCGCGTGAGTCGTATGGCCGATTGCTCGACTCTATGCACACCACTGTAGATTCGTCAAGGAACCTTGTTGATCTGACTAGGAAGTCACCCGGACCCACGCCTGGGGGCTTAGAAGGCGGGCCGGCGGCTCGGTCGGATGGAACCTGCGCCGGCCGCACGCCTCCCATGTGGCGGTGCCTGGCCTGGGATTGGTGGCGGCACGCCTTTCGCGCATCCTAGACCAATACACCGGAGTTTTTTGACCTTTTTAAGAAACTAGGCGACGCCGCTGCGTTTGGCGCTGCCGGAGCGAGCGCGCGGGTGCGGTTCGAGGCGGACCGGCGCGGTCTGGACCGCCTGCACCCGCAGATCGCTCCAGGTGAGGCCCTCACGGACGAGCGCCGGCAAGCCGAGGGCCACTGCGGTGGCGATCTCGACCGCCTGCAGGATCACGCCGTAGGCGAGAGCGTCAGCGGTGCTGATCCCAAAACCGGTGTGGAGGACGCTGATCACCGCGAGCTGGAAGACGCCGATGTTGGAGGGCGTCGCCGGCACCACGGCGGTGACGTTGACCGCAAAGAGGACGGCGGCGGCAGCGCCGATCCCCGCCTGCCCGTTGAGCCCGAGCGCGTAGAGCAACGCCCAGCAGGCGCAGAGCTGGATCGCCCACGCTCCCAGCTGCGCGGCGGCGGCGGTCGAACCGCGCTTGGGGTCGCGGAAGACGGTGAGCCCGGCTCGGACCTGGATCAGCGCCCGGTGGATGGCCGCCCCAATCCGGGCCATCCGGCCGTTGCCGTTGCGGCGCATGAACAACGGCGCGACCAGGACGACGAGGAGGATGATCAGCGGCAGCAGGCTGAAGGCGAAGATCTGCTTCGTCCCCGAGTGAAAGAGCGGCGTGGTCGAGACGATGATCACCCCGAGCAGGAACAGCGCGACGAGGTTCAGCATCGTCTGCGAGACCAAGGTCCCGAGCAGGACCGGGAACGTTTCCCGCATCCGCCCGCTGCGCCGCGCCAGGGTCAGCGCGCGGGCGGGCTCGCCGAGGCGGGCCGGCAGCGTCGCCGACATCAGCACCCCGATCATCGTCGCTGAGGTGACGTCGCGGCGCCGGATTGGGCGGTTCGGCAGGGCGGCGCGGGCGATCCAATACCAAGACGCCGCGCGGAAGAAGAGCGAGGTCGCCATCAGGGCGCAGGCGATCAGGACCCAGGTCAGGTTCGAGCGGACGATGCTTTCGACGACGTTGTCGATGCCGATCTTCTGCGCGGCAAGGAACGTGAGGCCGACTCCGAGCAGGCCGGCGACGCCGAGCGCGGCGCGCCTGGCGACGGCACGGCCCCGCTTGCCCGCCTGCGCCGGCACGGGATCAAGCGATGGCAGCCGCTCCGCCGGCCGCTTCGGGTTCCCGTCCGCAGGTCTGATCCCCGCCCAGTGGGCGAATTTTTCCCCTGACGTCACCGGCTTCGGCGCCTCGATCGCGCGCTCGTAGACCTCCGTCACCTGGTCGGCGACCCGCGGCCAGGCGTAGCGCTGGGCGCTGCGGCGAGCGGCCGCTCCCATCTCGAGAAGGCGCTCGGGCTCGTGGTGGACCCGCTGCAGCTCCTCGGCGAGGCGCTGCGGGTCTCCCGGGGGGACCAGCAGCCCGTCGACCCCGTCGCTGACGACATCGCTGTAGCCGGCGATCGCGGAGGCGATGACCGGCGTGCCGGCCGCGAAGGCCTCGGTCAGCACCATCCCAAAGCTCTCCCCCGAGAGCGACGGCGCGCAGAGGACGTCGGCGCGGTGCAGCTCCTGCCAGAGGTCGGGGCCGGAAACGCGCCCGCGGACATCCATGAAGCGAAGCAAGTCGGGATCGGCGACGTAGCGGAGCACGTCCTCCCGTTCGGCACCGATCACGGTCAGCTTGCACGGCACGTGCTCGACCAGGGCGTTGAAGGCGGTGAGGAGGATCGGCAGGCCCTTGCGCTCCTCCGGTCGGCCGACGAAGAGGATCCGCAGCTCCTCGGAATGGGGCACCGGGTCGGTCGGCGCCGCCTCGACATCGACGCCGTTGGGGATGATCGTGTACTCGCCGCCGAACCAGCGACGCCCGGTCCAGGCAGCGGCCTCGGAGACGGCGATGCGGGCCGAAAGGCGGTTGAAGAGCCGGCGGGCACCGACCGCGTTGGCGATGTAGTTGGGGATCGGCTTGGTCGCGTAGGCGTGGAAGGTGCCGACGACCGGGTCGTGGGCGGCGAGGGTCGCGTTCCAGCCGACCAGCGGCACCAGCGGCTCGTGGACGTGGATGACGTCGAAGTCGCCGGCGCGGACGGCGCGGCGCGGGGCGACGACGCCGCCGGCCGGGAAGGGCGCGAGGTTGGAGACCGAGCCGTTGGCCCCGAACCCGGCCGTGCGACCGAGTGGGATCAGGTATTCAGGCAGCTCGCGTCGTTCCGCCTGCGCCCGGTGAAGAACGCGGCTGACCCGCCCGGGCGGGTCGACGGGAGCGAGGACGCGGACATCGTGGCCACGCCCGAGGAACTCCTCGGCGAGAGCCTCAACGTGCCGGTTCACGCCTCCCTGGTAAGACCAGGAATATGGCGAGACGAGACCTATGCGCACGGGTGATCAAGAGTAGATCATCAGTCGGCAGGCGCACGAGTCCTGCCGGCGCTTTCAGCCCAGGCGAAGCCGGTGAACACGAGTAGGTAGGCGGCGCCGATCTCGAGCAGGAGGGCGCCTGAGTCGTTGGCGAGGGTGCCGATCACGGTGGCGGCCGTCGCGCCGAGGAGGCCGGCGCGCATTGCCGACTTCCCCTCCAGCCAGGCTCGCAAGGTGTCTAACCGCAGATAAGCGACCACGACTACGGCCACGACTACAGGCAGGAACGCGAGCAGGACCGGCCGACTGAAGCTGTGGGCGGAAAGCTGAAGGCGGCGCTGGGCGACGTCGCCGAGGCTGCCCAGACCACCGGCGTCGAGCACCGAGCGGGTCAGGTGGGCGTTGGCACCGCTGGCCAGGTCGATCAGCGCCAGTAGAGCGAGGACGGCGACCGGGACGGCGACCGCCGCGAGCAAGCCGAGGCGCCGCCCCCGGCCGGCGACGACGACCGCGGCGACCACGGCGCCCACCGGGAAGACGATTGCGGCGCCGACGTCCGCCCCGAACCGTCCGGCCGCGAAGACGAAGGCAGCGAGCAAGCCCATCGTCACGAAGGTGGCCGCCCCGGCGCGCGCCGAGACCCCTCTTGCGAACCCGGTCAACGCCGCGCCGATGCCCGCGACCACCAGCACCGCCAGCAGCGCCTCGAGCTCGTTGCCGATCCCGTAGAAGCGCACCCCGAGTCCCGGGTTCGGCCCGAGCAAGGAGAGCGAGGTGAGCGGCGAGCCGGCGATCACGTCGACGGCGTAGGCAAGGACCGTCAGCGCCGCGGCGACAGCCAGGGCGCGATAGCCACGCAGGAGCAGCAGCGTCAGTCCTGCCAAGAACGGCGACAGCAAGAGCACCAGCAACCGTTCAGCGGTCTCCCCCGGTTCAAGCGCGGCACCCAGCAGGAGGACAAGCGGCAGGTAGACGATCGCGAGACCGGCTACCTTCACCGCCGGCCGCGCCAAGCGGCCGCGGCTGAGAAGCGCGACGAGGAGCAGGACGACCAGCCAAATGACGATGTTGATACCGATCACCGCACCCCGCCGCGAGGAGATCACGTCCATGCGATCGACCAGCGATTCGATCGCCGCCGAATCGACGGCGCCCTCGGCGCGAATCGGCTGTCCCGACATCGCGCTCGGCACGGGGATCCCGAAGTGCCGCAGGATCGTCGGCGCGACATCGGTCGAAAGCACGTACCCGTCGGTGCGGGTGCTGTCCGAAGTGAGGTTGCCGTGGAAGCCGTTGCCGATGATCCCGATCGGAACCGGTTCGTCCGACTTCCCGGTCGGCCAGGTGACCGCGATCAGGAGCTGGTAGCTCCCCCGCGGCGGCAGGCGGTCGAGAGAGGTCCGGGTGATTTCGGCGAACTCTTCGCGGACGTGGTTTTCCCGCAGCGTCTTCTTCAGGAGAAAAGGTTCGATTTCGGCAGGGGCGGATTCAGCCCGTTCCACCACTTCCAGCAGCCAGCTCACATCGTTCCTGTGCTTTGGCAGGGGGCGGTCATAGAGGGAGTCGAAGACCCGGTTGCCCTGGCCGACGTCGAGGTACGTCTGCAGCGGCGGGACGGTGCCGAGCCCGGCGCTCATCACCCCCGGCGAGAAACCGGCGTGCGCCAGCTGGGCGACGGTGGTGTCGCTCGGCAGCCAGGCCAGCACCACTTGCTTCTCCTTGGCGGCAGCGGCCGCCGGCGTGGCCAGGAACAGGGCGAGCGCTATCGTCACCCCGATGGCCGACCGCACTTTCGCCAAGTTCAGCTTCTTCAAGATCGATCCCGCCTGGCGCCGTCGCGACGCCGAGCTTCGCGCGGCCGACAAGGGGGAGTTCCTCGCTGCCTGCGAGGACTTCGCCGTTGACCGTTCGCTGCGCGCCTACTCAACCATAGGAACGCGCGGCGACGTCGACCTGGTGCTGCTGACGCAGAGCCCGAACCTCAACGACATCCACACCTTCCACGTCGTCCTCGGCCAGAGCGGGCTGGCGAAATGGACGACTACGCCCCATTCGTTCCTCTCGATGACCAAACGCTCGCCCTACTCGGCCGAGGACGCGCGCCCGGAGATCTGCACCAGCGAACGCAAGTACCTCTTCCTCTACCCGATGGTCAAGCAGCGTCGCTGGTACGGGCTGCCGCCGGAGGAGCGCGGCCGGATCATGAAAAGCCACATCGAGGTCGGCCGCCGCTACCCGGAGATCACGATCAACACGACCTACTCCTACGGCCTCGACGACCAGGAGTTCGTCGTCTGCTTCGAGGGCGACGACCCGGGCGAGTTCCTCGACCTCGTCAACGAGCTGCGCCCGACCGAGTCGAGCGAGTACACCGAGCGCGAGACGCCGATCTTCACCTGCGTGGCGATGTCGGTCGGGAAGGCGCTCGACGCCCTCGACGGGACGCCCAGCGCAGTGGCCACCAGCGCCCCAGCGCTCGGCTGACGACCGTCTTTCCCTATTCTTTCGCGCTCCAATGAGCAAGATCGGAACCGAAGAGACCCCCCTGCGCGTCGCCATCGTCGGCGCCGGCCCCAGCGGCTTCTACGCCGCCGAGCACATCCTCAAGGACGGCGACCTGCACGCCCAGGTCGACCTCTTCGACCGCCTGCCGACGCCCTTCGGGCTGGTGCGAGGCGGCGTTGCCCCGGACCATCCGAAGATCAAGTCGGTGATCCGGATCTACGAGAAAACCGCCGCTCGCGAGGGCTTCCGCTTCTTCGGCAATGTCAAGATCGGCCACGACATCGAGGTCGAAGAGCTCGAGAAGCTCTACCACGCGATCGTCTTCACGGTCGGCTGTGAGACCGACCGCCAGCTTGGGATCCCGGGCGAGGACTTGCCCGGCAGCCACGCCGCCACCGCCTTCGTCGGCTGGTACAACGCCCACCCGGACTACGCCAACCGGGAGTTCGACCTCTCCTGCGAGCGCGCCGTCGTGATCGGCAACGGCAACGTGGCGATGGACGTCGCCCGGATGCTGGCCCTGACCGACCACGAGCTGCGCCAGACCGACACCGCCGACCACGCGATCGAGGCGCTCGACGCCAAGCAGATCCGCGAGATCGTCGTCCTCGGCCGCCGCGGCCCGGCCCAGGCGGCCTTCACCAATCCGGAGATCAAAGAGCTCGGGGAGATGGAGGACGCCGACGTCGTCGTCGACCCGCAGGAGATGGAGCTCGACCCGGCCAGCCAGGCCTTCCTCGAGTCCGACGAGGTTGACAAGACGACCCGGGTCAACGTCGAAACGCTGAAGGAGTTCTCCGAGCGCGAGCCGGAGGGCAAGAAGCAGCGGATCGTCCTCCGCTTCCTCGCCTCGCCGGTCGAGATCAAGGGCGATGGCAAAGTCGAATCGATCGTGATCGGCCGCAACGAGCTGGTCGAGGAAGGCGGCTCGCTGCGCGCTAAAGACACCGGCGAGCGGGAAGAGCTCGAGTGCGGCCTGGTGCTGCGCTCGGTCGGCTACACGGGCATCCCGATCGAGGGCGTCCCCTTTGACGAGAAGCGCGGCCTGATCCTCAACGAGGGCGGTCGCATCCTCGACTCCCACGACTCCGGCCACAAGGTCGGCCACTACACCGCCGGCTGGATCAAGCGCGGTCCCTCCGGCGTGATTGGGACCAACAAGAAAGACGCGCTGGAGACGGTCCAGCACCTCCTCGCTGACGTCGAGGAGCAGAAGCTGCTGAGCCCGGAGAAACCGGAGCCGAACGCGGTCGAGGACCTGCTGCGCGAGCGCAGCGTCCGCTACGTCAGCTTCGAGGACTGGCAGGCGATCGACCAGGCCGAGGTCGGCCGGGGCGAGCCGCACGGCCGCCCGCGAGTCAAGTTCGTCCGGGTCGAGGAGATGCTCGAGACCCTCGGCGAGCCCGCCGCGAGCTAGTGCCCGCCGACCTCGCCGAGCTGAAGGGGATGATCGAGGCGGCGCTGCCCGGCGCCGAGGCCGAGGTGAGCGATGAAACCGGCACCGGCGACCACATCCGCGCCAGCGTCGTCGCCCCCCAGTTCGAGGGCCTCTCCCGGATCGACCAGCACCGCCTGGTCAAGGCCGCGGTCAAAGAGCGCTTCGACGACGGCACCATCCACGCGCTCTCGGTCAAGACCAGCCCCCCAGGCTGAAGTCAAACTTCCGCGCGTTTCCTGCGACAAAATGTTACATTGACGCGCGCCACACGCGCGACCTTTCCCTCTACGCTGGAGCAATGGAGGCAATGAGATCAACTTGGACCGATTCGCGGCTTGACGACCTGAACAACCGAGTCGGTGAGCTCAGCGGCCGGATCAATGAAATGGGCGGCCGCATCGACAGCCTGCAGCACACCATCCTGATCGTAGGAGGCGGGATTTTCGCGGCCTTCGTCGGCGTCCTTGCGGCGATCATCGGGTTGATCGCCACCCAGCTCTAGCCGAACCACCCACCTCCCTACAATGCCCCCATGGCCGACCCAGAGCTGAAAAGCAAAATCGAAGAACTGATCGCAGCCAACCCGGTCCTGTTGTTCATGAAAGGGACCCCGGACATGCCGCGCTGTGGGTTCTCGATGCGCGTCGTTCAGGTGCTGGACCAGGTCGACGTCGACTACGGCGCGATCGACGTCCTCCCCGCGCTGCAGCCACTGCGCGAGGTGACCGCGGAGATCTCCGACTGGCAGACCTTCCCCCAGCTCTACGTCAACGGCGAGCTACTCGGCGGCTGCGACATTATCGAGGAGATGTTCGAGTCCGGCGAGCTAGCCGAGGCCCTCGGCGTCGAGCAACCCGAGAACACCAAAGTGCCGCAACAGGCACCAGCGCAATCGCCACCGCTGCAGATCGAATAGTCCGCCGAACGGGCGCGAAAACCAAGCAGATCAAGGACGCAGGGAGCGTGGCGTGCTCTGCACGCGAGCGACTGAGGACGCCGAGATGCGCCGGTTTGCAGCGTCCGCGCTACGCAGTCGCGGGCGTCGCGTCCTCTTTTACCTGGAAAGAGGACCCACATCCACAGGCGGCGACCACATTGGGGTTATTCACTTGGAAGCCCGCCCCCTGTAACCCTTCGATGTAGTCGACCTCTGAGCCGAAGACGAACTGCATGCTCACCTTGTCGACGACGACGGAGACGCCGTCAACCTCGAAGACGTTGTCGTCCTCCTTGGCCTTGTCGAAGGCGAGGGCGTACTGGAAGCCCGAGCAACCGCCGCCGCGGACGGCCACCCGCAGGGCCTGCTCGCCGCCGTCGGGCTGGGAGCCGAGCAGCTCGCCGATCTTCTCGACGGCTTTGTCGGTGAGGGTGATCGCGGCTTGAGGCGTCTCGGTCACTTCACAAAGTGTAGCGATCTACGTACACGTCTAAAAGCGACAGCACGTCTAGAATCGCGGGAGTGAGCTCGCCTGCCGAGACCGCGGTCGTCTGCGATACGACCTGCTATCTGCCGACCGAGCTGGTGGCGGAGCGCGGGATCAAGGAGATCAGCCTCTACGTCTCTGTCGACGGGCACCAGGAGAAGGAGTCGGAGGTCAGCGACTTCGACGATTTCTACGAGCGGTTGCGGGCCTCCGAAAGCGGCGCCACGACCTCGCAGCCGTCGATCGGCGACTTCCTCGCGGTCTACGAGCCACTGCTGGCCGAAGGGCGCGAAGTCGTCTCGATCCACATCTCGGCCGGCATCTCTGGCACCTTAGAGGCCGCCGGCCAGGCGCGCGAGCGGCTGATCGAGGAAGACAAGGGCGGCGAGCGCCTGCACCTGTTGGACTCGCGCTCGGCTGCCGGCGGCATGGGCCTCTGCGCCCTGGGCGCTTCTTCAGCCGCGCGGGCCGGGGCCGACGCGGCCGGCTGCCTCGCCCGAGCCGAGGAGACCCGCGAGAACCTGAAGATGTGGTTCGCGATCGACACCCTCGAGTACCTGCGCCGCGGCGGTCGCATCGGCGGCGCCCGCGCCTGGATCGGCGGGGCGCTGAAGATCAAGCCGATCCTCACCCTCGAGGAGGAGATCACCCCGGTCGAGCGCGTCCGCACCCGCGCCCGCTCGCTGGAGCGACTGCGCGGCTACGCCCGTCAGCGCCACGAAGACGGCGCCGACGGCTGGGTTGTCCAGTACATCCAGGACAAAGAGACCGCCGACGCCCTGATCGAAGACTGCTACGAGATCTACGACTGCGAGCCGGCCTTCATCTCCGAGGTCGGGCCCGTCCTCGGCGCCCACGTCGGCCCGGGCCTACTCGGGGTAGGCGGCGTCCGCACCGACCTGATCGCCTGAGCGCGCTAGCGGTTGCGCTTGCGGCGCCTGAGCATCGCCCTGGCGCCGATGAAGAAGCCGACGGCCGCGGCGCCCATGATCAGCTGCTCTTTGTGCTCGTCGACTTGGCGGCGCCAGTCGGTCAGGTAGTTGACCTTGCCGCGCAGCGCCTCGACCGAGCCGCCGAGCTCGCGGCGCTTGAGGTCGATGTCGCGGCGGATCTCAGCGGGGGAACGTCCTGGCGCACCGGTGGTCATGAAGTCTCCCTTTCAAGCATCTCCTTGGTCAGCTTCGCCTCCTCGATCGCCTGCTCGGGCACCGGCGGCGACCCAGCCTTGACCGCCCGGTAGGCGATGAGGCCGGCGAGGGCGGCGATCAGCAGGAAGATCCCAGCGGTGACGAAGTAGCCGGCCCAGATGTTGCCGCTGAAGACTTCTTCGCCGAGCAGCCAGGCGATCCCGTGCAGGATCAGGATCAGCGCCAGGAAGGCGAAGGTGCCGGCGGCAATACCAACGACCGAGCCTTTCGCCAGCTTGCTGACTTTGGCCGAGACCTCGGCCTTAGCCAGCTCGATCTCCTCGCGGACGAGGGTCGAGGCGTGTTCGGAGACGTCAACGACGAGGTCCGCGAGCGAGCGCTCCTCCGGCTGAGGAGGCGGCGCGGGTGGTGGAATCGGCGGCGGGTTCTGCACGGGCTCGGCCATCGGTCTCCTACTCCGGCGGGTCTTCGTTGTACAAGCGGCGGTAGGCGATCGCCGCGACCCGCGAGGCGGCGATACTCGCCAGGGCGCCCGTCGCAGCCAGCAGGCCGCTCCAGACGAGACGTTTGACCAGCTCGTTATCCACTCAGCTCAAACCTTTCCCCGAGGACGCGGCAATAAACCAACCGGTCGGCGGCGTAGAAGAAGCTCCAACACTATTACCGCGGCTCCAAGCCGTCGCAGATCGTCGTCACCAGCAAGTCCCGCGCCTCGTCGAAGTCGGTCTCCGAGGCGGGGATCGTGCCGAAGATCCAGCCCGAGAGCAGCTGCTCGACGGCGCCATAGAAGGCCATCGAGGCGAACATCGGGTCGACGTCGCCGCGCAGGGCGCCGGATGCTTGGCCCTCGGCGACGATCCTGGCGATGCCCTCGTAGGCGCGGCGGATCTGCTCGAGGTGGATCTGGCCGAACGAGTTCGCGGCCCGCGTCACCTCGACGATGATCACCTTCATCAGGTCGGGGTCGTGGCGGTAGGAGTCGAAGATGAAGCCGGCGACCTTGCCGAGCTTCTCGCGCGGGCCGCCGTCGGCCCGGTCGGCCTCCTCGATCGCCGCCAGCAGCAGCGACCAGCGCTCGGTGAAGAGTTCGTTCAGGACCTCGTCCTTGGAGTTGAAGTAGTGGTAGACGAGGCCGTAGGCGACCCCCGCCTCGTCGGCGATGTCGGAGACGCGGGTCGAGTGGAAGCCCTGGCGAGCGAAGACGCGGACGGCAGCGTCGAGGATCAGACGGCGTTTGTCAGCGGGCGGTGCCTGGGCCATCAGCGGGGGGTCTCCGTCGGCTGTGGCCAGAGGTAGGCCTCGGGCTGGCGGTTGGCGAGCGAGGGCAGCGACTCGCGGATGCGGTCCTGCGCGGCGAGGTCGAGCTCGGCGCTAACAAAGCCCTCACCGTCGGGCGCGGTCGCGAGGACGACCCCCCAGGGATCGACGATCATCGAGCGGCCGAAGGAGCTGTAGTGCGGCGGCGCTTCACCGGACTGGTTGGGAGCGACGACGAAGACCTGGTCCTCGATCGCCCGTGCCCGCAGCAGCACTTCCCAGTGGTCGCGGCCGGTGGCGAGGGTGAAGGCGGAGGGAATGGCGATCAGGCGGGCACCTTGCAGGGCGAGGATGCGGAAGAGCTCCGGGAAGCGGAGGTCGTAACAGACGGTCATCCCGAGGACGAGCTCGCCGAGCGGCGCGGTGACGGGCTCGGCGCCGGGCCGCTCGTGAGCGGACTCGCGGTAGGAGACGCCGCCGGCGTCGACATCGAACATGTGGATCTTGCGGTAGACGGCGACGTCCTCGCCGTCGGGGCCGATGAGGACGGAGGTGTTCGACGCCTTCTCCCCCTCGGGGCCGCGCTCCGAGATGCTGCCGGCGAGCAGGTGGATGCCGAGATCACGAGACCAGCTGCGGGCTGCCGTGAGGCTCGGACCATCGAGTGGCTCCGCTCCCGCGATCAGTTCCTCCCCGCCGGCCAGCAGGTTCCACTTCTCGGGCAGGGCGACGAATTCGGCGCCGGCCGCTACCGCGGCGCGCACCTGGCGCTTGGCGGCAGCGAGGTTCCGCTCCTTGTCCCCGTTCGAATTCAGCTGTACTGCGGCTACACGCACTGCGCCGTCCCTCCGGTTGATTGACCAGTCAATCGGTGAGCGCAGTATATGAACGCTCGGGGCGTTCTGACGGCTCTAGAGGTTCAGCTGGCGGGCGACGATGCGGTCGAAGAGCGCCGTCGGGATGAACGGCTGCAGCCGTGCCTGGACCTTGGCGTCGAGGCCGACCAGGTAGCGGGCCTTCGGCCGTGACGATTCGAGAGCGTGAGAGATCGCCTTCGCCACCTTCTCCGGCGGGATCCCGCGTTCGGCGGTGTCTTCGATCACCTTGCGGAACTTGTCGAGCGCGGCTCCGTAGAGCAGGTTCGTCCGCGGCGCCTTCGCTTCGACGTCCTCGGCCTTGCGCTGCCCCCGCTCCCAGATTGGGGTGTCGATCGAGCCGGGCTCGATCAGCGAGACCTTCAGGCCCCAGGGACGCAGCTCCTGCCGGAAGACGTCGCCAATCGCCTCGGTGGCGAACTTCGAGGCGTGGTAGGGACCGCCGAAGGGGAAGGCGATCCGGCCGCCGATTGAGGAGAGAAAGACGATCCGCCCTTCGGCCCGACGAATGTGCGGCAGCATCGCCTGCGTCACCGCGACGTAGGCGACCAGGTTGACGTCGAGCTGGTGGCGCAGGTCCTCCAGCGGCACCGTCTCCAGCGGTCCCGGCACCGCGACCCCGGCGTTGTTGACGAGCCCACCGAGACCGCCCTCAGCCTCACGCCCGATCCGCTCGACCGCAGCGGCAATCTGTTCGGCGTCGGTGACGTCGAGGATCACCGGCACCAGCCGGTCCGACGCCTCATTCCGCAGAGAGTCGCCGTCCTCCTCCTTGCGCACCCCCGCGAACACCTTCCAGCCGGCGCCGTCGAGGCGCCGTGCGGTGGCGCGGCCGATCCCCGTGGACGCCCCGGTTACAAGTGCGGTTCGCATCCGTCGAGGCTACTGATGAGCGGACTTGGGCGGATGACGTTCCGGAAAACGCGGCTCTGAGCCATCGCAGCGCAGCGGCACTATGGGAAATCGGCGAGGAAGGCGACCGGATCGTGATCAGCGTTCGACGGCGCTGCGAACTGCGGCGTCCCGGCGTCCGGTTTCACGGTCGGCCGAGCTTGACGCTCGATGACATCGTGGTCCGGGATGACATTCCGGTCACCTCCCCGACGCAGACGCTTGTTGATCTCGGGACCGAACTCGATGCCGTTGCACTCGAGCGAGCGGTCAACGACGCCGACAAGCGCGACCTGATCGACCCAGAAGCCTTGCGAGAAGACCTGCCGCGATTCGGCGGCCAACCTGGCGTCCGTCCCCTGCGCCACCTGCTCGACAAGCTCTTCTTCCGGCTCTCAGACTCAGAGTTGGAGATCTATTTCCGCCGCATCGTCAAAGCAGCGGGTCTCCCGATGCCGCTCACCAAACAACGGGTGAACAGGTTCGAGGTGGACTTCTTCTGGCCTGAGCTCGGGCTCGTCGTAGAGACTGACGGTCTCCGCTATCACCGAACGCCTTCGGCCCAGCTCAGGGACGCCCGCCGCGACCGAGCGCACGTGATGGCGGGAATGACGCCGCTGCGTTTTACGCACTTCGAGGTTCGCTACGAACCAGCCCGCGTCCGTGCGGCGCTCGCCAGAACGATCGCGATGCTTCAGAAGCGCGCCCGACTTTGACCCCACCTCGCTGGGGCAGGAATCGGACGCGGCTCAGGAGGGCAGCACAGGGGCGTAACCTTGTGACGTCGTGAACGAACTCCCCAAGGACGATGCCGAGCGCAAGCAGGTCACGGTCCTGTTCGCCGATGTCAGCGGCTCGATGGACCTTGCCGAGCAGGAGGACCCGGAGGAGTGGCGCAAGATCATGCAGCGCTTCTTCTCGCTGCTGGCCGACACGGTGACGCGCTTCGAGGGCACCGTCGACAAGTTCACCGGCGACGGGATCATGGCGATCTTCGGCGCCCCGGTCGCCCACGAGGACCATGCGGCCCGGGCCTGTTACGCGGCCCTGCAGATGCTCGACGACGTCGCCGAGTACGCGGGCGAGCTGCGGCGCGCCAAGGGGCTCAATTTCTCGACTCGGATCGGGATCAACTCTGGCGAGGTCGTCGCTGGGGCGATCGGCGGCGGCGACGGCTCATATACGGCGATCGGCCACACCGTCGGCTTGGCGCAGCGGATGGAGGCGCTGGCCGAGCCCGGCAAGGCGTACCTAACTGAGCACACCGCCTGGCTCGCCCGCGGCTTCCTCGACCTCACCGACCTCGGCGAGTTCGAGATCAAGGGCGCGAGCCGGCCGGTCCAAGTCTTCGAGCTGGCGGGCGTCGGGCAGGCGCACAGCCGCCTGGACCTCGCTCGCGAGCGCGGCTTCTCGAGGTTCGTCGGCCGCGAGCGGGAGATGGCGACGCTGGAGCAGGCGCTCAGCCGTGCCAACGAGGGCGAGGCAACGGCAGTCGGCGTCGTCGCCGAGCCGGGAATCGGCAAGAGCCGGCTCTACCACGAGTTCGTCGAGCGCTGCCGCAGCGAAGGCACCGAGGTCTTTCAGGCGCAGGGGCAGGCGCACGGCAAGTCGATCCCGTTCATGCCGATCCTGCAGATGCTGCGTGCCTTCTTCGCGATCGAGGACAGCGATGCCGAGCAGACGGCACGCGAGAAGATCGCCGGCCGGGCGCTGCTGCTCGACGCCTCCTTCGCCGAGGACCTGCCGCTGCTGTTCGACTTCCTCGGCGTCCCCGACCCCGACCGGCCGGTCCCGCAGATGAGCCCCGAGGCGCGCCAGCGCGCGCTCGGCGAAGTGCTCTGCAAGCTGGTCAGCAACCCCACCCGCAAGAAGACGCTGATGCTCGTTTTTGAGGACCTGCACTGGGTCGACGAGGGGAGCCAGGCGATGCTGCAGGGGCTGATCGACGGCTTCGGCGAGACGAAGACGCTGGTCCTCGCCAACTACCGGCCCGAGTACACGCCGCCCTGGCACGCCGACGCCGCCTGGCAGGCGCTCGAGCTGGCGCCGCTGCGCCAGGAGGACACGCGCGAGCTGTTGGGTGACCTCGCCGGCGAAGACCACTCGCTCGACGGGCTCGACGAGCCGATCCACGAGCGCACCGGCGGCAATCCGTTCTTCATCGAGGAGATCGTTCGCGAGCTGGCCGAGTCCGGGTACCTCGAGGGCGAGCGCGGCGCCTACCGGCTCGCCAAACCGATCGAGGGCGCCGGCGTGCCGGTCACGGTGCAAGCGGTGCTGGCGGCGCGGATCGACCGCCTCGGCCCCGATGCCAAGCACCTGCTCCAGGTCGCCTCCGTCCTTGGCAAGGAAGTGAGCGAGGAGGCCCTGGCGATGTCGGCCGGCCTCGACGCCGAGGCGATGGAGCGCTCGCTGCGCGAGCTGATCGAGGGCGGCTTCCTCTACGAGGCCGAGCTCTACCCGCAGCGGCTGCTGGCCTTCCGCCACCCGCTGACCCGCGAGGTCGCTTACGGCACCCAGCTCGCCGAGCAGCGGGAACGAACCCACGCCGCCGCCGCGAAGGCGCTGATCGAGCTGAATCCGGGCGACCGTTGGGACGAGCTGGCGGCGCTGATCGCCGACCACCTGCGCCAGGGGGGCCAGCCGCTGGAAGCCGCCCGTTGGTCAGCCCGCGCCGCCCACTGGGCCGGCCACAGCCGCCCGCACGACGCGCTAAGGCTCTGGCACGACGCGATGGAGCTGACCGCCGAGCTCGAGGAGGACGAAGAGGTCGCGGCGCTGGCGATCCACTCGCGGCTGCTTCAGTTGCAGTACGCCTGGCGGGTGGGGATGAGCCGCGAGGAAGAAGCCCAGCTCGCGGCCGAAGCCGAGGAGATCGCCAAGCGCAAGAACGACCTCCACTCGCTGGTCCTGCTGAAGGTGGCGACCTCGGTGCGGCCGGGCCTCCCCCACTACGGCCCCGAGTGGATCGCCGCGGTGCAGGAGACGGTCGCGCTGGCCGACCAAACGGAGGACCGTCACCTGCGGGCGGCGGTGCGGGGCGCCGGCGCCTACGCCTACCTCTGCGTCGCCGACTTCGAGGGCTTCGAGCGGATCCTCGACGAGATGCTGAAGATCGTCGGCGACGACGGCAGCGTCGGCTCCGGGATCATCCTCGGCAGCCCGATCGCCTGGGGCCACATGGGCAAGGGCATGATTCGCCGCGAGCGGCTCGAATTCGACGAGGCCGAAGACCTCTTCGAGCGGGCGCTGGTCGCGGCGCTGGAGGAAGACGACCCGGAGACGGCGAGCTGGGTCCGCAGTAACCAGGCGAGCCTGGTCTTCCGCAAGGACCCGGAGGCGGCGCTGGCGATCGCCCGCCGCAACGTCGAGCTGACCGACCGCCTCGGCGACGTCTTCTCCCGCAGCCTCGCCCTCTCCAACCTCGGCTGGGTGCAGCTGATCGCCGAGGAAAACGAGGCGGCGCTGGAATCGATCGAAGCCTCGGAGCGGCTCTACCGCGAGGCGATGGACAACGGCGGTGAGATGGAGGGCTGGCGGGGACAGCTGCTGGCACGGGCTCTGATTGCGGTCGGGAGGGCGGACGAGGCGCTCGAGGTGGCGGAGCGGGCGGCCCGCGTCGCCCGCGAGCGGGGCATGCTCTGGAGCTATCCGGTGGCGGCGCTGACGCTTGCCCGGGCCCGCGCTGCCGCGGGAGTGGACGGCGTCGGCGAGGCCTTCGAAGAGTCCGAACGGGTGGCGCGTGAGCTGGGGGCGACGACTCTGCTGATGGACATCGAGAACGAGCGCGAGCAGCTCGGCAGCGCCCGCACCACCTACTAGCGGCGGCGCTCCAGCTCGGCGACCATCAGCTTCGTGTGGAGGGCGGCGATGAAGTCCTTCAGCGGCTGGGCGCCGGCTTCGAGCAGCTCGACCACCCGCTCCGGCGGCACCTCGCCGGCGAGGCGGTCCATCACCACGTCGACCTCTTGGCGGACCAGCTCTTCCAGCGCCGCTTTGTAGCGGAGGGTGTCGTAGACGGTGAAGCCGATCTGCTCGTCGTAGCCGCCGGCGCGGAAGCTGCTGATCGCCTCGATGATCGTCACGTCGCTGGGGGTGTAGCCGCGGCTGTTGGGAGTAAGGACGCCGATCTCGGCGAGGCGGTCGAGGACCTCCTTGGGCATCCCGTAGCGCTTGCGGACCTCGGCGGCGCTGGTGCGCGAGCGCTCGCCGGCGAGGGCGCGGTCGAGGATCTGGTCGCCGAGCTCGAGCATCGCCTTGGCGCGGTCGGGATCCTCGTCGAGGACGTTCTTGATCGCCTTCAGCGGCATGAACCGCTCTTCCTGCAGGCGCTTGATCAACTTGATCCGCTCGACGAACTCCGGCGGGTAGTAGGCCATGTTGCGGCTGGTCTTGACCGGCTCCGGCAAGAGCCCCTCGCGCAGGTAGTGCTTGATCGTCGGCGCCGGCACCCCGGAGGCCGCCGCCAGCTCACGCATGCGCAGCAGGCCATCCCCCGCCGACGGGCCGATTTCGTCCCGCATAGGGACGTTTTCGTCCCGTCGGCCTCTTCCGTTCGTGCTCATGCGCGGAACTCCCCTTGCGGCTCGGCGGCCGGGCCGGCGGCGGCGCCTGAGGCTTTCATCGCCTCGATCTCCTCGGCCGAGTAGCCGGCTTCGGCGAGGACCTCGTCGGTGTGCTCGCCGAAGGCGGGGGCCGGGCGAGTCGAGTCGGCGGGGGTCCGGCTCAGCTTCACCGGGTTGCCGAGCTGGCGGACCGTCCCGAGCTGCGGCTGCTCGATCTCGGTCACCATCCCGCGCGCTCGGACCAGCTCCGAATCGAGCGCCTCGTCGAGATCGAGGACCGGCTCGATGCAGCAGTCGTGTTCGTCGTTAAACGCTTCCCACTCCTCGCGGGTGCGGGAGCGGAAGACCTCGGCGATCTCCCCCCAGACCTCCGAGCCGGGCGCTTCGAACTGCTTCTCGATCAGGTCGGGACGGCCGACGCCATTGCAGAGCGCAGCCCAGAACTTCGGCTCCAGGGCACCGCAGGTGACCCAGCCGTCGGCCGCTTCGTAGGGCAGGTAACAGACGAGGCCACCCGCGAGCATCTGCTCGCCCCGCCGCGGCACCTCCTCGTCGCAGAAGTAGCGGCCGGCGACCATCGCCAGCCAGGAGAGCGCACCATCGGCCATCGAGATGTCGACCATCTGGCCCTCGCCGGAGCGCTCGCGCTCGTGCAGCGCCGCCATCACCCCGAAGGCAGCCATCAGGGCACCGCCACCGAGGTCGGCGATCTGTCCCGCCGACTGCACCGGCGGGCCGTCCTTGGCCCCGGTCAGCCCGAGCAGGCCGACGAGGCCGAGGTAGTTCATGTCGTGCCCGGCCCGCTGTGCGTAGGGACCGTTCTGTCCGTAGCCGGTGATCGCGCAGTAGACGACGCGGGGGTTAGCCTCGCGCAGACGCTCGTAGCCGACGCCGAGCTTGTCGAGAACGCCGGGACGGAAGCCGTCAAGGACGACGTCGTGGTCGGCGACCAGCCGCAGTAGCGCCTCTCTCCCCTGCTCCTGCTTGAGGTCGAGCCGGACCGAGCGCTTGCCGCGGTTGAGCGAGAGGTAGAGCGAGGAGCGGGTGCCGAGCGCCTGCTGCTCGTCGGAGCCGTAGTAGGGCGGCGCCCAGCGGATGTAGTCGCCCATGCCGGTGTCCTCGACCTTCAGCACCTCGGCGCCGAGGTCGGCAAGCAACAGCGAGCAGAAGCCGCCGGGCAGCAGGCGGGTGAGGTCGAGGACCTTGACGTCACTGAGAGGACCATCAACCGCCGGCTGCTCTGCTTCGCGTCCGCTGCCGGCGGGCATCGTCTAAGCCGCTGCCTTGGTTCCTAGGCCCAGCAGCTCGCGCGCCTCGGCGACGCTGGCCGGTCGGCGACCGATGTCTTCGGCCATCTGGCGAGCCTTCGCGATCAGCTCGCCGTTCGACTTGCACATCTCGCCGTTCGGCAGGTAGAGGTTGTCCTCGACCCCGGCGCGGACGTTGCCGCCGAGCACCAGAGAACTCGCGAGCAGCTTCCACTGATCGCGAGAGATGCCGATCACCTGCCACTGGTTCGGCCCCTCCGGCCCGCCGGGGATCTGGTCGGACATCAGGGTGACATTGCGCGGCGTGGGGCGGATGCCGCCGGTCACCCCCATCACCAGCGAGATCTGCAGCGGCGGTTCCAGTAGTCCCATGTCGATCAGCGGGTCGAGGTTGGCGACGTGGCCGGAGTCGAAGCACTCGTGCTCGGGCTTGATCCCCAGCTCTTTCATCGCGGTGAGGAACTCGATGATCGTGTCGAAGCTGTTTTCGAAGACCGCCTTGAAGACGAAGTCCTTGCGCCGTCGCGAGTACTTCGCGTAGTTCATCGAGCTCATGTTCAGGGCAGCGACGTCAGGGCGGCAGGCGCGCAGGTACTCGATCCGCTTCTCGATCGGGATCCCGATCGCCCCGGTCGAGTAGTTGACGATCACGTCGCCGACCTCGGCCAGGATCGCCTCGGTGATCGCCTGGAAGTCCTCGACCTCGTACGAGGGCGTGCCGTCGGGCTTGCGGGCGTGAATGTGGATCTGCGAGGCGCCCTCGTCGACCGCGCGCCGCGCCTCCGCCGCGTACTCCTCCGGCGTGTAGGGGATCGCCGGGCACTGGTCGCGGTTGGCGATCACGCCGCTGATCGAGCAGCTGATGATCACCGGGTCGTCGAACGAGCTCATTGCGTCCCTCCCTAGACCGGCATGACGCCGTGTCGTTTCTTCGGCTTCTCGACGTGCTTGTTGCGCGCCATCTGCAGCGCCTTGGCGATCGTCGGGCGGGTCTCGCGCGGGTCGATGATGTCGTCGATCACCGCGTTGCCGGCGGCTATGTAGGGGTCAATGTTCTGGCGGACTGCGTTCAGCATTGCCTCGCGCGTGGCCTCCGGGTCGTCGGAGGCCTCGATCGCACCGCGGCCGATGATTTCCACCGCCCCCTCGGCACCCATCACCGAGATCTCAGCCCCGGGCCAGGCGACGATCAGGTCCGGCTCATAGGCCTTCCCGCACATCACGTAGTAGCCGGCGCCGTAGGCCTTGCGGACGACGACGGTCACCTTCGGCACGGTGGCGCGGCTGACCGCGTAGAGCATCTTCGCCCCGTGGCGAATGATCCCGGCGTGCTCGACTTTCGAGCCGACCATGAAGCCGGGCACGTCCTGGAGGAAGACGAGCGGGATGTTGAAGGCGTCGCAGAGGTTGATGAACCGGGCCGCCTTGTCAGCGGAGTCGTTGTCGAGGACGCCGGCCAGCTGCTTGGGCTGGTTGGCGACGATCCCCGCCGGCTGACCACCAAAGCGGGCGAAGCAGGTGATCACGTTCTTGGCGAACTTCGGCTTCAGGTCGAACCAGTCGCCGTCGTCAACGATCTCGCGGATCACGTCGTACATGTCGTAGGGCTGCCGCGAGGACTCGGGGACGATCTCCATCAGCTTCTCCGCTTTGCGGTCGATCGGGTCGGAGACGTCGATGACCGGCGGGCGCTCCTCGCAGTTGGCCGGGAAGTAGGAGAGGTACTTCTTGACCGCGGCGATGCACTCCTCGTCGGACTTGACCTCGAGGTCGGCCACTCCGGACTTGCGGCAGTGCACCTTCGATCCGCCGAGCTCCTCCTGCGACACGTCCTCGCCGGTGACGGCCTTGACGAGGTACGGGCCGGCCAGCG
>DASZNP010000064.1:0-4089 GCA_035551255.1 Solirubrobacterales bacterium
GGGCCAGTACGCGACAGCATCTCCGAAGCCCTAGAGACCCGCCTCGCCGAGATCCTCTAGACGCGATTGGTGAATTTTCCACCCTTGGCGGTGGAAAATTCACCACACATTAGTCATCGACGCGTTCTCGCCTTTGGGCGCGTGTGCTCTTGACGATTCCGGCGACGACTATCGCCACCGGGATCAGGTAGAGCAGCCAGAGATAGTGGCCTACGTGGGCTAGGGGGAGCACGGTCCTCGCCTACCCGTTTGCCACCGAGAGCAGGTAGAGGCCGAAGCAGGTGAAGGCGACCATCACGGCCAGCATCCAGTACTGGGAGGCGGTGGCCTTGCGGTAGTCGGGCCAGTAGACGAGGGCGCGGTCGTGGGCGAGCATCAGGCCGATAACGTGGCCAATTACGAGGGCCGCGACTTGGACGTACCAGATGGCATTGGCGCTGAGGAGCTTGTAATCGACTTCATTGGAGACGGTGCCGAAGAGGTCGGTGTGGCCGGTGCCGAGCGGGTCGGAGAGGAGGAAGCCGAACTGGGCCTGCTCCTGGAAGACGAAGAAGCTGAAGTAGTGGGCGACGATGTAGGCGAGGGCGATCGGGATCAGGGTGTGGGCGAAGCCGGCCCGCAGCTGCTTGAAGGAGGGCGCGCCGGGGACGGTCCGCATGCCGCGCACGCCGAGCATGTAGACGCCCCCGACGGCGGCGAAGGTCGCGAGCATGAAGATCGTGTCGGTGAGGCGGAGGCCGGTGGTCAACGCCATCCCCCGTTCGGTAAACCATTCGAAGACGCTTTCAATCGCGTCCTTGAAGGCGCCGTCCTGGGCGCCGTCGAAGCTGGTCGCGGCGATTGAGGCGATCACCACGGCGGCCGAACCGGGGACGAGTGCCCAGCTCGTCGCAGCCGAGAACGGGCGGCGGCGGTAGAGCTCGCCGTCGCGTGAGCCGAAGATCCCCAGCCGGCCGAACATGCCGAAGTAGACCGAGAAGACCTCGCCACGTTCGCACCACTTCTCGACCCCGAAGACGGCCATCATCGCCAGGGTGTAGACGCTGTAGACGAGGGTGGCGATCGCGACCGCATGAGGCTGAATGTCAACCGAGACGATGCTGGTGCGTCCGTAGACGACCTCGATCCAAACGAAGGCGAGCAAGCCAACGGCGGCGGGCCAGCGGCCGAGGCGCTCCGGGTAGTCAAGGTGCGCTGGACGCTGGCCGGCGGCCGCGGTGAAGGCCCCGCCGGCGGCACGGCCGACCGCGCGCCAGGGGTTGAAGGGCCGGAAAAGGTCGCCGAAGATCGCCGAGAAAAAGGGGAAGCCGAGCCAGCAGGTGACGAAGATGAAGGTGAGGGCGAAGTTGCGGTCGGGCGCTTCGGTGCCGCGCAGGCCGGCGTAGACCGCGACGCCGAGGAGGAAGACGCCAATCGCACCGCAGAGGATCTGCACCGGCAGGTTGGTCAGCGCGCGCGAGAACGCCTCCCCGAGCGAGCGCTGGTGCTCGTCCTCGAACTGCGGCTTGCGCCAGGCGGCCGAGAGGGCGAAGAAGGAGACAATGAGGACGATCGAGGCCGCCCACGCGAACAGCCAGGCAGGGATCGGAAGATCCTGCCTGGATGCCAGCGCATGGGCAAGCGGGAGGGTGATCACGGTTCGACTTTGAGGTCGATGATCTGTTCTTTGTGGCCCTCGAGCTCGGCCTCGAACTCGCCTTCGATTTCGGCCGGGAGGTCGTAGGTGACGGTGCCGCCGCCCTTCGGAACCTCCTTGGCGACGTCGTACCCGTGCAGGTGGACCTCTTCTTCGAACGGGACCTTGACCTTGAAGTGGATCTGGTCGCCCTTGCGGTAGACGAGTTCCTGGATGCCCCCGACCGGGTGGCCTTCCTTATCGATGACGATCGTCGGCACTTTGCCGGCGTCGGTGGTGCTGCTGGAATCGCTGCCGCCGCTACTGAGGACGATCAGCCCGACCACGGCCACTGCCACCAGGGCAGCGCCGATCAGCGCAGTTCTCGTGTTCATCTCGTGCTCCTTTCGCGCGCATCGGTAGCGCACGCATCAAGTCGTGGTTCCTTTTGCACGTCATAGGTGCGAAAGGAACCACGCGATTGGCCTGTGGGTTAGGCCGGGAGCGGTGGCGGGCGCTGGGCGTGCCCTAGGGCGATCAGGAGGCCGCCGTGGGGGGCGAAGGAGCGCGGCGGCTTCGGCAAGGCGGAGCGGCGGGTGGCGCGCCGGACGTCGCCGGCTTGGCTCGCGATCCGCTCGGAGAGGCGGACGATCGCCTCGCAGCCGGGGTAGCGACCGAGCAGCAGGGTCAGCAGCAGCGCCAGCAACGGCAGAGCCGGCAGTAGGAATGTGACCAGCTGACCCATGGCGGCCAGGATACTGTCCCGCCTCAACTCGACCTAAATGCGTCCCGATCGAGACAACATCGCCGCCCCTGACCTGCCCGACACCCTCACCTGGGTCGGGACCGAACCGGAGTCGATGCCGGCCCTGACCGCCGGTGGGCCCGCCCTCGTCCACTTCGTCGAATACGCGCAGCTGAACAGCGTCCGCACCCTCCCCTACCTGGTCGAGTGGCAACGGCGCTACCGCGAGGCTGGCCTGAGCGTGATCGCGGTGCAAGCGCCGCGCTTCCACTTCGCCGCCGAGCGCGAGAACGTCGCCGCCGGGCTAGCCGCGCTCGGGGTCGAGTTCCCGATCGCGATCGACACCGAGCACGACCTCTGGGCCGCCTACGGCTGCAAAGGCTGGCCCAGCCTCTTCCTCTGGAGCCTCGGCGGCGCGCTCGCCTGGGCCCACTTCGGCGAGGGCGAATACCGGGCGACCGAGGAAGCGATCCAAGCCGAGCTGCGCGAGATGGACGCGCTGCAGAAGCTGCCCGAGCCGATGGCGCCGCTACGGGCGACCGACGCGCCCGGCGTCCACGTCGTCCCCCCCAGCCCCGAGCACTTCCCCGGCGGCTCATACGAGCGCCCCTGGATCGCCGGCGAAGACGGCGAGGACCTGGCGCTCGATTACCAAGCCGGCGGCGCCTACGCGACGGTCGAGGGCGACGGCGAGCTACAGGCCGAGATCGACGGCCAGTGGCGGACGCTCCCGGCCAGCCCCACCCCCGGCCTCCGCACCCTCGCCGACCACCCGAGCCACGAGGCCCACAGCCTCGTCCTCCGCCCCGCTCCAGGCGTCAAGATCTGGTCCCTCAGCTTCGCCGCCGGTGTTCCCTGAATGGCGAGTGCTGAGTTAGGCCGGTTATAACCGGCTTAACTCAGCGAGCGTCAGGCCTGCGCTGCGACCTGCTCGCGGATCTCTTTCGGGAGCATGAAGCGGACGTCCTCGTGGACGGTCCGCAGCTCGGAGACGCTCTTGGCGCCGCGGTCGCGGAAGAAGGAGACGAGGCGCTCGACCAGCTCCTCGGGGGCGCTGGCGCCAGACGTGATGCCGACGGTCTCGACGCCCTCCAGCCACTCCTCCTGCACCTGGGTGTGGTTGTCGATCAAGTGCGAGGCGGCGCCGTGTTCGCGGGCCACCTCGACGAGGCGGTTGGAGTTGGAGGAGTTGGTCGAGCCGATCACGAGGACGAGGTCGCACTCGCGGGCCAGCTGCTTGACGGCGATCTGGCGGTTGGTGGTCGCGTAACAGATGTCGTCGGACTTGCTGGAGACGATGCCGGGGAACTTGGCGCGCAGGGCGGCGATCACCTCGGCGGTCTCGTCGACCGAGAGCGTCGTCTGGGTGATGAAGGCGACCTTGCTCGGGTCCGGGACCTCGAGGCTCTCCACTTCGTCGGCGGTTTCGATCAGGACGATGCTGCCGGGCGCCTCGCCGGTCGTCCCTTCGACCTCCTCGTGGCCCTCGTGGCCGATCATGATGATCGTGTAGCCCTGGCCGGCGAAGCGGCGGGCGGAGACGTGGACCTTGGTCACCAGCGGGCAGGTCGCGTCGATCGTCTGCAGCCGGCGGGCGGCGGCGTTCTCGTGCACGCTCGGCGCCACCCCGTGGGCGGAGAAGACGACCATCGCGCCCTCCGGCACCTCGGTCTCCTGCTCGACGAAGATCGCGCCGCGCTCGGCCAGCTCCTCGACCACGTGCTTGTTG
>DASZNP010000065.1:0-2882 GCA_035551255.1 Solirubrobacterales bacterium
GTACATCAGCTACGACGAGGTGGCCAAGGCGAGTGCGTCGCAGGGGCGGCGCGATGCGACCAAGATTCTGACGATCGCGACCAGCCACGTGGAGTACGAGACGCCCAAGCGGCACTACGCGCACGTGGACTGCCCGGGGCATGCGGACTACGTGAAGAACATGATCACGGGGGCGGCGCAGATGGACGGCGCGATCCTCGTGGTGAGCGCGGCGGATGGGCCGATGCCGCAGACGCGGGAGCACATTTTGTTGGCGCGGCAGGTGAACGTGCCCTACATCATCGTGTTCATGACCAAGGTGGACATGGTGGACGACGCGGAGCTGCTGGAGCTGGTGGAGCTGGAGGTGCGGGAGCTGTTGAGCAGCTATGACTTCCCCGGGGACGAGACGCCGATCATCAAGGGCTCGGCGCTGAAGGCGCTGGAAGGCGACGAAGATGCCCAGAAGGCCGTCTTCGAGCTCGCCGATGCCCTCGACTCCTACATCCCCGAGCCCGTGCGCGAGCTCGACAAGCCCTTCCTGATGCCGATCGAGGACATCTTCTCGATCACCGGCCGCGGCACCGTCGCCACCGGGCGTATCGAGCAGGGCGTCGTCAACACCGGCGACGAGGTCGAAATCGTCGGCATCCACCCGGAGACGAGCAAAACCACCGTCACCGGCGTCGAGATGTTCCGCAAGATCCTCGACGAGGGTCAGGCGGGCGACAACATCGGCGCCCTCCTCCGCGGCACCAAGCGCGAGGAGATCGAGCGCGGCCAGGTTCTCTGCAAACCGGGCTCGATCACGCCGCACACCAAGTTCAAAGCCGAGGTCTACTGCCTGAAGAAGGAGGAGGGTGGTCGTCACACGCCGTTCTTCTCCGGCTACCGGCCTCAGTTCTATTTCCGCACCACCGACGTGACCGGGATCGCCAACCTCCCCGAGGGGACCGAGATGGTGATGCCGGGCGACAACGTCGAGATGACGATCGAGCTGATCCAGCCGATCGCCATGGACCAGGGCCTGCGGTTCGCCATCCGCGAGGGTGGCCGCACCGTCGGCTCGGGAGTCGTCTCCGAGATCGTCGAGTAGCGACTCCCCGGGGCGGGTCCTCCACCCGCCCCAACCCCGCCTCCGGGCGGGTTTGACAACTGCAAGGACATACGACCGGGGCGGCGCCCCAAGTTCGGGGCCCCGCCCTCTTTGCGCGGTAAAGCGAAGAAGAAAGACAAGAGAAGCAAGCAAGTGGCCACCATCGCGGCACAGAAAATTCGAATCCGACTGAAGGCGTACGACCACGACGCCATCGATCGGGCTGCCAAAGAGATCGTCGAGACCGCCGAGCGCACCGGCGCCAGCGTCTCCGGTCCGGTGCCGCTGCCGACCGAGAAAAACGTCTACTGCGTGATCCGCTCCCCGTTCAAGGACAAGGACTCGCGCGAGCACTTCGAGATCCGCACCCACAAGCGGCTGATCGACATCCTCCAGCCGTCGCCGAAAACCGTCGACTCGCTGCAGCGCCTGGACTCGCTGCCGGCGGGCGTCGACATCGAGATCAAGCTCTAGGTGGATGTGGGATGGGGGCGATTCTCGGCAAGAAGCTCGGCATGACGCAGGTCTTCCAGGAGGACGGCAGCGTCGTCCCGGTGACGGTGATCGAGGCCGGTCCCTGCAAGGTGACCGCGGTCCGCGACGCCGACCGTGATGGTTACAGCGCCGTCCAGCTCAGCTTCGGCGAGGTCAAGCAGGGCAAGCTGAGCAAGGCCGAGGAAGGCCACCTGAAAAAGGCCGGCGCGGCGCCTTCGCGCCACCTGGTCGAGTTCCGCAACGAGGACCTCGGTGCCGAGGAGGGCCCGAAGGTGGGCGACGACGTCACCGTCGCCGGCTTCGAGCCGGGCCAGAAGGTCAAGGTCGCCGGAATCTCAATCGGTAAGGGCTTCCAGGGCGGCATCAAGCGCCACAACTTCAGCCGCGGGCCGGTCAGCCACGGCTCCCACAACGTCCGCGCCCCAGGCTCAATCGGCGCCAGCGCCTTCCCCGCCCGCGTCTTCAAAGGGATGCGGATGCCAGGCCAGATGGGCAACAAGCGCGTTACCCAGAAGGGTCTGGAAATCGCCGACATCGACGCCGACCGCAACCTGCTGCTGATCAAAGGCTCCGTTCCCGGGGCCCGCAACGGCATCGTCGAGGTGAGGACCGATGGCTAGCGCCAAAGCGACCATCCTCGGCAAGACGACCAAAGCCGACCTGCCGAAAGAGCTCTTCGCCGAGCCGTTCCACCAGTCGCTGGTGCACGAGGCCGCTCGCGCGGACCTCAACGCGCGTCGTCGCGGCACCGCCTCGACCCTGACCCGCGGCGAGGTCGCCTTCACGACCGCCAAGGCTTGGCGCCAGAAGGGCACCGGCCGCGCCCGCGTCGGCACGCTCGGTGTCCCCAACCGCTTCGGCGGCGGTGTCGCCTTCGGCCCGAAGCCGCGCAAGTACACGGTCAAGGTCAACCGCAAAGCCCGCCGTCGGGCGATGCGCTCGGCCCTCTCGGTCCACGCCGAGCGCGGCTCGGTTGCCGTCCTCGATGCTTCCACCTTCGACACGCCCTCGACCAAAACGGCCGCCGAGGCGCTGGCGAAATGGGGAGCCAAAGGCTCCCTGCTGGTGATCGTCACCGCCGAGGAGATCGGGGCGATGAAGAGCTTCCGCAACCTGAAGCGGACCCAGGTGCTCGAGGTGGGCGCCGCCGGGGTCGCCGACGTGATCGGCGCCGCTTCGGTCGTCGTCTCCGAAACCGCGCTGGAAGCGCTGAAGGAGAGGCTCGGCTGATGGACGCGCGCACGATCCTCATCCGTCCGGTGATCTCGGAGAAGAGCTACGCCCTGATCGCCGAGGGCAAGTACACCTTCCG
>DASZNP010000066.1:0-5641 GCA_035551255.1 Solirubrobacterales bacterium
TAGCGTGTGGTGCCGGGCGGGGGACACCCTCCCCGCCCACCCCACCCTCAGCTCTTGGCGATCTCCAGACGGATTTCTTTGCCCTTGAGCTTGGTGCCGTCGAGGAACTCGACGGTCCGCTCGGCCTCGTCTGGATCGACCTCGACGAAGGAGAAGCGGTGGAGGACGCGGACGTCGTGGACGGCCTCGTCAGGCAGGACGGCGCCCTCGCGCAGCGCCCAGCGCAGGTCCTCCTCGGCGATGCCACTGCGCTCGCCGCGGTTGACGAAGAGCTTCACGGTCTTCCCCTTCGACTCCTCACTCGCCTCGCCGGAATCGCCACCGTCGCCGTTGCTCCCGGCCGGGACCTGCTCGCGCTCGCGCGGCTGGCGCTCCCTGCGCTCACCCCGCTCGCGCTCCCGCCGCCGCGGCCGCGGCGCGTGCTCGAGCCGCTCCTCGGGCGTCTCCCACTCGCCGATCGAGGTCTTGACGTCACGTTCGATCCGGGCGATCTCGTCCTTCTGGTCGGGCGTGACGAAGGTGATCGCGCGACCCGTGCGCCCGACCCGCCCGGTCCGCCCGATCCGGTGCACGTAGGTCTCCGAGGAGTTCGGCACGTCGTAGTTGATGACGTGGGTAACGTGCTCGACGTCGAGCCCGCGGGCGGCGATGTCGGTTGCCACCAGCAACCGCACGCGGTGGTCCTTGAAGGAGATCATCACCCCGTCGCGGACACCCTGGCTGAGGTCGCCGTGGAGCGCCTTCACGTCGAGGCCTTTGTCCTTCAGCGTCTTCTCCAACTTCGAGGCGCCGATTTTGGTCCGGGTGAAGATGATCGCCTGCTCGGGTTCTTCAGTCTTCAGCAGCTCGACCAGGCGGGAGGCCTTTTCCTTCGCCGGGACCTCGACGTAGGCCTGGGAGATCTTGTCGACCGTCAGCTGTTTCGGGGTAATTTTGATCGTCACCGGGTCGTACATGTAGCCCTCGGCGAGCTTCTGGATCGGCGGCGGCATCGTCGCCGAGAAGAGCGCCGTCTGGCGCCCGCTCGGGCACATCCGCAGGATCTTCTCGACGTCCTCGATGAAGCCGAGGTCGAGCATCTCATCGGCCTCGTCGAGGACCACGTAGCGGGCGGCGGTGAGGACCAGCGAGCGGCGGGACATCAGGTCCTTCATCCGCCCGACGGTGGCGACGACGACGTGCGCGCCCGAGCGCAGCTGCGACTGCTGCGAGCGGATCGGGGCGCCGCCGAAGACGGCGACGATCTCGATGTCGAGGTGCTCGGCGAAGGTGCGCAGCGCCTGGGTCACCTGAATGCAGAGCTCGCGGGTCGGGGTGAGGACGATCGCCTGCACCTCGTCGTTTGCCGGGTCGAGGTACTGCAGCAGCGGCAGCCCAAAAGCGGCGGTCTTACCGGTCCCGGTCTGGGCCTGGCCGATCACGTCGTGGCCGCCGAGCAGCTCCGGGATCGCCTGCTCCTGGATCGGCGTCGGCTCCTCGAAGCCGAGCTCGTCCAGCGCCTGCTGGATGTCAGGCGAGAGTCCTAGGTCCTTGAATGCGGTCACTGAAGAGGGGCAGTCATCGAGAAGGGTCGAGAAGGAGCTTGCCGGTCGTGCGGCGGGCGATCAGGTCTTCGTGCGCCCGCGCCGCCTCGGAGAGCGGATAGACCTCTCCGATCGTAACCGTCAGCTCACCGGCGGCAATCGCCGCGAAAAGGTCTTGAATCATCGGGCCCAGCAGGTCCTGCCGGGTGAGGAGGTGGGCGAGCCAGAACCCGATTACCGACTTCGAGCCGCGTAGCAACGACGCGGTGGAGATCTCGCGCTGCTCGCGCGAGGCGATCCCGAAGACGACCATCCGTCCCAGCGGGGCGAGGACGCCCATCTCCTGGTCGAAAGCCTCGCCGCCGCTCATGTGGAGGACGGCGTCGACGCGCTTGCCGCCATTGGCCTCGCGGATCGCTTCGCCGAGGTTCTCGGCACGGGAGTCGACGGTGGCGTCAGCGCCGAGGCCCTGGACCAGCTCGCGCTTCTCCTCGCTCGAGGCAAGGCCGATGACTTTCGCGCCAGCCCGCTTGGCGAGCTGCACGGCGAGCGTGCCGGTGCCGCCGGCGGCAGCCTCGACGACGATCGTCTCCCCCGGCTCGATCCGGGCACAGCGATGGACCAGCGCCATCGCGGTCAGGCCCTGCAGCAGACCGCCGGCCGCCTGGTCGTAATCGACCTCCGGCGGCAGCTCGATCATCTGCGCCTGCGGCACCGCCACCTTCTCGGCGTAGCCGCCGCTGCCGAGCAGGACGGCGACGCGGCGGCCATCGTTGGTCTGGCCGCTGATCTCTGCGCCGGGGATCAGGGGCAGGGTCTGCTCGGCGAGGTAGTCGTTGCGGGAGGCGTGGGTGTCAGCGAAGTTGATGCCAGCCCGTTTGACGTTGACGACGATCTCGCTCAGCTTCGGCGAGGGATCCGCCACGTCCGTGTACTGAAGGACCTCCGGGCCGCCGAACTCCTCGATCTGAATCGCTTTCATCGGCGCGCAGTCTCGCAGGTCGGTCGATTACCCTCCTTGCGGGATGGCGCTCACGGTCGTTGGATCAATCGCGTTCGACGCGGTCAAGACCCCGTTCGGGGAGCGCGAGCGCATGCTCGGCGGCGCCGCCACGCACTTCTCCCTGGCCGCGAGCTTCTTCACCGAGGTGCGGCCGGTCGGCCCGGTCGGCGACGACTTCGGCCCCGAGCAGTTCGGGGTCCTGGAAGGCCGCGGGATCGTCTGCGACGACATCGAGCGGGTCGAGGGTGGCCAGAGCTTCTTCTGGCGTGGCCGCTACGAGTACGACCTCAACGTCGCCCACACCGAGGACACCCAGCTCGGCGTCTTCGCCGAGTTCGAGCCGAAGCTCTCCGAGGCCTCCCGCAACGCCGACACCCTCTTCCTCGCCAACATCCAGCCCGACCTGCAGCGCCAGGTCCGCGCCCAGTGCGAGTCGGCCCGGCTCAGCGGCCTCGACTCGATGAACCTCTGGATCGAGACCGCCAAGGACTCGCTGACGGCAGCGATCGCCGAGGTCGATTGCCTGGTCGTCAACGACGCCGAGATCCGCCAGCTGACCGGCGAATCAAACCTCGCTCGCGCCGCCCGCTCGGTGATGGCGATGGGGCCGCGGGCGGTGATCGCCAAGCAGGGCGAGTACGGCGCCGCACTCTTCACCGAGGACGGTTTCTTCGCCCTGCCGGGCTTTCCGCTCGAGGACGTGCGCGACCCGACCGGCGCTGGCGACAGCTTCGCCGGCGGCTTCTTCGGCTACCTCGACGGGGTCGAGGGCGAGCTGACCGACGCCGAGCTGCGGCGGGCGATGGGGTACGGCACCGTCCTCGCCTCCTTCAACGTGGAGGAGTTCGGGACCGAACGCGTCTCGCGGCTGACCCGCGAGGAGATCGATGAGCGCTTCGAACACCTGCGCGGGATGACCCAGTTCGAGGGTCCCGGCGTCCGCAGCTCCTAGCCGCTCAGCGAACATCTCCGTAACAGGGCGGAATCCGCGAACTGCGATACTTCGTGCCTCCTAACGAACCCAGTCTCACAAGGAGGGGCGATGGCCGCCGAGCAGCAGACGCAGGACCCGACCGCCGACAACGCCAACGCCTCCGATGGCTCCGGCAGCAGCGGCAAGGACTCGCTGACGGTCACCGACAACCGCACCGGCAAGACCTACGAGCTGCCGATCTCCGATGGCACGGTGCGGGCGATGGACCTGCGCCAGATCAAAGTTGACGAGAACGAATTCGGGATGCTGGCCTATGACCCGGCCTTCACCAACACCGCTTCCTGCCGCTCGGCCGTCACCTACATCGACGGCGCCGCCGGGATCCTCGAACACCGCGGCTACTCGATCGAGCAGCTCTGCGAGAAATCAACCTTCCTCGAGGTCGCCTACCTGCTGATCTTTGGCGAGCTGCCGACCGCGCCACAGCTTGACCGCTGGGTCTTCGACATCACCCACCACACCTTCGTCCACGAGGATCTCAAGCACCTCTTCGAGGGCTTCCGCTACGACGCCCACCCGATGGGGATGCTGCTGGCCGGCGTCGGTGCGCTCTCGACCTTCTACCCGGACGCGAAGCAGATCGGCGATCCGGAAGAGCGGTACATGGCGGCGGTGCGGCTGATCGCCAAGGTGCCGACCCTTGCCGCCTTCTCTTACCGGCACAACATGGGCCTGCCCTACGTCTACCCGGACAACGAACTCAACTACGCCCAGAACTTCCTCTCGATGATGTACAAGAAGACCGAAGATCGGCACATCCCGAAGCCGGCGCTGGCGAAAGCCCTCGACGTCCTCTTCATCCTCCACGCCGATCACGAACAGAACTGCTCGACCAACGCGGTACGCGGGGTCGGGAGTTCAGATGTCGATCCCTACTCGGCGGTCGCGGCCGGAGTGGCGGCGCTCTACGGGCCCCTGCACGGCGGCGCCAACGAGGCGGTGCTGCGGATGCTGCGGCGGATCGAGTCGCCGGACAACATCCCCGAGTTCCTCGAGCGAGTAAAGCAGCGCGAGGAGAAACTGATGGGCTTCGGCCACCGGGTCTACAAAAACTACGACCCGCGGGCGCGGATCATCCAGCAGCACATGGACGAAGTCTTCGAGGCGACCGAGTACAACCCGGTGGTCGAGATCGCCCGCGAGCTGGAGAAACGGGCGCTCGACGACGAGTACTTCACCTCCCGCAAGCTCTACCCGAACGTCGACTTCTACTCGGGGATCATCTACGAGGCGATGGAGATCCCGACCGACATGTTCACCGTCATCTTTGCCATCCCCCGTACCGCCGGCTGGGTCGCTCAGTGGATGGAGATGCAGGAAGACCCGGAGAAGAAAATCGCTCGGCCGCGGCAGATCTACACCGGCGCCCGCGAGCTCGAGTACGTGGGGATCGACGACCGCGAGGGGCCGGAGAAAATTGTCGGGCCGCCGGCGCGGCGCCCGAAACGCCCGCGGCGCGGGGCCTAGCGCGAGCGGTGCGCCTTTTGGGCGTATAGCGCCCAAAAAGAACACCGTTTAGGAGAACATCCGGCTTCGCCCTGCCTCCGTAGTCAGAGCAAAGGAATCCCTATCCAAAGGAGATCCGATGCTCAAGCGAATGCTGGTAGTGGTCGCCATGGTGATGGCGATCGCCGTTCCCGCAAGCGGCGCCTCCGCCGCGGGCCCAAGCAAGAACATCGTCGAAACGGCGGCGGGCGCTCCCCAGTTCTCGACCCTCGTCTCGCTGGTGAAGAAGGCGGGCCTGGTCGGAGTCCTCTCCGGCAAGACCACCTACACCGTCTTCGCCCCCACCAATGCGGCCTTCGACAAGGTGCCGAAGAAGACCCTCAACCAGCTCGCCTCCAACAAGGCGATGCTGAAGGAGGTCCTGCTCTACCACGTGCTCCCGGGCAAGGTGCCGGCGAGCAAGGTCCTGAAAATGACGTCGGCGAAGACCGCCGAGGGCGCGAAGGTGACCTTCTCGGTCCGCGGCAAGAACGCCTTCGTCAACGAAGCGAAGATCATCAAAACCGACATCCGTTGCAGCAACGGGATCATCCACGCGATCAACGGGGTGCTGCTGCCGCCGGGGAGCTGAAGGTGGGCCGGGGGGCGGGTGTACCCCACCAGACACCCCACGCC
>DASZNP010000067.1:0-35702 GCA_035551255.1 Solirubrobacterales bacterium
TGATCCGCACGATCAGCAGCAGAACAAGGATCGCCACCAGGAGGGCAGCAACGAAATAGCCGGTGTGGTCGCTCACGTATTCACTCGCCTTGTCGGGGAAAGATTCTGCGTTGGCCTCCGCCGAAACGGCCATCACGAGGGCGATGATCCCAGCGATGGCGGCGGGCAAAGTCTTGATCGGCCGCATCGTGGTCCATCCTTGCATCTGGTTCAGCAGTTTCAACCTCAACGCATCCTTCCCTTGAACTCGCGCTCGACCTCTCGGCGGACGTCGCGGTCGGCGATCTCCCGGCGCCGGTCGCGACCCTCCTTGTTTCGCGCCAAAGCCAACTCCACCTTTGCCCGCGGCCCTTTGAAATAGATCCTGGTCGGAACCAGGGTCAATCCTTTTTGCGCAGTTTTCCCGACTAAGCGCTCGATCTCCTCCTTGTGCAAGAGCAGCTTCCGCGGTCGCTCGGCGGCGTGGGCATCGACCGCGGAGTACTCATAGGGCGGGATATGCAGCTTGCGAAGCCAAACCTCGCCCCCGTCGACCACCGCGTACGCGTCGGTCATCTGGGCTTTGCCGCTGCGTAACGCCTTCACCTCCGAGCCCTGGAGGACGATCCCGGCCTCCATTTTCTCGACCAGCTCGAATTTGTGGCGGGCGCGCCGGTTGGTGACGACGTCGCCCGAGGCCGGCTCGCGTTTCTTCTTCGCCTTCTTGCTCATGAGGGCTCCTCCGAAGGCTCCCCGGCGAGGTCGAGCTCGGCGCGGCCGCGCGGTGGATCGATCCCCGCCACGCGGACGGATATCGGATCGCCAAGGCGCACCCGCGCCCCGGACTCGCGCCCGACCAGCGCAACCTCGGCCTGGTCGAGCTGGAAGTACTCGCCCGGCAGCCGCCGCGCCGGCAGCATCCCCTCGTAGACATCGCCGAGCTTGCCGCGGAAGGCGACGAAGGCGGCGGAGCGGATGACGCCGGAGATCTCGCCCTCGAAGACGGCGTCGAGCCCCCGCTCACCAAGCTCGCGTTCGAGCAGGTAGGCGGCGCAGACGTCGTCGGCGTGGCGCTCGATCTGAGCGGAGGTGCGCTCGCGGGCCGAGCAGTCGGCGGCGGCGTCGCGCGCCTGCGCCAGCGTCGGCGCCTCCTCCCCCTCGCCCAGATGCGCCAGCAGGGCCCGGTGGCAGACGAGGTCGGGGTAGCGCCGGATCGGCGAGGTGAAGTGGCAGTAGGCCGAGCTGCCGAGGCCGGCGTGGCCGAGGTTCCGCTCGCTGTAATAGGCCTGCTTGAGAGATCGGAGCACGAGCGAGGTATACGCCTCGCGGCCGTGTCCGCGTCGCCTGGCCTCCTGCCGCGCCAGCCGGCTCGCTTCCGCCGCCACTCGCCCCGCCTCGCGCGGCGCCAGGCCGCCCCGCAGCGGTGGCGTCGGCACCTCGAGCGCCGCCAGCTGTTCCAGCAGGTGCTCGATCCGCGCCGCGTCGGGCTGGGCGTGGACGCGGTAGATCGCCGGCACCCGCTCGCGCTCGAGCAGCTCGGCGACCTGCTCGTTGTTGAGGATCATCAGCCGCTCGATCAGGCGGTGGGCCTCCGTCTGAGCGACGCCGTGGGCGCGGACGACATTGCCCTCGACGTCGAACTCGAACTCCGGCTCGAAGGACTCGACGTCGAGGCTGGTGGTGCCACGGTGCTCGCCAAGGCCGGCGGCGACCGCGCGGGCAGCGGCGAGCGGTTCGGCGACCTCGGCCGGCGGCCGGCGCCGGCCGGCGAAGATTTCATCGAGCTGGTCGTAGTTGAGGCGGGCGTCGGAGCGGATTCGGCTGCGGTAGAAGCGCGCCCGCTGCGGGTTCATCCCGGCGTCGAGCTCGATCTCGGTCGTCACCGCCAGCCGCTCGACCCCCGGCGCCAGGCTGCAGGCTTCCGAGGAGAGGGCGTGCGGCAGCATCGGCTCGACCGCGCCGGGGACATAGGTGCTGTTGCCGCGCCGCCGCGCCTCCTGGTCGAGCAGCGAGCCCGGTTTGACGTGGGCGGCAACGTCGGCGATATGGACCCAGACGCGGGCACCGTCGCCCTCGTGCTGGGCGGAGACAGCGTCGTCGAAGTCGCGGGCGGTGGCGGGGTCGACGGTGAAGGTCGCGAGCGCGGTGAGGTCGCGGCGCGGCCCGCTTTCGCGCTCGGCCCACTTCGCCGCTTCCCGCGCTTCGCCCTCGATCGTCGGGCGGAAGCCGCGGAATCCGAGCTCCTCGCGCAGCAGCTCCTCGACCGTCTCCCGCGCCGGCCGCTGCGCCTCGCGTTCGCGGGCCCGCCGCTCCGAGCGCGCGACCCCCCCGCGCCGGCTGCGCCGCCTCGGTGCCTCAGCGCGAGCGCGGTCGCGCCGGCCCCTGCCGCGCCCGGGCATCAGCCGACCTGGCCGGCGAGGACGCCGAACGCGCGCCGCTTCGCCTCATCCACTGCAGTTTTGAGATTGTCCTGCACCTTCACGTCCGGGTGGATGCCATGGCTCGCTGCCAGGTTTACCCCTTTCGGCGTGAAGAACGCCCCGACTGAGAGCTTCAGCGCGCCGCCGTTGGAGAGCGACTGCTCCTCCTGGAAGAGGCCCTTGCCGTAAGAGCGGGTGCCAACCGTGGTGGCGCCCTCGTCGTCGGCGAGCGCTGCGGCGAGGATCTCGGCAGCCGAGGCGGTGCCGCCGTCGATTAGGACTACCACCGGCAGCTTCGTGATCTGCCCCGCGGAGGTCTTGTGGATGCTTTCACCCTGGGTCCGCGATTTGGTGATCACGACCGTTTCGTCCTCGGGCAGGAAGAGACTGGCGCAGAGCACCGCCTCGTCAAGCAGGCCGCCGGGGTTGTGGCGGAGGTCGAGGACGATCCCTTCCGCCCCTTCCTTCTGCACCTTCTTGACAGCGTGCGCGAGCTCGGCGTGGGCGCCTTCGCTGAAGCTCAGCAGCCGCACGTAGCCGAGCTTCTTCCCCCGCACGGTCTTGACGCTGCTGCTGACGTTCGGCAGCGAGACCTCGGCGCGGGTGATCGTCAGTTCCCTCACCTTGCCGGACTTGCGGTCGCGAACGCCGATCGTCACCTGCGTCCCTTCCGGGCCCTTGATCTTCTGGGTCGCTTCGTTGCTGTTCTGGCCGGCGATCTTTTCGCCTTCGACCGAGATGATCGTGTCGCCGGGTTCGATCCCGGCCGCATCGGCGGGCGAGTGCTTGAAGACTTCGGCCACCCGCAGGCCCTGCTTGACCCCGATCACCGAGAGCCCGATCCCCGAGAAATGCCCTTCGATCTCCTGGTTGAAGCTTTCGAGCTTTTCCGGCGAGAAGTATTCGGAGTAGCGGTCCTCTTTGTTGCGTTTGCGCAGCTCCCTGACCATTCCCTGCAAAGACGAATTACCGAGCTCCGTAGAGCCGACGCTGCGGTAGTAGTTGTCTTCGATCGCTTCGGCGCCTTCGGCGACCAAACCGCTCGGTTCGGCGACGAAGATGTCCCGCAGCGGTTCCGGCAGGGAGCGCGGGTGCCCGCCCAGGTAAAGGCCGGCAGCGAGGAAGGCCACCAGCGCCAGCGCGAAGGCCACGGCCCCGCGTCCGCTCACGCGGTCAGACCTTGAGGAAGCGGCGCAGGGTGATGCCGGAGCCGATCGTCGAGACGACGATCGAGGCGGCGAAGAGGATCGCGATCAGCGCCGGGAAGGCGAGCGTCGAAGTGCTCTGCGCGGAGAGGACGCTGACCTTGCTGCTGAGCGGGTCGACGATCGTGATCTTGCCTAGCCACAGGATCAGTATGGCCAGCGCGCCGCCGACAAAGCCGACGACTACGCCCTCGATCATGAACGGCCAGCGGATGAACCAGCGGGTGGCGCCGACCAGGCGCATCACCTCGACCTCGCGGCGGCGGGTGTAGATCGAGAGCCGGATCGTGTTGCCGATCAGCATCAGCGAGGCGAGGACCAGCAGCGCCGTGATCACGGTGAGGATGATCTTCAGCGCGCTCGTCACCTGCTCGACCTTCTGCTGGCCGAAGGTGCGGTCGAATTCGTTGTTGATGATCGAGGCGATCGGCTTCCCGTTCGGGCCGCTGGGGAAGATCGACTTCTGAATCGCCGGCAGGTTGGCGGCGTCGTCGGGGATCACTTCGAAGCTGTTGGGAAGCGGGTTGTATTTGAGCTCTTCGACGATCCGCTTGTCCTCGAGTTCGGATTCGAGCGTTTTCAGCGCCTCCGCTTTGCCGACGAACTTGACTTCGGCGACGTACGGGAGCCCTTCGAGCTTGTGTTTGGTCGCGGTGATTTCCTGCTTGGTTGCGTCCGGGAAGAGCGCGTACTGGATGCTGAGCTGGTCGCGCACTTCTTCTGACTTGCCCTGAGCGGTCTGGAAGATCGGAATCAGCATCCCCAGCAGGACGACGGTGACGACCGTGGTCACGATCGCCGCCAGCGACGGGGCGCCGTTGCGCTTCAGCGCGCGCAGGGCCTCCTGGAAGAAGAAAACGATCCGCCCCATCGTCAGCTCAGCTCGTCGTGGTGGGAATGGCCGTTGGTCAGCTTCTCGCCCTCGCTGCCGACGCCCATCCCCGCCCGCATCCGCAGGCCGAATTCGGACGTCGACTCCTCGGTGTAGCCGCCAGAGACCTCGTCGCGGACGACGCGGCCCTCGTAGAGCTCGATCACACGCCGGCGCATGTTGTCAACCATCTCGCGGTCGTGGGTGACGACGACGACGGTCGTGCCAGCCTTGTTGATCCGGTAGAGCAGCTGCATGATCCCGATCGAGGTGACCGGGTCGAGGTTTCCGCTGGGCTCGTCGGCCAGCAGCAGCGGCGGGTGGTTGACGAAGGCGCGGGCGACGGAGACGCGCTGCTGCTCGCCGCCGGAGAGCTGGTCGGGGTAGCTGTGGAGCTTGGTCGAGAGGCCGACAAGGCGCAGCGTCTGCGGCACCTGCTCGCGGATTTCGGCGCGGCTGGCGCCGATTACCTGCAGGGCGTAGGCGACGTTGTCGTAGACGGTGCGGTCGGGCAGGAGCTTGAAGTCCTGGAAGACGGTGCCGATGTTGCGGCGCAGCTGCGGGATCTTCTTCTCCGGCAGCTTGCCGATGTCCCGGCCGGCGATCTTCACCGTGCCTTCGGTGGCGGTCAGCTCGCGGATCAGCATCTTGATCAGCGTCGACTTGCCGCAGCCAGTCGGGCCGACCAGGAAGACGAACTCGCCGCGACCGATCCCCAGGGAGATCCGGTCGAGCGCCATGTGGCCGCCCGGATAGACCTTGGTGACCTGGTCGAGCTCGATGATCGGCGCGCGACGCCCGCGGGGGCGCCGCGGCTCGTCACCGCCGCGGTTGTTCTTCTTCGATCTACGCATCGAGGAGGTGCCTTCTGCGAGGACAGGGTGACTCCTGCGCCACCCCGACCCCGCAAGATCTCGCCCACGCAGGGGATCTTTCAGACCGTGTCGTAAACCGACTCGGCGAGGCGCGCATGAGCGGCGGCGCGACTGCGCTCGCGGACGGCGCGCTGGCGGCGTTCGCCGGCGCGGCGACTGGCGCCGAGGCGGTAGACGAAGAGGATCGCGATCGGCGCCGCGGTCACGGCGGCGAAGACAAGGAAGACCAGCGAGCCGGTGTCGCTGCCGGCGCCGAGGGCATGGAAGAGACCGAGGACGTAGACGACGATCGTCGCCCGGTGGGCGATCCGCCAGCGCTTGGCGCCGATGTAACGGCGTAGATAGAAGGAGAGGCCGAGCAGGAAGGCGAGGTAGGCGGCGATCACGCCGATCCCGTTCCAGAAGCGGTTGAGGCTGAGCACGAAGGGGACCGCGACCCCAGCCACGCCCGGTTTCAGCCACGGGTCGGCGAGTACGGCGACGACGTGGATGCCAATCGCGACTAGGGCGGCAAGCGCGGTCTGCTCGTGCAGCGCCCGCATCGTCTTCGTGAACTGCGGCTCGCGCAGCGGCTTGCCGGCCATCGTCAGGCCGAGGAAGACCGAGGCCGTCACCAGGGCGAAGGCGACCATCGCCGAGCTGCGGCTGATGATCCACCAGCCCTGGCTCGAGAGCGTGTGCGGAATCGCTTCGATCACGAGCTCGAGGTGACGACCGGGGGGACTTCTTCCACTTCAGGTTCGACGTATTCGGGTTCCGGTTCGGTTTCGGTGTAGCCGCTCGCCGGTTCTTCCGGTTCTTCGACGGCTTCGGTCTTCGTTTCAGTCGACGCCGGCCGCGCCTTCCGCGTCGCCTGCGTCTTCCCCGCCGACGTGCTCGCACTGGCGCTGAGCTCGAAGGTGAGGACGACGAAGAGAACGACGAACAGAGACAACGAACCGATGACGACTGCGCGGGGGCGCGGAGTAGTCATGTGTCGAGGATTCGCCAGGTCCCTAAATCTCCCCTGAAGTGAAGGGAGATTTTGCCAAGGCTTTACCTGGCTCTTGCGGGGCGACTTTTCCGCGATATATACGGATAAATCGCCGTGCTCACGGGAACACCGTCTCGCCGGTCTCCTGGTCGATGACGGAGATCGCTACGGCGGGGCAGGCTTCGGCGGCCTCCATGATTAGGTCGTCGGGGCCGGTGCCGATGACTACGGCGGTGTCGTCGAGGCGGAAGACCTGCGGGGCTACCTCTACGCAGTCGCCGTGGGCGCTGCACTCGTTGGGGTCTACTACGGGGACGTAGGTCATGCGGGGACCTCCTCTTCTTCACGGGCGGCTTGGTGGCCGGCCTCGATTCGCTTGCGCAAGGCGGGGATCGAGCGGGGGCGGCCAACCGTCAGGCCGGCGACCGGCTTCCCCTCGCGGACGAAGACGGCTTCAAAATCGCGGGAGGCGGGGTCGCCCTCGACCAGGACCGAGTCGCCGAAATACGGGTGACCGACCGACTGGATGCGGACCCCGTACTGGTCGCTCCAGAAGCTTGGCAGCGGCGGCGCACCCGCCTCCTCGCCGAGCATCGCCCGGGCTGCGCCGGCGCCTTGCCAGGCGGCGGCGTCCCAGTGCTCGGTCCGAGCGTGGATGCCGAAGCGATGGTCGAAGGGGACAGAGGCATCGCCGGCCGCGTAGACGTCCGGCAGCGAGGTGCGTCCGGCGG
This sequence comes from Solirubrobacterales bacterium, assembly GCA_035551255.1. Lineage (GTDB taxonomy): Bacteria > Actinomycetota > Thermoleophilia > Solirubrobacterales > 70-9 > VAYN01. The sequence goes on from DASZNP010000067.1 coordinate 7,055, forward strand.
CGTCAACCTGGACGCCCCTCTCCCCCAGGCCGCTGCCGTCCAGCCACCCCGTCGCCGGAACCGTGCCGATACCGACGACGACGAGGTCGCAATCGACGTGGGTGCCGTCGGCGAGCAGGAGTTGCTGGACCCGGCGTCCGCCACGGGCGCCTTCGAGCAGCGCTCCGGTCAGCAAGCGCACCCCCTCTTCCCGGTGCAGGTCCGCGAACCAGCGGCCGAGCTCGGCGCCGAGGATCGGTGCCAACGGCACCTCCATGGCCTCAATCATGGTCACCCCGGCGCCAAGCCCGAGCGCGGTCGCCGCCACCTCCTGGCCGATGAAACCCGCGCCGACGATCGCCAGTCTGGCTCCAGGGGCCAGTTCCGCTCTCAGGCGGCGGGCGTCGGCGAGGGTGCGGAGGTAGTGGACGTTCTCAAAGCCTTCGAGGAAGGGCAGCCGCCGCGGCTCGCCGCCGCTGGCGATCAGCAGCTTGCCGTAAGGCACCGGCTCGCCCTCGTCGAGGAAAACCAGCCGCACCCCCGGCTCCAGGCCCGCGGCCCGGCGGCCGAGCAGCAGCTCGACCTCGTTCTCTTCGTACCAATGGGCGGGACGGAAGCCGACGCTCTCCTCCTCGGCGCTGCCGGCGAGCACGCCCTTCGAGAGCGGCGACCGGTCGTACGGCGCCTCGGTCTCGGCGCAGAGCATCCGCACCGGGCCCTCGTAACCGCGTCGGCGCAGGGTCTCGGCACAGCGTTGGCCAGCGAGGCCACCGCCGACGATGAGGACGCCGGGGTCGCCGGAGCCGTTCTTGTTCTTGCTCATCACGCCTCCTCCAGGGCTGGGGTGGGAACGTGGGGCCGTCGGTCGGCCGGCAGCGCCCGCTGCGGTCGCGGTCGCGTCGCCCGAGCCTGTTTCTTGGCCCGGGCGGAGAGGACGCGGTAGACGAAGAGGCCGCCGATGACCGGGGTGGTGAGGATCACCCACCAGCGGAACCAGACCGCGGAGGCGTCGGTACCGGCGCCGAGCGCGTGCACGAGGCCGAGCAGCCAGACCAGGACCGTCGCCCGGTGCGCCTTGCGCCAGAGCTTGGCGTTGATGCGACGGCGGACGTAGTAGCTCAGCCCGAGCAGCGCCGCGAGGTAGCCGCCGATGATGCCGAGCCCGGTGAAGAGCGTTTTGAAGCTCATCGCGAACGGGACGGCGATGCCGGTGACGCCCGGGTGCAGCCAGGGGTCGCCGAGCAGAGCGATGCCGTGGACGGCGATCGCGACCAGCCCGGCGAGGGCCGTCTGCTCGTGGATCGCCATCAGCTTCTTCGAGAGGCCGGGGCGGCGCATCACCTTGCCCGACAACGTCAGGCCGAGGAAGACGGAGATCGTCACCAGGACCAGGGCGACCAGGCCCGAGGCGCGGGAGGCGAGCCACCAGCCGTGGCTCTGGATCACTTCGGCCGCGCCGGCGGCGCCGCTCGAGGAGGTGACGATCGCGGCGGTCATCGCGAGACCTCCGGCAGGCGGATGCGTGGTGCGACCGCAAGCGGGCCGACCATCTCGACCCGGCCGCTGTCGTGGATCAGCAGGCCGCCGCGCTCGGCGAGGATCTCGCGCCCGCGCTCGGGGCCCGAGAGCAGCGCCGTCTTGGAGAGCGTCTCCGCTTCGAGGGCGCTGTCGCCGAGGGCGGTAGCGCCAACGAGGCCGGTCCAGGCCGGCTCGCCGGTCGCAGGGTCGAGCAGGTGGTGGGCGTAACGGCCGCGCTCGTCGCGCCAGATCCGCACGTTGATCCCGGAGGTCGCGACCCCGCCGGAGCCGAGCCGCAGCACGTGGGCGCGGTCGCCGGTGATCGGGTGTTCGACGAAGACCTCGTAGGGATGGACCAGGGCATCGGCGCCGCCGATGCGGATGTCGCCGCCGCAGTCGACGATGAAGCGCGAGTAGCCGTGCAGGTTGGCGGCAAGCATGTCGGCGGCGAGGCCCTTGCCGGTGCCGCCGGTGTCGAAGCGCAGGCCGGGCGGGCGGACCACCTCACCGGCCTCGTCGTCGACCGCGAAGCCGCGCCAGCGCTGCTCGGGCCGCGGGCTCGCCGGCCGGCGCGTCGGCGCATCGACGAGCGCGTCGGCGAGCGGCAGGCCGGCCATCCCGGCCCGGGAGCGGACATATCCCGCCTCCTCGATCTCGCCGACCAGGGTCGGGTCGACCAGCCCTTCGCTGCGCTCGGCGGCGAACAGGCCCGCCTCGATCGCCCGCCGCATCAACTCCGAGGTCAGGACGCGTTCGCGCGGGTCGGCGTTGAGGTGGCAGAGCTCGCTCTCGGGCTTGAAGCGCGAGAGCGTCGCGTCGAAGTCTTCGACGAAGAGCCGGCCCTGCTCGGCGGCCGCTGCCGCCGGCGCCATGCCGGGGCCCGGCTCGCCGATCAGCAGGCGCACATGGCTGCCCATCGCGTCAAAGGTGAGGTCATATTCGCCCATCAGGAGGCCCCCGTCGTCACGGGTGCAGCGCCGGAGGAATAGGAGGCGCTACTGACCGGGCCGCTGCTGACGCTGTTCCGGCCGGGCGTGGGGACGATCGTCGTCACCACCCGCCGTTTGATCACCTTGCGCACCTGGACCGTCTGCGCCGTCGGCTGCGTCGCCTGCTGTTCGAGCGAGAAGCGGTAGACCAGGAGGGCGAAGAGCGCGGCGAAGAGGAGGATCGAGCCCCAGAAGACGAGGCTCGCCCGCGGCCGTCGGGAGCGGACCGACTCAGTCATCGCCGCCACCTCCGCCGCCGCCACCCTCGCTCTCGACCTCACCGCCACCACCACCCGCGCCGCTGGCGCCGGTGGTCACGGGCGCGGCTTCGGTGCCGGTGCTGCTCGATCCGGTCGAGACGGGAGCCGATTCGACCCCGGTCCCGCTGGAGCCGGTGGTGACGGCTTCGGTTTCGGTCCCGGTGCTGCTCGCACCGGTGGAGACAGGTGCGTATTCGCTTGCTCCGGCCGCGCCGCTGCTCCCGGTGGTCACCGGCGCGCTGGCGCTGGCGGAGGTACCTGCGACGGCGCCACTGCCGGCCGGCGGGTGTTTCGGCTTCGCGTGCTTGGTGACATGGATCGTGCGCCGGATCACCTTGGTGTGGACGACGGGTTTGTCGGCGACCGGTTTGCTCGGCGCCTTCCCGCCCTGGCTGAGGGCCAGTCCGCCCAGCCCGCCGAGAGTGATCACGGTGACCCCGGCGGCGACTTTTGCTCTCACGTTCTTCACAGCTTTCCCCCTATTGGCAGCTTGCGATCGCAGTCTGCGCCCCGCGCCTGCAAGGGCAGGAAAGAGCCGGGTAAAGCCCTGGCAAAACCTGCGCTGAGCTGAGGAAAGTGCCCGGAAGGGGCCCTACAGTTGAGCTATGCCAACCCAATCGCCAGGCGGCCGCATCCTCGTCGTCGAGGACGAGGAATCGATTTCCCAGCCCTTCGCCGAGGCGCTGCGGCGAGCCGGCTTCGAGGCTGTCGTCACCGGCACTGCCGCTGGCGCGATCGAGCTCGCCGACTCCGAGGAACCCGACCTGGTGATGCTCGACCTCGCCCTCCCCGACGGCGACGGCCGCGACGTCTGCCGCGAGCTGCGCCGCCGCTCCGACGTCCCGATCGTGATGCTGACCGCGCGCGGCACCGAGATGGACAAGATCGTCGGCTTGGAGCTCGGCGCCGATGACTACGTCGTCAAGCCGTTCAGCGCCGCCGAGGTGATCTCCCGCATTCGCGCCGTCCTCCGCCGCAGCGCCCCGCGCGAGAACGGCAGCGGCGAGAAGGGCAAGCCGGTGCGGGTCGGCGAGGTCGAGATCGACCCGGCGGCGCGGATCGCCCGCTTTCGCGGCGAGGAGCTGGAGCTCTCGCGCAAGGAGTTCGACCTGCTGGCGATGCTGATGCGAAACGGCGGCCGCGTCGTCACCCGCGAGGACCTGATGTCCGAGGTCTGGGACACGAACTGGTTCGGCTCGACGAAGACGCTCGACGTGCACATCGGCTGGCTGCGGCGCAAGCTCGACGACGACCCGGCCCACCCGACCTACATCGAGACGGTCCGGGGCGTCGGCTTCCGCTTCGCCGCCCCAGAGGACGAGGGCCCGGACCGCTGAGCCTCCGCGCGACCCTCCTGCTGGCGCTGGCCTACGTCCTGCTGCTGGCGCTGATCGCCTTCGGGGTGCCGCTGGCGCTGAGCCTGCGCGACCGCGTCGACAGCGAGGTCAAAGGCCAGGCGCGCAGCCAGGCCGAGGTGGTCGCGACCAGCGCCACCGAGTTCGTCAACCCGCCGCAGCCGGTGCCGCTGCAGCGGATCGCCGAGAAATCGGCCGAGAGCGTCCGCGGCCGGGTGATCGTCGTCAACGCCGCCGGGCAGCTGCTCGCCGACTCGGCCGGGACCAAGCTCGGCCGCAGCTACGACGACCGGCCGGAGGTCGAAGCCGCCCTCAAAGGGCACGGCGAGCAGATCACCCGCAACAGCGAAACCCTCGGCGAAGAAATCCTCGCCACCTCGGTCCCGGTCCTCGACCGCGGCCACCCGATCGGCGCGGTGCGGATCACCCAGAGCATCGACGCCGTCCACCGGGCAGTGAAGACCTCGATCCTCGACATCGCCGCCCTCGCCGGCGTCGTGCTGCTGCTCGGTCTGATCGCCGGCGCCCTGATCGCTCAGCAGATCGCGCGGCCGATCCGCCGCCTCGACGCCGCCGCCCGCAACGTCGCCGACGGCGACCTCGACACCACCGTCGCCGTCGAGGGCAGCGCCGAGCAGCGCTCACTCGCCCGCGCCTTCAACGAGATGACGGGACGGATCAAGCGGCTGCTGCGGGTCCAGCAGGACTTCGTCGCCGACGCCTCCCACCAGCTGCGGACGCCGCTGACGGGGCTGCGCCTGCGCTTGGAGGGCCTGGCCGAACGCTTCCGCGGTCAGCCGCCGGTCGAGCGCGAGCTCGACGCGGCGATGGGCGAGATCGACCGCCTCTCGCTGATCGTCGACGAGCTGCTGATCCTCAGCCGCGCCGGCGAGCACGAACTGCCGGGTGAGCGGATCGACCTGCGGGCCGCGGTCGAGCGGGCGGCATCGCGCTGGCGGGCGGCGGCGGCCGAGCGCGGCATCGAGCTCGAGATCGCGACCGGGGAAGGCGGCGAGGGATGGTGCGCGGGGCCCGACCTCGAGCGGGCCCTCGACTCCCTGATCGAGAACGCCCTCACCTACTCGCCCGCCGGCTCGGCGATCGTGCTCGAAGCGGCACCAGGGCGCCTCGCGGTGCTCGACGAAGGCCCCGGCCTCGCTCCGGGCGAGGAGGAGGCCGTGTTCGAACGCTTCAGTCGCGGCAGCGCCGGGCGCAAGGGAGCGAAGGGCACCGGCCTCGGCCTGCCGATCGCCCGCGAGCTGACCCGCCAGTGGGGCGGCGACGTGCGCCTGCGCAACCGCGAGGGCGGCGGGCTGACGGCGACGATCCAGCTGGCTCCCGCAGAGGTGCACTCATGACCCTGCCGGCAACCGCGAAGTGGGTCCTGCTCGCCCTGCTCGGGGTCGCAATCGCGATCGGGGTCGCAATCGCCGCCGCCAACCTGACCAGCCAGCAGATCGGGATCGCCAACGAATCGGTCTCGGCCGGCGACAGGCTGGCTCCGGCCCTGAGCGTTCCCGGCGAACGAACGCCGACCGGCCCTTCGCATGACCACGGCCCCGAGGAAGAACCGTCCACGACGTTCGAACCGCCGGAAACCGTCGAGGAAGAACCCGTTCAGCCGGAAGTCGTCGAACCCGAATCCGAAAACGGCGACGACTCCGGCGGGCACGGCTCCGACGGCGACGACTAAGACCGCAGAAGCTCGCGCCCTAGGCGGCAACGGCCTCCTCGACGCGTGAGGGCACCGGCTGGCCCAGCGGCTGTGCGCTCGCGTCCACCTGGATGACGGGGAGGTCGACGCACCGCCGCAGCCGCGCCGGCAAGCCGAGTGCGAGCCAACGGGAGATCGTCCGCGGCAGGACCGAGACCACGATCTCGTCGAACTCGCGCGCGTGTAGGACGTCACCGACCGCAGCGAGAGGATCGGGGTCGCCGATGATCGTCTCCTCGAGCTCGAGGCCATTGCCGCGGATCCGGCCCGCGGCTTGCTCGGCCCGGCCAACCGCCTCCGCCCAGCCGGCTTTCATGTCGGCTGCCCAGGCGAGGCCGTGCGGCACCGCCGGCACCAGCAGGGTGAAGCTGCTCGGGGCATCGACGGCACGCTCGCACAGCGCCGCGATCAGCTCGGGCGAGCCGGCGGTCCGGTTGGCGACCACCAGGATCTTCCGTTTGCTCTCACTCATATTCAGTCCGCCTCCGTGAAGTTGGTCCCGCCAGCTCCGCCGCTGGCACGGGTGACGATCGGCGCCCGGTTTTCCTGCAACGCCGCGTTCTGGGTCGCCGGGACGGCGGCGGCCCCACTCGCGCTGGTTACGACAGGCGACGAGCCGTTGACGCTCGCCACCTGCTGCGTGGGCATTCCGGGGTTGGTGCCCAACGCAAACCCCCCGAGCGCCCCCAGCCCGACGACAGTGGCGCCGGCTGCGATCTTGGCTCTGCGGTTGGTCATCTCACTTCCTTTCCGAGGGTTACGGAGACAGCTTGCTCCGGGTTCGGCAAAGGAAGCGAAAAGCGACCTAAAAGTCGCCTGAAAACTTCAGCGAGGCGAGGGCGAGGTCCGGCGGCTAGCCGATCGCGACCATGCGCTCGATTGGGATGCGGGCGCGGTCGGCAATCTCGGGGGGGACGCTGACTTCGAACTTGAGGTCGCGGAGGGAGTCGCGGAGCTTCGGCAGGGTGATCATCTTCATGTATTTGCAGGTGGCCATTCGGTTGGCCTCGATCAGGTGTGCGCGGGGCGCGGCCTGCTGCAACGGGTAGAGCATCCCATTCTCGGTGGCGACGATGAACTCGCCGTCGGGGTGCGCTTCGACGTGCTTCTGCATCCCCGAGGTCGAGAGCATGTGGACACCCTCGGCGTCGATGTCGCCCGAAGCGACGTACTCCATCGCCTGAGTACTACAGCCGCACTCGGGGTGGATCAGGAACTCGGCGTTCGGGTGTTCCTCGCGGGTGCGGACGATGTCGAGCGGCTTGATCCCAGCGTGGACGTGGCACTCGCCGTCCCAGATGTGGAAGTTGCCGCGCCGCTCGGGTTCTTCGACCAGGCCGGTCTCGCGCTCGACAAAGGCCCCCAGCCACATGTCCGGGCCGAAGAGGATCTCCTGATCGGACCCGTGCTCCTCCCAGATGTGGCGGACCACATCGACCGCGTTCGAGGAGGTGACGCAGTAGTCGGTCTCCGCCTTCACCTCGGCCGAGGTGTTGACGTACATGACGACGAGCGCGTCGGGATATTCGGCCTTCCAGCCGCGCAGCTGGTCGGCGGTGATCGAGTCGGCGAGCGAGCAGCCGGCATCGAGGTCGGGGATCAGGACCGTCTTCTCGGGCGAGAGAATCGAGGCGGTCTCGGCCATGAAGTGGACCCCACAGAAGGCGATCACCTCGGCGTCGGTCTCGGCGGCCTGACGGGAGAGGCCGAGCGAGTCGCCAAGGTAGTGGGCGACGTCCTGGATCTCGGGCAGCTCGTAGTTGTGAGCAAGGATGACGGCGTTGCGCTGCTCGGCGAGCGCGCGAACTTCCTCGCTGATCTCAGCGATCTGGTCCGAGCTCAGCTCGGGGGCGGAAGTAGGTTGGATCGTCGGGAGCTCCTGCATGAGCCCTACCTTTCCTATGTTCGCCGGGGGGACTGGGTCCGAGTCCGGTCGAATGAACGTCTCTGAAGTCTAGACGACAGAAGCGTCCGTCTAGCCTTCTTCCCGATGCCCGAGCTGCCCGAGGTCGAGATCGTCGCCCGCCGCCTGCAGACGACCCTGGCCGGAGCCGAGGTGGAATCGGCGCTGGCGCCGGGGATGAACGTGATGAAGACCTTCGATCCGCCGCTGGAAGCGCTGGTCGGGCGCGAGGTCACCGGGGTGCGGCGGGTCGGCAAGATGCCGGTGGTCGAGTTCGGCGACCTGGCGCTGCTGATCCATCTGATGTCAGCGGGGCGGCTGCGGGTCTTCGACAAACGCGCCTCGCTGAAAGACAAAGCCTCGCGGGTGCTGATCCGGCTCACCGACGGGCGCGAGCTACGCCTGCGCGAGTACGGGACCAAACAGCGCGCCTGGACGAAGCTGCTGCCGGCGGACGCCGTTGCCGCAGACGAGATGGTGGCGAGCCTCGGGCCGGAAGCTTGGCCCCCTCCCCCGCTCGAGGAGTTCGCCGCCGCGGTCGATAAGCCGCGCCACCTCCACCCGCTCCTCCGCCACCAGAAAGACATCGCCGGGATCGGCCGCTCCTGGGTCGACGAGATTCTCTGGGAGGCCCGCCTCTCCCCCTTCAAGAAAGGCTCGGAGCTGGACTCCGAGGAGGTCGAGCGCCTCCATGCCGCCCTCCACGTCCTCGGCGACGCGATCGACCACTACGAGCAGACGATCGGCCCCGAGGTCTCCGACAAAGTGCAGATGCCGCTAAAGGTCCACAAACACGAGGGCGAGCCCTGCCCCCGCTGCGGCACCACGATCGAGGCCGTCTTCTTCTCCGAGCACCAGACGAACTACTGCCCGCAAGAGCAGACGGGCGGGCGCATCCTCAAAGACCGGCGGCTCTCGAAACTGCTCAAGTAGAGAGGTCGAGAAGCATCGAGAAGTCGAGAGTGGGGGCCGAGTGGGTCAGGGCGCCGATCGAGATGAACTCGACGCCCGTCTCGGCGATTTCGCGTACGTTCTCCAGCGTGACCCCGCCTGAGGCCTCGAGCGAGACGCCGCCCTCCCCCGCGGTCTGATCCCGCAGCGCCACCGCTTCCTTCATCGACTCTGGGCTCATGTTGTCGAGCAGGAGACGGTCGACGCCGGTGCCGAGCGCGTAGGCGGCCTCGTCGAGGTCGCGGACCTCTACCTCGATCGCCATCTCCGGCTGGGCGGTGCGGGCGGCGTGGACGGCTTTAGCCAGGCCGCCGGCGGCGGCGATGTGGTTCTCCTTGATCAAGATCGCGTCGTAGAGGCCCATCCGGTGGTTGATGCCGCCGCCGGCGGCGACCGCCGCCTTCTCCAGCCGCCGCAGCCCCGGCGTCGTCTTGCGGGTGTCGAGGATCGTCGTCCCCGTCCCGACCACCGCCTCGGCGTAGCGGGCGGTGATCGTCGCCACCCCGGAGAGGTGGCCGAGGAAGTTGATCGCGGTCCGCTCGGCTGCCAGCAGCGCCCGCGCCGACCCGCTCGCAATCAGCACCTCGGCTGGCACCTCCTCGCGCCACTGCCCCTCGACGACGAGGTTGTCGACGTGCTCGACCCCGCACTGGCGCATCGTCTCGGCAACCAGCGCCAACCCGAAGACCACGCCCGGCTCTTTCTGCACGATTCGCGCCCGCGCCTGGGTCTCCTCGGGGACCGTTGAGTCAGCGGTGACGTCGCCCTCTTCCCCTAAGTCCTCGGCCAGCGCCCGCGCCACCAACTCCTCGACTTCAGCCATCAACTCGGTCATTGCGCAACCCTAACGAGACAACGATTTCCCACCGCTGAAGTGGCAAATCGTCGCCTCGATCTCACGTTTTGCAGAGCCACCACGTTTAATCCCACAGAGTGACCGCGCTGCCGCAGTTTCAAACCGTTCTGGACGACCATGCGGGCGCCGTGATGGCGATCTTGCACGGCGCGGTCGGCCGCGATGGTGCCGAGGACTGCTTCCAGGAGACCTTCCTCGCCGCCCTGCGCGCCTATCCGCAGCTGAAGGACGACAGCAACCTGCGGGGCTGGCTGCTGACGATCGCCCATCGCAAGGCGATCGACCACCACCGCGCCCGCGGCCGCAGCCCGGTTCCCGTCGCCGAGGTGGCGGAGGTTGCGAGCGAGGACGGGATTCCCGAGCGCGACGAGCAACTCTGGACCGCGGTCGGCGCCCTGCCGCCGAAACAGCGGGCTGCGGTGGCGCTGCGTTACGGCAGCGACCTCCCCCACGCCGAGATTGCCGGAGCGCTGGGCTGCTCGCCGGAGGCAGCGCGGCGCAGCCTGCACGAGGGACTGAAGCGACTGAGAAAGGAGCTGGCATGAGCACGAAGACCGACGCCGCACTCGACGGGTTCAGGGCGCGCGCCGCCGAAGAGGGCCTGCTCGACGTCGCCTACACGACCACCGACTCCCCCTTCGGGCCCTTGCTCTTGGCGCAGACGCCGCGCGGGCTGGTCCGGATCGGGCTGCCGAACCAGGACGCCGACGAGCTGCTCACCGACCTCGCCGAGCGGGTCTCGCCGCGGGTGCTTGAGGCGCCGGCCGAGCTGGACGAGGTCCGGCGCGAGCTCGACCTCTACTTCGAGGGCAAGCTCGAGAGCTTCGACCTGCCGCTCGACTGGCAACTCAGCGGCGGCTTCCGCCAGCGGGTCCTGCGGGCGATCGACCGCATCCCCTACGGCCAGACGCGCAGCTACACCGAAATGGCCCGCAAAGCCGGCAACGAGCGCGCTGTCCGCGCCGCCGGCACCGCCTGCGGCAGCAACCCGATCCCGCTCGTCGTCCCCTGCCACCGCGTGTTGCGGACCGGGGGCGCCCTCGGCGGCTACGGCGGCGGCCTGCCGATGAAGGAGGCCCTGCTGCAGCTGGAGGGCGTACTGGACGAAAGTCCAGCTGACTAAACGGATTTGCCTCTGGCTCCGATGAGGGAGCCATGCGCAAACTCCCGATCCTGCTGGTTCTCTTGCTCGCCTCGCTGCTGCCACTCGCTGCGGCTGCCTCGGCGCACGCCACGAGCGTGACCGCCCCCACTGCTGTGCCGCTCTTCGCCGCCGCCGAAGAAGACGAAGCCGAAGCGGACGATCAGGGCGAAGACGGATCGGTCGACATCGAAGAAGTCGATGACGAAGGCGACGAAAGCGAAGGCTGCGAAGCCGAAGACGCCGAAGATGAAGAACTCTGCAAGGAAATCGAAGCCGAAGAAGCTGAAGAAGAAGCCGAACGGCGTAAAGCTCAGCGGCAGAGGGAAGCCAGCCACGGCAACCACTCTCGGCATCACCGGCACCACCACCACTCGCGGCACCACCACGCTAACCGAGCATCTCACCGAGCCAGGTAGCGGCTTCGCGCAGGTGCGCGGGGTCGATCTGGTGGCCTAGCTCCGACTCGCGGTAGGTGAGGTCGAGACCAGCCGCCTCGACCAGCTCGCGGGCGCGGTGGGCGAACTCGATCCCGATCACCGGGTCGTTGCGACCGTGGCTGATGAAGACGCGGGTGCCGGTGCGGTCGGCGAAGCTCGGCTCCCAGCCCTCGACCGTCGGCACGAAGCCGCTGAAGGCGAGGATCCCCGCTGGCGCCGGGCGCTCGGCGCTGAGGCCCATCGCGAAGCTCATCACCGCTCCCATCGAGAAGCCGCCGAGCACGGTCCGCTCGGGCCCGATTCCGGTCTCCTCCCAGAGCTGGTCGTGGAGGTCGACCAGCGCCGCGCGGGCGGCCTCGAAAGTCTCCGGGTCGGGATAACCGACCCGCGGCACCAGGTACCAGTGGTATCCGGGCGAGCCGGGCAGCTGCAGCGGCGCCCGCGGCGTCACCACCTGCAAGCGCCGCTCAGGGTCGAGGAAATCAGCGAGGCCGATCAGGTCGCGCTCGTCGGTGCCGCGGCCGTGGTGGAGGACCAGCAGACCCTCCACCTCGCCGGCGGAGGCGCGTTCGAGGTGGAAGAGCGGCTCGGCCATCTGCGAATCGCTAGCTCGCCGAGGCGGCGGCGGTCTTGTTCAGGTAGTCGCGGATGAAGGCGTCGAGGTCGCCGTCGAGCACCCGCTGCACGTCACCGACCTCATGCTCGGTGCGGTGGTCCTTGACCATCGTGTAGGGGTGCATCACGTAGCTGCGGATCTGCGATCCCCAGGCGACGTCTTTGACCTCGCCGCGCTGCTTGGCCAGCTCTTCGGAGCGTTTGCGCTCCTCCAGCTCGATCAGCCGCGAGCGCAGCAGCTGCATCGCGACAGCCCGGTTCTGCATCTGCGAGCGCTCGTTCTGGCACTGGACGACGACGCCGGTCGGCAGGTGGGTGATCCGCACCGCCGAGTCGGTCTTGTTGACGTGCTGGCCGCCGGCCCCGGAGGCGCGGTAGGTGTCGATCCGCAGGTCCCCCTCGTCAATCTCGACCTCAACCGTTTCGTCGACCACCGGCCCGACTTCGACCTGGGCGAAGCTGGTGTGGCGGCGGGCGGAGGAGTCGAAGGGCGAGATCCGGACTAGGCGGTGGACGCCGCGCTCGGCGGCGAAGAGGCCGTAGGCGTTCTCGCCGCGGGCGATGAAGGTGGCGGACTTGAGCCCGGCCTCCTCCCCCGCCGAGGCCTCGACCATCTCGACGTCGAAGCCGCGCCGTTCGGCCCAGCGCAGGTACATCCGCAGGAGGATCTCGGCCCAGTCCTGCGAGTCGGTCCCGCCCGCCCCGGCGTGGACGGTGACGACCGCGTCGCCGGCGTCGTACTTGCCGCTGAACAGGCGCGCCTCCTCGAGCTCAGCGAGCCGCTGCTCGACCGAGCCCAGCTGCGTATCCAACTCAGCTGCCATCTCCTCGTCCTCAGCCGCCATCTCGGCCAGGTCGGAGAGGTCGGCCACATCGCTCTCCAGCCCCCGGAACATCTCCAGCCGCTTCTGCGCCCGCGCGTGCGCAGCCGAAGTCTTCGCAGCGGCTTCCTGGTCATCCCAGAACCCAGGCCGCCCCATCTCCTCCTCGAGCGAGGCGGCTTCCTTCTCTAGCCCAGCCGGGTCAAAGGTAGTCCGCAAGCAGGGACAGCTGCTCGCGGACGGCAGCCAGACGAGGCGCGACAGGTTCGCTCTGAGTCTCGGCCATACCGACAGGTTATTGGGCGTGTTGGGGAGGGGGCCGCGAGACCGCGAAGAACCGGAATAGTTGCGGTTCCTCGCGGTCTCGCGAAAAAGGAGGCTTAGAACACTGTCGCTAGGACGGGTGGGTGCCCCTCTCGGGGCCGGCGTCCTGTTGCTGGCACAGATCACTTAGCGAGAGACCGTGTTCTTAGAGGCCAGCAACCCAGGTCTCGAGAGGGGCACCCACCCGTCCCTACAGGCGCGGTTGGAGCCTTAGCCCGCAGGAACCCGGGCCGTGATGATCCAGGTGCTTGCTGGAGCCCAGACGCCGTCGGGTTGCTCGAAGTCGGCGATCGCGGCGCGGATCTTGGCGGCGATCTCGGGGCGGATCTCGTCGACGCGGTCGCCCCAGAGGCGGAGGATCTCGCCGGCGGGACCGAGGGCCATGCCGAACTCGACCGCTTGGTCGAGGTCGGCGCCGACCTTCATCGGCAGGTCGCAGCGACGCAGGCCAATCTCCTCAAAGCCAGCGATTTTCAGCTGTTCGGTGACGGTGTCGGCGTTGGCCATCGAGAAGGGACCGGGGCCGCAGGTTGGTTCGTCGGTCTCCTCGGGGTGCTCGAGGTATTCGTCGACGATCTCCTCCGCCCGCCGCACCCACTCGTTGTCGAGCTTGCGCCGCCAGACAACAGCGGTGAAACGGCCGCCGGGCTTCAGCGCCTGGCGGACGTTCCGCAGCGCAGCTACCGGGTTGGCGAAGAACATGATCCCCATGCGCGAGAAGGCGTAGTCGAATTCCTGCGGCAGCTGCAGCGTCTGCACATCGGCTAGCTGGTACTCGACGTTGGTGAGGCCGGCCTCCTCGGCCTCCTTGCCCGCGGTCTCGATGAACGGTGGCGAGACGTCAACACCGAGCGCCGAGCCCTCCGGTCCGATCAGCTCGGCCAGTCGCTGGGTGGTGTCACCGAAGCCGCAGCCGATATCGATCACCCGCTCCCCCGGCCGGGGCGGGTTCGACCCCATCGCCACCTCGCCGTGCGCGCCAAGTCCACCGGTAGTCAGGTCCCGGTACTTAAGGAAGATCTCGAAGAGCGGCCCACTCCAGGCCTCGGTGGCTTCGGCGTTGTCGGGGGCAACCGACGACATGGCGTGATCCTACGCCTGCTCTGGCGCTCAGCCAAGCGGCGGGGCGAAATTGCCGACCCGCAGCGCCTCTTCGCGATCGTCGTAGGGGCGCCAGCTGAGGACCTTGTGGTCGCGCAGCTCGAAGGCCCAGGCCATATCGTCGGTGCCTGCCTCGCTGCCGTCCTCTTCCCAGTGCCAGCGCCGACGGATCAGCGCCACGGCGCGCCCGCCGCCGCTCTCGAGCCCTTCCTCGTACAACTGGTCGAGCTCGATCGTTTGCTGTACGCCGCCCGGCTCCCGCGTCGCCCAGACCCGCGCCGCCTCGCGCCCCTTTCGCAGCCCCCGCCCGGAGTGCAGCTCGACCTCAGGGTCGAGCACGGCGACGAAGGCATCAAGGTCGCGCTCGTTGAAGGCGCGGATGAACTCGCGGACGGGATCGGTCAAGGCGCGCCCTCAGGCGCCGTGGCACTTCTTGTACTTCTTGCCTGACCCGCACCAGCAGGGGTCGTTGCGGCCGATGTTCTCTTTGTCGTTGTTGACGACCGTCTCGACCGTTTCGAACCCGCCGCTATTCGGCCCGGCGGCCTGTGCCGCGGCAACGTCGACCGCGCTGGCGCCACTCGCGGCGGCGACCTCCTGCAGCGCTGAAGGCTGATTCTCCAGCGTGCCGCCGGAGTAGGCGAGGGCGGAAGCGCCACCGCCGTTACCGGCCACCGCGGCGCCCGCTTCCTCGGGCTGGACTTCGATCTCGGCCCGGAAGACCAGTTTCGAGAACTCGTCCCAGATCGAGTGCAGCAGCTCTTCGAACATCTGGAAGCCCTCGTTTTTGTAAGCGACCAGGGGATCGATCTGGGCGAAGCCGCGGAGGTGGATGCCTTCGCGCAGGTAGTCCATGTCGAAGAGGTGTTCGCGCCAGCGGTTGTCAATCACCTGCAGCAGGATCGAGCGCTCGAGGAAGCGCATCAGCTCCTCGCCGAGCTGCTCTTCGCGCTCGTCGTAAGCGTTCATCACGTCGTCGTCGAGGGCTTCTTTCAGCTGGTTGCGGTCGACCGTCTCCGGCGCCATGCTTGAGACCTCAACGGAAACCGGCCAGATCTGGCGCAGCTGCGTCTCCAGCTCCTCAAGGTCCCAGTCCTCGAGGATGTCGGTGGCGGTGTACTCGTCGACGAGGCGCTCGATCACGCCCTCGAGTTCGTCGCGGGCGTTCTCGGAGATGTCGCGCCCTTCGAGGATCTCGCGGCGGTATTTGTAGACCACGCGCCGCTGCTCGTTCATCACGTCGTCGTACTCGAGCACCCGTTTGCGGATCAGGAAGTTCTGCTCCTCGACCTTCTTCTGGGCGTTCTCGACGGTTTTCGTCAGCATCTTCGCTTCCAGCGGCACTTCCTCACCTTCGTCGCCGACTGGGCCCAGTTTGTCGAGGATTTTGTAGATGCGGTCGCCGGCAAAGAGGCGGATCACGTCGTCTTCAGCGGAGAGGAAGAAGCGCGACTCGCCGGGGTCGCCCTGGCGGCCGGAGCGGCCGCGCAGCTGGTTGTCGATGCGGCGGGACTCATGGCGCTCGGTGCCGCAGATGTAGAGGCCGCCGAGCTCGCGCACTTCTTCGCCTTCGGTTTTGCACTGCGGCTCCAGCTCGGCGGTCTTCGCCGCCAGCGCCTCCTCGTAGCCCTCGCTCTCGAGGGTGATGCCTTCCTTTTTCAGCTCCGCGATCGCCAGGTGCTCGGGGTCGCCGCCGAGCTTGATGTCAACCCCGCGGCCGGCCATGTTGGTGGCGATCATCACCGCACCTTTGCGACCGGCCTGGGCGATCAGCTCGCCCTCTCGTTCGGCATGCTCGGGCTTGGCGTTAAGGACGGCGTGTTTGATGCCCTCGCGTTTCAGCGCCCCGGAAATCATCTCCGAGACCTCGACCGAGACGGTTCCGACGAGGATCGGCTGGCCCTTTTCGTGGCGGCTGATGATCTCGCTTAAGACCGCCTTCCACTTACCGTCTTTGGTCTTGAAGATCTGGTCGTTTTCGTCCTTGCGGACCATCGGTTTGTTGGTCGGGATCTCGACCACCGGCATCTCGTAGATCTTCATGAACTCGGTCGCCTCGGTGAGGGCGGTGCCGGTCATCCCGGCGAGCTTGTCGTAGAGGCGGAAGTAGTTCTGCAGGGTGATCGTCGCCAGGGTCTGGTTCTCCTCGCGGATCGCCACGCCCTCCTTCGCCTCGACCGCCTGGTGCAGACCCTCCGACCAGCGCCGACCCTCGAGGATGCGGCCGGTGAACTCGTCGATGATCATTACCTCGCCGTCGATCACCGCGTAGTCGTCGTCTTTCTTGTAGAGCGACTCGGCCTTCAGCGCCTGGGTGAGGTGGTTGACGAGGGTGCCGTGTTCGCCGAGGTAGAGGTTGTCGACGCCGACGAATTCCTCGGCTTTTTTGACGCCGCGCTCGGTCGGGGCGACGGTCTTGTGCTTCTCGTCGTACTCGTAGTCGTAGTCGGCGTCGGTGGTGTCCTTGTTTTCGCCGAGCGATTTCAGTTTCTGTTTCGCCGGCACGCCGACCATCTGTTTGGCCAGGCGGGCGAAGGTGTAGTACGTCTGCGCCGCCTGTTCGGGCGCGCCGGAAATGATCAGCGGCGTCCGCGCCTCGTCGATCAGGATGTTGTCGACCTCGTCCACGATCGCGAAGTGGTGGCCGCGCTGGACGCAGTGCTCGAGCTGGTCGGCCATGTTGTCGCGCAGGTAGTCGAAACCGAACTCGGAGTTGGTCCCGTAGGTGACGTCCATCGCGTATTTGCGCTGACGGGAATCGTGGTCGTCGAAGTCCTGGACGGCGTCGACGGTGCAGCCGAGGGCGTCGTAGATCGGCTTCATCCATTCCGAGTCGCGGCGGGCGAGGTAGTCGTTGACGGTGACGACGTGGACGCTGCCGCCGGCGAGCGTGTTGAGGAAGACAGGCAGGGTCGCGGTCAGGGTCTTGCCCTCGCCGGTCCGCATCTCGGCGATCGCGCCGTCGTGGAGGACCATGCCGCCGATCAGCTGGACGTCGTAGTGGCGCTGCCCGGTCGTCCGCTTCGAGGCCTCGCGGCAGAGCGCGAACGCTTCCGGCAGCAGGTCGTCGAGGCTCTCGCCGCCGCGGGCGCGCTCGCGCAGCTTGTCCGCCTCCTGGCGGATTTCAGCGTCGGAGAGAGCTTCCATCTCCGGCTCATAGCGGTTGATCGCCTCCGCGCGCTTCTGGTAGGCCTTGAATTTCCGACCCTCCCCCGCCCGCAGCGCCTTCGTTACAAGGTCCATCGCTGGCATTGCTCAAGGGTAGCGGTGTGGGGTTTGGGAGGGACATCAGGCCCTTGTTTCGGGGTAGATGGGGGTCTAAGCTCGTTGCACAACCCACAAGGAGGCCCTCATGCGGATAGAAGTGCGAGGCAAGAACGTCGAGATGACGGACGAGCTGCGTGAGACGGTGCGGAAACGCTTCCAGCGGTTGGGACGGCAGGTCTCACCGCTCGCGACCCTCGAAGTGGTGCTCTCGGAGGAGCGCAACCCTCGGGTCAGCGACAGCCAGGTGGCGGAGGCAACCTTTTACTTGAAGGGAGTGACGCTGCACGCACGGGAGTGCAGCCCGGACATGACCCATTCGGTGCATGAGCTGGCCGAGGACATGAGCAGGCAGGTGAAGAAGCATCGCGAGCTGCGTCGCAAGCGCCGCCGTACGCGGCGGCTTGTAGACCAGATGCGGGGACGCCCGGCCGAGGCACGGCCGTAGGGCCGCGGAGAGCCAACTAAAGGCGCCGGGAGAAAGTCACCGCCACCACCCGAGACGACCCCGCGGCCCGAAGCGCGCGAGCGCAGGCCGTGAGGGTCGCCCCGGTGGTGAGGACGTCATCGACCAGCAGGACGCTGCGCGGAGCGGCGTCGGTCGCGTGAATGCGCGGCGGGTGCCCGATCCGCTCGGCCCGGCGCCGCCCCGCCTGCCGACCCCGGCCCCGCCGCTCCAAGCAGCACTCAATCGGTGCCGCCAGCCGCTCGGCCAGGGCGGCTGCGACCTCCCCCGCCGGATCGAACCCTCGCTTCCGCAAGCGCACGGGGGCCGGCGGCACTGGCACCACGGTCCCGCTCAACATGTGAGCAGGCGCCATCCATTCGATCCGTTCCGCCATCAGATCGGCAACCGGCAGTAGTCGCCGAAACTTCAGCGCCGCGACCAGGTCTCGAGCCACTCCCTCATAAGGCGCGGAGGACCAAGCCTTATCCACCCCGTTCGGCCCGCTGCTCAGCAGAGGCTCAGCCCGCGCCAATCGACGCCCGCACCGATTGCAAAGAACAGCCTCAGGCCGACAAACCCGTCCACAAGCCGCACAAAGCGGCGGCACCAGAGCAACTGCAACAGCCTGAGCAACCTCCATGCCCCCACCCTGCCGAGCAAACCCGCACAAGTGGCACGCAAAAAGCAAATCTTCAGACTCAACTTCGTGCCGAAACAGCAACCTCGAACGTCCCGATCCCCGAGACCGCAAAAACCCGTCTTCAAGAGGAGTTTTTGCGGTCTCGCGAAACCCTAGCTGGAGCCCAAGCGGCGCATCCGATTTCCGGCACGCCCTGGTGTGGCAGAAATCGGCTGCGACGCAAGCGCGTCTGCCGAGACCGCTCCGAAGGAGGGTGCCGGTGCCCCTCCCGGAGGAATGTTCGGCGATATGCAATCTGATCTGGGGCGCGGCGGAGCCGCGCAGCATGTTCTCCCCGGAGCGAAGCGGAGGGGAGGTCAATTCCGGAGGAGGGGCACCGGCACCCTCCCCCGCGCATGATCCCTACTCCTCATCGAGTCCGTCTAATTCCTTGTAGAGCAAGGAATTAGACGGACTCGCGAAGGCCGTCAGCCGCGGGCGGCTGCGATGGCGCCGATTAGGACCGCGTTGGCGGGGATCTCGGCGCCTGGGAGGGCGATTACTTCTTTTAGGCGGGCGCCGGCGCCGATGCGGACGTCGTCGCCGATGATCGAGGGGCCGTCGATGCGGACGTCGTCGCCGATTTTGCAGCCGGGGCCGAGGAGGACGGGGCCGACGAGGGCGCCCTCGTCGCCGGGGTCGGTGCCGCTGCGGTAGCCATCGACCAGGTCGCCCTCCTTCTCGACCTGGACGGTTCCGGTGAGGGCGTCGACGTTGCCGTCGCGCAGCTCCTCGAGGTTGCCGATGTCGTTCCAGTAGGCGTCGATCTCATGCGAGTAGAAGGGGACGTCGCCGTCGAGCAGGCGCGGGAAGACGTCCATCGCCCAGTCGGCGAAGCCGTCAGGGTCGTCGGGCTTGGCCGCCTTGCTCGTCCCCGGCTCGGGGAAGTAGTCGAAGATCTCCTTGCGGAACATGTAGATGCCGCAGTTGGCGAGGTCGGAGAGCGCTTCGGCGGGCTGCGGCTTCTCCTGGAAACCCTGGATCCGCCCATCGGAGCCGACGATCGCGACGCCGAACTGGCTGGTGTCCTCGACCCGCTTCATCGCCAGGGTCGCGATCCCGTCGTGGGACTCGTGGTACTCGCGCATCGCGCTCAGGTCGATGTCGGTCAGGGCGTCGCCGCTGATGATGAGGAAGGAATCGCCGAGGAAGCCGGCGGCGTTGCGGACGCCGCCGGAGGTCCCGAGCAGCTGCTCCTCGTGGCTGTAGGTGAGCGAGACGCCCTGGGCCGAGCCGTCGCCGAAGTAGCCCTCGATCACGTCGGGGAACCAGTGCAGGTTGGCGATCGTCTCGGTGAAGCCGTGGCGGGCGAGCAGGCGCAGGATGTGCTCCATCACCGGCTTGTTGATCACCGGCACCATCGGCTTCGGCATCGCGTAGGTGATCGGCCGCAGCCGCGTCCCCAGCCCCGCCGCCAGGACCATCGCCCTCACTGCGCCATCCCCGCCTTGATCCGGTCCAGCGCCTCGATCTTTTCCGGATCGGTACCGATCTGCTTCGCGGTCTCCAGCGAGACCAGGTCACCGAGGAGCGTCGCCCAGAGCAGCCGTTCGACCCGCGTCTCCCCTTTCGTCTCCACCCGCACCACCGCGGCCGCGCCCTCGCCGACGATCTCGGCGGTGAGGTCGAAGCGGCGCCGCTCGCGCGGGTGCTGGTCGCAGTCCTCGAGGAAGACGGCCGCCATCTTCGCGGCGCCGTTCCCGGTCCAGCCGCAGATCTCGTTGTGGTCGGCCTCCGGCAGCTCGGCGCAGAAGGAGGAAAGCTTGGCGTTCTCGTTCATCTGCGTCTTCCAGCGCTGGGCGATCGGCGCGGTCAGGTCGGCGCCGTAGATCACCGTCACCGCGCTGTCCAGCTGGGCCGCGATCTCGGCCGCTTGCGCCTGCAGCGTCTCCTGCTCGCGCTCGAGGAACGCTGCCGCCGCGTCAATCTCGGTGTGGATACTGGGAGCGGCCCCAGCTAGTGCCGCCGCCTCCGCCGCGGCGACGAACATGTAGGCGACCGCCACCCGAGGCTGGTAAATCCCCGGCGGCGCGACCACCGGCACCCCCGCTTGGCGCGCGCGCTCGACCAGCTCGCCGCCGGTACTGAGCACAACTCGCCGCGCGCCCAGCACTTCGGCCGCCTCGAAGCAGGCGAGCGTCTCCTCGGTGTTGCCCGAGTAGCTGGAGCAGAGGACGGTCCACTCCGGCGTCGCCCAGCTCGGCAGCTCGTAGCCGCGGATCGAGACCATCGGCTTGGTCAGTCGGTCGCCGAGGGCGGCGGCGGCAAGCTCGCCGCCGATCGCCGAGCCGCCCATTCCGCAGACCATCAGCCCGGCCGATTCAGCCAGCTGCAGGCGCGCGGTTTCCAGCCGCCACATCGCATCGCGCAGCTGGTCGGGAAGGCCGAGGACGTCGTCGAGCATGTTGCCCATCAGGCGGGGACTCTTTCATTTCGGCCGATGACGGTGTTTACGAGCTGTGCGTCGGGATCGACCGTTGCGCCGGGGGCAAGGATCGACCGCTCTACCCGTGCGCCCGCGCCGACCGTGCAGCCGTCCAGCAAGACCGATTCGCTGACCTCGGCGCCGACCTCAATCCGGCAGCCAGGGGAGACGACGGCGCGCTCGCCGAGCCGGGCCTCCGCATCAACCTCAGCCGCCGGGGCGACGAGGCGGCCGGGGCTGGTCGGCTCGACCTCGGTCTCGACCCGGCCCTCAAGGATGTCCCAGCTGGCTTGCAGGTAGCGCTCCGGGGTGCCGATGTCCATCCAGTAGCCGTCGAGCAGCAGCCCGCAGAGCCCGTCGCCGACCAGCTGCGGGAAGACTTCGCGCTCGATCGAGCAGGCCTGCCGGGCGGGGACGAGGTCGAGGACCGAGCGCTCGAGCACATAGGCGCCGGCGTTGATTTCCCCTGGGACCGCCTCGCCGGTCTTCTCGGTGAACTCGAGCACCCAGCCGCCGTCGTCGCAGCTAACGAGGCCGTAGGCGGAGGAGTCCTCGACCGGGTGCAGTCCGATCGTCGCCTGCGCCTCTCGCTCGCGGTGCGCCTGCATCAGAGCGCTGAGATCTAGATCGGCGAGGACGTCGCCGTTTAAGGCGAAGAAGCGTTCCTCGAGCCGGTCGCCGATCGCCTCGGCCGCGAAGCGGATCGCGCCGGCGGTGCCGAGCGGTTCCGGCTCGGCTACGTAAGTGATGGAGACGTGGCTGTGGCGCTCCTCGTCCCCGAGCGCCTCGCGCAGGACATCCGGAAGAAAGCCGCAGGCAAGGACGATCTCGGTCACCCCGTGTGCCGCCAGCCACTCGATCGCGTAGGCGAGGAAGGGCCGGTCGACCAGCGTCACCGCCGGCTTCGGCACGTCAGAGGTAAGGGGCCGCAGGCGAGTCCCCTCGCCCCCGACCAGAACAATCGCTTGCACCGACCAATCCTACGAGGCGCTGGCGGTGGGTTGACTGGTTACGGAACGGCCGATGCCCTCGTACTCGAAGCCAGCGGAAGTCAACTTCTCCGGATCGAGGAAGTTGCGCCCGTCGACGATCAGCGGCCGGGTCATCCGCTCGCCGGCGGCGCGCCAGTCGAGGTCGGCGAACTCGCGCCACTCGGTGACGAGGACGGCGGCGTCGGCGCCGTCGAGGGCCTCCATCGCCGAGTTGGCCATCTCGACCGAGCCGAGCAGGTCGGCGGCGCGCTCGGCGGCGACCGGGTCATAGGCGACGACCTCCGCCCCCTCGCCCTGCAGCCGCGCTGCGAGGACGAGGCTCGAGGCCTCCCGCATGTCGTCGGTGTCGGGCTTGAAGGCAAGGCCGAGCAGGGCGATCCGCTTGCCGATCAGCGAGCCGAGGTGCTTCTCGAGCTTGCCGACGACGCGGCGCTTCTGCAGCTCGTTGACCTCGATCACCGAGGTCAAGAGCTGGAAGTGGTAGCCGGTGTTCCCGGCCAGCATCTTCAGGGCGCTGACGTCCTTAGGGAAGCAACTGCCGCCGTAGCCAATGCCGGCACGCAGGAACGAGCTGCCGATTCGCGCGTCGAGGCCCATCCCCTGCGCGACCTGGCCGACGTCGGCGCCGACCTCCTCACAGACGTTGGCGATCTCATTGATGAAGGAGATCTTCGTCGCCAGGAAGGCGTTCGAGGCGAGCTTGATCATCTCGGCGCTGGCGACGTCGGTGCGGAGGATCTGCCCGCCGAGCGGCTTGTAGAGCTCTTCGACCGCGTCGGCATTCGCCTCGTCGCCGGCATCGGCGCCGACCACGACCCGGTCGGGGTGCATGAAGTCCGCAACTGCCGTCCCCTCCTTGAGGAACTCGGGGCAGGAGACGTAGGCGAGCTCGGGCATGTCGCGGCGGATCGAGTTTCCAGTCCCGGCCGGGACCGTGCTCTTCATCACCAGCACGTGATCGCTGCCTTCGGGCAGCTCCTGGACGACCGCCCGCACCCGCGAGAGGTCGGCGTCGCCGGAGTAGGTCGGGGGCGTGTCGACGCAGACGAAGAGCAAGCGCGCGCCCTCAAGCAACTCGTTCATGTCGGTGGTGAAGGTGATCCGCTCGGCGTTGCGTCGCAGCAGGTCCTCGAGCCCCGGCTCGTGGATCGAGACCTCGCCGCGTGAGAGTGCCTCGACCTTCTCGGGGAGGATGTCGCGGGCGATGACCTGGTGGCCGAGCTCAGCGAAGCAAGCCGCGGTGACCAGCCCGACCCAGCCCACTCCGATCACGCCGACTGGCTGCAGCTGCTCGCTCATGGGTGCCTCCTACCCTTTTTCTGCGGCTTTTTCTTTCCCATCACAAGGTCGGCGGACCGCGCCATCCCGACCATCTGTTCGTTGCCGAGCGACTGTTCGAGGTCGTTGGCAATCCAGTAGGTGTTCGACCCACGGTGCCAGGAAATCAATTTGATCCGGCCGCTATCGACGAATATCTCGTACTCGCGGCCGTGGATTTCCTCGGTGACGCTGGGGTTGGCGAGGATCGGCGGGTCTTCCCAGCCTTTGATCCCCTGAACCCCGAAGTAGTGATAGCCGTCGGGCTCTTCGATTACCGCGACCATTTTGTAGGCGACGTGACGCTCGCCGTCGCTGCCTTTGAAGCGGTAGACGCGCGGGTCGACGACGTGTTCGTAGGGGTTGGTTTCGACGTAGTGCGCTCCCGGCGGCAGGCGGGTCGGGAAGAAGATCGGGAAGCCGCCGCCAACCTGGCGAGCGGCCGCATTGCCCTCCGCTTCGCCGGCTTCTCGTGCCGGCACCAGCCCATCGTCCCCCGGCTTCACGGCGGGCACCTTCGGCTTCGACTTCTTCTTCTTGTGCTTCTTGGCGTGCTTGCCCCTGCTACCGCCACCGCTTCCCTTCTTCTTGCCGCCCTGCTTGGCGCTGGAAGAGCTCGCTTCCCCGCCCCCCGCTTCTTCGCTCGTCTCGCCACTGAGGAATTCGTTGACGGCGTCTTCGATGGCGCTATGGGAGGCGTAGACATAGCTCGGACCTAGTTCGGCCGGGAAGTGGACCTGCTTGATCGCTGCATTACGCGATGCGATGAAGAGTTTCAGCACTTCCAGCATCGTCCTGCCGTCGCTGATGTCGGAGGTGGTGTATTCGGTGAAGATGTCGATCAGGTTGCGCTGGTCGAAGACGAGGTCCTGGACCGAGATCTGCTGGCGCGCGTCGCTGATGAACGACTGCTGACGGGCCGAGCGGACGATGTCGGTGTCGGTGTGGCGGTAGCGCACGTACTGCAGCGCCTTTTTGCCGCAGAGTTTCTGGTAGCCCGGCTTGATGTTGATTTCCGAATACTGTTCGTCCGGCGGCAGGCCGGCGTTGGAGTGGTAGTAGCGGCGGTCGACGTCGGTGTAGACGCAGCCGATCGCGTCGACGGCGCGGACGAAGCCGAGGAAGTCGACGTTGACGACGTGGTTGATCTTCAGGCCGGTCAGTTCTTTGACCACCTGCAGCGTCAGCTTCGGGCCACCGTAGGTATACGCTTCGTTGAACTTGCCGGTCCCGTATTCGGGGATTTCAACCTTGAGGTCGCGGGGGATCGACATCACCGCGATCGAGTCCTTCTCGGGGTCGAGCCGGAGCAGGATCGTCGTGTCCGAGCGCCCCGGGTCTTCATCGAATTCTTCGCCGGCGCGTTTGTCGGAGCCGAGGATGAGGATGTTCTCGGGGTCCCCAGGGTGGACGTTGGCGAGCGCCCGGCTCAGTTTGTTGTGAAGGCGGTCGTTGTGGCCGAGCGCCTGGGCGATGCTGTCGATGTAGAGGAGGACGCTGGTCGTCGTTGCCGCCGCGGAGACGCCGACGATCAGGACCGAGGCGAGGAGGAAGCGCCACCAGAAGCGTTTCGGCCTCGGCGCCTGCTCGCCATCGCCGCCGGGCGGCGGCTTCTTCGGCGACCAGCCTCCGCCCGCGTGCAGCGGCGTCTCGTCAGTCATCGAGCCGGTCCGGGATCGCCCGCAGGAACGCCTCGAGCGCCTGCCGGTAGGTCTCGAGCGAGGAGAGCGAGACCCACTCGGCCGGCCCGTGATGCCCCGCCCCGATCGGACCGAACTCGACCGCTGGCACCCCCACTCGCAGGAAAGAGACCGCGTCGGAGGCGCCGTCCCGGCCGACGCTCATCGGCTCGCCGTCGTGGTGCGCGGCAGCCGAGGTCCGCAGCGCCCGCACGTAGGCGGAGTCGCGGGCAACCGTGGCTGGGGGTCGGGTCAGGAGAGCCCTCGCCTCGCAGCTGGGGATCTCCCGCACTTCGGCAAGGATTGCCTCCGGGTCTTGGCCGGGCAGGTAGCGGATGTCGACGTCGATTACGCAGCGGTCGGGCACCTTGTTGAGAGCGTCGCCGCCGACGATCCTCCCCAGGTTGATCGAAGGCCGGTCGAACAGCTCCGAGCTCTGTCGCGCAAACGGTAGCGACTCGATACTGCGGAAAACGTCGATCGCATTGAGAACGGCGTTGTCGCCGAGCCAAGGAGTGGCTCCATGGGCAGCCGTCCCCCCCACCTCCAGCCGCAGCGCCAGCACGCCCTTGGCCTCGATCCCGATATGCAGGTCGGTCGGCTCGCCGGTGATCGCAAAGTCACCGGTGAAGCCGGTGTCCACCAGATGGTCGGAGCCGCGCTCGGCGTCCTCCTCGGACTCCTCGTCGCCAACGATCCCCAGCCGCACCCGCACCCGGTCCTGATCGCGCATCGCCGCCGTCACCAGCAACATCGCCGCGATCGCACCCTTCATGTCATAGGCACCCCGCCCGATCAGCCGATCCCCGGAAGTCTCAGGCACGAACTGGGCGGCGTACCCTGGCACCACGTCGATGTGCCCGTGCAGCACGACGGTCGGAGCATCCGCAGGACCGACCTCCGCCTTGACTACCGGCAGGCCACGCACCTCATCGCCAACCGTCTCAATCCCCCGAGCTTCCAGCCATCCCTGGATGAACCCAGCCGCCTCGGAGATCGCGTCCGGCTCACAGGTCTCGAAGCTGATCAGCCGCTTGGCGAGAACGACAAGCTCGTCACTCATGACCGAGAGCGGAGGCCGCGCCCCCTATCCCCCGGCGATCGAGAGGAACGCTTCGGCCCGGTCCTTGTCCTTCTGCGCCCGGGCGTGGTCGGCGCTGCCCTCCTCGCTCTCAGAGAGGCGCCGTTCGGCGTCGGAGAGCTGCTCTTTGAGAGTGCCGCTGTCGAGGTCCTCGGGCGGGATCGCCTCCTCGAGCAGGAGCCGGGCGCGGTTGCCGTAGACCTGCAGCCAGCCGTGAGCCTGCGCGTAGCGTTTGGTCTCACTCTCGGAGACATGGAGGCGGAGCTCGGTCGGCCGCAGCGCCGCGAGGACGGGCGCGTGGTTGGCGAGGATGCCGATTTCGCCGACCTCGGTGCGGGTCGAGACCTGGCGCGCTTCACCGCTCCAGACCTCGCCCTCCGGGGTGAGGACCTCGACGTCCACCATGTGCTCCGCCGCCATCTGCGTGCCCTAGGCGGCGGCGCCGGACTTGGCGTTCTCGAGGACCTGGTCGATTGAGCCCTGCATGTAGAAGGCGCCCTCGGAGAGGTCGTCGTGCTCGCCGTCGAGAATCTCGCGGAAGCCGCGCACCGTCTCGGCCACCGGCACGTACTCGCCGGAGCGGCCGGTGAACTGTTCAGCGACGAAGAACGGCTGCGAGAGGAAGCGCTCGATCTTGCGGGCCCGGGAGACCGTCTGCCGGTCCTCGTCGGAGAGCTCGTCGATGCCGAGGATGGCGATGATGTCCTGCAGCTCCTTGTAGCGCTGCAGGACCTCCTGCACCTCGGTCGCGGTCCGGTAATGCTCGTCGCCGACGACGTCGGGCTTGAGGATCGTCGAGGTCGAGTCGAGGGGGTCCACCGCCGGGTAGATCCCTTTCTCGGAGATCGACCGCGAGAGCGCCGTGGTGGCGTTCAAGTGGGCGAACACCGAGGCCGGAGCCGGATCGGTGTAGTCGTCAGCGGGGACGTAGACCGCCTGGATCGAGGTGACCGAGCCGCGGTCGGTCGAGGTGATCCGCTCCTGCAGACCGCCCATCTCGGTCTCCAGCGTCGGCTGGTAACCGACCGCGGAAGGCATCCGGCCCAGCAGCGCCGAGACCTCGGAGCCCGCCTGGACGAAGCGGAAGATGTTGTCGATGAACAGGAGCACATCCTGGCCGCCCTGCTCGCGGTAGTACTCGGCCATCGTCAGCCCGGAGAGGGCGACGCGCAGACGGGCGCCCGGGGGCTCGTTCATCTGGCCGAAGACGAGCATGGTTTTGTCGATCACGCCCGACTCTTTCATCTCGAGCCAGAGGTCGTTGCCCTCGCGCGAGCGCTCGCCGACGCCGACGAAGGCGGAGAGGCCGGAGTGCTCCTCGGCGATGTTGCGGATGAGCTCCTGGATCAGCACGGTCTTGCCAACGCCGGCGCCACCGAACAGCCCGACCTTGCCGCCTTTGGCGTAAGGCGCGAGGAGGTCGATGACCTTGATCCCGGTCTCGAGGATCTCCTGCGTCGGGGTCAGGTCGGAGGCCTTCGGGGCCGGGCGGTGGATCGGCCAGCGCTCGACGTCCCCGATCTCCTCGCCATTGTCGATCGGCTCGCCGAGCAGGTTGAAGATGCGGCCGAGAGTAGCGTCGCCGACCGGGACCGAGATCGGGCCGCCGGTGTCGGTGACGACGGCGCCGCGCTCGATGCCGTCGGTGGCGTCCATCGCGACCGCGCGGACGCGGTCGTCGCCGAGGTGCTGCTGCACCTCGCAGACGAGAACGGCCGATTCGCCGTCGTTGTCGCCGCCGCTGGTCTCGATCGTCACCGCCGAGAAGATCTCCGGCAGCTTGTCGGGGAAGACGGCGTCGATGACCACGCCGGTCACCTGCTCGACCCGCCCCTGGTTGGTTCCGTTGCTTCCGTTGCTCTCAGCCATGGGTTCCTTTTCTGGTCATCGAATCGAAGTTGCTTTCGGTTGTCAGGGTCGTTAGCCGAGCGCCTCAGCGCCGCCGACGACCTCCAAGATCTCCTGCGTGATTTCCGCCTGACGCGCTCGGTTCATCTCCAGGGTCAGGTCGCCGATCATCGTCTCCGCGTTCTCCGCCGCGTTGCGCATTGCCGTCATCCGTGCCCCAAGCTCCGAGGCGGCCGACTCGAGCAGCGCCCGGTAAACCGAGATCGTCACGTACTCCGGGATCAGCCGCGCCAGCAGCTCCTCGGGGTCGGGCTCGTAGATCCACTCCGAGCGGCTCTGTGCCTTCTCCGCCTCGGTTTCCTCCTCTTCGGCGGCGGCCTCCTCGCCGGCGCCCTCGCCGATCACCTCGGCCTGCTGCAGCGGCAGCAGCGTCTGCCGCCACACATGCTGGGTGAGCGGCGAGACGAAGCGGTTGTAGATCAGCTCGACCCGGTCGAGGTCCTGATCGACGTAGCGGGCGGTCAGCGCCTCGCCGATTTCACGCGCGTTGGCGAAGGCGGGACGGTCGGTGAAGCCGACGTAGGAGTCGGTCACCTCCTGCTTGCGGAAGGTCAGGGCCGAGACGCCCTTGCGGCCGACCACGGCAAAGGAAGGCTGGGCGCCCTCCTCGCGGACTTTCGCCGCCATCCGCATGCCCTCGCGGATGATGTTGGAGTTGAAGGCGCCGGCAAGTCCGCGGTCGCCGGTGACCAGGACGATCCCGACGCGCTCGACGTTCTCCCGCTCTTCCAGCACCGGCACCCGCGGAAGTCCGCCCGCCTGGGCGGCGGCCCGGCGGGTCAGCTTGCGCATCCCCTCCGCGTAGGGCCGCATGTCGGAGATGCGCTGTTCGGCCCGCCGCAGGCGCGCCGCCGCGACCATCTCCATCGCCCGCGTGATCTTGTTGAT
>DASZNP010000068.1:0-12562 GCA_035551255.1 Solirubrobacterales bacterium
GCTGTTCGTCACCTTCTACGCGCCCCGACGGCTGGCGCAGAGCCTCGGCTACCTCGTCGACCTGCTCGCCGCGATCCCGAGCATCGTCTACGGCTTCTGGGGGATCGCGGCACTCGCGCCGGCGCTGGTCCCGGTGTACGCATGGCTGGCCGACCACCTCGGCTTCATCCCGTTCCTCGCCGGCCCGGGCTCGGCCACCGGCCGGACGATGCTCACGGCGGGCCTCGTCCTCGCCGTGATGATCCTGCCGATCATCAGCGCCATCTCCCGCGAGGTGTTCCGGCAGACGCCGACCCTGCACAGGGAGGCGGCCCTCGCCCTCGGCGCCACCCGCTGGGAGATGATCCGGATGACGGTCCTCCCGTTCGGCCGCTCCTCGGTGATCAGCGGCGCCATGCTCGGGCTCGGTCGGGCGCTGGGGGAGACGATGGCGGTGACGATCATCCTCTCGGTCTCCGGCGCCGTCACCTTCAACCTGATCAGCCAGGCGAACCCCTCGACGATTGCCGCCAACATCGCCCTCAACTTCCCCGAGTCGAGCGGCCTCGCGATCAACGCTCTGATCGCCACCGGCCTCGTCCTCTTCGCGATCACCCTGGTCACCAACATGGGGGCGCGGTGGATCATCGCCCGCCAGCAGGGGGAATAGCGGTGGAGAGCTCGGTCCAGACCAGAGAGGCCTTCGGCCCGGCACCGGGTTCGCGGCTGCTCTCGAGCGGCCTCGGCTGGCGCCGCCGCGGCCTCAACACGCTGATGATGGTGCTGATCGCCGGCGCCTTCGTGCTGGCGATGATCCCGCTCTTCTCGCTCGTCTTCGAGATCGCCAAACGCGGCATCCCGGGCTTGAGCGCCGAATTCTTCACCGAAGATGCGCGCGGGGCGATCGGCGGTGCCGGCGGCGCCTCGCACGCGATCATGGGGACGCTGATCATCACCGCCGTCGCCAGCGTGATCTCGGTCCCGATCGGGATCATGGCGGCGATCTATCTCAACGAGTACGGCGAGGGCCGACTGCGCCGGGCGCTCACCTTCTTCGTCGACGTGATGACCGGGATCCCCTCGATCGTCGCCGGCCTCTTCGCCTACGCGCTCTTCGAGCTCTTCCTCGGGCCGGGGATCCGGCTCGGCGTAATGGGCTCGGTTGCGCTCTCGCTGCTGATGATTCCGATCGTCATCCGCTCGGCCGAGGAGACCCTGAAGATCGTCCCCAATCACCTGCGCGAAGCTGCCTACGCGCTGGGGACGCCGAAGTGGAAGACGATCACCAAGATCGTCCTGCCGACCGCCTTCGCCGGCCTCGTCACCGGGGTGATGATCGCGATCGCCCGGATCGTCGGCGAGACCGCGCCGCTGCTAGTCACCACCGGCGTCGTTGACTCGATGAACACCGACCCCTTCAACGGCCGCATGCAGAACCTGGCGGTCTACGCCTACAACGAGTACCGCTCGCCCGGGGTGATGAAACAGGCCTCCTACGACAAGGCGTGGGCCGCCGCCCTGACCCTGATCGCGATCGTGATGATCCTCAACGTTGCTGCCCGGTTGGTGTACCGGCGGTACAAAACCGAGATCCGCTGAGAGTGGAAGGAAGGAAGCTGAAATCGATGCTGGGAGCCGCGACCAAACGCAGCCAGCCGCAGGAGCAACAGGGAGGGGGCGAGATGGCTGAATCCCGCCCGACCACTGCCACCTCGACCGAGCCGGCGGCGGCAGCCTCCGGCCGCCCTGCGAAGACGATCGAGACGCGGGGGGTCAACCTCTTCTACGGCGACTTCCACGCGGTCGAAGACGTGGCGATGACGATCGAGCCAAACAAGGTGACGGCGCTGATCGGCTCCTCCGGCTGCGGCAAGACGACCTTCCTGCGCTCGCTCAACCGCATGCACGAGCTGACGCCCGGGGCGCGGGTGGAGGGCACGGTGACCCTCGACGGCGAGGACGTCTACGACGCGCGGGTTGACCCGGTCGCGGTGCGGCGGCTGATCGGGATGGTCTTCCAGCAGCCGAACCCGTTCCCGACGATGTCGATCTACGACAACGTCGCCGCCGGTCTGACCCTGAACGCGAAGAAGATCTCCAGGGCACAGAAGGACGCGGTGGTCGAGCGCAGCCTGCGCGGCGCCCACCTCTGGGAGGAGGTCAAGGACCGGCTCGACAAGCCGGGCGGCGGCCTCTCCGGCGGCCAGCAGCAGCGGCTCTGCATCGCCCGGGCGATCGCGGTCGAGCCGGAGGTCCTGCTGATGGACGAGCCCTGCTCGGCGCTCGACCCGGTGGCGACGCTGGCGGTCGAGGACCTGATCGGCGAGCTGAAGAGCCGCTACACGATCGTCATCGTCACTCACAACATGCAGCAAGCGGCGCGGGCCAGCGACGTCACCGCGTTCTTCAACCTCGATGCGACCGGCAAGCCGGGGCACCTGGTGGAGACCGGCCCGACCCAGGAGATCTTCACCAACCCGAATAAGAAAGAGACCGAGGACTACGTCAGCGGTCGCTTCGGTTAGGGGCGGGGGACGATGCCGGAAGTGGCGCGCGCCGAATACCTGGAGGAACTGGCCAACCTGGAGGCGAGCGCGCTGGGTGGGCTCGATCTCGTCAATATCGCCCTGACGCGGACCCTGGAAGCGGTCGAGCGCCAAGACGTCGAGCTGGCGCAGATCGTCGTCGCCGACGACGACCGCATCGACGGTCGCTACCTCGAGGTGCACCAGGCGCTGATCACGCTGTTGGCGACGCAGTCGCCGGTCGCCACGGATCTCCGCTTGATCTCGTCGTTGCTGCACGTGCTGAAGAACATCGAGCGGATGGGTGACCAGTGCGTCAACGTCTGCAAGGTGATTCCGATCTCCGGCAACGAGCCGCCGGCCGACGAGGAGATGGTGCGGCTGATCCTCACCATGGGACGGCACACGAAGACGCTGATCATGCAGGCGAAGCGGGCCTTTGAAGAGCGCGATGTCGAGATGGCGCAGGACCTGGTTCGCCAGGACGACGTCGTCGACAACCTCAACCGCGACTGCTTCCGGCTGGCACTGGAGATCGGCGACGACGCCGACAAGCGCGAGTGGGCGATGACGATGCTGCTGGCGGCGCGGGCGCTCGAGCGGACCGCTGACAACGCAGTCGATATCGGCGAGCAAGTCGCCTTCGTGGTCACGGGGTTGTTCCGCGAGTTCGAGGACGCTTCACACCCAACTCCATAACGTCGGGGCGCCGACGGGTGTCCTGCGCTGGATGCTCGGACACCCATCGGCGCAACCGGGCCGTGGGTTAGATCCGGGGAGCCTGGGAACATGCAGGGGATACCCATGACTCTTTGTGCGGCGATAGATATCGGGTCCAACACCACGCGGCTGCTCGTGGCCGAGCCTGTGGACGGGCAGTTGAAGAAGGTGATGGAGCAGCGCGCCTACACGCGGATCGGCAAGGCGGTTGACAAGAAGGGCGCGATCCGGCCCGAGAAAATCGAGGAAGTAGGCGAGGTGGTCGGCACCCAGATGCGGCTCGCGCAGGAGCTGGGGGCGAAGGAGTTCCGGGCGGTCGCGACGGCGGCGATCCGCGAGGCGAGCAACGGCGAAGCGGTCGCCGAAGCGGTCGGTCAGGCGGCCGGGATCCCGATCGAGATCCTGCCCGAGGAGGAGGAGGGGCGGCTCTCCTTCATCGGCGCGACGAAGACCCTGGGGCATCCCTCGGAGGGCTTGGTAGGGGTCGTCGACATCGGCGGCGGCTCGACCGAGGTGATCCTCGGCACCGTAACCGGCGGGGTCCAGAGCGTGCGCTCGTGGCCCGTCGGCTCCGGCAACCTCGCTGAGGAGCTGATCTCATCCGATCCTCCTTCGGCCGCGGAAATCCGCCGCATCCGCGACCGCATCGACGACATCTTCGAGGGCGTCGAGTTCGAGCAGCCCGCGCAGGCGGTCGCCGTCGGCGGCTCCGCTACTTCGCTGCGACGCCTGGTCGGCGCCGTGCTCGAGTACGAGACGCTGGAGCGCGGCATCCGCGTCCTCTGCGGCGACCCGGCAACCGACGTCGGCCGCCGTTTCGAGCTCGACCCGACCCGGGTCCGCATCCTGCCGACCGGCGTCCTCCTGCTGGAGAAGGTCTCCGACCTGCTCGGCCAGCCGCTGCAGATCGGCAAGGGCGGCCTGCGCGAGGGGGTCATCCTCGACCTCCTCAACGGCAGCGCCAACGGCTCCTCGCCCGAGCGCGTCGCCGCTTAGGCGACCGCGCCGCGGCTCGCCTAGCTGCCGGCGTTGAAGATCGATTCGTCGAAGCCGGTGATCGCCGGTTCGGCGGCGTAGCCGAGCTTTTCGAGGCTGAAGAGTTCCTCGACCGTGGCCAGCAGGGAGAAGTGGTTGAAGTACGTTTCGCTCGTCGTCCCGGCTTCGATGAAGGGCGAGATCAAGACGGCGCCGACGCGGCCGCCGCCGCCAGTTTCCTTCACCGGCCCCGCCGCTTCTTCTTTGCTTTCCGCCGGCGGCAGGTTGGGGTATTCGGGGCTGATGCAGCAGGAGCTGCTGTCGGCGGCTTCGCCTTCCTGCGGCGCCTGTGCCGAAGTGATCACGAGCAGGCCGCCATCTTTGTAGGCGAAGGAGCTCTGGATCGAGGGGACGATCGTCTTCAGCTCTTCTTCGGTTGCGGCCGGGTTCGCAGTGGTCGGCAGCGCGGGGGAGATATAGGCGAGGGTGGGGAACTTCTCCGGCTTCAATGCCAGGTCTTTTGCCAGCTGCGCCAGGCCGGCGTCGCCTTCGTCGCATTCGCCGGCGTCGACGATCGAGTGGAAGTAGGCGAAGGGGTTGCGCCAGGTCGCGAAGCAGCCCGCTGGCTGGTTCGCTGGAAGTGGCGTTTCTTCGGTTTCGGCGCGGTCGATGTAAGCGCGCCAGGTCAGTTCTTTTTCGGTCAGCTGTTCGGGCAGACTCTTGGTCGTCGCTGAGTACGCGCAGCCGTTGCCTTCGACCTGGCCTTCGGTCGTTTTGGTGCCGGGGGAGAGGTCGGCGTAGGTGGGGCAGTCCGCCGCCGTTTCCGGCGTCGGGCCTTGGCCGCTGATCATCGCGATCTCGTTCGCCAGCTCACCTTTGGTCACCGCGTAGTAGTTGGTGAGGAGCTCGCCCTGTCCCGGCAGTTCTTCCTTGAAGTACGCCGTCTGTGACTTGTCGCCGAAGGTTTCTTCGTAGCCGTTTTCGCCGAGGACGATCAGAAACACGTGTTTCACTTCCGGCAGTCCGGTTGGCACTTCTTCGTCGATCACCGGCACTTCCGGTTCCGCTTCGCTCGGCAACGGTTCTTCGACGATCGGGACGTCGGTCGGGATGCTGGACGGTGCCGCTGCGACCGTTTCCGGCGCTTCTTCGACCGTTTCTTCTTCCGGTGGGACGGCTGCGGTTTCCGGTGCGGGCGCTTCCTCTTCTTCGGCTGGCGGAGCTGGTTCTTCGTAGAGGATCGTGGTCAGGCCAGCGCTCTGGGCCAGCTGGTTGGTGGCAGAGCCGAGGGCAACTCCCAGCGCGAGCATGCCGATCACGGCTGCCGCCGCAGCTCGCGGAGAGGGCATGAAGTCGGAGCGGACAAACGGCCAAGCCTTCGATTTGTCCTCCCGCTCGGTGCCACCGCTTTGTGAACCTTTTTCTCCCCGCATCCCCGGGACAGAGGGTTTGATCGTCGGGATGCGGCCGGTGGCGTAGGTACGCAGTCGCTGCAGCTGCGCGACGATCGCGGTCGGCAGTGAGCCCAGCCTCGCGCCGCACTCCAAGCAGTAACGCTGATCGGGCGCCCGCTTGGCCCCGCACTCCGAACAGGTCTTGGCGATCACGTGGCCGGATTCTCTGTGGCAGCCGTGTGGGAGTTGTGAAGATTTTGTACCTGTGTAGTGACATCGTTTTCACAACTCTTCAACATTGCGGCGCGGCTGCATCCAGAGAATGAGCCGCGTGCGCAACCCGATCGCCGGCAGCGGTGACAACTGCCCCAACTGCGGCGCCTCCCTTGCTCCCGACCAGCGCTACTGCCTGGCCTGCGGGCACCGCCGAGGCGACCCGCGCCTTCCCTTTATGGACGCCGTTGTGTTCATGGAGTCGGCGAAGCAGCCGGCTCCGGCACAGGCCACGGTGACTACCGCTCCCCCCGCGCCGGACCGGCGCCCGTTTATGTCTGCGAACGCCTCCCTGGTCGCCGGGGTGGCGACGCTGATCCTGGCGATCGGCGTCGGCGTCCTCATCGGCCGCTCCGGCGACAGCGGTTCGGGCAACGCTGCTGCGCCCGCGCCGCAGGTGATCACCGTTGGTGAAGGCAGTGGCGCCGCAACCGCTGCGACCAACAAAGCCTCCGGGACCAAAGAAGCCAGCAGCGGCAAGAGCGCGACGGCCGGCAAGGCAAAGCCTGCCGCAAAGAAAAAGGCGAAAAAGAAGCTCGAAACCGGCAGCAGCGGCACGACCAAGGCCGTCGAAGAAGTCTACGAACCCGCTCCCGGCATGAAGATCGCCCCGCCCGAACAGAAACTCGGCGGCGAATGCGAACCCGGAGTCGCCGGCTGCAGCAAGAACGGCAAGTTCGAAGGGACCTTCTTCGAATGAGGCTCCCCGACCGCTTCCGCCGCACTCCTTCGCAGACGACCAGTCAGCAAGCCCCGCCCACCAATGGCTCTACGTCGGCGCTCAACTCGGCCTACGGTGAAGAGTTCATCGTCGACCTCGAGCGCCGGCGCGAGCAGCTCGTCGCCAAGGTGGCCGAGCTGCAGTGGGACCTCGGCGGCCTCGTCTACGAGATGATCGTCCGCAACAGCATCGACGTCGAGGTGATAGTCAAACGCGCCGTCCCCCTCCAGGACGCCGACGCCGAACTGAGCGAGGTGGAACGCATCCTCCGCATGGAGCAGACCGGCACCGCCGGCACCTGCAACAGCTGCGGCGCCCCCCACTCATCGGGCGCCACCTTCTGCTGGCAGTGCGGCAAACCAATCCTCACCCAAGTCTCAGGCGACGAGATCCTCAAGCGCTGAGGGACCTAGCTGCCTTGTACAGGGGTCCGGTCATCCTCCTCCGGAATTGACCTCCCCTCCGCTTCCGCTCCGGGGAGAACATGCTGCGGCTCCGCCGCAAACATCAGATTGCATATCGCCGAACATTCCTGCGGAGGACGACCGGACCCCTCCACAACACGTTCTGGTTGACGAACTGCTCACGAGACCGCGAAGAACCGCAATAGTTGTGGTTGCTCGCGGTCTCGCGGAAGAGCGTGTCTCTGGGACTGTCGCTAGGAGGGATGGGTGTCCCTCTCGGGCCCGGCGTCCTGTTGCTGGCACAGACCACTTAGCGAGAGAAGTTCACTTAGAGGCCAGCAACCCAGGGACGAGAGGGATACCCACTCCTCCCTACAGGAGCGGCTTTGAAGTTCAGCGTCAGCCGAAGCGGCCTGATACGTAGTCGCGGGTTCTTGGATCCCGGGGCTGGCTGAAGATTTTGGTGGTGTCGTCTACCTCGATCAGGGTGCCTACTGGTTTTGGGCCTCCCGTCTCGAGGCTGAAGAAGGCGGTGCGGTCGGCTACTCGGGCTGCCTGCTGCATGTTGTGAGTGACGATGACGATGGTGAAGCGGCCTTTGAAGCTGTGCATCAGGTCCTCGATCGCGCCGGTGGCGATCGGGTCGAGGGCCGAGGCGGGCTCGTCGAGGAGGAGGACGTCGGGCTCGATCGCGATCGCGCGGGCGATGCAGAGGCGCTGCTGCTGGCCGCCGGAGAGGCCGAGGGCGCTGTCCTTGAGGCGGTCTTTGACCTCGTCCCAGAGGGCGGCGCCACGGAGGGCTTTCTCGACGCGCTCCTCGAGGCCCTTGCGGAGGCCGAGGTTGCGGGGCGCCCAGGCGATGTTGTCGTAGATCGACTTCGGGAACGGGTTCGGTTTCTGGAAAACCATCCCGATCCGCCGTCGCACCTCGACCCGGTCGACGTTGGAGCCGTAGATGTCGTGGCCGTGGTAGAGGATCTGGCCCTCGATGCGGAAGCCCGGCACCGGGTCGTTCATCCGGTTGAGGCTGCGCAGGAAGGTGGTCTTACCGCAGCCCGAGGGGCCGATCAGGGCGGTGATCTGGCCGTGGCGGATGCCGAGGTTGACGTCGGCCAGCGCCTGCTTGGCGCCGTAGAAGATCGAGACCCTCTGGGAGTCGAAGACGAGCTCGGGCCGGGCCAGCGGCCGCATCTCGATCGTGGTCTCGGTAACTCCCGTGGGAGAGTGGCTGATCGTCGCGCCGGGTGCGGGAGGTTGCACCCGGACCCGGGAGGGAACCTGCGTGTCGGTCATGAGGAGCTCAGCTTTCGTTTGCTTCGGGCCAGCAGTGCGCGGGCGCCGAGGCTGGTGACGAGGATGATGAAGACGAGGACCAGCGACATTCCCCACGCTTCCGCGTAGCCTTCGGGATTGCCTTCTTCGGAGACTTTGTAGATCCAGGTCGGGACGTTGGGCAGCGCTTCGAACGGGTTGACCGAGAACGTTTTCGGGTCGAAGGCCGAGGTGGCGAGGATCAGCGGCGCAGTCTCCCCAGCGGCGCGGGCGACGGCGAGGACGGTCGAGGTGATGATGCCGCCGAGCGCGCTCGGCAGGATCACGGTGAGGACGGTGCGCCAGCGGGCGACGCCGAGCGCGTCGGAAGCTTCGCGCAGGTTCTTCGGGACCAGCTGCAGCACCTCCTGGGAGCCGCGGGCGATCAGGGGCAGCTCGATGATCGCCAGCGCGACGGCACCGGCGAAGCCGCTCTGCTTTTTCTGCGCCTCGACGATGAAGACGAAGGCGAAGAGGCCGAGGATGATCGAGGGCAGGCCGTTCAGCAGGTCGAGGGTTAGCTTCAGCGCCCGCGCCCCCTTCGCACCGGAGTACTCGGTGATGTAGAGGGCGACGAGGACGCCGATCGGCATCGCGATCGCGGTTGCGAGCATGGCGATTACGATCGTCCCCAGCAGCATCGGTCCGACGCCGTCTGGATAGCCCTCGAGGAGGAAGTCGAGGCTGATCGCCGGCGCTCCGCGGGATACGACGGTCCAGAGAACCAGCACCAGGGCGGCGAGCGCGATCACCGCGGCCCCGGTGGCGGCGCCCTCGGCGATGCGGCTGAAGGTCTGGCGCCGGCGCAGGTTGCCGCTGGGGGTCAGCGGGCCAGTGGGGTCCGGGATTAACGGCCCGCTCACCAGTTGACCGCCCCGCTGTAGCTGAAGCGGCGACCGATCCAGCCGGCGACCAGGTTCGCGACCAGACCGATCACCAGCAGGATCACGCCGCAGTAGAAGAGCGCTGCTTTGTGCAGTTCGGTGAGGGCGCCGGGGAACTGCAGCGCTATCTGGGCGGCAAGAGTGCTGCCCGGGGCGAACAGGTTCGCCTTGGTTTCGGCGCCGGCGCCGATCACCTGGGAGACCGCGATCGCCTCGCCGAGGGCGCGGCCGAGGCCGAGGATGCAGGCGGCGATCACCCCCGAGGAGGTGGTCGGCAGGACGATCCCGCGCACCACCTCCCAACGCGTCGCCCCAAGCGCCGCCGCCCCATCCTGAAGCTCGGGCGGTACTGAGCGGAAGAGGTCGCGCGAGATCGAGGCAATGATCGGGATCACCATGATCGTCAGGATCAAGCTGGCGGTGAAGACACTGAGCCCGGTGGTCTGCGGTTCACCGAAGATCGGGATGAAGCCGAAGCTGTCGTGGAGGAACGGCTCGACGTGCTCCTGGAGAAAGGGGGACAGCACCACGAGGCCCCAGAAGCCGAGGATGACGCTGGGGATCGCGGCCAGCAGCTCGACCAGCGGGCCGATCACGGAGCCGACGCTTTTCGGCGCCAGCAGGGTGAGGAAGAGGCCGATTGCGATCGCGATCGGAGCGCCAAGGAGCAGCGCGAAGGCCGAGGTGACGCCGGTGCCGAATAGCAGCACGCCGGCGCCAAACTTGCCGAAGTTCGGCTGCCAGGTGGTGTCGGTAACGAAGCCGAGGCCGAACCTTTCAATTGCTGGCAGGGCGCCGTGGACGATCTGGTAGCCGACGAGGAAAATCGTCCCCGCGGCGAGCAGTGCTGCCAGCAGGCAGATCCCGAACATGCCGCGGTCGCCGAGCTGATCGCCGCGCTTGCGCAGGCGACTGACGCGGGCGCCCCGCGCGGCGACGCGCGGGGCAGCGGAAGCGGAGGCGCTCATCCGCGTCAGCCTAAGAAGTGGTGGTCACTTTCTTGTAACTGAATTGTTACTTGGATCCTTCACGGAATTGACACACTTTCGTGAACCTTTCTGGGGAGGCTTGCGGCCGTCAATCCACTGAAAGGAATCCGTAAATTGCTTCGCAATAGGCTGCTTGCCCTGCTGACCACGGCTCTCGTGGCGGTGGGAGGCACGGCGTCGGTGACGACGGCCACTGCTTCCGCCGCTGGCATCACGGGCGCCGGCTCGACGTTGATCGCCCCGCTGATGGGGAACTGGATCGCCAACTTCGAAATCAAAGAAGGCATCCCCGCCAAATACTCCGCCGTCGGCTCCGGCACCGGCATCGCCCAGATCACCGCCCGGACCGTCGATTTTGGCGCCTCCGATGCGCCGCTGACCCCAGAACAGGCTGCTGCCTGCAACGGCTGCGTGCAGATTCCCTGGGCTCTCTCGGCTACCGGCCTCGGGTTCAACATCCCCGGTGTGAAGAAACTGAACCTGTCGGGCAAGCTTCTTGCTGGCATCTACTTCGGTCGCATCACCAAGTGGAACGACCCTAAGATCAAGAAAATCAACCCTAGGGTGAAGCTGCCGGGACTCACCATCACCCCCGTGTTCCGCAGCGATGGCTCTGGTGACACCTACGCTTTCACCAACTACCTCTCGAAAATTAGTCCCGCCTGGAAGAGCGAAGTCGGATACGCGACCACCGTCGGGTTCAAAGCCGGCGTCGGCGCCAAAGGTAACTCCGGCGTTACCGCCACGGTGGTCAAAACCCCGGGTGCGATCGGCTACATCTCGGCCTACTATCTGATTGCCGCCGGCCTCCACGCCGTCGCGGTTGAAAACCTAGCCGGGAACTTCGAGCTCCCGAACATTCCGAACATCTCGAGCGCCGCTTCCAGCGTCAAGAAGCTCGGCTCGAGCAACACGATCAGCATCACCAACCCGCCCAAGAAGGACAAGATCGCGTACCCGATCTCGACCTTCACCTACGCGATCATCCCCCACGACGCACCGCTGAAGGGACCGCTCCAGCAGTTCGCCCGCTACTGCCTTACGATCGGCCAGAAATACGGCGCCGCACTCGACTTCGCGCCGCTGCCCAAGGTCGTCCAACAGGCGGGCCTCAAGGCAGTCGAATCTCTCTAGCGAGAGCCAGCAGTTCCGTCCGACCGGCATCGGGCTTCGGCCCGGTGCCGGTTTCTCAGCTGAACCAGGTGACGCGGGCCGAGTGCAGTTCACGGAGTGCACGTTTGCGCTCCCGGCGTTTCTTTTCACGCTCTTCTTGATCGCGAATGAGTCTGACGGCCTCGTCAGGGTTCATCTCCACCAACCTCAATGCGCTCTCAAAGGTGACACGCCTGGAACCGTTCGACAAGCGATCAGCTATGTCTCTCTTTTCCTGGTCCGTCATCAGTCTGAAGCTACCGGTGGTTTCGTCTTGTCATCAATTGCCAGTTTCAGACACTTCACATCCGCAGCAAGGAGGCTCAATTCCCCCTCGAGATCAGCCGCCGTTTTTTCCAGGTCGTCTAATGCCTCATCAGTCGAGTCCGCAAATCTGGCGCCCCGGGCAGAGATTTCGATCGGCAAGCGTCCTTCAATCAGTCCAGAGAAGGCGGGCGTGATTAGCAGCAGTCCTCCGTAGAAAACCATTAGGGCGACCTCGAGCCGATAAAGCCCCGCTTGTTCCAGCGCGACCGCTGGCAAGACTGGGTGGCCGTTCGTATCCTCGGGAATCGGAATCCAAGCGAAAGCCGCGAGGGCAGCGCAAGCAATGAGGGAGACGAGGATCCGAATCGAGATTCGTTTCACGGAGGCTTAAGGAGGAACCGCTCTCGAGTTCTCCCCTGCCAAGCGGCACAGAACCCGCTTTCTCCGCCTTTTCACAACTCTCCCGTCGCGATCACGAACTCTGTGGGTGACAAAGACGGACTAGATAGGGAGACACCGATGACTTCCCGTGTTGACATGCATTGCCACTCGACCGCGTCGCAGTTCTCGAAGTTAGGGGTACAGCGGTCCCTGGGTTTGCCGGAGTGTGCGACGCCACCGGAGGAGGTCTACGAGCTCGCCAAGGGGCGGGGGATGGACTTTGTCACGATCACCGACCACGACACGATCGACGGTTGCTTGGAGCTCGCCGATCGTCCCGACTGCTTCGTCTCCGAGGAGCTGACCGCCCGCTTCGCCGGCGAGCCCCAGGCGGTGCACGTCCTTTGTCTCGGGATCACTCCCGGAGACCACGAGTGGCTGCAGGCGCATTCCGGCGATGTCGAGGCCTGCGCCGCATACCTTCACGAGCGGGAGATCGTCTGCGCCCTAGCGCACCCGTTCTTCAACGTCGCCGCGCCGCTGACCCGGCGCCACCGGCGGCGACTGGCGGAACTGTTCCCGATCTG
>DASZNP010000069.1:0-7837 GCA_035551255.1 Solirubrobacterales bacterium
GTGTGGTGTGGGGTGGGGGACACCCCGGCCCCCTTTTGTGCTTGATGGCGATCGCCGGGAACGGGTGCATAGACTCGCCGCGGTTTGGCTAACAAGGCGGATATCAAGCAGTTCAGGCAGGCGTGCGCGGAGCTACGTATGTCAGCTCAGGAACGCCGCAAGGCGAGTCTCGATCTTCATGACGACAAGCGAATGACTGGGAGTCGCGAGCACATGGACTATGGAGATCTGCTGGCCTGGTTGCGACAATGGAGAGAGGAGCACTGATGGCAACTGTTGTCGCCCTAGATTCCTCACCCGCGAATGTCCTGCGTTCTATGCGAGGGGCGATCATCGATGCGCGCTTGGGCTATCCCGAGATTCTGCATGTTGAGATCAAGGATTCGGCCGGTGAGACCTGGCAACTTGCCACTCAGGACGCCGAGTGGACCCCGCGCGATCCAAGTGAGCTGGTCGGTCAGTCGATCGAGGACGCTCAAATCGATGAGGAGAGCGGGGAGCTTCGCTGCAGGCTTTCAAATGGTTCACTCCTCGACGTCAAGCCCGGCCGCAAAGAAGCTGACGACGATCCGCCGAATTGGGAGCTGATTACCCCCGGTGGGGTGCTCTTGGAGTTTGGCCCAGGCCTCCGCTGGCAGATAAGCAGCGCCGACGAGCCAACTTCGTCCCGGCGCTAATCAGCCTTGTGGACCAAGCTGGCTCATTGCGATCGTGAATCTGATTGTCGACTTTGTCTCTCTATGGAAGACAAAGTCGACACGCTGTATTTGAGAGCTGAGAGCTGGACTTAACCACCAGGATTGCGGTCTTGCCGCCGTTGATTTTTCTTCTTACTGCCTCTCCCCTTTTTTCCGCCACGCTTTTTTGAAGAAGAGCGCCTTGATTTTTTCGGAGAAGGGGGTGGGCGTTTTTCTCGCGGACCACCTGCCTTGTTGACGGCGGCGCCTGACGAGGGATTGTCGAGCTTGACGATGGTCTCCCTTTCCTTGATCGTGACCTTCTCCCCTCCGCCCCCTCCGACTCCAGCCATCGTAAGCACCATCAAGATCACAGCTACCAGAGCCCAAAATGAGTTGGCGTCCTTAGGCTTGAGATAGCGATCAGCCAACGCTCCGAGCCCGGGCCGCTTTCTAAGTGCACCTTCAGCGGCCCTCCTTTTTTCAGCCCGGCGTGCTTCGCTTAGTTCATTCGCCAGATCCCTTCGTTCGCGCGGCGACCAAGGAGCAACAACGGCTTCGACTTCCTGAGCGAAATGGTAGGTGCCATCAGGAATGGACCCCCAACCTCCACATCGTGGACAAGGTCCCGCCTTGCTGGCGAGCATCGTTGCCGCAGCCCCGGGACCCAATGCCACCCCCGAAGGAAACACGGCCCCGCAGTTGTCACAAATCGCTGGTATTTGGGCAGATGCGGCCAAGTAAGCAACTTATTGTCCCAGAGAGCTGGAGAGCCCTGCCGAACGGCGGAAGGGAAGCCGCCCCCGAATACGATCCGCGTCGTGAACTTGATCGAGGACTTGATGGAACGGTCCCCGGCCTCTCGGCTGGGGATCGTTTCTATTGATGCCGAGGGGAATCGGCGGGATTGGCACTTTGGGGAACTGGTCGCTAAATCGGCTGGGCTCTCGGGGGCGTTTGCGGCTTGTGGGGTTGGGCGGGGGGATGTGGTGATGACGCTCGTGGGGAACCGGATCGAGTGGGTGCTTTCGCTGCTTGCCTGCTGGCGGATGGGGGCTGTCGCCCTGCCTTGCAACACGATGCTGCGGCGGCATGATCTGGAGCATCGGGTCGCTACCTCGAATCCGAAGCTTTGCGTTGGCGAGGAGGAGCTGTTGGCGGAGATGCCCTCTGGCGTGCCGCTGATGACGATGGAGGATGTCGCGGCGGTGATGGATGAGGATCGACCGCAGGAGGCTCCCGCTGCGGTCGAGGGGATGACCGCGGAGGACCCGGCGTTGATCGTCTTCACCTCGGGCACCACGGGCGAGCCGCGGGGGGTGGTGCATGGGTACCGCTACCTGATGGGACAGCGGATCCAGGCTGAGCACTGGTTCGGGTCACGGAAGGGCGATCTGGCCTGGTGCACCACCGCCACCGGGTGGTCGAAGTCGGCGCGGAACGTCTTCCTGGCGCCCTGGATCACCGGCGCCGCTGCGGTCATTCATGACGGTCGCTTCGAGCCGGCCGAGCGGCTCGACTTTGCCGAGGCACTGGGGGTCAACGTCCTCTGCCAAGCACCTACGGAGTATCGGATGCTGGCCCGCCGCACCCAGTTGCGGCCGCTGCCGGCGCTGCGGCGGATGGTCTCGGCCGGCGAGCCGCTCGACCCAGAGACGATCGCCGCCTTCAGAGAGGCGACTGGTCTGGAGCCCGCCGACGGCTACGGCCAGACGGAGACCGGGCACGTCACCGCCAATCAGGTCGGCGAACCGGTGCGGCAGGGGTCGATGGGCAAGCCGCTGCCGGGCTTGGACGTGCGCATCGTTCCTAGCGAGGGCGCTGATGCCAGCGTCGGGGAACTACAGCTGCGCGCCGCCTCCTCCCCCACCTTCTTCTCCCGCTACCTCGACGGAGAGCGCTTCGAAGGCGAGTGGTGGCAAACCGGCGATCTCGTTCGCGAGGAGGACGGCTACCTCTTCTTCGAGGGCCGCGGCGACGACATCATCCTCTCCTCCGGCTACCGGATCGGGCCGACCGAGGTCGAGGCCGCGCTGCTCGCCCACCCGGCCGTCGCCGAGGCC
This sequence comes from Solirubrobacterales bacterium, assembly GCA_035551255.1. Classification (GTDB taxonomy): domain Bacteria; phylum Actinomycetota; class Thermoleophilia; order Solirubrobacterales; family 70-9; genus VAYN01. The sequence goes on from DASZNP010000069.1 coordinate 2,741, forward strand.
GCCGCGGTCGCCGCCCCCGACCCCGAGCGCGGTGCCGTCGTCCGCGCAATCGTCGTCCTCCGCGACGGCGACAGCCCCTCGGGCAACGACGAGCTGGTCCGCGAGCTACAGGAGCACTGCAAACGCGAGACCGCGCCCTACAAGTTCCCCCGCATCGTCGAGTTCGTGGACGAACTGCCGAAGACCAGCAGCGGCAAGGTCAAGCGAGCCCAGCTTCGGGGCTGAGCTCGGCGCCCTGCGCCGGCTTCGCAATCTGACGCTCCACGTCGCCAAGCTTAAAGTCTGGCTCGCAGCCAAATGCCTCCCCCATCCGGCGCTTGAAGTACGCGTAGCGGCGTTGCGCCTCGCTGCGGCGTCCGCGGCGCAGGCAGATCTCGACCATCAGCCGGTTGACGTCGTTGTCCAAAGGATCGAGCTCGGCGAGCCGGCGCGTGTGTTGGCCGGCCACCTCGAGCCGGCCAAGCTCGATGTCGATCCGCGCCTGGCTGCGCATCACCCGCGCGGCCAGCCCGCGCAGCCTCTCTTGCTCTTCCAGCGCCCAGTCCGCATATCGCTCATCGGTGAGGAAGTCGCCGCGGTAGAGCCGCAACGCGTTGTTCAGGCTCTCCGCCGCCTGCATGCGCTGTGACTGCTCGTAGGCGGCGAGACCGGCCCGCGCTTCGCGCTCGAACTCGTCGACGTCGAGCCAGACGCGGTTGGTGTCGAAGACATATCCACCCCGGCGGGCGACGACGAACCGTCCGGTGGAGCGCGGCGGTCGGTCGGGCTCGAGCTTGTCGCGCAGCGCGTGGACGGTGTAACGAAGGCGGCTCTGCCCCTCTTCGATCCCGGCGTCGGGCCAGAGTGCCTCGACGGCCTGATCGCTGGTCAGGACGCGACGCCGCTCGCAGAGCAGGTACTTGAGCAGCTGCCCCGGCCGCTGTTCCAGCCAGCTGCCGTTGACCGGCCCGTTCGGCCCCTCGACCTCGACCTTGCCGAGGGTCGAGATCCGCAGCTCCGCCCGCTCCCGCGAGCTCCCGTCTCCGGTCCAGATCGGATCGGTGCGACGGCGCCGGTCGCCGGTCCGCCCCGGCCGCAGGTGGAAGAGCAAATCGGACCCGGTCGGACACACCGTCACCCAGGCCGCCGTCTCCAGCCGTTCGGATTCGACGTCTAACCGCACCTCCGGTAGCTCCTCTTCGGTGGTGCGCACCTGCTCGGAAAGACAACCACCGAGGAGCGGCGCCAGCCGGTCGCAGATCAGCTCACAGCAGGACCAGCTGCCGACCTCCTGGTTCTGCGGCGGCAGCAGCAGTTGCCGCGCCTTGTGATTGAGGTAGCGCACGCGCCGGTCGGGGCCCACCAGCATCAGACCGAACATGAACTGCTCGACCAGCGTCGATGAGAGGGAAAGCCCCTCGGTATCTAGAACAGGCATGTAGAGGTCCTAATTCGTTTCGTTTGGAAACATGGGGTGAACCGGCTAATTGCGAGGTTTTAATCAGAGACGAACGGGGTATTCAACCCTAGTTTTAAGACAAAGGAATCGATCAAACGTCCTGTCTGCTTTCCAGACAGCAGGTTTTCTTGTCCTAATTCAGGACTAACACGTCTCCAAACAGCGGCCTAGGGAAGGGCCCCTAGCGTGCCCCCAGATGTCACGGAGAGGGGGCTGAAATGGAGGCATTTACCAAGGCGCCTGGCCGAATCGCTGGCGTGCCGAGCAGCGTTGAGAGAGGACCGGAGCGGCAATCTCCTCGCACTCGATCGCAGTTGATCGGGATTGTCGGGCTCGGCTACGTAGGCCTGCCGACGGCGCTGGCCATGCACCAAGCTGGACTCGGTGTCTTAGGGATCGATATTTCCCAAAAGCGGGTGACTGAGATTCAAGAAGAGGTCTGTGACCTCACTCCGGCCGACCGCAAGCGCCTTACCACCGCCCTCGCTGACGCCGAGCGCTTCGAGATCAGCGGCGACTGCGCCCGCCTGGCCGAGGCCGACGCGATCATTATCTGCGTCCCGACCCCGGTGGACGCCCGCCAGGTCCCCGACCTGCGAGCGCTGGAAGGCGCCTGCAGCGCGGTCTGCCGCCACGCCCGCGCCGGCCAGACGATCATCCTCACCTCGACGACCTACGTCGGCACCACCCGCGACCTGCTCGTCAAGCCGCTGGCCGAGCGCGACTTGGTGATCGGCGCCGACGTCTGCGTCGCCTTCTCGCCCGAGCGGATCGACCCGGCCAACACTGACTTCCCGCAGGAGACGGTGCCGCGGGTCCTCGGCGGCGCCACGCCCCGCTGCGCCCAGGCAGCACGCGAGGTGATCGCAGCCGTCGCCCCCAGCGTCCACGTCGTCTCCTCGCCCGAAGCGGCGGAGATGACCAAGCTCTACGAGAACATCTTCCGTGCGGTCAACCTGACCCTGGCCAACGAGATCGCCGAGGCCGCCAGCGTGCTCGGCCTCTCGGCGCCGGAGATCCTCGACGCCGCCGCGACCAAGCCCTACGGGTTCATGCCCTTCCACCCCGGTCCCGGCGTCGGCGGGCACTGCATCCCCTGCGACCCCCACTACCTCCTCTGGCAGCTGCGGCCGCACCACTCGATGCCGCTGGTCGAGCGGGCGATGACTGGGATCGCGCAGCGGCCGCGGAAGGTTGCCGAGCGGGCGGCCGAGGTGCTCGCCCAGGAGGCCGGGCGAGGCTTGGTGGACGCCCGCGTCCTCCTCCTCGGGGTCGCATACAAGCCCGGGGTCGCCGACGTCCGCGAGTCCTCCGCACTGACGCTGATCGAGCTCCTGCAGAACCGCGGCGCGGTTGTCGCCTACCACGACCCACTGGTGCCCGTGCTCGACAGCCGGGGCGAGACGCTGATCTCGGTCACCGACCCCCAGCCGAGCGAGTACGACCTCGTGATCGCCCACACCCTGCACCCGGAGCACGACTACGGGTTCGCCGCGTCCGGCGCTCCGCTGCTCGACTGCACTTACCGCCTTCCTGGCCGCAACGAGCATCTGTGACCGGACTGACCGGGACCTCTGAGGCGGCTGCCGAGTCGCAGGCGCTGGTCGGCGGCCGACAGCACGAAAGCCCAGCGCAAGCGCAGCCGCTGATCTCGCCGCGGACGAAGACCTGGCTGCGCGCCGGATTCGTCCTCCTCTGCCTCGCCCCGGTCACCGTCCTGCTGGGACTGCGACTGGCGCGATTCACCGACGATCCGCTCTTCGCCACCTACGGCGTCCTCGTGCTCTTCACCACGGCCGAGGTGATGTTCGTCGCCTTCACCTTCTACCGCGACCCCTCGCAACGGGGAGCCGAGGTGGTCTCGCTCGAGCAGCCGCTCGTCTCCTGCCTGGTCGCCTGCAAGGACGACGTCGACGTGATCGGCCGCTGCGTCACCTCGATGCTCGAGCAGAGCTACCCGAACATCGAGGTGATCGCGATCGACGACGGCTCCACCGACGGTTCTTACGAGGAGCTGCAGAAGCTGGCGGCGCGCTACCCGAAGCAGTTCACCCTGCTGCGCAACGAGGAATCGGCCGGCAAGAAGCGGGCGCTCGTGCGGGCGAGCGCCGCCTCGCTCGGCGAGTTCATGGTCTTCACCGACTCCGACTGCGTGATCGACCCCGAGGCGGTCGCACAGGTGATGCAGGGCTTCCAGCGCGACCCCCGGATCGGCGCGATCTCGGGCGACGCCCGCGCCCTCAACGCCAACAAGAACCTGCTGACCAAGATGCAGGACACCTGGTACGACGGCCAATTCTCGATCTGGAAGGCGACCGAGTCGGTCTTCGGCTCCGTCTCCTGCGTATCCGGACCGCTCGCCGCCTTCCGCCGCGAGGCGATCTGGAATTACCTGCCGGCCTGGGCGGAGGACTCCTTCCTCGGCCAGGAATTCCGCTTCGCCACCGACCGCCAACTGACCGGCTACGTGCTCGGGCAGAAGTGGATCGGCCGCAAGCTGAAGGAGAAGCACGCCGACTCGGCCTTCGTCGAGTACATCGACTACCCCGAGCGGCACTGGCGGGTCGAGTACGTGAAGTCGGCGATGGTCTGGACCAACGTGCCGCCGACGCTGCGGCTGCTGACCAAGCAGCAGACCCGCTGGAAGAAGAGCTTCATCCGCAACCTCTGCTTCACCGGCGGCTTCTTCTGGCGCCGCGGGCCCCTGCCGGCCGTCCTCTTCTACTCGCACTCGCTGTTCGTGCTGATGACGCCGTTCATGGCCTTCCGCCACCTCATCTGGCTCCCCCTCCACGGGGCCTGGCTGCTCTGCGGGCTCTACGTCGCCGGCGTCGCGATCAAGGGATGCATCTGGGCGATCGCCTACCGGATCCAGAACCCCGGCTGCTCGCGCTGGATGTACCGGCCGCTGATGAGCCTGCTGGGCGCGTTCGTCTTCTCGCCCCTCCTCCTCTACTCGCTACTGACCGTCCGCCGTCAGATCTGGGTGCGTGGCTGATGAACGCACGCTTCGTATCGCTCACGATGACGATCCTGATCGGGTTCCTCTACCTGGTCGTGCTCACCCGCGGCCACCTGACGATGGTGCCCCACTGATGCGCGCCTCGAGAAGCATCCGGCGGTGGGCGCTGAACCTGGCGGTGAAGGCGGCCGGCCTCAGCCTGCTCCTCGCCGGGCTCGCGGTCCCCGCCTACGCCTTCTGGTACGCGACGCGACCGCCGGTCTACGGTGTCGCCCCGCAGGTGACGGTGCCGCCGCCGCAACGCTCGCCGCGCGTCGCCGTCCCCAGCTACCGCGACGGCGTGCTGGTGCTCTGCTACCACGACCTCGCGACCCAGCCGCACAACGAGTACACGGTCACCCCCGCCGCCTTCGCCGCCCAGGTCGCGGCCCTGCAGCAGGCCGGCTTCCACACGATCAGCGCCCAGCAGTTCGCCGAGTTCAACACCGGTGAGCCCGTGCGCCTGCCGAGCCGGCCGCTGCTGATCACCTTCGACGACGGCGCCAAGGGGACCTGGATCTACGCCGACCGCGTCCTCGCCCGCGCCGGCTTCCAGGCGACGGTCTTCCTGATCACCGGCGACGTCGGCCACCACCAGCCCTACTACCTGGACTGGCCGGAGGTGGAAGCGATGCAGGCCGACGGGCGCTGGAGCTTC
>DASZNP010000070.1:0-22558 GCA_035551255.1 Solirubrobacterales bacterium
TATTGGCTCAGGTGTAAATCGAGTGAAGAAGACAAAGTCTCCTTCAACCTCTCGAGCGTCCATAACGGAGAGGCGATCGACACCGGGGTCCTCATCTCCAATGAATACCCGTATGGCGCTACCGCGGTCTTTCCGATCGCCGATACGCCGGAAGGGGGCAGTACCGAATATGCCCCGGGGCGGCGCCTCTATGTTCATCTCGACGTGGCCCTGCCGGGTACGACCAAATCGCTGGAAATCGACGGCGGCGGCTACGACATCGGGTCGAGCACCTGTACCGGCCAGCTGCACGCGACGATCAGCGGCTGACGCGGCCCAGACTGCGCCCGCGGCGGCAAATCGCATAGCCTTCCGCGCCGCGCCATGAAGATTGGAGTACCGAAAGAGTCCGCCGAGGGGGAGCGCCGGGTCGCGCTGGTCCCTGACGTTGTCAAATCGCTGCAGGCGAAAGTCAGCGAGAAGATCGACCCGGTCGTCGAGGCGGGCGCGGGCGCCGGCGCCGGTCACACCGACTCCGCCTACCAGGAGGCCGGGGCGCAGGTCGCCGACGCTGGTTCGGCCTGGGGAGCCGAGGTCGTCCTCCACGTGCGGCCGCTGACGAGCGAGGAGATCGGCAAGCTCAGCCAGGGCCAGGTCGTGATCAGCCACCTCTCGCCGCTGACCGCCGCCGAGTCGAACAAAGCTCTTGCCGCCGCCGGCGTCACCGCCTTCGCGATGGAGGCGATCCCGCGGACGACCCGCGCCCAGGCGATGGACGCGCTCTCTTCGCAGGCGAACCTCGCCGGCTACGCCGCCACCCTGCTCGCCGCGCGCGAGGCAGGCCAGCTCTTCCCGATGATGACCACCGCTGCGGGCACCGTTGCCCCGGCCAAGGTGATGGTCCTCGGCGCCGGCGTCGCCGGTCTGCAGGCGATCGCCACCGCGAAGCGGCTGGGCGCGATCGTCACCGGCTTCGATATCCGCCGCGCCGCCTGGGAGCAGATCGCCTCGCTAGGCGGCCGGCCGCTCGAACTCGACTTCATCCCCGACGCCGAGGGCGAGGGCGGTTACGCCCGTCCCCTGACCGAGGAGGAGAACGAGCAGGTCCGCCAGGCGCTCGCCGAGGCGGCCGCGAAAATGGACGTGATCATCACCACCGCCCAGATCCCCGGCCGCGCCGCGCCGGTCCTGATCACGGAGGCGGCGGTCCGCTCGATGGCGCCGGGCTCGGTGATCATCGACCTCGCCGCCGACTCCGGCGGCAACGCCGAGCCCTCGCAGCCGGGCCAGACCGTCGACGTCGACGGGGTGAAAGTGATCGGCCCGGCCAACCTCGTCAGCGACATGGCCGCCGACGCCTCCCAGCTCTATGCCAAGAACCTCGAGAACCTGCTGGGCCTGCTAGTCGACGAGGAGGGGCAGCTGAAGATCGACTTCGAGGACGACATCGTCGACGCCGCCTGCATCGCCCACGAGGGACAGATCCGCGGAGAGAGGACGGCCAAGTAGCTCATGAGCCTGATGACCGAGATCACGATCTTCGTCCTCGCCGTGTTCGTCGGCTTCGAGGTGATCTCGAAGGTGCCGACGACCCTGCACACGCCGCTGATGTCGCAGACCAACGCGATCCACGGCATCGTCATGCTCGGCGGCCTGATCGTCGTCGGCTTCGCCAACGACGGGATCGAGTACGTGATCGGGACGATCGCGATCGCCTTCGGCGCGATCAATATCGTCGGCGGTTTCATGGTCACCGATCGAATGCTCGGTATGTTCTCGAAAAAGCCGAAACCGAAGGCTGAGCCCGACGGGAAGAAGGGCGGGGCCTGATGATCGAGGCAGTGCTGAAGCCCGGTGGCGACGCCGCCACCGCGCTCTACATCGTCGCCTTCTCCCTGTTCATCATCGGGATCAAACAGGGAACCCATCCGACCACGGCCAAACGCGGCAACCTGATCGCCGCCGTCGGCATGGCGGTCGCGGTTGTCACCACCCTGCTGCTCGACGGGATGGGCAACTGGGGCCTGATCATCCTTGGCCTTGGGATCGGCACCGCGATCGGTGTCATCGCCTCGATCCGCGTGCAGATGACCGAGATGCCGCAGATGGTCGCCCTCTACAACGGCGTCGGCGGCGGCGCGGTCGCCCTGATCGCCTGGTCGGAGATCCGCCACGGGATCTCGATCGGCGAGGACTTCCCGCTTGATTCGCTGATCCCGATCATCTTCGCCGGCGTAATCGGCTCGGTCTCCTTCTGGGGCTCGAACATCGCTTTCGCCAAGCTCCAGGACCTGATCCCGACGCGGCCGATCGCGGCGCCGGGCCAGCAGGTGATCAACGCGGTCCTGCTGATCGCGATCGTCGTCATCTGCGTCATCCTCGCGGTCGACCACGAATCGCCCTCGCAAGGCCTCTTCATTCTCTTGCTGGTCCTGGCGGCGATCCTCGGCAACCTCGTCGTCCTGCCGATCGGCGGCGCCGACATGCCAGTTGTGATCTCGCTGTTGAACGCCTTTACCGGCCTCTCGGCTGCGGCGGCAGGCTTCGCGCTCGACAACGTCGCCCTGATTGTCGCCGGCACCCTGGTCGGCTCTTCGGGAACGATCCTCACCCTGGAGATGGCGACGGCGATGAACCGTTCGGTCGCCAACATCCTCTTCTCCGGCTTTGGCGGCGCGCCGTCGGGCGGTGGGGGCGGCACGGGCGAGGAGCGCCCGCACGTCTCGATCGGCGCCCAGGACGCGGCGATCAAGCTAGCCTACGCTGACTCGGTCGTGGTTGTCCCCGGCTACGGCCTCGCCGTTGCCCAGGCTCAGCACGCGATCAAGGAGGTCGCCGATGAGCTCGAGAAACGCGGCGTCACCGTCAACTACGCGATCCACCCGGTCGCGGGCCGGATGCCGGGCCACATGAACGTCCTCCTCGCCGAGGCCGACGTGCCCTACGAGCAGCTGCGGGAGATGGAGGACATCAACCCGGAGATGCCGCGCACCGACGTGGCGGTAGTCGTCGGCGCCAACGACGTCACCAACCCGGCGGCGAAAAACGACCCCGACTCGCCGATCGCCGGGATGCCGATCATCGAAGTCTCCGAGGCCCAAGAGGTGATCGTGATCAAGCGCTCCCTCAGCCCGGGCTTCGCCGGCATCGACAACGACCTCTTCTACGAACCGAACACCTCGATGCTCTTCGCCGACGCCAAAGCGGCAGCGGCCGAAATCGCCGCCGAGATCGGCAACCTCTAAGCCGCCCACCTGGGCGTCACGAAGTTCTGACAGTGCCGCGCGCCAATTGGCGCCTTTGACACCCACTTGTATGTCGACGCTTCTTAGCGTCAGGACATGGGTTCGGAGCGGGGGCAGGGGACGGTCGAGTGGGTCGGAACGCTGTGCGTGGTCTCGCTCTTGTTGCTCGGGCTCATGGCCGCCGGGGTGCGGGTGCCGGGGGTGCCTCTGGCGCAGGCGGTCGCGGACAAGATCCTCTGCGCCGCCTCCTTGGCGGACGGGTGCGGTGACGAGCCGACGCTGATCGCCGCTTACGGCAGCGAAGTCGGCGAGTTGGCCCGGCGGCACATGCCGACTCTTGTCTTCGAGGAAGGCTCGCGGGCGGTACCGATCGACTTCCGCAGCTGCCGGAGCACGGAGTGCGGCGACAGCACCGGAGACGGAGCGATCCACCAGACGGACGAGGGCCTGCCGGTCTCCGTCTTCGTCCACGTCGTCGATTGCCGCGAAGGCCAGGCGACCCCAAGCGCCGACTGCTCCGGCGACCGCGCCGGCAACCTCTACGTCCAGTACTGGACCTACTACGCCGACTCGGCAACCCTGCGCGGCGTTCCGATCGCCGGCCCGAAGGGCTACCACCACGACGACTGGGAGGGAGTGCAGTTCCGCATCCGACCCGACGGCAGCGTCGACGAGCGGGCCTCCTCCCACAACGGCTACAACTCCGGCCTCGCCAGCTACCGCAACTGGGGATCAGACGCCGACATCGGTCCGCTGAAGGAGGGAGCCGAAGCGGTGGGAGCCCGCGGTGCCAACGGCTGGGGCCCGGAGACCGGCTACCTCTTCGTTTCTGGCGGCAGCCACGCCGGCAACACCCTCGACCTCACCAACAGCAATCGCTACACCCCCGGCCGCCGCGTCCACCTAATCCCCCTAGAGGAAGTAGCGACCACCAGCACCGCCCACTTCGCCATCTCCCCGCCCTGGCTGAAGGAGGTCTGGCTCGACCCCGAGGCCGCGAGCACGAGTTGAATCGGGTCACGGATTTCACCTGCTCGTAAGGAACACCTCGATAAGGTCTGTGCATCCCGGCCGGCGTCTCCTCCCAGTCGAAGGCAGCGATCGTGGACGCGCTTTGCGAAGCGCGGGAGCGGACGCTGGCGTTGGTTGAGCCGCTTGACGACGAGCAGCTGAACCGGGTCTGGTCGCCGATCCTCAGTCCGCTTGCTTGGGACCTGGGACACATCGCCAACTTTGAGGAGCTGTGGTTGGTGCAGCGGGTCGGGGGGCGGGAGCCGTTGCGGGGGGAGCTTGGGCGCTTTTATGACGCGATCGAGAACCCGCGCAAGGTCCGCGGGGAGTTGCCGATCCTGCGTGACGAGGAGCTGCGCGCTTACATGGCGGACGTCCGCGTGCGCACCCTCGACGTATTGGAGGGTGTGGAAATCGGTTCTGACGTCGAGGACCCGTTGCTGCGGGACGGCTTCGTCTACGAGATGCTGCTCGCGCACGAGCTGCAGCACAACGAGACGATGCTGCAGCTGCTGCAGCTGGTCCCAGGGTATGAGCCGCCAATGGGACTAAAAGGGGACGGCCTTTCTCCCCGGATAGCGGGGACAGATGCCGATGGTGAGATGGTCTCGGTCGAGGGTGGGGAGTTCGAGATCGGCGCCCCTCCGCGCGGCTTCGCTTACGACAACGAGCGCCCGCGGCACACGGTCGCGCTCGACGCTTTCGAGATCGATCGAACTCCTGTCAGCAACGGCGCGTACACCGCCTACATGGAGGCCACCGGCGCCGAGCCGCCGCTTTACTGGGAGCGCGACGGAGACACCTGGGTCGACACCAGTCGCGGGCGGCGCGCTGCGATCGATCCAGCGAATCCCGTGATCCACGTCTCCTGGGACCAGGCCGACGGCTTCGCCCGCTGGGCCGGCAAACGACTGCCGACCGAGTTCGAGTGGGAGGCGGCGCACGAGCAGCTCGACGGCGTCGGTCACGGCTGGGAATGGACCTCCTCGCACTTCCGCGCCTATCCGGGCTTCGAGGCCTTTCCCTACCGCGAGTACTCCGAGGTTTTCTTCGGCGACGAGTACCGGGTGCTGCGCGGTGGCTCCTGGGCTACGCACCCGCGCGTCGCCCGGCCGAGCTTCCGCAACTGGGACCTGCCGGAGCGCCACCAGATTTTCTCCGGCCTGCGCTGCGCGAGGGACGCATGATCGCGATTGATGTCCACCTCGACGCCGACGCCGCCGCGAAGATGGCGCGCGACGTCCGCGAGGGCCTCTGCTCCTATCCGAAGGAGGTCGCGCCGAAATACTTCTATGACGAACGCGGCTCGCTGCTGTTCGAGCAGATCATGGAGCTGCCCGAGTACTACCCGACCCGAGCCGAGCGCGAGATCCTCACAACCCGCTCCGCCGAGGTCCACGATGCCGCCGGCTGCCCGCAGACGCTGATCGAGCTCGGTTCGGGCTCGGCGGCGAAGACGCGGCACCTGCTCAGCGCGATGCGCGACTGCGGCAGCCTCGACACCTACGTCCCGGTCGACATCTCCGAGGAGATCACCGAGCGCACCGCGGCCGAACTCGTCGACGAGTATCCCGGCCTCAACGTCCACGGGATGGTCTGCGACTACGAGCAGCACCTGGAGCGGGTACCCCACGGCACCGGCACGCGGATGATCGCCTTCCTCGGTGGCACGATCGGCAACCTCTATCCGCGCGAGCGCCACGCCTTCCTCGAGCGGATCCGGGCGCTGCTCGGGGCGGGCGACCACCTCCTGTTGGGGACCGATTTGATCAAGGACAAGGTGCGCCTCGAGGCCGCCTACAACGACGAGGCTGGCGTCACCGCCGAGTTCAACAAGAACGTGCTGGCCGTCCTCAACAGCCAGCTCCGCGCCGACTTCGACCTCGACGCTTTCGAGCACGTCGCCCGCTACGACGAGGAAGCCGAGCGGATGGACATCCGCCTGCGTTCCCTCGCCGACCAGGACGTTCGCCTCGACGATCTTGACCTGGAGATCCACTTCGCCGAGGACGAGGAGATGCGGACCGAGATCTCGACCAAGTTCACCCGCGAGCGAATCGCCGCCGCCTACGACGGCGCCGGCCTCGAGCTACGAGGTTGGTTCACCGACGCCGCCGGCGACTACGCCCTCAGCCTCGCCAGTCCCGCCTGACGATCCCGTGGTTCCTTTTGCACCCATACCGTGCAAAGGAACCACGACTTTCAGATCGTCGGCACCTGCTGAGTGATGCAGTGGATGTTGCCGCCGCCGAGGAGGATCTCGCGCGCCGGCACGCCGACGACCTCGCGCTCGGGAAAGACTCGGCGCAGGATCGCCGCGGCCTCCTCGTCGTGGCGCGGGTCGAGCAGCGGGTAGACGATCCGCGAGTTGCCGAGGTAGAAGTTGACGTAGGAGGCGGCCATGCGATCGCCGGCGCTTCGCGGCACGGTTCCCTCGGCTGCGTCGACTCCCTGCGCCTCCTCGGCTGAGATCTGCAGTGGGCCGGGGGAGGGGAGGAGCACCACCTCGAGCGGGCGACCCTGCGCGTTGGTCGCCGCTTCCAGCCGCTCGCGGGCGTCGCGGGAGATCGGGTGCTGCGGGTCGTCCTCGTCGTCGGTCCAGGTGAGGAGGACGACGCCCGGGCGGGCGAAGCAGGCGAGGTTGTCGACGTGGCCGTCGGTCTCGTCTTCGAAGACGCCAGCGCCAAGCCAGACCACCTTCTCGGCGCCGAGGTAGTCGAGCAGCACCCGCTCGATCTGCTCGCGGGAGAGCTCGGGGTTGCGGTTCGGGTTGAGCAGGCACTCTTCGGTAGTCAGCACCGTGCCCTCGCCGTCGACATGGATCGCCCCGCCCTCGAGCACGATCGGTGCCCGGTAGCGGTCGTTGCCTTCGATCTCGAGCACCTTCGCGGCGACCCGGTCGTCGCGGTCCCAGGGGAAGTAGAGGCCGCCCTCGGTCCCGCCCCAGGCGTTGAAGTGCCAGTCGACGCCACGGCGCCCACCGTTGCCATCGACGACGAAGGTCGGGCCGTGGTCGCGGATCCAAGCATCGTCGGTCGAGATCTCGACCACGCGCACCTCGGGCGGCAGCAGTGCACGGGCGTTCTCGAACTGCGCGTCGGAGACCGCCATCGTCACCGGCTCGGAGGCGGCGATCTCCTCCGCCACCGCCGCGTAGGCCCTCTGTGCCGGCTTCGCCCCCAGCCGCCAGTTGTCTGGGCGTTCGGGCCAGGCCATCCAGCAGCCGCTGTGGGGCTCGAACTCCCCGGGCATGTGAAAGCCGTCAACGGCGGGGGTGGTCTTGTGGCTGGTGGTCACCGCCCTCTATCTTGAACACCTGTGGAGGAGATCCGGCTAATTCGTGCCGCAGAGCCACCGGAGTCGCTTGCCCGGACGCGGCCACCGATCCGCGCGCCGTTCCGAGTCGCCGCCGTCCAGCACCGTTGGCACCCCGATCCCGAGGAGCACGAAGCGGCGCTCGGCGAGGGCATCCGGATCGCCGCGGGGGAGGGCACGAAGCTGGTCTGCCTGCAGGAGCTGACCCTGAGCCGCTACTTCGCCGTCGACCCCGCCGGGCCGGAGGCGGCGGGCGCCGAACCGGAGGATTTGCCCGGCGGGCGCACCTTCGAGTTCGCGGCGCGACAGGCCAAGGAGCACGGCATCCACGTCCATGCCTCCCTCTATGAGCGCGCCGACGGCGACGACGGGCTCGGCTTCAACACCGCGATCATCGTCTCCCCCCAGGGCGAGCTAAGCGCCCGCACCCGCAAGCTCCACATCCCGATCACCGCCGGCTACCACGAGGATCGCTACTTCCGCCCCGGCCCCGGCGACTCCGAGGCATTCCCTCTCGTCAACCTCGAACTGCATCAAATTCTCTCTCCAGGAGAGGGAAAATCTGATGCAGTTCGGGAGGAGGTGCACCTGGGGCTGCCGACCTGCTGGGACCAGTGGTTCCCCGAGGTCGCTCGCGCCTACAGCCTCGAGGGGGCCGAGGTATTGATCTACCCGACCGCGATCGGCTCCGAGCCCGACCATCCGGAGTTCGACACCCAGCCGCTCTGGCAACACGTGATCGTCGGCAACGGGATCGCCAACGGCGTCTTCATGGTTGCCGTCAACCGCATCGGCGAAGAGCCCCCACTCGCCTTCTACGGCTCCTCCTTCATCAGCGACCCCTACGGCCGCATCCTTGCCCAAGCCCCCCGCGAAGAACCTGCCGTCATCGTCGCCGACCTAGACCTCGACCAACGCCAAGACTGGCTAGAGCTCTTCCCCTTCCTGACCACGAGAAGGCCAGACACCTACGCCAAGCTGGCGGAAGAAGCGACCAAGGCTCAGACGAGTAGCTGAGGGACCAAGCGCCTCCTGTACAGGGGTCCGGTCATCCTCCGCTCGAATTTGTCGCGGCTGGTTGACGGACTTGCTCGCGAGACCGCAAAAAACCCTCTTCAGGAGGAGTTTCTGCGGTCTCGCCGAAAAGCGCGGCTCGAACACTGTCGCTCGGAGGAGTGGGTGTCCCTCTCGCGCCCGGCGTCCTGTTGCTGGCACAGATCACTCAGCGAGAAAAGCCCAGTTAGAGGCCAGCAACCCAGGGACGAGAGGGACACCCACCCCTCCCTACGAGTGCGGCTTGCGCCCTAACCGTTAGGGCGCCAGGGCGTCGATCGTCTCCGCCAGTTTGTCCGGGGTGACGATTGGGGTGAGGATTGGGAGGGTTATGCCGCCCTCGACGAAGGCGCCGAGGCGCTCTTTCATCTGCTCGGGGGTGCCGAAGATGAACATGTCCTCGATCAGCTCCCAGGGGGCGGCGGTGGCGGCGGCTTGGCGGTCCCCCGAGTTCCAGGCCTCGACCATCGGCTCGATCTGCTCGCCGTAGCCGAGCCAGCGGTAGAAGTTGGCGTAGACCGGGACGGTGATGTAAGAGGAGAACATGAAGCGGGCGAGGGGCTCGACCTGCTCGCGCTCGCCGGGGATGCAGAAGAAGCGGCAGAGGAGCTCGAAGCCCTGCGGTGCGCCATCGAGCTGCGCGGTCACCTTCGGCAGGCCCGCCAGCGGCAGGAAGTTGGTGAAGGCTCCGGCTGCCCGCTCCACCGCCAGCTCGAGCATCTTGCCCCGCAGCGCCGCCAGCACGATCGGCACCTCGTACGCCGGTTTCTGTTCGAGCTTGAAGCCGCTCTCGGTCCGTTCGCCCGCCAATGCCACGTCGAGGAAGTCGAGCGTCTCGCGCACCTTGCTCAGCGGCCGCTCGAAGGGGATCCCGTTCCAGCCTTCGACGATCCGATCCGAGGAGGAGCCGATCCCGAGCACGAAGCGCCCGCGCGAGGCGTCCGCGAGCGCCGCCGCCTGCTGCGCCAGCAGCGCCGGGCCGCGCTGGAAGACGCCGACGATCCCGGTCCCCAGCCGCGCCCGCTCGGTCCAGGCAGCGCTCAGCGCCAGCGGCGTGAAGCCGTCGGGACCGGCCGTCTCGCCCGTCCAGAAATCGGTGTAGCCGGCGGCCTCGGCGCGCCGGACCAGCTCCTCGTGGTCAGCGAGCGTCAGTCCCGGCAGCGGCAGCGTCAGGCCCCAGCGATCCATCGAGGGGCACCCTACCGGCGACCGGCAGGTCGTTGCGAATCTCGAAGCGCCGGTGCGAGGGCCACTGGCTGAAGAAAGAGCCGGCGTCCTGAGCGCTGAGTGGGCGGGTGAAGAGGAAGCCCTGGCCGTTGTCGCACTCTTTGTCGCGGATCAGCGAGAGGTCCTGCGGCCGCTCGATTCCCTCGGCGGTCGTCTCAATCTCCAGCGCTTTGCCGAGCTGGACGAGCGTATGGAGGAGGATCTCGCCCTCGCCGCCGTCGGCCAGCTGAGAGACAAAGGAGCGGTCGATCTTCAGCACGTCGACCGGGAACTGGCGCAGGTGGCCGAGGGAGGAGTAGCCGGTGCCGAAGTCATCGACCGCGATCCGCACCCCGAGCGCCTTCAGTTCTTCCAGCCGGCGCGCCGTCTCCTCGGCGTTGCTCATCAGCGTCGTCTCGGTGATCTCGATCGTCAGTGTCTCCGGCGGCAGCCCGCTCTCGCTGAGCGCCTCGGTGACGTGGTCGATCAGCTCGTCGGTGTCGAGCTGCAGGGCGGAAACGTTGACCGAGAGGGCGAGCGGCCGCTCGTCGCGCTGCCAGCTCGCCGCCTCGCGGCAGGCCTCCTTGAGGACCCAGGCGCCGACCTCGACGATCATCTTCGTCTCCTCCAGCAGCGGGATGAAGGCGTCGGGCTCGACGATCCCGCGGCCGGGCCGGCGCCAGCGGATCAGCGCCTCGACCCCGGTCGGGGTCATCGTTTGCAGGTCGAAGGTAGGCTGGTAGACGAGGAAGAACTGGTCGTCGTCGAGCGCGCCCTGCAGGTCCATCTCCAGTTCCAGGCGCGACTGCACTTCGTCCTCCATCCCGGACTCGAAGACCAGGAAACGGCTCTTGCCGCCCCACTTGGCCCGGTACATGGCGATGTCGGCGTCGCGCAGCAGTTCTTCGGGGTTCTCCCGGATGCCGGTGGCAATGCCGATGCTGGCCTTGGCGTGGACGCGCGTCTCACCGTCCTCGCCGAGGACGAAGGGCTCGGCGAAAGCTTCGAGCAGGCGCTCGGCGATCAGCTCCGGTCCGGCCGCCAGCGAGAGCCCGTCGGCGACGACAACGAACTCGTCGCCACCGAGGCGGCCGAGCGCGTCGGTCTCGCGGATCACGCCCTCCAGTCGCTTCGCCACCGCGCAGAGCAGTTCGTCGCCGACCCCGTGTCCGAGCGAGTCGTTGATCGCCTTGAAGTTGTCGAGGTCGACGAACAGCGCCGCCACCGGTTCGGAGTTGTGGCGGGCGCGGGTCAGCGTCTGCTCGATCCGGTCGAGGATCAGGGTCCGGTTCGGCAGCCCCGTGAGGGCGTCGTGGGTGGCGAGGAAGACGAGTTCTTTCTCGCGGCTGTTGAGTTCGTCCTGGGCGCGCTGGCGCTCGTCCTCGAAGGACTGGCACATCCGCACCAGGGTGACGTCGAGGCTGCGCTGGACCATCGCCCGCGCTCTTGCCAGCGTTTCCAGGCCGAGGCCGAGCTCGACGGCGCTCTCGTCGAGCACCTCGAGCGTGCAGTCGCGCCAGCGCAGACAGCGTTTGGTCACCTCGTTGAGCGCGGCCTCGCGCTGGGAGGCGAGCTGGGCGAAGATCCGCCACGACTCCTGCCCAACGTCGCGGGCGACCGCTTCGCCCTCGCCGGCCATCCAGCGGGCGACGGCGACGGTGGAGACGGTGCCGACGTCCTCGAAGCTGTCTTCGACGACCTTGTCCAGTGTCCGGCTCGACTGGGCCGAGAGCTTCATCATCCGCGCCACCACCTCGTCGGTGCGGGCGCTCAGCTCCTGTCCTAGCCGCGAAAGCTCGGCGTCTCCCATGATGTGGGGATATCGGCTCTGTCACGCGCAGCTTGAGTCACCCCGACGCGGATTTCGCAGATTTCGATTCGGGCAAACGTCCATTGCGGCATTCGGTTAGCCTGCGGCGCACATGGGGTCGCCTGATCAGGAGACCGCGGCTACGACCGCGGCCAAGCCGGACCGCAACCTAGCCCTCGAGCTCGTCCGTGTCACCGAGGCGGCGGCGCTCGCTTCCGCGCGCTGGGTCGGCCGTGGCGACAAGATTGCCGCCGACCAGGCGGCTGTCGACGCGATGCGCCACGTCCTTGACTCGGTCTCGATGGACGGCACCGTCGTCATTGGCGAGGGCGAGAAGGACGAGGCCCCGATGCTCTACAACGGTGAGCAGATTGGGGACGGCACGCCGCCGGTCGTCGACATCGCGGTCGACCCGCTGGAGGGGACGCGGCTCTGCGCGCTGGGGATGCCGAGCGCGATCGCCGTCATCGCCCTCGCCGAGCGGGGGACGATGTTCGACCCCGGCCCCTGCGTCTACATGGAAAAGATGGCGGGCGGGGAGGAGATCGCCGACCTGCTCGACCTCGACCGGCCGCTGCCGGAGACTCTCAGACTGATCGCGCAGCGCAAGGGCGGCTCGGTCGGAGACGTGATCGTCGTCATGCTCGACCGGCCCCGCCACGAGCAGGCGATGAAGGAAGTGCGCGAGGCCGGCGCCCGGATC
The DNA here is from genome assembly GCA_035551255.1 of Solirubrobacterales bacterium. GTDB lineage: Bacteria > Actinomycetota > Thermoleophilia > Solirubrobacterales > 70-9 > VAYN01. Next base: position 12,323 of record DASZNP010000070.1, read on the forward strand.
CGCCTGATCACCGACGGCGACGTCTCCGCCTCGCTGCTGGCGGTGAGCGAACGCTCTCCGGTCGACCTCCTTTGGGGAATCGGCGGTACGCCCGAGGGCGTGATCTCGGCCGCCGCGCTGAAGTCGATGGGCGGGCAGCTGATCGGCCGCCTCTGGCCGCGCAACGACGAGGAGCGCTCGGAAGCCGTCGACGCCGGCTACGACCTCGACCGCGTCCTCACCGCCAACGATCTCTGCTCCGGCGACGACGTCTTCTTCTCCGCCACCGGCGTAACCGACGGCGACGTCCTCCAAGGCGTCCGCTACCGCGGCCCCGGCGCCACCACCGAGTCGCTAGTAATGCGCTCCCGCTCCGGCACGGTCCGCCGAGTCCACGCCCGCCACGATCGCTCGAAGCTCCGAGAGATCATCGGCGAGCGCTACGGCTGAGGCCCCAGATTCCTAGTCAGGTCTAACAAACTGCCCACATTGGATGGGGGATTGACAACGCGTCCACGGAGCATCTTCCCACCCCCTCACGCGCCTATTCGGACAGGGTGAGTTATTGACGCCTAGTCCAATAAGTCACACTTTGACCGGCTCTGAATAGCACACCTTAATATTCACAATTGATTTTCCTCGGTTGGTACTGAAGGATCTCTCACGCTGGGGTCGCTGGAGGCGTCTCCGATCTGAGCAGGAGAGGCGACTTCATGATGAAGAACAAGGCGGGCACTTTCTAGGCGCTGCTTCTGCACCGGATACCATCTAATCGGCTGTTGCCACGGCGGCATTTCATGGCAGGGAGGGGAGAGCTTTGGTGAGACGGGGAATTCTGCTTGGGCTGATGATCATGCTGTTTGGAGCCGCGCCGGCAGTTGCTGCTGAACCGGCGCTTGTCTGGTCGGAAGAGGAACCGATCACCACTGCGGCGTCGATCACTGGCATCGCTTGCCCGACGATGGAACTCTGCGTAGCTGTCGATCAGCGCGGCAAGGCGATCACGACCATCGATCCAACCGGTGCGGCCAGCGATTGGACGTTTGCGGACATTGTTCCTGGCGAAGAAGGGATCAACGCCATCAGCTGTGCATCGAGCCACAAATGCGTTGCTGTCGGTTCCAACGGAATGCGCCTGACCTCAAGTGATCCGACCGCTGGTTCAGCAGCTTGGACGGAAACGGAAATCAGCGGAGCCTCTGGCCTGTTGGCGGTTTCCTGCAGCGGCGAAACTTGTGCGGCTTTTGATACCGAAGATCGAATCGTGATCTGGGGGAAGCCAAGCGGCGGGGGCGTCGAAGTAACGAAACTTTTGGAAGTCGATGGCGGCGCGTTCACGCCCAGCGACGTTGACTGCCCCTCTGGCTCCTTCTGTGTCGTCATCGGCATGGAGGCCCACGATCTGGGCGGCGGATTATTCGTATGGGAAAACGCGGTCGTCACCTTGACCGATCCGGTCGGGTCCAACCCTTCGTTTACCCATCACTTCATCGGGGACCGCACCTACCTGCGGGCGCTCTCCTGCCCGACGACCTCCTTCTGCTTGGCGGTGGATGGAGAAGGCAACGATTGGGTATCCACCGAACCCACTACCGCAGCTTGGGAATCCCACTTCATCGATCCCGCGGGCGGGCTTTACGACAACGCCCTGTTCGATGTCTCCTGTCCGACCAAAGAATTCTGCGCAGCCGTCGGGAACTCGGATGAGGTACTGACCTCGAAGCAACCTTTGGGGGGCGAAGAAGACTGGGCGGGCGCATACCTGGCATCGGGTGAACTCCTTTCCTGCCCTTCGCCGTCGTTATGCCTCGCAGCAGGTGGAGAAAACATCAGCGTCGGCACCCCGGCGCCACCTCCGGCCCCTGAAGAAGGAGAACCAACGGGCGACTTCTTCTTCCCTGCCTCGCAACCGATCGAACAGCCGTCCACCGGTGTTCCACCGGCGCCACCTCGACCGCGACCAGCGCTGCACCTGCTGGGCTCAAACCAGATCGTCGTCAAGAAGGGCAAGGCGATTGTCCCTATTTTCTGTGACAGCTCCAGGGGCTGCAGGGGAAGAATCAAGCTCCTCGCATCTCCCGCCGAGGGCAAAGATGGGCGATTCAGCGCCAAGTCTCGCGCCGCTCGAATCAAGGTCGCTGCCGGAAAATTTTTCGTCGGGGCAATCCTGACCGGGCGAGTCGCCGTACCGCTGACTCGAAAGGGGAAGGATCTCTTGGCGGCATCAGTCAAGACGACCGCCGCGCTGAGCGTCGATGGCTGGTCGGAAAACCAGCGGCTGACATTGCGCAAGGCCGTCGTCCTCCGCGCAGCCACTTAGAGCCCGGGATTGGGCGGGGGCCTGTCGGAGCCCCCAGAAGACCCTGGGCAAGCTGTCACGGCAGTACCGTTCTGGCCGTGATTGCGGTTGCCGGGTCTACCGGCTACATCGGAGGGTTGCTCTCGCGGCACCTTGCTGAGGACGGCAAGGAGGTGCGGGCGCTGGCTCGGCATCCAGAGCGGGCGGAGGATTTGCGTGCGGCTGGTTGTGAGGTCCGGCGAGCCGATGCGCTCGAGCCGGAGTCGTTGGGGCCGGCGCTCGAGGGGGTCGACGTCGCCTACTACCTCGTCCACTCGATGGGCCGTGGCGGCGATGGTGACTTCGCCGAGCGTGATCACCGGGCGGCGGAGAACTTCGCCGCGGCTGCGGCGGAGGCCGGGGTCAAGCGGATCGTCTATCTCGGCGGGCTGGGGGAGGGGTCAAAGCATCTCGACAGCCGCCACGCGACGGCGGAAACGCTGCGCGAAGGGTCGGTGCCGGTCTCTTACTTCCGCGCTGCCGCTGTGCTCGGCGCTGGCAGCGAGTCGTTCCGGACCTGCTTCTACCTCGTCCGCCGCCTGCCGGTGATGGTGACGCCGCGCTGGGTCGCCACCCGCACCCAGCCGATCGCGATCGACGACGTCATCTCCTGTCTTGCCGCGGCTGCCGACCTCGATCTGCCCTGTGATCGCGAGGTCCAGATCGGCGGGCCGGAGGTGACCACCTACGCGGGGATGATCGACGAGCTCGCCCGCGCCCTCGGTCGCCGGCCGCCGTTGCGGATCGTCGTCCCGGTTCTAACCCCGCGCCTCTCCTCGCTCTGGATCGGCCTCGTCACCCCGGTCGACGCCGGCGTTGCCAAGCCGCTAATCGAGGGGCTCGCGACCGAGACGGTGGTTAGCGACCCCTCGGGGATGGAGCTGCTCGGCGCCCGCCCCCAAACCCCCCTGCTGGATGCGCTCCAGCGAGCTGCCTCCCAGCTCGAGCGCGACTAGGCGTCGGCCGCTGCCCGTGCCCGTTCTTCGCCGACAAAGGGGACCAGCAGCTCGTAGGTGAGGTCGGGCAGCAGCCGCGGCAGCTCGGCGGCGCGGCCGAGCACGACCTCCTCGTAAATCCGCGCCAGCATCGCTCCCGCCGCCAGCGAGTAAGCCTGCGCCAGCTCGGGTTCGGGGGCGTCCTCGCCGCCGACCTCTTCCATCACGGTGACGGCTCGAGCGAACTCAGCCTGAAAGGTCGGCCGGAAGGCGGGCCCGACGGTGCTGAGCTCAACGAGCGTGAAGCGGGCCGCATCGGGATCGGCGGCAAACCAGTCGAGGGCGGCTCCCAGTCCGCGCCGCATCCGCTCCGCCCAAAGGCCGTCGCCGCTGTGGGCCAGGCGCACCTGCTGCTCGAGATCGTCGACGAGGATCTTATGGGCGGCCAGCACGCAATCGAGTTTGTCGTCGAAGAGTTCGTAGAAGCTCTCGCGGCCGACCCCGGCATCGCCGAGGATGTCGCCGACCGTCGTCGCCTCATAGCCTTTGGCGACGGTCACCTTGACCACGGCCGCCAGCAGCCGCTCACGCTGCGAGCGCTCGACCAGCTCGCGTGGCAGGCCGTGACGCCCGCGCGGGAGCCGCCAGCGCCGCAGGTCCTCGGGGCTATCGCTCACCGGCAGCGACATCGGTGGTCGTGGTTTCGCCGGCGAGTTGCGACTGGTGAAGAGCTACCTCGTGGCCGCCGAATGGGCTGACCGCCAGGTAGACGATCTCCGGCAGCAGCTCTGGCAGGCGCTCGGCCTCGCCGATCGCGATCTGGTTGAGGACCAGGACCTGGACCTTGCCGAAGGCGAGGCGGGGGTCGCTGTGGGCCTCTGCCGAACCCTCGCTGCGCGCCCAGAGCGCTTCCAGCGCCGGGATCGTTGCCTTGCGATAGCACTCGATCACCTGCGGGTCGACGGCGATCGCGTCGCCGGTGAGGAGCTGCGCCAAGCCCGGGCGCTGCGCCAGCGCCTCGATCACCGCGGTCGTCGCCTTGCGCACTGCGTCGGCGGGAGCTTCCCCGTCTTCGTGGGCGCAGGCGGCCACCCCCTGGAGCTGCTCGATGCAATGGCTGATCGTGGCGTCGAAGCAGGCACGCTTGTCATCGAACTGCTTGTAGAAGGTGGTGCGGGAGATGTGAGCCCGGGCGACGATGTCGGTGATCGTGGTCGCCGCGTAGGTCTTCTCGGCGCAGCTGTCGATCATCGCGTCGATGATCCGCTGGCGCTGCTGGCCGCCGTCGAGATCAGGAGCACTGGTGAACCGCAGAGCGCTGGCCGCCGTTTCAGAACTCCGATGTTTTTGCATCAGTGCAGATTGTCCCAGCTTTGACTGACGTTCTGGACTCCGGGTCCAGCCCATCGTGCTTCCCCGCACAAAAGGATACGACAGTTTTTATTAAGTGCTGGAGGAAATACGTCGAGTCTTCGTTTTTCCAGCGGTCTGGGCAGCGGTCGCGTTAGCGGTCTCGTCGCACCCGCAGGGGCGCGGGGAATAGGGCATCTCTCCCGTATCGTGAAGCTCGAAGCGCAGCGAGTTGATTACCGCTCCCACCATCAGCGCGAGGCTCAGCACGTAGAACCAGAGCAGGGCAATCAGCACGAAGCCGAGGGTTGAGCCGAACCGCGAGAGACTGGACACGTTGGAGAGATAGATCGGGAAGAGCCAGTTGGCGAGGCCGGCGCCGAGGGTGACGAAGAGGGCCCCGGGCCAGACCGCGCGCCAGGGCATGTGGCCTTTGGGGACCGCCCAGAAGATCACCGCGCAGATGCCGAAGGTGATCAGCAGCGCTGCTCCCAGCAGCAGGAGCGTGTCGATCGCCTTGATGTCGGAGAGGCCGAAGGGGAGGCGGTCGGTGCTGTTGACGATCGCGCTCTCGAAGGTGGGGACGAAGATGCTGGCGGCGATGAAGAGGAGGACCACGGCCAGCATCGCGAAGGAAAAACGCTTCTGCTCGATCCAGCCGCGGCATTCGACGTGGTAGATGCGGCAGAAGGCGGTGTCCATCGCGCCCCAGAACGAGGCGCCGATCCAGAGTGAGCCGACGAAGGCGGCGATCCCGATCGTCGTCGAGTTGTCCTGGATCCTGGTCAGGACGTCGGTCAGGGTGTGCTGCTCGGTGTTGGGGAAGAGCCGCTGGAGGTCGTTGACGACGCTGGTTTCGACGCCGCCGATCTTCAGCACCTGGCCGAAGACGAAGAGCACCAGCAGGGCGAAGGGGAAGACCGCCAACATCAGGTTGTAAGCGACCATCGCCGAGAGTCCGGTGACGTTCTCACGGTAGGCGCGCTGCCAGAAGGCGCGCAGCCAGGGGGAGGGGTGGCGGAGGGAGCTCGGCATTTAGCGCAAGATGCGGGGCATTCGACTTGACTTCAGAAAGTGAAGCGACTACTATGCGAACAGGTGTTTGAGAAGTTTCAGACGCCTGTCCATCAGGGCACAATGACGATCTAGACGCTACTTTCGCGGGCCGCCTCTCTGGTCCGCTTTTTGTCGGTACGGCGCGGGAGCGCGACTTTCGGGTCGCCGCGGCCTTTTCGTCGAGCAGGTCTAAATATCAAGCGCGAGGGAAACGAGTAAGAACGGATGCTGGTAGCAGAGCTTCAGGAACTGGACGAGGTCAAAAACCTCATCAATCGCGGGCAGCAGCTTGGCGTGCTGACCTTTGGCGACATCGCCTCGGCCGTCTCCGAGGTCGATCTCGACGAGTCTGACGTCGAGGATCTCTACGGCCACCTCGAGAAGTCGGGGATCGAGCTCGTGGAGGACATGGACCCGGCGCAGAAAGCCGCCGCCGAAGCGCTCCCCGCGGACACCGGCAAAAAAGGTCGCCGGCGCCAGAAAGCGGCGCTCGACCTGAAACCGGACATGACCACGGACTCTTTGCAGTTGTTCCTCAAGGACATCGGCAAAGTCCGGCTGCTGACCGCCCAGGAGGAGGTCGAACTCGCCAAACGGATCGAGCGCGGCGACCTCGACGCGAAGCAGAAAATGGTCGAGTCGAACCTGCGACTGGTCGTCTCGATCGCGAAAAATTATCGGAACCAGGGGCTGCCCTTCCTCGATTTGATCCAGGAGGGAACCCTTGGCCTGGTCCGCGCGGCGGAGAAGTTCGACTACCGCAAGGGGTTCAAGTTCTCCACCTACGCGACCTGGTGGATCCGGCAGGCGATTGCCCGCGCCCTGGCTGATAAGGCGCGGACGATCCGCATCCCGGTCCACGTCGTCGAGAAGCTGAACAAGATCGGCCGCGCCGAGCGCAAGCTGGTCACCGAGCTGGGTCGTGAGCCCACCCCGGAGGAGATCGCCGAGGTAACGGGGATCGATCCCGAGGAGGTCGACTCGATCAAGCGCTCCGCTCAGGCCCCGGTCTCCCTCGAGAAGCCGGTCGGCGACGAGGAGGAGTCGGAGTTCGGCCAGTTCATCGCCGACGAGAAGGCCGAGAGCCCGTTCGACCGGGCCGCGGACCTGCTGACCAAAGAGGCGCTGAAAGAGGCGCTCGAGAACCTCTCCTACCGTGAGCGCCGCGTGCTCGAGCTCCGTTACGGGCTCGGCGGCGAGCACCCGCGGACCCTGGACGAGGTCGGCCGCACCTTCAACGTCACCCGCGAGCGGATCCGCCAGATCGAGAACCAGAGCCTCAAAAAGCTGCAGTCTCTCGGCGAGGCGCAGAAACTGCGCGAGGTCGCTTAAGCAGGATTAAGTGATCGGACATCCCGGCCGATAGAGGTCGGGATGTTCGACATCGATTCAGCGCTGCGCACGATGGTGGAGCGCGGTGGTTCCGACTTGCACGTCAAGGTTGGGGTGCCGCCGACGATTCGGCTCCACGGTGATCTCTGCCCGCTCGAGGGTTACGAGGTCTTGGGGCCGAAGGACTCCGAACAGGCGTTCCAGGAAATTGCCGAGGTGCGGTCGCTGACCGAGTTCGAGGAAGCGGGGGAGGCCGACTTTTCCTACTCGATCCCGGGGCTGAGCCGCTTCCGCGTCAACGTCTTCAAGCAGCGCGGCTCGATCTCGATCGTCTGCCGGGCGATCCCCTTCGAAATCCGCTCGGTCGAGGAGCTGGGGCTGCCGCCGGTCGTCACCAAACTGGCTGAAGAGCAGCGCGGGATCATCCTCGTCACCGGCACCACCGGCTCGGGCAAGAGCACCACGTTGGCGGCGATGATCGACCACATCAACCGCACCCGGACGGACCACATCATCACCCTCGAGGACCCGATCGAGTACCTGCACGAAGACAAAGGCTCGATCGTCAACCAGCGCGAAGTCGGCTCGGACACCGAAAGCTTCGGCCGGGCGATGCGCCGCGTGCTGCGCCAGGACCCCGACTGCATCCTGATCGGCGAGATGCGCGACGAGGAGACGGTGCGGACGGCGCTGTCAGCGGCCGAGACGGGGCACCTCGTCCTTTCGACCGTTCACACCCTGGATGCGACCGAGACGATCAACCGCATCGTCGACTTCTTCCCGCCGCACCTCCAGCACCAGGCCCGCGTCATGCTCGCCGCGACCCTCAAGGGGGCGATCGCCCAGCGCCTCGTCCCCGACGTAACCGGCGACGGCCGCGTCCCCGCCTCAGAGATCCTCGTCGTCACCGGCCGGGTGAAAGACCTGATCATGAACCCGGAGGAGACCGGCAAGATCACCGAGGTGATCTCCGAGGGCGAGTACTACGGCATGCGCACCTTCGACCAGTCCCTCCTCCATTACGTGATGGAGGGCAAGATCGCCGAGCAGGTGGCCCTCGAGTACGCCTCCAACCCGCACGACTTCAAACTGATGCTGGCGGCCGGCGGGCAGAGCGCGAGTGGGATCGAGCAGCTCGAACCCGCGAACTGAGTAGGACGCGCGTCCAGTGGAGGTCGCGGCTTCTTCTTCCCGGTTCAAGACAATCTCGCACCGAGCCGATCAATAGGCGATGCCTGCGATCGACCGCTTCATCCTGCTCGTGCGGGACCTGCGCCGCGACCAGCGCGGTATCGCGGTCCCGACGGCGCTGATGGCCCTGATCGCCAGCTTCGCTCTCGCGAGCGTGGCAGTGATCTCGACTGTGCACGTGCAGCAGGGCACGAAGCGCGATCACGACTCCAAGGAAGCGATTGCCGCGGCTGACGCGGGAGCCAACATCGCGCTGCTGCGACTGAATCGCTTTCTGCCCTACCTATCGACGACGCACCCCTGCATCGGTCCCAGCGGCGAATACCAAACGCCCACCAGCGGCTGGTGTCCGGTGACGGCCAGCGAACAGGTCGGTGGCGCCACTTACAAATACATGGTCAGTGAATTCGGCTCGACCGGGACGGTGAACGTCGTCTCGATCGGAACGTCGGGAACCGTGAGCCGGCGGGTCAACGTGGGACTCAAAACCCTCAGCGGGAAAAGGGTCTTCGCTGACGAGAAACTGATCGGCCAGAGTGAAATCTCCCTTGAAGGTGGCCCGATCATCGAAACGGACATCGGGACCAACGGCAACATCCTCACCAGCGGCGGCCCCTACATCTGCGGCAACGACCGGCACGGCATCGGCAAGACGGGTCCGAACCCGAACTGCCCCGGCAAGGAACAGCTCGAAGGCAACAAGAACCTGCCGGCGATTACGCCCCCGGAAAACATCACGACCGTCAACGACAACTGCCGGCTGGCGCAGAACTGCACCGGCACGAAGGCCGGCCAGGTCGACACCTACAGCAAGAAAGTCAGCAAGACCGATCCGTGGGATGCCGAACACCTCGCGATCAACATCGGATCCTCACAGACGCTGACGATGGGCGGCAACATCTATTACGTCTGCGAACTCAATGTCCAAGGCAAGCTCTACATGCCGGTGGGGGCGCACGTCGAAATCTACGTTGCCCCTCCCACCTCCAAAGAATGCGGTCTCAAATCCGGAGCCCAGCAAGTCAACATCGGCGCCGGCGCAGTCATCGAATCGAGCGCCTACAACCCTTCGCAGGGGCTGTACGAAGTGCCACGGATCTACGTCCTCGGCAACGGCGCGGTGAAGCTCGTGGGAACCCCCGGCACGACCAACGAGGTGATCCTCTACGCGCCGAATAGCGAAGTCGACCTCGGCGGTAACGCAACCTGGAACGGGATGATCGCTGGCAACACGCTGAAGATTCACGGAAACCCGGTCGTCAAGTCGGACCCGAACCTGAAAGAACCGGAAATCACCCTCTCCGGGAACTTCCAGCGCACCCAGTACGTCGAGTGCGTGGGTGCCGTCGCCACGCCGCCGAACGCGAGCTGCTGAGTCTCTCGCACTGCCAGCTTTATCACGGCCCTCAAGCTTGGGCCGCGAGATGTCGAACACCTAACAGGCGGACCCATGCGAGAGAAACTGAATGACAACCCGATCGCGCAGGTCGCCGTCGTCGGCGTCCTGCTCGTCCTGGCGGCGGTCTTCCTGCTGGGCAAAATGGGCGGCGGCTCCGAAGAAGAAGAAGGCGAATCGGCTGCAGCAAACGCGGCTGTCGCCTCGGTGGCGGCTGAACTCGAAGAAGAAGGCCGACCGATAGAGCTTCCAGCCCCAGGCTCGGGGCCGGGATCGCCGCCGGCGCCGCCGAAGGCCATTGTGTCGGCGTTTAACGCCGGCGACACGGTCGCCATTCTGTTCGTCCGCAACGGCGGGATCGATGATCGCTTGGTACATGGCGCGGCCCAGCGCCTTGACGGCATCGCCGACGTCGCGACCTTCGTTGTTCCGTCCCAGCGGCTCGCGCGCTATGTCTCAATCGCCCAAGGGGTCGACCTCAACCGCCTGCCGGCGCTGGTCGTGATCCGGCCGAAGAGCCTCTCGAAGGGGTATAGCCCCGCTTCTGTCCACTACGGGTTCCAGAGCCCGGAGAGCATCGTGCAGGCGGTGGTGGATGCTCGCTACCGCGGCGGGACCCTGGCCTACCACCCGTGAGCATGGACTTTCGGGACCCTCCG
>DASZNP010000071.1:0-138502 GCA_035551255.1 Solirubrobacterales bacterium
ATCGCGCGAGGCCGAGCGCGACGTGGAGATTCGCAGCGGCGGCTCGAGCTTCCACCTGCGGGTGTTGGCGGTCGAGGACTTTCCGAAGCTCCCGCAGCCGCAAGAGGAGGGCTCGCTGAAGATCCCGGCGGCGGCCTTGGAAGAGAGCATTGAGCTTGTTGCCCGCGCGGCCTCGCGCGACGACATGCGCCCCGTCCTCACCGGCGTCTTCGTCACCGCGACCGGCAAAGAGATGACGATGGTCGCAACCGACTCCTATCGGCTCGCGGTTAAACGGACCGAGCTCGAGTCCGACCTCGGCGGTGAGCTGGAGGCCAACATTCCGGCGCGGGCGCTGCGGGAGCTCGGTCGCATCCTCTCCTCAGAGGGCGCCGGCGAGACCTCGATCTCCCTGCTCCCCAACCAGGCTGTTTTTGTGGCAGGGTCGATTCTCCTCTCGACGAGGCTGATCGACGGCCAGTTCCCCAACTTTCGACAACTCCTGCCGGAGTCCTACGAGCACGACGTGCGGCTGCCGCGTTCGGAGTTTCTCGACGTCACCCGCCGGGTCAGCCAGCTGGCGCAGCGCAACGCGCCGCTGCGGCTCTCGTTCGAGTCGGGGGAGCTGACGGTCGCGGCGGAGACGCCCGACGTCGGCGATGCGAAGGAGACGATGCCCGCCGCCTTCGAGGGGGAGACGCTGGAGATCGGGTTCAACCCCGAGTTCCTCCGCGAAGGGATCGAAAGCGTGCAGGGTGACGAGGTGCTGGTGCGGCTGATCTCGCCGCTGCGGCCGGGGCTGCTGGAGCCAGTGGAGGGAGACGACTTCCGCTACCTGGTGATGCCGATCCGCCTCAACGTCTAGCGATGACCGCGCGCTCGAGGTGAGCGGCCAGTGCTCGTCACCGCGATCGAGGCGAAGCCGCTGCGCAGCCTCAAGCGGGTTCGCATCGAGCTCCCCCCGGGGATCGTCAGCGTCATCGGCCCCAACGGGACCGGCAAGACGAACCTCGTCGAGGCCCTCTACTTTGCCCTCACCGGCCGTTCTTTCCGCACTACCGATCGTCGCGACCTGGTCCCGTTCGGCGGCAACCTTGCTCGGGCCGAAGCTACGGTCCGCGACGGGGACGGGATCGAGCACACGCTGATGGCTGCGATTAGCCGCACCGAAGGGCGGCGCCACTTGCTCGACGGCAACCCCGCCGATCCGGCGACGCTGGCGCGCAGCCGGCCGCCGGTGGCGGTCTTCGCTCCGGATCGACTGACCCTGGTGAAGGGGCCGCCGGCCGAGCGCCGCGCCCACCTCGACGGCTTCATCGCCGCGCGGTGGCCGGCGCGGACGGAGCTGCGAAAGCGCTACGGGCAGGCGGTCGCGCAACGCAATGCCCTGCTTTCGCGGCTGAGCGCCGGCTACGGCTCGCCGGAGGACCTGCGGATCTGGGATGCGGGTATGGCCGCCGCCGCCGCACCGCTGATCGAGGCGCGATCCGAGGCAGTCGGCGAGTTGGCGGGTCCTTTCGCGACGGCCGCAGCCGAGCTGGATCTAGATGCAGCAGCGCTCGAGTACGCGCCGCGCGCGGAGGGCTCGGAGGAGGAGATCAGGGCGGGTCTGGAAGAGCGCCGCGACCAGGACATCCGCATGGGCCGCAGCTCGTGGGGGCCCCACCTAGACGAGCTGAAGCTACTGGCCAGCGGCAAGGCCTTGCGCAAGTACGGATCGCAGGGCCAGCAGCGGACCGCCCTCCTCGCCCTCCTCTTTGCCGAGCGGCAGGCGCTGCTCGAGGCGCGGCGGGTAACGCCGCTGCTACTCCTCGACGACGTGATGAGCGAGCTCGACCCCGGCAGGCGCGAGCGCCTGGTCGCCCGCCTCGGCGACGGCGGCCAGGTGCTGATCACGGCGGCAGATGAAGAGTCGGTGCCCGCCGCTGCGCGAACGTCCGTGGTGCGGATGCCTCCGCAGCAGACAGAAAGTGCCGCAGCATGAGCAGGCGCCGAGCGCCGCGCCCAGCGGCAAGCGCCTTCCAAACTGCGCTCCAGCAGGTCGCCCCGAAGACGCCCTTGGCGGCGATCCAGGCCGGCTGGTCATCGGCAGTTGGCGAGCGGCTCGCGGCCGTCGCCACGCCCGTCTCCGAGCGCGATGGAGTGCTGACGGTCGAGTGCGCCGACGCGGTCTGGACGCAGGAGCTCGACCTCATGCAGGAGACCCTTTTGCAGCGCCTGCGGGAAGGGCTAGGAGAGCGGGCGCCGCAGGCTCTCCGCTTTCGCGTCAATTCCGCGCGTTTCTAGTCACTGTTTTTCCGAGATTTGCAGGGAAGTTTAACTTTGGCGCGAGCTTGTCCAGGGCATCGAACTGGTATTCTTATGGCAACTCGCATCGTGCCCCGACCCACGTGGAGCGAGCAAGATTCAGCGCTCCTCGATGTCGGGGTTTTTCTTGCCAATCGGAAGGGACTCCTTGCCTGAGAAAAAAGCCAGCGGCGACTCTTACGGCGCCAAGGACATCACTGTCCTCGAGGGCCTTGAAGCCGTCCGTAAACGCCCCGGCATGTACATCGGCTCGACGGGGCCGCGCGGCCTGCACCACCTCGTCTACGAGATCGTCGATAACTCGGTCGACGAGGCACTGGCCGGACACTGCGACAGCGTCAAGGTCGTCCTGCACCCCGACAACTCCTGCACGGTCGAGGACAACGGCCGCGGCATCCCGGTCGAGACGATGGCAAAAGAGGGTAGGCCGGCCGCCGAGGTCGTGTTGACGGTCCTCCACGCCGGCGGCAAGTTCGGGGACGGGGGTGGCTACAAGGTCTCTGGCGGTCTGCACGGCGTTGGCGTCTCCGTCGTCAACGCCCTCTCCGAGCGCCTGCACCTGGAGATCAGCCGCGACGGCTTCGTCTGGTCGCAGGACTATGAGCGGGGGAAACCGCAGACCGACCTCGACAAGGGCGAGAAAACGAAAGCCCACGGGACCAAAATCACCTTCCTGCCCGATCTCGAGATCTTCGAAGAGATCGAGTTCGACTTCCAGACTCTGGCCGAGCGCCTGCGCGAGACCGCCTTCCTCACCCGCGGTCTGAAGATCGAGCTGATCGACGAGCGCGGCGCGACCAACAGCGTCACCTTCCAGTACGAGGGCGGGATCGAGGACTTCGTCCGCCACCTCAACGAGAACAAGGACGAGCTGCACCGCAAGGTCATCTACTTCGAGGGCAGCGAGGAGGCCGGCGAAGTCGAGCTGGCGATGCAGTGGAACGGCTCCTACCAGGAGTCGATCTTCAGCTTCGCCAACAACATCAACACCCATGAGGGCGGCACCCATCTCTCCGGCTTCCGGGCGGCGCTGACGCGGACGCTTAACGCTTACGCCCGCAACAAAGGTCTGCTGAAAGAGAAAGACGACAACCTCGCCGGCGAGGACGTACGCGAGGGTCTGACCGCGGTGATCTCGGTCAAGCTGCACGACCCGCAGTTCGAGGGGCAGACGAAGACCAAACTCGGCAACCCGCCGATCAAAGGGCTGGTCGAGGAGACCGTCAACCGCAAACTGGCCGAGTACTTCGAGGAGAACCCGGGGGACGCGCGCCGGGTGATCAGCAAGGCGATCGACGCCTCCCGCGCCCGCGACGCTGCTCGTAAAGCGCGCGATCTCACCCGCCGCAAGTCGGCGCTGGAGAACTCGACCCTGCCGGGCAAGCTCGCCGACTGCACGGTCAAGGACCCGAGCCTGGCCGAGATCTTCGTGGTCGAGGGTGACTCCGCCGGCGGTTCAGCGAAGCAGGCGCGCGATCGCAATACGCAGGCGGTGCTGCCGCTGCGCGGCAAGATCATCAACGTCGAGAAGAGCCGCATCGACAAGGTCCTGGCCAACAACGAGGTTCAGGCGCTGATCACGGCGATTGGCACCGGCGTCCACGACGAGTTCAACCTCGAGGACGCGCGGTACCACAAGATCGTGATGGCGACCGACGCCGACGTCGACGGCGCCCACATCCGCACCCTCGTCCTCACCTTTCTCTACCGGCAGATGCCGGAGCTGATCGACGCTGGCTACGTCTACATCGCCAAACCGCCGCTCTACCGGGTCAAACAGGGCAACCAGGAGACCTACCTGGAGCGCGAGTCCGAACTCGAGGAGCTGTTGCTGCGCGACAAACTCGAGAACTTCGAGCTGATCGACGCCAACGGCAAGAAGACGAAGCTGACTCAGAGCCGTTGGCAGGGCTACGTGCGGCGCTCGAAGGAGTACGAGGGTTGGAGCTCTTCGCTGCAGGCGGAGTTCGGCCACGAAGCGGTGAGATTCCTCGAGGAGTCGAACTTGCTCGACGAGGGTGTGACCACGGTCGCTGCTGCGGCGAAGCTGCTGAGCAAGAAAGCACCGGAGGACGAGCCCTTCGACACCGAGGTCTTGGAGAAGACGGACGAGCTGCTGGTCGTCAAGGCGATCGAGCGCCGGTCCGGCCTCGCCCGAACTCACCGGTTCCCCGCGGCTCTCTTCACCCACCACGACTACCGCAAATTTGTCGAGGTCCACCAGGCGCTGTTGAAACAGGTGGGGCGCCCGCCGTTCGAGGTGCTCTACGACGAGCGCCGCAACGCCGCCCTCTCGTTCCAGGCCCTGCGTGGGGCGGTGCTGGAGCTGGCGCGCAAAGGCGTGCAGCTGACCCGCTTCAAGGGACTGGGCGAGATGAACGCCGAGCAGCTGCGCGAGACGACGATGGACCCGGCATCGAGGACGCTGGCCCGGGTCACGCTCGAGGACGCGACCGCTGCCGACCAGATCTTCTCGATGCTGATGGGCGACCAGGTCGGGCCGCGGCGCGAATTCATCGAGGATCACGCCAAGGAGGTGCGCGTCCTTGACGTCTAGGGCGCGCGCGCTTGAAGGAGGAATGAGCTGATGGCATTGGAGGCCCTGATGGGGCGGATAGAAGAGCGCGAGCTCGAGAAGGAGATGCGCTCGTCGTACCTCGACTACGCGATGAGCGTGATCGTCGGCCGCGCCCTGCCGGACGTTCGCGATGGCCTCAAGCCGGTGCATCGGCGTGTCCTCTACGCAATGCACGACATCGGCCTGCAGCCGACCCGGCCCTACCGCAAGTGCGCCTTCATCGTCGGCGAGGTGATGGGCAAGTACCACCCCCACGGCGACTCGGCGATCTACGACACCTTGGTGCGGATGGCGCAGGACTTCTCCCTGCGTTACATGCTCGTCGACGGGCAGGGGAACTTCGGCTCGATCGACGACGATCCGGCGGCGGCGATGCGGTACACCGAGGCCCGCTTGGGCCGCCTGGCGACGGAGCTGTTGCGGGACATCGACGCCGACACGGTCGACTTCGGCTCCAACTACGACGAATCAACCCAGGAGCCGCTGGTCCTGCCGGCGCGCTTCCCGAACCTGCTCGTCAACGGCACCTCGGGGATCGCGGTCGGGATGGCGACCAATATCCCACCGCACAACCTGCGCGAGGTCGCCGACGCGGTCGCCGCCTACGTCGACGATCCGGAGATCGACCTCGAGGGCCTGATGCAGCACGTCAAAGGCCCCGACTTCCCTGGCGGCGGGATCATGAGCCGCGAGGGCATCCGCGACGCCTACGCCTCGGGCCGCGGCAGCATCCGCGTCCGGGCGCGCGCCCACGTGGAGCCGCTGAAGGGCGGCAAGGAGGCGATCGTCGTCACCGAGCTGCCGTTCATGGTCAAGAAGGGCGGCGAAGGGGGGCTGATAACGAAGATCGCCGACCTGGTCCGCGACAAGAAATTGGAGGGCATCTCCGACCTCCGCGACGAGACCGACCGCTCCGGGATGCGCCTGGTGATCGAGCTGAAGCGCGGCGGACCGCCGGCCAAAGTCGTGCTCAACAACCTCTACAAGAAAACGGCGATGCAGACGACCTTCGGCGCCAACATGGTGGCGCTGGTCGACGGTGTGCCGAAAACGCTGAGCCTGCGCGAACTGATCCACCACTACGTCGATCACCAGCGCGAGGTGGTGACGCGGCGGACGCAGTACGAACTGCGGCGAGCGGAGGCGCGGGCCCACATCCTCGAGGGACTGCTGGTCGCGCTGGACAACCTCGACGCAGTGATCGCCCTGATCCGCGGCTCCAACGACCCTGACGCCGCCCGCGAGGGCCTGATCGACCAGTTCGAGCTCTCGCGCGAGCAGGCGCAGGCAATCCTCGACATGCGACTGCAGCGCCTGACCGCGCTCGAGGCCGACAAAGTCCGGGCCGAGCACGCCGACCTGATGGAGCGGATTGGTGAGCTGCGGGCGATCCTCGGCGACGAACTGAAAGTGATGGGCCTGGTCAAAGACGAGCTGGCCGAAATCGTCGCTTCCTATGGCGACGAGCGCCGCACCGAACTCGCCCATTTCGAGGGTGACGTCGGGATCGAGGACATGATCGCCGACCAGCAGATGGTGATCTCGCTGACCGCCTCCGGCTACGTGAAGCGGCTGCCGCTCGCCACCTACCGCCAGCAGCACCGCGGCGGCGTCGGGGTGATGGGGATGAACCTGAAAGAGGACGACTACATCGCCCACCTCCACATCTGCTCGACCCACGACTTCCTGCTCTTCTTCACCAACCGCGGCAAGGTCTACCGGCTCAAGGTCTACGAGCTGCCGGAGGGCGCCCGCCAGGCGAAAGGCAGTTCGCTGAACAACCTGCTGCCGCTGCGCGAAGGCGAGCGGGTGATGGCGGTGATCCCGACCCGCGACTTCAAAGAGGACAAGTACCTCGCCTTTGCGACCGCCAAAGGCTTGATCAAGAAAACGAAATTCCTCGCTTACAACACGCCGATCCGGGCCGACGGGATCATCGCGATCAAGGTCAAGGACGGGGACGAGCTGGTCCAGGTGCGCCGCACCTCGGGCGAAGACGACATCCTCATGGTCTCCCACTCCGGCCACGCCTCCCGCTTCTCCGAGCAGCACGTACGGGAGATGGGCCGCGACACCAGCGGCGTCAAAGGGATGAACGTCTCCGGCAAAGACAACCGGGTACTGGCGATGGACATCGCCCGTAACGACACCGAACTCTTCGTCGTCACCGAGAACGGCTACGGCAAGCGCACGGCCGTGTCGGAGTACCCGGTCAAGGGCCGCGGCACGAAAGGCGTCCTCACCGCGAAGCTGACCGAGAAGAAGGGCGGCCTCGCCGGTGCCCTGATCGTCAGCGAGCACCAAGACCTTCTCTTCATCTCCCAAAACGGCATGGTCCAGCGCACCTCAGTAAGCGGCATCTCCCAAATGGGTCGCTCCACCCAGGGCGTCAAGGTGATGAACATCAAGGACGACGACCGAGTAAGCGCCGTCGCCCTGGTGGTCGAGTCGGAGGAATCGACTGATGCAGAAGCCGCTCCCGAGGACAACGGCCAGGAGCCTCTGGTCGAGGCGTCAGCCGATGGCGCTGGCGATTAGCCCGGCCCGGCCGTTCCCGGCCTCGGCTATGACTAAGGCGAACTAGCTAAGCCGCCTGAGGTAGGTACTGCTGCCAGGCGGCTGGGATCTTTGGGCTTGCCACCTGGATGAAGACGGTGGGGGGTGGGGCCTTGGGGGTCGTGGCCGGGTGCATGTGGATCTCGCGAGGGAGGCGGTTGCCCTTGCGGCGGTTGCAGGGCGGACAGGCGGCGACGATGTTCTCCCAGACGGACTCGCCGCCGCGGGAGCGGGGGATGACGTGGTCGACGGTGAGGCCGGACTTGGTCGAGCCGCAGTATTGGCAGGTCCAGGAGTCGCGGGCGAGGACTGCTCGGCGGGTGATCTTGCGGCGATGCGCCTCGCGCGGGATGCGGACGTAGTTGGTGAGGCGGATGACGTCGGGCCGCTCCATCGTCATGTGCTCGGAGTGGAGGGCAGCACCGGCGCGGCGCTCCAGCAACTCGGCCTTTTCCTTCAGAAGTAGGACAGCGGCTCTTCTCAACGTGCAGACGTTGATCGGCTCATACGTCGCGTTGAGTACCAGCACCCTGGCCATTGCTGAAGAAGATTGTAGGGCGCGCGGCCGCTGATGCTCGTTGCAAGCGGCACAACAGCCTGATCTGGCAGGCCCGATGCGCCTGCAGGCCGGTCTCAGGCGACCGGATAGGAGCCGAGGATTCGGGTCGACTCGGCCTTCTTGCGCAGCTCCGCGATTGCCTCGGCAACCGCGGCATCGGCCTCTTTGCCCTCGAGGTCGCAGAAGAACATGTAGCGCCCGAGACCCTGCCGGAGCGGCCGCGACTCGATCCTGGTCAGGTTGATCCCGCGGTTGGAGAACTCGCTCAGCGCATCGACTAGAGCGCCCGGATGGTCTGCCCCGAGCTCGGAGAAGACCAGCGAGGTCTTCCACGCGCGCTCGCCACCGCCCCTGAGATCGGTCCCCTGCGGGGCGATCCAGACGAAGCGGGTGACGTTGTCGTCCTGGTCCTCGACTCCTTCCAGCAGCAGCTCGCAGCCGTAGAGCTCGGCCGCCGCCCGCGCGCCCAGCGCCGCCCACGGCCGCGCCGACTCGCTGACCATCCGCACCGCCGCGGCAGTGCTGCTGACGCTCCGCCGTTCGACCTCCGGCAGTTGCTCGCGAAGGAAGCGAGCGCACTGAGCCAGCGGCTGCGGGTGCGAGAGGACCGCCTCGATGTTCTCGATTGCGACACCCTTGCGAGCGATCAGGTGGACGCGGACCCGGTAGTCGTGCTCGCCGGCGATCGTCACCCCGCGGACGTCGAAGGCAAGCGTGTCGAGCGTCGGCCGCACCGACCCCTCGAGCGAATTCTCGATCGGCACCAAAGCCCGATCCGCCTCCCCCCGCTCAACCGCCAAGATCGCATCAGGAATAGTCGGCGCCCGCAAAGGCTCGAACCCGCCATCGGGCAGAGCTTCACCAAGAGCATCCTCCGTAAAGGTCCCAGCCGGACCTAGATAGGCGATTCGCATCTGGAGATCAAACCAGAGCGTGTCGAAGGGCCGGGGGGAGCCCCTCGCCGGACACTCAACCGCGAGCCATTAGCGAGCGGTGTCCGCCGAGGGGCTCCCCCCGGCCCCACACCCACTCCCTATTCGACGATCAGCGTGAAGGTGCCGACGTTGTTTTCGGTCACCGTCTCACCCGGGACCGCTTCAACTTCGACTTCCAGCGTCACTTCGCCGCTCGGCGTCGGCGTCAGCGGGATCGTCGCCGTGCCGGTTTCGCCAACGGGGAGTTCGTCGATTTCACCTTTGATCGTGTTGCCTTCGACCGTGACTGCGACGGTGACGCCGCTCTCGGTTGATTCGCCCTGGTTCGTCACGTTGACTTCCAGTTCCACGCCTTCTTCGCCGCTGACCGTGGCGGGCGCCCCTTCGGCCAGTTCGGTCCCGTTGACGATCACGCCGGCGAGTTCGGTGCCGTGCACGCCCGGCGTCGCCGAGCCGCTGTTGCCGCTAATCGCCCCGAGGGCGTCGCTGACCGTGCTTTCTTCCAGCCACTTTTCGTCTGGCAGGACGCTGCTCTTCGGCAGGTCGTCGCCGGAGATGCCGTTGTTGCTCAAGACTCCGTCAACTTCGGGCCGCACCACCGTTTCGTAGACGATGTCGCTGGCCAGCAGCTTCTGCATCTGTTTGGCGATCCCGGCCATCGCCTTCTCGGCCCCGGCGTCGCCAAGTGCGGTCGGCATCTTTTCGGCGATTTCGTCCATCGCGTTGGCGCGCAGCTCGTAGACGAGTTCGAGGTTCTTCTGCGGCCGGCTCATGTCGCCCGGCGCTCCCAGGTCTTCGACTCGCTGGCGGTAGCTGTCCATCGCGCTGCGGTCGGCTTCGACCTCATTGACGAAGTCGGTGACCGAGGCGTTGCCCGGGCTTTCGATCTTGCCGAAGAAGCGTTTGCTCGTCTGTTCGGTCCCTTCGACGATCTCGGTCACCTTGCGCGCGTAGTCGCTCAGTTCCGAGTGGGCACGGGCGTCGAGGCAGCCCTTTATCCCGAGCACGATCAAGATCAGCAGCAGCAGGCCGCCGCCGAGGGCCAGGCCACGGCGCAGCATGATCTGCTGGCGTTCGGGGCGACGTTTCGGTCGCTCGCGCCGGGGCGGGCGTCGTGAGGTGAAGTCCTCCACGGGGCCGGAAGTATGAACATTGAGGTGGCCGCTGCGCCAGTTCGTCCCGCAAACGGTGGGTTTTTCCCAGTCCCAGCGCAGGAAACTGGGTGGTCGAGGCGAAGTTCCAGTACTGGGATGGTCGGCTCGCTCGTGCTCAACCGGTTCCTGATCGAGCGCCGCATCGGCAGCGGCGGCTTCGGCGTTGTCTACGAGGCCTGGGATGGCCGCCTCGAGCGCCCGGTCGCGGTGAAGGCGATCGAGCAGCGGGGGGAGGCCGGCCGCCGGGTTCTGCGCGAGGCCCAGGCCGCGGCGCGGCTCAACCATCCCGGCATCGTCACCCTCTACGAGATGGGGGAGGAGGACGGCAACGCCCTGCTGGTCACGGAGCTGGTCGAGGGCTCGACCCTGGCTCGCCTCGCTCACACCGGCGAGCTCTCTGACCGCGAGATCGGCGAGATCGGCGCCGACCTCTGCGAGGCGCTCGACCACGCCCACTCGCGCGGCGTCGTCCACCGCGACATCAAGCCGCAGAACGTGCAGGTGATCGAGGACACCGAGGTGCGGGCGAAGCTGATGGACTTCGGCGTCGCCCACCTCGCTGACGACGCTCCGCTGACCGCCGCCGGGGATGTGGTCGGCACCCTCGCTTACATGTCGCCCGAGCAGGCGGAGGGCAAACCGGCCGGCCCCGAGGCCGACGTCTACTCGCTCGCCCTCACCCTGTACGAGTGCTGGAGCGGCGAGAACCCGCACCGCCGCGCCACCCCGGCCGCCACCGCCCGCGCGATCGGCGGCCGCGCCCGCCCGCTGCGCCGCCTCCGCCCCGACCTGCCGCGCGAGCTCACCGACACCGTCGACGCCTGCCTGGCGCCGCGCCCGAACCACCGTCCCTCGCTGGAGGAGCTCGGCACCGCGATCGAGGACTCGCTTGACCAGCTCGCCGACCACCTGCCGGAAACTCGGGGACACGTCCTCACCCGTCTTGGCGCCCTTGCCGCAGCGGCCACGGTCGGCGGCTTCCTCGCCCTCCACGGGGCGGCGCTGCCGTAGCTCCCCTTGAGGATCGATCCCTAGGATTTCCGCCATCGGCGCTCTGAGTCGAATCGAGTCGATGTTCGAAGGCCTCGTCGAGGGGGTCTTCAGCCGTGCCTTCAGCTCCGAGGTGCAGCCGGTCGAACTGGCGCGCAAACTCGCCAAGGAAATGGACGCGCACAAGACCGCCTCGGTCCAGCGCGTCTACGTCCCCAACGAGTACACGGTCTTCCTCTCGCGCCAGGACCGCGGCAAGCTCGAAGGCTACGAGCGCTCACTGGAGCAGGAGCTCTCCGGCTACCTGCTCGAGCACGCACGCCGACGCAACTACGACCTGCTGACCCGGCCCCAGGTCGAGTTCGAGACCGACGAGCGGCTGCGGCTCGGCGAGTTTGGGATCCAGGCGCGGCTGGTGAAGCCGCCGGCGCACGAGGGCGCCGCGCCCGAACAAGGCGAAGAGGGCCACACGATGGTCTACTCGGCGGTCCGCGAGCGCGACCGCAACCGGCCGAAACGGCCCGAGCAGGCGGTCGGGGCGCTGGTCTCGACCCGGGCGGTTGTCTCGCTTTCCGACCGCCGCTACGTCCTCGACGGTCCGGTGGCGACGATCGGGCGCTCGAAGTCGGCCGAGTGCGTGCTCTCCGATCCCAACGTCAGCCGCCGCCACGCCGAGCTGCGGCGCGAAGAAAGCGGCGACTGGCAGATCGTCGACCTCGGCTCCACCAACGGGATCAAGGTCAACGGCCGCCGCGTCCCCTCCACCCGGCTCAGCCCCGGTGACCAGGTCACCCTGGGCACCACCACGTTCACCTTCGACATCGAGCAGTAGGGCGGCTGGCGCCGTCATTAAGGTGCTTGGCTCGTGAGTTACGACCCTGTATCTGTCGCTCTCAAATTCGGCTTCCTCGCCGTCCTCTATCTCTTCGTGCTGGTGATCTCGCGGAGCGCTCTCAAGGACCTGCGGCGGACGACCGCGCCGGCCCCCGACGCGACCGGGTTCCATGCCGTGCCGGCCTACGCCGAGGCGCCGCGCCGCGGGCCCGACGGCTGGCTCGTGGTCGAGCGCGGCGGGGGTCTCGAGCAGGGCCAGCGCTTCGACTTGATCGGGGGGCTCTCGGTCGGCCGCTCGAAGGAGTCCGATGTGCGGATCGACGATCGTTACGCCTCCAGCCTCCACGCCCGACTCTTCTCCCGCGACGGCCGGTTCTATGTCGAGGACATGAACTCGACCAACGGGACCTTGCTGAACGGCGCCACCCTGCATGGTGAGGCGGAGCTGATCGATGGCGACACCGTGCAGATCGGGGACACGGTCTTCCGCCTCGAGGTGCAATGACCCGGATGCGGAGCGACCGTCCATATCTGATTCTTCGGGAGCGGAGCATCCGCGGCAAAGGGTGTGAATAGTCGTGAGCTTGCGGATCGCCGAGGAAGCCGTACGCACCGACACCGGGCGCCAGCGCAACGCCAACGAGGACTCGCTGTTCGTCGACGCGCCGCTGTTCGTCGTCGCCGACGGGATGGGCGGCGCGCAGGCCGGTGAGGTCGCCTCGCGCGCCGCTGCCGAGTCCTTCGCCCAGAACCTCCCGCCCGCCCCGCCGGAGAAGCTGCTGGAGGAGACGATCGAGGGTGCAAACCGGACGATCCACGAACTCGCCCGCAAGGACCCGAGCCTGGCAGGGATGGGGACGACGACGACCGCGGCGCTGGTCGACCTCGACAGCGAAGAGGTGGCGATCGGCCATGTCGGCGACAGCCGCGCCTACCGCCTGCGCGCCGGCAAGTTCGAGCAGCTGACCCGCGACCACTCGCTGGTCGAGGAGATGCGGCGCAAAGGCCAGCTGACCGACGCCCAGGCCGAGGACCACCCGCAGCGCTCGATCATCACCCGCGCGCTCGGTCCCGAACCGGAGGTCGAAGTCGACCTGCAGACCGTGCCGGCGCAGGCGGGCGACGTCTTCCTGATCTGCTCGGACGGGCTGACGACGATGCTCGACGACGAGAAGATCGCCCACATCCTCGGCCGGGCGACCTCGCTGCAGAGCGCGGTGCGGGCGCTGGTCGACGAAGCCAACCGGGCCGGCGGCCGCGACAACATCACCGTCGTCCTCTTCCGCCTTGAGGATGCCGACGGAGCCGACGGGGCAGCGGGCCCGACCAAGGAAGGCGCGACGCTGATCGGCGGCGACGCCGAGGCCGCGGGGCTGACCGCGACCGAGGTCCGCAAACGCGCCGCCGCCGAGGCCGCGCGCAAACGCCGCGAGGAACTCGACGCGCGGCCGCGCCGCCGCGGCCTGCGGACGGCGCTGAAGGTGCTGGTGCCGCTGGTCCTGGTCGTCGCGATCCTCGCCGGCGCCTGGTACGGCAACCGCCAGATCTGGTTCCTCGGAACCGACGACGCCGGCCGCGTCGCCCTCTACCGCGGCGCCCCCTACGAACTGCCCTTCGGGATCAGCCTCTACAGCGAGCGCTACTCGAGCCCGATCCAGACCGAATCACTGCCGGCTCGGCGCAAGGACGCGGTCACCGGCCACGACCTGCGCTCGCGCGGCGACGCCGTCTCCCTGCTCGAAGAAATCGAAAAGACCGCGGGGCTTCCTTGAGGGGATGTCGCCGATGACTGCGAGGAACCGGGAGCTCCTCGCCCTGGTTCCGGTCGCGGTGCTGCTGACGGCCGGCTTTGCTGCCGTCTTCTCCCAGGAGAACGCCAAACTCGGCAACCTCAGCGTCATCTACGGCGCCTACTTCCTGGCGATCTGCCTGGCGACCCACGTCTTCCTGCGGATCCGTCTCCCCAATGCCGACCCCTACCTGTTCCCGCTGATGGCGACGCTGACCGCGTTCGGACTGGTGATGATCTACCGGATCGACGAATCACTGGCCCGCGACCAGGCCAACTGGTTCGTCTTCGGGCTGATCCTCTTCGCGCTGACGATCTACTTCCTGCGCGACTACGAGGTGCTGGAGCGCTACCGGTACACGATCGCCGTCGTCGGCCTGCTGGTGCTGCTGGCGCCGCGGCTGCCGGGGATCGGCCAGCAGGTCAACGGCGCCTACCTCGGGGTGAAGATCGGGCCGCTCGCTTTTCAGCCGGCCGAGTTCACCAAGATCGCGATCGTCATCTTCCTCGCCAGCTACCTACGCGAGCACCGCGAGGTGCTAATCGTCGGGGCGCGGCGGGTGCTGGGGGTGACGCTGCCGCCGCTGAAGCACTTCGGGCCGATGCTGGTGGTCTGGGGCGCCTCGATGTTCATGCTCGTCTTCATCCGCGACCTCGGCAGCTCGCTGATGTTCTTCGCCGCCTTCCTCGCCCTGCTCTACGTCGCCACCGGCCGCTTCTCGTTCGTCGTCATCGGGATGGCGATGTTCTTCCTCGGCGCTTGGTTCTTTGCCAGCACCGTGCCGCACGTCCACGACCGGGTCGAGATCTGGCTCCACCCTTACGCCGAAGCCCAGGGCAACGGCTACCAGATCCTCAACTCGATCTTTGCCCAGGCCGACGGCGGCCTCTTCGGCAAGGGCTTCGGGCAGGCGCTGATCACGATCCCCGGCACTCACAACACGCTGCTGCCGGCGGCGGAAACCGACACGATCTATGCGCTGATCGTCAACGAGCTCGGCCTCTTCGGCGCCGTCGGCGTGATCCTCACCTACCTGCTGATCACCGCGCGCGGCTTCCGGATCGCGCTGCTGGCCAGCGACGGCTTCTCCAAGCTCCTCGCCACCGGGCTGACCGCGGTCTTCGCGATCCAGGCCTTCGTGATCATCGGTGGCGTCACCCGGGTGATCCCGCTGACCGGCGTCACCCTGCCCTTCATCAGCTACGGCGGCAGCTCGATCGTCGCCAACTTCGTGCTGCTGGCACTGCTCCTGCTGATCTCTGACAGAGCGCGCCGTGAGGCGGCCGAGTTTGCCGGGACCGTGCCGATGGGAGCGCCGGCGTGAACCGGCAGATCGTCAAGCTCTTCGGCTTCATCGTTGTCCTCTTCGGGATCCTCGTCGGCTTCACGTCCTACTGGTCGGTCTTCGACGCCAAGGCGCTGGAAGAAAAACACGCGAACAAGCGGCCGCTGTTCGAGCAGCAGCAGATCCGCCGCGGCCGCATCCTCACCGCTGACGGCACCGTGATCGCGAAGTCGATCCCGAAAGGGCGGGGAGCGGAAAAGCGCTACGTCCGCCGTTATCCGGAAGGTTCCCTCTTCGGCCACCCGATCGGGTACAGCTTCGCCGAATACGGAGATTCCGAGTTCGAGAAGTTCCACAACGAAGAACTGGTCGGTGACGAAGGCGAATTCACCTCGATCCTCGACGAGCTGACCGGCGGCACCCAGGAAGGCAACGACATCGTCACCAACATCGACACCGAAGCGCAGCGGACCGCCCTCGCTGACCTCGAAGAAGCCGGCTTCGGCGCCGTCGTCGCGATCGTCCCCCAGACCGGCGAAGTGAAAGTGATGGCCTCGAACGCGCCCTACGACCCGAACCGCATCCCCAAGGACATCGGCAAGCTGAACGCAAACGAAGTCGAAACGCCGCTGCTGAACCGGGCGACCCAGGGGCTCTATCCGCCGGGCTCGACCTTCAAGGTCGTCACCGCGGCGGCGGGCCTGGAAAGCGGCACGATCACGCCGGAAACGACGATCAACGCGCCGGGCACCCTGGAAGTCGAAGGGACGCCGCTGCAGAACGACTTCAACCAGGACTTCGGGCCAATCCCCCTCGACACCGCGCTCACCTTCTCGGTCAACACCTGGTTCGGTCAGCTCGCCCAGCAAGTCGGGCAGGACCAGCTGTTCGAGACGATGGAAAAGTTCGGCTTCAACGCGACGCCGGCGATCGACCTGCCGGGCGACGAGGTCTACGACAGCGGCGTCTACGAAGAAGGCCATCTTCTCCATCGCAACGATCCGGTCGACCTCGCCCGCCTCGGGATCGGGCAGGAGCGGCTGCTGGCCTCGCCGCTGCAGATGACCGAGGTGGCAGCGGCGATCGCCAACAAGGGCAAGCTGATGAAGCCGCAAATCTGGAAACGGGTGATCGATCCCGACGGCCGCGTCGTCGACAAGCTCGATCCCTCCGTCTACAGCGAGCCGGTCACCGCCCAAACCGCCGAAGAGCTGACGACGGCAATGGAAGGCGTAGTCAGCGCCGGCACCGGTACCAACGCGGAGATCCCAGGCGTGGCGGTCGCCGGTAAGACGGGAACCGCGGAAACGCCGGGCAACAAGGCATGCGGCGGCGGCGAAAACGAGAACCAGGCCTGGTTCATGGGCTTCGCGCCGGCGAACGACCCGAAGATCGCGATCGCCGCCTCGGTTGAGTGCACCGAACAGTTCGGTAACGACATCGCCGCGCCGATCTTCCGCGACGTCGCCGAAACGATCTTGAACGGGGAATGAGAGTGAGGAGGAGCGGTGGCTGAGGTTCGCGAGGGCAGCGTTGTCGACAAGCGCTACCGGGTGCTGCGCCGGATCGGCAGCGGCGGTATGGCCGACGTTTGGCTCGCCGAAGACACGCACCTGCAGCGGCAGGTGGCGCTGAAGGTTCTGCACAGCCGCTACCTCCAGGACCCCGACTTCATCGCCCGCTTCCAGCGCGAGGCCGAGTCGGCCGCCGGCCTCCAGCACCCCAACATCGTCGCCGTCTTCGACCGCGGGCAGGACGACGGCATCAACTACATCGCGATGCGCTACGTCGAGGGGCCGACGCTGAAGGAGCTGATCGAGCGAGGGCTGACGCCGGAGCAGGCGGTGGCGCTGGTGCGCCAGGTGCTCGAGGGCGCGCGCTTCGCCCACCGCAACGGGATCGTCCACCGCGACCTGAAGCCGCAGAACGTGATCGTCGACGAGGAGGGCAAAGCGGTCGTCACCGACTTCGGCATCGCCCGCGCCGGCGTCTCGGAGATCACCCAGACCGGCTCGGTGATGGGCACCCCGCAGTACCTCTCGCCCGAGCAGGCGCAGGGGTTCGAGGTGACCGGCGTCTCCGACCTCTACTCGATCGGCGTCATTCTCTACGAGGCGCTGACCGGCCGGGTGCCGTTCGAAGGCGAAAGCGCGGTGGCGGTGGCGATGAAACAGGTTGCCGAGACGCCGCAGCGGCCGAGCTCGATCAACCCGCAGGTCTCGCCGGCGCTCGACGCGGTGGTGATGCGGGCGCTGGAAAAGGAGCCGGGCAACCGCTTCCAGAGCGCCGACGCTTTCATCGCCGCGCTCGACCAGGCGATGCGCGAACCAGGGGTGGGGAGGGGCACCGCCGCGTTTGCCGCGGCGCCGCCGGTCGTCGCAGTGCCCGAGGAGGTGCCGCCGGAGGAAGACCGCCGGCGCAACAACTGGCTCTGGGCGCTCTTGCTCGCGGCGATCGTGATCGGGCTCCTGATCGGCTTGCTGGCGACCCGCAGCTCGAAGACCGACGTTCCCAACGTCACCGGCAAGCAGCTCGAATTCGCGATCGCCCAGCTCGAACGCAAGGGCTTCGAGGTCGGCGAAGAAAACTTCGTCGAACGCGCCTCGCCGAAGAACACCGTGCTCGAGCAAGATCCGCTGCCCGGCTCGGCCGAAGAAGACTGCTCCTTCCTCAGCCTCTTCTGCTCGAAGCCGAAGGTGGACCTGACGGTCAGCGCCGGTCCCGGTAGCGGCGAAGTGCCGCACGTCAACGGGCTGAGCCAGGCGGCGGCGGAAAAGAAGCTGGAAGCGGCCGGCTTCAAGGTGGCGATCGAACAGGTCAACTCGAACTCGGTCGAAGAAGGGCTGATCGTCTTCTCCGAACCGCGCGGCGGCGACAGCGCCACCCACGGCTCGACGGTGACGGTCTTCGTTTCCCGCGGGCCGAAGCTGGCGAAGGTGCCGGTCCTGGTTGGCGTCCAGCGCGAAGTCGCAGTGCAGCGGCTGAGCGCCCGCGGGCTCAGCCCAAGCGTCTCTGAAGAAGAAAGCGCCTCACCGAAGGGCCAGGTGATTCGCCAGTCGCCGAGTGCCGGCACCCAGGTCGAACCGGGCTCGACGGTTTCGCTGGTCGTCTCCAGCGGCGAAGAAGAAGAACAGGAAGTGAAAGTCCCGAACGTGATCGGCAAGGAACGGCGCGAAGCGGTGGAAGCGATCCGCGCTGCGGGGTTGACGCCGGCGGTCGAAGAAGAAGAAACCGAAGTGCCGAGCAAAGTCGGCCGGGTGCTCGACCAGTTCCCGCCGCCGGGGAGCGAACTGGAACCGAAGTCGACGGTGACGATCACGGTCGGCAAGCAGGCGCCCGAACTGCCCGAAGAAGAAGGGGAAGTCGAACCGTGAGGGTCGCGGTCCTCTCCGGCGGCCGCTCCTCCGAGCACGATGTCTCGCTGCGCTCGGGCGCGGCGGTTGCGCGCGGCCTGCGCGAGGCCGGCCATGAGGCGGTCGAGGTGACGATCGGCCACGACGGCTCCTGGCGCACCGCCGGCGCCGCCGTCGAGCTGGTTCCCGGCGGCGGCCTGCTCGGCGCCGAGGCCGTCTTCCCGGCCCTGCACGGTGCCTTCGGCGAGGACGGCAGCATCCAGGGGCTGCTCGAGCAGCTCGACGTGCCCTATGTCGGCTCCGACGTCCTCTCCTCGGCGATCTGCATGGACAAGCTGACGCTGAAGCGGCTGTTCGCCGGGCACGGGGTGCCGCAGGTCGAGTTCACTGCGGTCGAGGGCAACGACTGGTGGGGGCGCTGCGAGGAGATGGGGCTGCCGCTCTGGGTCAAGCCCTCGCGGATGGGCTCCAGCGTCGGCATCACCCGGGTCGGCAAGCTCGACGAGCTCGACGCCGCCGTCGAGCGGGCGCTGCGGCACGACCCGCGGGTGATCGTCGAGGCTTCCTCCCCTGGCCGCGAGGTCGAGTGCTCGGTGCTAGGCAACAAGGACCCCGAGGCCTCGCTGCCCGGCGAGATCGTCGCCCACGGCGCCTGGTACGACTTCGAGGCCAAGTACACCGAGGGCGGGATGGAGCTCCGCGTCCCCGCCCCGATCGGCGACCAGGCCACCGCCAACGTCCGCGAGATGGCGGTGTCGGTCTTTAAGCTAGCCGGCTGCTCCGGCCTCGCCCGCTGCGACTTCTTCGTCGAACCCGACGGCTCCGTCCTCGTCAACGAGATCAACACCATGCCCGGCTTCACCGACACCAGCGTCTACGCCAAGCTCTTCGAGGCCACCGGCGTCAACTACCCCGAGCTATGCGACCGCCTGGTGCAACTCGCGGTAGAGCGGCACCAGGCGTCGCGGTCTTACGAGTTCTGAGTCGCCATGGCTGAAGCCGCAGAACGTGCGTCGTGCATAGCGACTACGCGGACCTCGTCAGCAACGTCGTCGTAGCGATAGAGAAGCATCATCCAGGGCCAAGGCCCGAGGATCATCCGCGTCCCAGTCCATTTGCCTTGGAGCGCACGGCCGCCCGATGGGAACGTCTCCAGAACGCGGAGCGAACGCACGATTCGAGCCCAGCTGTCGGCCGGGAGTTTCAAAACCGCGATTGCCTCTTCGACATCCCGCTCCGCTCGCGGGGTGACGATTACTTCTGCCACTCAGCCAAGCTCGTCGAGGCGTTTGCCTTCCCCACGCGCAGCCTGTGCAAGCCCTTCCTGAGTTCGCTCCCAAGCTCCCGGGATCGATTCCAAGATCTCAGTGACCTTCGCTGCGCTGGGGTCGACCTGGTCCAAAGCGTTCGACAGGAGCGAGCGCGCCAGGGTTCCCTCCTGGATATGGGTCCGCTGTGCCAGGAACGCGAGCCTTTGTGCGTGTTCCTCGTCGAGAGTGACGTTCACTCGTCTTGCTGGAGTGGCCATAGGAACAAGGCTACACGATATTGCACATACAGTGCAATTTCTAGTAGGCCTGGTTCCGGGAGCGCGGGCGGGGGAGGGACTTGTAGCGGGGAACGCGGCCGCGGTTCCAGAGGGCACTGTCGAGCTCGGCGGGGGTGAGGAGGCTGGTGGCGGCTAGGAGCTTGACGGCTTGGACAGCGCAGGCGCGTAGCTCCACCTCCTCAGGGGAGCCGTGCACTAGGAGCTCCTCGGCTTCAATGCGGGCGGTGAGGTCGGGGTCGAGGTGGAGGATCCCGTCGACACGGAGGACGTGGGGGACGAGGTTGTCGGCGAAGGCCGTTAGGCGATCGAGGCCGGGGAGGTCAGCGACACCGACGCGGTGGAGGTCGGCGGCGGCCAGCTGGGCTCGCTTGAAGAAGGGGATTTTGCGGCCGTCGTAGAGGGAGACATCGGCGAACGAGTCCCAGGCGGCGAAGATGCCGGCGAGGGCCGGGATCGAATCGGCTGTTTTGGCGGGGCCGAGGAAGCCGTTTTCGTACTCGGCATGAATGTGGGCGCCGACGTCGCGCAGGGCGGCGGCGAACTGCTCCATCAGCGGATGCTCGGGATCCTGTCCGACCACCTCGGCGATCGTCGCCGCGTCCATCGCCTGTAGCTCCTGGCTGGTCCATGGTCCCCGCACGGCGAAGCGGTCGGTGACGCCGGCGGCCACCGTGGCGTAGCCGCTGTGACCCGGCCGCTTGCGAATCGTCGGCCACCAGCCGGAGCCGAAGTTAATCGCGTTCATGCAGATCGCGAAGGCGGCGGCAGTCTCGGGCTCGCCGACAAACGGTGCCGGGTCGCCTTCCGAGTTCGGCTGGGGCAACCCGGTGGCGTACTCCTCGATCGCCTCCTCAACGATCCAGACCGAGCGCGCACGCTCCGCCACCCAGGCGCAGGCGGCGCGGACTTCGTCTGGCAGCGAAACTGAGCTCATGCCGGTCTGTCGATGCTCTTTCTACGAGCGCGAGATCTGAGCCGTCAGCTCGGCGAAGCCGATCCCCTCCGGCGGCTCGACCAGGCCAGGGTGGAAGAGGTGGCCGAGCAGCTCGACCCCGTCGACGAGCCGCGGTCCCGGCCGGGAGAAGGTCGAGGCGCCGTCGACTGCGAAGACGCGGCTGCTGCCGAAGGCACCCAGCCGCTCGCCGTGACCGAGCGCCTGCGCGCAGGATTCGTCGAGGTACCAGCCGCAGGGCATCGAGACAACGACTTCGGGGTCGAGCTCGCGCAGGGCCGCCCACTCGACCTGCTGCGACTTCTCTCCCGGGACCCCGGCGATGCTCTCCCCGCCGGCGATCTCGATCATCTCGGGGATCCAGTGGCCGCCGAGGAAGGGTGGGTCGAGCCACTCGAGGGCGAGCACTCGCGGCCGGTTCTCTCCGGCTACCGCCGCCCGCACCGACTCGAGCCGCTCTTCGAGTTCGCGGCGTACCTCATCGGCCCGCGCGGCGATCCCCGTCGCCTCGCCCAGCCGGGTTACGTCATCCAGCACCTCCCCCAGCGTGCGCGGGTTCTGTTGCAGGACCCGCGGCCTGCTCGGCAGCCTCCCCGCCACCTCGACCACGTCGTCGTAGGAGACCGCGCAGACTTCGCAAACCGCTTGGGTGACGATCAGGTCTGGCTCGAGCGTGGCCAGCCGCTCCTCGTCGAGCGTGTAGAGGGCGCGGCCTTCGCCAATGACTTCCTTCACCGCGACATCAATCTCGCCGGCCGACAATCCCGGCGGCAGCACCGTCGCCGTCAGCTGCGGCAGCTGCCGCGTCGCCGCTGGGTAATCGCACTCGTGAGTGACGCCGACGACGCTCTCGCCCAGGTCGAGGGCGAAGAGCATCTCGGTTGCCGAGGGGACGAGGCTGGCGATCCTCATAGGCCAAGGATGACTGGGAGCGGCCGCCGGCGGGTAGTAGCTCCTGGTTAACCAGTCCTGACCAGTCGGAGGAGAGTCATGCGTCGCACGCTCGCTGTGCTGTTCCTTGCCCTCGGTTCCATCTTCGTCGCCGTCGCACCCGCGTCAGCCGATCTGCCGGTCATCTACAGCGGCGCCTATGGCTACGCCCACGTCAGCCCGACGGGAAGCCCGCCCGGCGCCAACGACTGGACCTGCAAACCGAGCTCCGCGCATCCGCGGCCGGTCGTCCTCGTCCACGGCACCTTCGCCGACATGTCTGACAACTGGCAGGCGCTCTCGCCGCTGCTGAAGAACAACGGCTATTGCGTCTACGCCCTCAACTACGGCTCCTCTGCTGGCAGCGGCGCGGTCGGTATCTACGGGACCGGCGAGATCCGTAACTCGGCGCAAGAACTCTCCGCCTTCGTCGACAAAGTCCTCGCCTCTACCGGCGCGACCAAGGTCGACCTCGTCGGCCACTCGCAGGGCGGGATGATGCCGCGCTACTACCTGAAGTTCCTCGGCGGTGCCGAAAAGGTCCACGCCCTCGTCGGCCTCTCACCCTCCAACCACGGCACCACCGTCGACGGCATCGGCATCCTCGCTCGCTTCTTCCCCGGCGGCGAACAGTTCACCGGCGCCCTCTGCCCGGCCTGCGAGGAGCAGATCATCGGCTCATCCTTCCTCGCCGAACTGAACAGCGGCGGCGACACGGTGCCGGGGGTCGAATACACGGTGATCCAGACCCGCTACGACCAGGTCGTCACTCCCTACACCTCGGCCTTCCTCTCCGGCTCGAACGTGAAAAACATCCTCCTGCAGAACCAGTGCGTGCTCGACCTCGGCGATCATCTCTCGATGCCCTACGACCACATCGCCGACGCCGACGTCCTCACCGCCCTCGACCCGCTGCACCCGCGCAGCCCCATCTGCACGCCGATCCTCCCCACCGAGGGCGGCTAGTACTGGTCAGGCGCTCCCGTTTTCCCCGCGGAAGGGCCCCGGCTTCGGCCGGGGTTCGCCGCCGGGGAAGGCGAGGCGGAGGATCGTCCGCTGGACCATCCCCAGCTGCTGCAGGAACGGGCCGGAGTTGTACGGCAGCCCGTAGCGTTCGCAGACGTCCTTCACCTGCGGCGCGATCTCCGCATATCGGGTGCTCGGCATGTCGGGGAAGAGGTGGTGCTCGACCTGGTAGCTGAGGTTGCCGCTGGCGATGTGGAAGAGAGGGCCGCCGTCGATGTTGGCCGAGCCCGTGAGCTGGCGGATGTACCAGCCGCCGAGGCTCTCGTTTTCGACCTCCCGCGGGGAGAAGGTGTAGGTCTGGTCGGGGAAGTGGCCGCAGAAGATGATCGCGTAGGCCCAGACGTTGCGGACGATGTTGGCGGTCGCGTCGGCCTGAGCGGTCCGGCGGAAGGTCTTGGCGCCGCTCGTCAGCGCCGCTTCCACCACGGGGGCGAAGCGGCTCCGCGGCTTGCGACGCGAGACCCGGCCGAGGATCCCCCGCGGCTGCTTGCGCTGACGCCGCGTCTCGACAACCGCGTCGATGGCCGTTGCTCCCACGGCGCTGACCAGCGGCCAGGCGATGTAGTCCTTGACGATCTGGGCCTTGGCCTTACCGGCGATCCCCTTCAGCTCCCGCTTTACTTGCGACTTCGACTTGTGGCCCTTGCGGATCGCCTCGAAGTCGAGGTCGTGCAGCGCCACGCCCCACTCGAACAGCGCCGCCAGGATCAGGTTGTAGATCGGCTGCGCAAGGTAGACCGGGTTCCACTTCTGAGCCGGGTCGATCCGCATGATCTCGTAGCCGAGGTCCTTGTCCTTGCCGCGGATGTTGGTGTAGGTGTGGTGGACGAAGTTGTGGGAGTGCTTCCAGGCCTCGGCGGTCGAGGCGGTGTCCCAGTCCCAGGTCGAGGAGTGGATACGGGGGTCGTTCATCCAGTCCCACTGGCCGTGCATGACGTTGTGGCCGATCTCCATGTTCTCGAGGATCTTCGCCGCCGAGAGGGCAGCGGTCCCGGCGACCCAGGCGGGCCGGTTGCGGGAGGCGACCAGCAACGCGCGGCCGAGCACGGCGAGGCGGCGCTGCATCTCGATCATGCTCTCGATGTAGCGGCGGTCGCGTTCGCCGAGGTCGCCCATCACGCGGTCGCGGATTGCGTCGAACTCCTGCGCGAGCTGGTCGAGCTGCTCCTCGGTGAGGTGCGCGAGCGGGCTCTCCGTGTGGGTGTCGACGGGTGCGGTGGTAGGTGGAACGGTGGTGGTCATCTCGGTTCTAGTTCCCTCTTTCTCATAGGGCAATCGCCACGTCGCCTTCCGGCGCGTTGACGCAGGTTCGGACCATCTCTCCCTCTTGCCCGTAGACCTCCCCGGTCCGCAGGTCCCTCACTTCGCCGGCGCAGAGCCGACCGATGCACGTGTGGCAGATCCCCATCCGGCAGCCGAACGGCAGCTCGGCCCCGGCCTCCTCGCCGGCGACGAGGATCGGCGTGCCGCCGTCGCACTCGGTCTCGACACCGCTGGAGAGGAAGCGGACGGTGCCGCCCTCGCCGGCCACCGCGTCGCCGCCGATCACCGGCTGGAAGCGCTCCATCTCCAGCAGCTCTGGGTCCCCCTCGGCGCGCCAGTGCTGGACCAGCGCATCGAGCATCTCGCCGGGGCCGGAGACGAAGGCGCGGCGCTCGCGCCAGTCGGGGCAGAGCGCGTCGAGCTCGTGCGGGCCGAAGCGGCCGGCTTCGCCAGTGATCCGCAGGTGCGGCTTGTAGCCCGGACGGCGGGCGGCGAGCTCGCGCAACTGCTCGCCGAAGATCACCCGGTCGGGGGTGCGGGAAGAGTGGATGTGGACGGCGTCCTCGAGCGCATCGTCGCGGTCAAGGCTCCGCAGCATGCTCATGATCGGGGTGATGCCGCTGCCGGCGCTGATGAAGAGGAGCTTCTCGGGCGGCGGGTCGGGGAGGACGAAGGTGCCTTCGACGCCGCCGAGGCGGACGATGTCCCCGGGCCGCGCCTGATGCACCAGGTAGGGCGTGACCTTGCCAGCCTCGACCAGCTTCGGCGTGATCCCGATCAGGCCCTCGGGGTGGCCGGGGTCGGTGGTCAGCGAATAGGCGCGCCAGTGGTGGACTCCGTCAACGATCACGCCGATCCGCAGGTACTGGCCCGCTCGGTGCCCGGGCCATTCGTAGCCCGGCCGGATCAGGATCGTCACCGCGTCGGGCGTCTCGCGGACGATCCGCTCGATCCGGCCACGCAGCTCCTGCGTCGACCACAGCGGGTTGATCAGTTCGAGGTAGTCGTCAGGCAGCAGCGGCGTGAAGAGGGAGCGGACCGCGTGAAGCGCTCGCTGGCGAACTCTGGGGACGTTCGGCTTTGCGCCAACTTCTGCCACTTGATGATCTTTACATGGATCGATGTAATTGTTTTGTGAAGACGGTCACTTGTATACCCCCGTGCAGTCGAAGCAACCTCAGTCGATCAACTTCACATCGCTGATCTCGACCTGGTAGCGGCCTTCCTGGTCGCGGGCTGGCGCCGCCTTGTTGAACCAGATCAGGAAGTACTTGGCCGGCGAGCCGAGGTGGAGCTCGACTTCTTCGACCCCCTTGGCATCGGTGACCGAGCCGATCGGTTCGCCCCATTCGCTCACTTCTTCGGGCGGCCCGGAGGCGCTGGCGAAGACCTCGGCATCCCAGCCCGGGGTAGGGGTGCGAATGATCATCGCCGAGGGGGTGGCGCTCGACTTCGCCGTCACGTAGAGCCCGACCCCGGGGTCTGGGCCTTCCTTCGTCCCCGCGAAGGTCTCGCTGTCGTAATGCTCGGTGCTCCAAGCGGTGCCGGTCGGGTTGCCGTCGACGGCGAAGCCCACTTCTTCGGGGTTCTCTTCGTCGTCGCCCTCGGGGTCGTAGTCGGTGGCGCCGGCAATCGCTACCGGCTTGCCCTTGCCCTTCAGCGCCCCGCCACCACCGCCAGGGCCGTTGCCGCTGCTGATCAGCAGCACCGCCGCCAGCACGCCGGCGGCGGCCAGCAGGAGCACGAGCACGGCAACCCGGGACCAGCGGCTGCCGCTGGAGAGCTTCCGTTCTTCCGGCGGCACCGCCTCCAGCACGCTGGTCGCCTCGCCAGTGGTCGAGCCGGCCCGCGCCGCCTCGACCTCGAGCGCGGTCGAGAGGTCGTTGATCATCTCGCCGACCGACTGGTAGCGCGCGTCCGGGTCCTTTGCCGTCGCCCGCTCGACCGTCATCGCCGCCGCGGCGGAGAGTTCGGGCCGCCGTTGCTGCACGTCGGGCAGTTCCTCGTTGACGTGTTTCATCGCCACCCCGACCTGGCTGTCGGCGCTGAACGGGACCTGCCCGGCCAGCATCTCGTAGAGGACGACCCCCAGCGAGTAGATGTCGGAGCGCTGGTCGACGGGGTGGCCCATCGCCTGCTCGGGGGCGACGTAGTCGGTGGTCCCGAGGACGCGCCCGGTCGCGGTCATCCCGTCCTGCTCGAGCTGGCGGGAGATTCCGAAGTCGGTCAGCTTCGCCCGCCCCTCGGAGTCGATGAGGACGTTTTGCGGCTTGATGTCGCGGTGGACCATCTTGCGGGCATGGGCGACGGTCAGCCCGCGGGCGATCTCGATCGCGTAGGCGAGCGCCTCCTGCGCGTCCAGCGCGCCGATCCGGTTGATCCGCTGCTTCAGCGTCTCGCCTTCGACGTACTCGAAGACGATGTAGGGATGGCCGCCGTCCTCGCCGGCGTCGATCACGGCGACGACGTTGGGGTGGGAGAGCTTGGCCACTGCCCGCGCCTCTTGGCGAAAGCGCTCGAGCTGGTCGGCCTGCTCGGACATCTCCCGGTGCATCACCTTCACCGCCACCGGCCGGTCGAGGGTCGTGTCGCGGGCGAGGTAGACCGTCGACATCCCGCCGCTGCCGAGTTTCGCCTCCAGCTTGTAGCGGCCGGAGAGCACGGTGCCAATCATCTGGGAACTAATCGGTGCCCGGTCGCTCACTCTCGCGCCAACGTTACGACGCTTCGCTTGTCAAGGCGATTCAGAGGATGCGCCGTGGGCCTTCGGTTGCGCGCCCGACCCGCCTGGCCTCGGGGTAGTAGCCGCGCAACAGCTCCAGCGCAGCGCTTTCATCATCCGCGGGGACGACGACGCAGAAGCCGCAGCCCATGTTGAAGACCCGGCTCATCTCCTCGACGGAGACGCCGCCGCGCTCCTGAATCAGCTCGAAGATCGGCTGCGGCGGGAGCGGGTCGTCGATCTCGTAGCCGACATCGGCGGCGAGGCGGAGAAGGTTCTCGGTGCCGCCGGAGGTGATGTGGGCGAGGCCGCGGACCTCGACCTCCGAGCGCAGGAGGGCGACGATCGGCTTGACGTAGATCTGCGTGGGCTGCAGCAGCTCCTCGCCGAGCGTGCGGCCAAGGCGGCCTTCGGGGTCCTAGTCGAGGCCGATCCCCTCCAGCGCCGAGCGAGCGAGCGTGTAGCCGTTGGAGTGGATCCCGGTCGAGGGGAGCCCGATGACGACATCGCCGGGCTCGACCGCCGAGCCGTTGATGATTGCGTCGAGCGCGACGCGGCCGATGCAGGCACCGGAGACGTCGACGCCGCGGACCAGCTCGCCGAGCTGGGCGAGCTCGCCGCCGGTGATCTCGATCCCGGCCAGCTCGGCACCCCGTGCCAGGCCGATGCCGATTTCCTCACAGACCGCCGGGTCGGCCTTGTCAACGGCGATGTAGTCGACCATCGCCAGCGGCTCAGCCCCGACGCAGATCACGTCGTTGACGTTCATTGCCACGCAGTCGATGCCGACGGTGTCGAACTTCCCCAGCTCCTCGGCAACCACCAGCTTGGTGCCGACGCCATCGGTGGAGAAGGCGATCCCGTTGGTCTCGTCGAACTTGATGACGCTCGCGTAGTGCCCCGGCAGCGGCACCTGCGCCGAGGGCCGCTCGAGGTTGATCGCGCCGAGCGCCCGCACCAGACCGGCCACGGCCGAATCCGCCGCCCCCTGGTCGACCCCGGCCTTCGCGTAGGCGTCCCTTGCCGTCACCGTCGCCCTAGCTTTGCAAGAACAACGGCCGCCAAGCCGAGCCGGTAGGCCGCATACGGCCAGAGGGCGCGGTCGCGCTCTACTAGCTGGATCAGGCGCTGGGAGGCGAGGGTGGAGGCGAAGGAGGCGCTGACGCCTACTGCGAGGGAGCGGCGCAGGTCTGGGGTGGTGCCGCGCTTGGCCAGGCGCCCGCCCTTGAGGGCGGTGGCGCCGACGATGATCGGTAGGGCGATCGTGCGGGAGAGCAGGTTCGCCTGGTCGCGGGAGAAGCGGCGCCAGCGCGCCGCCGCCAGGGTGACGCCGTTACGGGAGACGCCGGGGGCCAGCGCCGCCGCTTGGGCGACGCCTAGCGCCAGGCCGTCCATCGGCGTCGCGTCGCCGCGACCGCGCCGCTGCGGCCGGCGGTCGGCGACGAGCATCGCGATCGCCCCGGCGATCAGGCCGTAGGCGGTTGCCCGTGGTCCGCCCAGGCGCCGCTCGATCGGCCGCTCCAGCGTGTAGCCGACCACCGCCGCCGGCAGGAAGGAGAGCCCGAGCAGCAGCGCCCGCCGGCCGTCGAACTGGCGCAGCTCCTCGGCGATCACCCGCCGCTGGCCGATCAGGAGTGCCGCCGCCGCACCGGTGTGAAGCGCCACCTCGAGGCTCTTGCGCAGCTCTGGGTCAACCTCGTCCCAGTCCCACCCGGCCAGCCAGGGGAGGAGGACGATGTGGGCGGAGCTCGATACCGGCAGCAGCTCCGCCGGGCCCTGGACGACTCCCAGCGCCACCGCGCGGTGCGCGGGGATGCCGCTTCCGCTCAAGCGCCCCTGGTGCCGGCCGGCTCCGCCTCCGCCTGGGGCTGCGGCTCACCGTCGCCCGGTCCACCGCCGCGCCGCCGTTTGACGAACACGTAGACGATCAGGCCGAGGATGGCGGCAACCACGAGGTAGTCGAGGATCTGTAGATGGTGGCGCCAGTTTTCCCATTCGCCGCCGACCGCCTTGCCGAGCAGCGCGAAGCCGAGGACCCAGGGCAGCGAGCCCAGGGCGGTCAGCCAGGTGAAGCGCCAGAACGGCATCTCCGCAACGCCTGCCGGGAGGGAGATGAACGCCCGGACCAGCGGCAGGAGGCGGGCGAAGAAGACGGTGGCGTCGCCGTGGCGCTTGAACCAGTTGTCGACCCAGGCCAGGCGCGAGGGGCTGAGGTGGATCAGCTTGTTTTTCTCCAGCAGGTCGATCCGCCCGTAGTAGCCGATCGCGTAGGTGAGCCAGGAGCCGATCATGTTCCCCGCCAGCCCTGCGGCGACGACGCCGAGCAAGGTCTGGTCGCCGTTGGAGACGTTGAAGCCGGCGAACAGCATCACCGCCTCGCTGGGGATCGGGATGCAGGCGCTGCCAGCGGCCATCAGGAGGAAGACGCCCGCAAGCCCCGTGTCGTTGATCACGTTGACGCAGAAGTCGACGATCGGGCCGGTCAGGTCGGCGTAGAAGATTGGGTGCGGCATAGGGGAAGGTTCGTGATCCTAGAGCCTGCGCCTTAAACTGAGCCTGAATGCGCCGGTTGAACCACCCCGTCTACCGCAACCGGGTTTTGCAGGTAGCGGCCGATGCCGTGCTCGTCGCGCTGGCGTTCTTCCTCGCCTTCCAGCTGCGCTTCCTCGATCAGCCGCACGGCTGGCCGCACCGCTACGAGGTGCTCTTTGCCCAGTCGGTTGGCTTCGTCGTCGCCGGCAAGCTGATCGTCTTCGCCGGCTTCGGGCTCTACCAGAAGTGGTGGCGCTACGTCAGCGGTCGCGACTTCATGCTGATCCTCCGCGCAGTCGCCGTCGCCAGCGCGATCCTCGTCGTCGTCTTCGCCGTTGCCAAGCCGTTCGCGCACACCCTGCCGCGCTCGGTCGAGGTCACCGACTTCGTCCTCACCCTGATCCTGATCGCCGGCGCCCGCCTGACGGTGCGGCTGATCGTCGAACGCCCAACCCGCGGCGCCCGTCTGCCCAAGCATGAGGTGCTGGTGATCGGCGCCGGCTCCGGTGGCCAGATGGTGGTTCGCGAGCTGCAGCTGAACCCGGCCCTCGGCGCCACCGCGATCGGCTTTGTCGACGACGATCCGCGCAAGCGGGGGATGCGGATGCTCGGCCTCAAGGTGCTCGGCTCGACCAAGCAGATCGAGCAGATCCTCGACGAGACCAAACCCGACGAGGTGGTGATCGCGATCCCCTCGGCGCCGGGTACCCTGCGCGCCCGCATCGTCGCCGCCTGCCGCGACCGCGAGATCCCGATACGCACCCTGCCGACCGTCTTCGAGCTCCTCCGCGGCGGCGTCCAGCTGAACAAGCAGCTGCGCGAGGTCCGCGTCGAGGACGTGCTCGGGCGCGAGCCGATCGTCCGCGAGATCGACCGGGTCGGCGCCTACCTGCAGGACAAGATCGTCCTCGTCACCGGCGCTGGGGGCTCGATCGGCTCCGAGCTCTGCCGCCAGATCGCCCAGGTGAAGCCGCGGCTGCTGGTGATGCTCGACCACGCCGAGGACAACCTCTTCCAGATCGACCGCGAGATGGTCGAGGAGCGCCACTTCGCCAGTTGCGAGTCGGTGCTCGCCGACTGCAAGGAGCCGCATCGGATGCTCGAGGTGATGCAGCGGTTCAAGCCCCAGGTCGTCTTTCACGCCGCTGCTTATAAGCACGTGCCGCTGATGGAGGCCAATCCGCTGGAGGCGGTCCGCAACAACGCGATCGCCACCCGGGTCACCGCCGAGACCGCGGCCGCCTCAAAATGCGAGCGCTTCGTCCTCATCTCCACTGACAAGGCGGTCAATCCGCAGACGGTGATGGGCGCCTCGAAGGCGATGGCCGAGTGGATCGTCCAAGCAGCGGGGGAGAAATACCCCGAGACCCGCTTCGCCTCGGTCCGCTTCGGCAACGTCCTCGCCTCCTCGGGCAGCGTGGTGCCGATCTTCCGCGGCCAGATCGAGCGCGGCGGCCCGGTGACCGTCACCCACCCGGAGATGACCCGCTACTTCATGACGATCCCGGAGGCGGTGCAGCTGGTGATCCGCACCGGCGACATCGGGGCCGGCAAGGGCGAGGTCTTCGTGCTCGATATGGGCGAGCCGGTGAAGATCGTCGACCTCGCCCACAACATGATCCGGCTCGCCGGCTACGAGCCCGAGAAGGACATCGCGATCGAGTTCACCGGGCCGCGGCCGGGGGAGAAGCTGCACGAGGTCCTCTTCTCCGAGGGCGAGGAGGTGCAGCCGACGGCAGCGCGGCGGATCAACCGGGCGGTGCGGCGCAAGCCGCTCGACCAGGAGTGGGTCGAGTCCACCCTGAACTCACTCGAACACCTGGTTCTGGCCGGGGACGAGGCTAATTTGGCGGAGCGCGTCGTCGAGATGATCGCCGCACCTGGCGGCGACACCGCGACGGTCGCCTCCAACGAATAGCCTCTCGCAGCCACTTTGGTCCATGTGATCGAACAAATCGGCGCCTTCGCCGGCTTTGCCGCATTCCTCGGGCTTGCCGTTCTCGCGCTCCTCTCGTTCACCCACGGACGGGACATCCGCCGCCTGCGCGAATGGGCGGGGTCGGCCCCCGAGCGCGACGCCGAGCGCAAGGAGCAGACCTCGACGATTGCCGCCCAACGGGCCGAGGAGCTGCGGGCGCTGCAGGAGGCGCGCACGGCCGAACACCAGGCGGTCTCGAGCCGGGAGGAGCGCCGGCGTCGGCGCGAGGAAGGGCTGCCGGAGGAAAGTCGCCGCGAACGGCTGCGCGGTCGCTTCTCTGGCTTTGGCGAGATCACCTCGCATCCCCTGACGATGGTGGCGATCTTCCTCGTCTTGGTCGTCCTCGTCGGTGGCGGCGCTTATCTCCTGGTCAGCAGTGGCGACGAAAGCAGCAGCGGCGGCCAGGGCTCGAAGCAGGCGGCGGCAAAGATCAAGCCGGCCGAAATCGAAACCGCCGTCCTCAACGGGACCGCCGTACCCGGCCTCGCCGCCACCTGGGGCGACAAAGTCGAAGAAAAGGGTTTTCAGCTCGGCGCCGTCACCAACAGCAGCGCCAGCTTCAGCGAAAGCGTCGTCATGTTCAAACGCGGCCACAA
The DNA here is from genome assembly GCA_035551255.1 of Solirubrobacterales bacterium. Classification (GTDB taxonomy): domain Bacteria; phylum Actinomycetota; class Thermoleophilia; order Solirubrobacterales; family 70-9; genus VAYN01. The sequence continues at coordinate 31,869 of DASZNP010000071.1, forward strand.
GCCGGAAGCGAGCAAGGTCGCGAAACAGCTGAAGATCAAGAAGGTCCAGCTGATGAACGGCGAAATCGAATCCGTTTCGGCTGGTGCCCCCGTCGCCGTGGTGGTCGGCGAGGACAATGCCGAAACCGGCGAATGAGGGCCGGGCGCCCGTTTCGCCACGCGCGGCCGCGGTTGTCTTCGCGCTCTTAGTCCTCGCCACGGTTGCCGCCTTCGCCTACGCCCAGCGGTTGAAGCGTGACCCGCTGGTGCTCGATCGAGTGAGCTTCGTCGGCGCCCCACGGCACAAGGGCCAGGAAGTCGTTCACGCCTTCACCCCGAACGGCGACTGCCGCTTCGACCAGATCCGGATCCGCTTCCGCACGACGATCTCTGATCACGGGACGGTGCAGGTGATCAAGCCGGGAGGGCGCGTCGTCGCCACCCTCGCCCGCGACGAGTTCCTCAAGCGCTACACGTTCCACACCTACTACTGGGACGGCCGCCAGCGCGGCGGTGGCACCGTGCCCCCCGGCCGCTACAAGCTGCGGGTGAAGCTGGGGAACCGGGTTCTGGTCACTCCCGGGGTGATCCGGGTGCACCGCTCCCCGAAGCACGCGAAGTCGAAGTGCAAGCGATGAGCGACGTCCTCGCCGGGATCGGGCTGGTTGTCGCGGCAGCTGCCAGCGGCGCCGCGATTCTGCTGCCCCCGGGACGGACGCGGGCGCTGCTGATGGTCGTGGCGATGGTCCTCTTCCCGGTCCTGATCGCCGGCGACCAATGGCACGCGGCCCAGATCGTTGACCTCCGCCACCACCAGGAGCGGATCGCCGAGCTACTGGTCCTTGCCGCCGGCGTGATCGGTGTTCTTACCTACCTCTTCCGCCGCTGGCCGATTCTGCTGCCGCTGGCGATCGTCCTCGCGGTCCCCTTCCGGGTGCCGTTGCACGCTGGCGGCGACACCGCCAACCTGCTGGTGCCGCTCTACCTGGTGATCGCCGCCGCGGTGGTGGCGACGCTGCTGCGCGACTGGAACCACCCGCCGACGGTACACGCGCCGCGGGCGCTCGCCTACGTCCTCGCCGCCGCGGTCGTCCTCTACGCCCTGCAGGCGCTCTACTCCGACGACTTCTCCAAGGGGCTGCAGAACGTTTGCTTCTTCTTCGTCCCTTTCACGATCGCCTACCGGTTGCTGCGCGAGGTCGAATGGGACCGGCGGCTGCTGACGTGGGTGCTAGTCGTGGTCGGCGTCGAGGCGGCCATGTTCGTCCTCGTCGGCGGCGTCGAGCTCGCGACCCGCAGCCTCTTCTGGAACGACCAGATCATCCGCTCGAACGAATTCCACACCTACTTCCGCGTCAACTCGGTCTTCTGGGACCCAAACGTCTACGGCCGCTACCTGGCGCTAGTCACCGTGGTCGCAACCGCGGCGCTGCTGTGGGCGCGGACCCAGCAGGCCTTCTGGCTCCTCAGCGGCCTGATCCTGGTCCTCTGGATCGGACTCGTCCCGACCTTCTCGCAGTCGAGCTTCCTCGCCCTGCTGGCAGGCCTCGCGGTCCTCGCGGCGATCCGCTGGAGCTGGCGCTGGACCTTGGCAGCGGTAGTAGTCGGCGCGATCGGCGCCGTCCTCGTCGTCCTCCTGGTCGGCGGCTCCGGAAAGATCACCTCCGACCGCCTAAACGTCGATCTAAGCGGCCGCGGCAGCCTGATCTCCGGCGGCGTCGACCTCTTCACCGAACGCCCAATCCAGGGCTACGGCTCCGGTTCCTTCCAAGCCGCCTACAGGGAACACCGCGCCAACAAAGACGCTCCAGTAACCGTTTCCCACACCGAGCCAGTGACCGTCGCCGCGGAGCAGGGCTTGATCGGCCTAGCCGTCTACCTAACCCTGATCGTCGTAGCGCTCGGAACCCTAGGCCGTGGCCTCTGGAACGCTCCTCCGGCCATTGCGGGCCGCGCCGCTGTCCTTGCAGCCTTCGTAGCGCTGCTAGTCCATACCCTGGCCTACGCTGGCTTCTTCGAGGACCCGCTGACCTGGATGCTGCTCGCGATCGGCGCCTCGCTCGCCTGGGCGGAACCCGCGGTCCGCAAGCCCGCGTAGGGTTCTCCCGTGTCGGGATACCTGCGCCGCCTGGCGACGACCGGCGCCGCCTACACGGCGGCGAGCATCGCTTCCAAAGTCATCGCGGTGGCGTTGCTGCCGCTCTACACGCGGTACCTGACCAAGGCCGACTACGGCGCCGCCGAAGTCCTGTTCGCCGCGGTCGTCTCCGCCAGCATCGTCGTCCGCTTCGGCCTGATCGAGGCGATCCTGCGCTTCTACTACCGCGAGGACGAGGACCCGGCGGCGGTGGTCAAGAGCAGCTTCGCCGGCCTCTTCTGGCTCTCGACCCTTGGCGCACTCATCCTGCTCCCGTTTGCCGGGCCGATCTCCGAAGCGCTGCTGCCGGAACCCCACAAGCTCGGCGCCTCAGCGCCCGACCTGGTGCGGATCGCGATCGGCGGCCTCTGGGTGCTGACGATGTGGGAGTTCATGCTCACCCTGTTCCGGCTTGAGGAGCGGGCGCGGGCCTACTTCCTGACCACGATCCTCAACGTCGTCGCGGCGATCGCGCTGACGGTGGTCCTGGTGGTCGGGCTGGAAGAGGGCGCGCGCGGGCTGCTGATCGGGAGCTACGGCGCTGGGGCCGCCTTCCTCCTCGTTCTGATCGCCCTGCAGTGGCGGCGGCTCTCGCTGCGCTTCGACCGCAACCTGATCCGTCGGCTCTTCCGCTTCGGCCTGCCGACGATGCCGGCCGAGGTCTCGCTCTACCTGCTCAACTTCGTCGACCGCCTGATCATCACCCGTTCGCTCGGGCTGGCCGAGGCCGGCCTCTACTCGCTGGCGGCCAAGTTCGCCCAGGCGGTCAACGTCCTCGTCCGCGGCTTCCAGCTCGCCTGGCCGCCACTCGCCTACTCGATCCGCGACGACGACGAGGCCCGGCGCGCCTACGCCGTCATCGTCACCCTCTTCGTCGCCGGCTGCGCCTGGGTCGTCGCCGGGATGTGGCTGTTCTCGCGCTGGATCGTCCGTGCCCTCGCAGCGCCAGAATTCTTCGCCTCCTACGAAGCGATCGGCCTGATCTCCACCGCCGTCACCCTCTACGCGCTCTACCTCGTCCTCGTCGTCATCCTCGGCAGAACGGGTCGCACCGAGTTCAACTTCCCGGCGGCAATCGGCGCCCTCGTCATCAATGTCGTCCTCAACCTCATCCTCGTCCCGCAGCTGGAAATCGTCGGCGCCGGCCTCGCCCTAGTCGCCTCCTACCTCGTTGTGCTGGCGCTGATGTACGTCTTCACCCAACGCCTCTTCCCGGTCCCGTATGAGTGGGGAAGGCTGCTGCGCGTAGTGCTGACCGTGGCGGCGCTGGTCGCCGTCGCCGAACTCCTCGTCCCAACCTCGGGCGCCCCAGGCCTCCTGCTCCGCGCCGCCCTCTTCGCGACCTATCCGCTCGTCCTCCTAGCGACCGGCTTCTTCACCGAAGGCGAGCGAGTCTGGCTAGCCAAACTGCGCCACCCCGGTGCGGTCCTCGCCGGTCTCGCCGCACTTCGCACTCAGCCTCCCGCTGTAGACGGAAGCATTCCTGAGGTCTACGAGGCTGAGAGATTTGACGAAGACGCGCACCTTTAGGCACTCGTGTCACCCACGTGTATGACTTTCCTCGGAACGATCCGCCGGTGCCGCGGATCAGCGAATTCTCTGGGATCGTCGTCTACATGTATTTCGAAGATCACCCACCACCCCATTGCCACGTTCTCTACGCCGGAGACTGGGCAAAGCTCTCGCTCACGGGGAAGGTGATCACGGGCCGTCTTCCCCGACGTGTACTGACACGTGTGCGACCATGGATGCTGGAACATCGCGCCGAGCTCGTTGCCAACTGGGAGCGGATCGAGGAAGGACAGGAACCCAAGGAGGTCTCGCCACCATGAGCAAGGCTCTCGATCAAATTTTCGCTGTTAGCGCCGCGCCTCTCAAGGGGGAGTGGATTCGGGTTGAGTTCTCCGACGGCGCCATCCATGACATCGACGTGGGAGGTCTGCTTTCGCGTGGGGGAGTCTTCGAGCGCATCCGGAAGGACCGCGGGCTCTTCGAGCAGGTCAGAGTCAATCCAGAGTCAAGAGCAGTGGAATGGCCCGAGGAAATCGACATTGACTCTGAAGTTCTTTACGGCCTTCAAGAGTCGGCATTTGGAACTCGCTTCGAGCGGCGCGTCGTCCGCAGCCCCTCTCACTCAGCTGCTTGACCGACCTGCCCGGTCGCGGATCGACTCTCCGCGGTTGGGGAAGAGCGCTTGGCGGGCGTGGGCCCAGTAGACAGGGGCCGGTTGCTTTGGCAGGAGGCTCGCGGCTATTGCCCGCAGCGCGTACGGCCAAGCGGTGAGGATGCGGACCGTTAGCGCTGCCGCCTTGCCGTGGTGCTTTCGCATGTAGAGGTCGCGGTTGCGGTGGAATTCGACTATGCGGGGGAGGCCCTTGGCTAGGTCGGTGGAGAGTTGGTCGTGGTGGACCGCCTTCGCCGAGGGGACGTAGAGGGAGTGCCAGCCGGTCTCGCGCAGGCGCTTGGCGAAGTCGCACTCGTCGTAGTAGACGAAGAACTCGGGGTCCATGTAGCCGACCGAGGCGGCCGCCTCTCGCCGGACCATCAGCGCGCTCGACTGTGCCCAGTCGACGCTGCGTACGCCGCTGCCCTTGCTCTGCACGGTTAGCCAGCGGTGGAGGAAAAGGGCGCCTGCGAGCGCGGTGCCGACGCCCGGAAAGGGCCAGGCGCAGGGCACGGGCTTACCGTCCGAGTCGAGCAGCTGCGCGGTCGCCGCCGCGGCTCTCGGTTCGCGCTCCATCACCTCGAGCAGCGCCTCCACCGCCCCCGGCCGCAGCTCGGAGTCCTCGTTCAGCAGCAGGCAGTACTTGCCCTGCGCCTCGCGCATCAGGGTCGAATCGTTCTCGGCCTTGCCGGTCCGCTGTTCGAGCGCGATCAGGCGGATCTCATCGCCGAGCTGCCGCACTGCCTCCGCCGAACCGTCCGCGGAGGCGTTGTCCAGGACGAGGATCTCGCGCTCCACTCCCTCGGGGTGCGCGCGCTCGATCGCAGCCAGGCAGGCGAGCAGGTACTCGCGGCCGTTCGTGTTCACGACGCAGTAGGAGAGCAGCGGTGCCAAGGGCATCACGATAATCCGCGCGCTGGCTCAAATATTTGAGCCACCAAAACGATTTGATGAAAGTCCAGCTCGTCGACCCCTCGGCGTTCACGCCGCCCTACGACCGCGCGCTCGCGGCGGCGCTCGCGCGCGCCGGCGCCAAGGTCGAGCTGCTGACGACGCGCTTCCTCTACGGCCCGGTCCCGCCGGCCGAGGGCTATCGCGTTGAGGAGCTCTTTTACCGCCGCTCGGCGGGTCGCGGCCTCGACGCTCCCGCTCGTCTGCCCTTCAAGGCCGCGGAGCACCTGCCCGGCATGCTGCGCTTCCGCCGCGCCGCCGACGCCGACGTCGTCCACTACCAGTGGCTGACGATCCCGCCGCTCGACGTCCGCCTGTTGCCGCCACTGCGCCCGCGGGTGATGACCGCCCACTACATCCTGCCGCCGCATCCGCGCCGCCGCCAGGTCCGCGCCGCCCACCGCGTCTTCGATGCCATGGACGCGGTCGTCGCCCACTCCGGGCACGGCGCCGCACGGTTACGCGACGAGGTGGGCCTCGACCCGGCAAAGGTCCACGTCATCCCCCACGGCGCCTTCGACTACCTGACGCAGCTACCCGAGGAGAAGCCGCTGCCACAGGAGCTGGAGGGGGCGGAGGGGCCGGTGATCCTCTCGTTCGGCCTGCTCCGCCCCTATAAGGGGATTGAGAACCTGCTCCAGGCGTATCGGCGCCTGACGGTTGCCGTCCCGGCCCCGCCAGAGCTCTGGATCGTTGGCAACCCGCGGATGGACGTCGCGCCCCTGCAGGAGCTGGCGGCGGAGGCCGGCGGCAAGGTCCGCTTCGTCACCCGCTTCGTCGAGGACGCCGAGATCCCGGCGATCTTCCGCCGCGCCGACCTCCTCGTCCTCCCCTACCTCGACGCCGAGCACTCTGGCGTCCTCTACACCGGCCTCGCCTTCGGCAAGCCGATGGTCCTGAGCGCGGTCGGGGGCTTCCCCGAGGTGGCCGAAGCCGGCGCCGCACGTCTCGTCCCGCCGGGCGACACGCCGGCGCTTGCCGCGGCGCTCGAGGAGCTGGTCGGCGACGAAACCGCCCGCCGCGAACTGGCCGCCGCCGCGACCCACGCCGCCGCCGGCCCCTTCTCCTGGGACGAGGCCGCCGGCCGCACGCTCGACCTCTACCGCGAGCTGCTGGAGGCGCGCTCATGACGACCCTCGCCGCGATCCTCTTCTGGCTCAGCGCCGGGGCGATCGTTTACACCCACCTCGGCTACCCGTTGCTGCTGATGGGGTTAGCGCGACTGCGAAGACAGAGCGTCGGTCTACGAAACCGAAGGTCAAATGGGCAGGCCGAGAACCTTCCCACTGTCTCCCTGATCATCCCCGCCTACGACGAGGAGGAGGTGATCGCGGAGAAAGTCGCCAACGCGTTGGCGCTCGACTACCCGCGCGACCGCCTCCAGGTGATTGTTGCCTCCGACGGCTCCTCCGACGCCACCGCCGAGCGCGCTCGTGCGGCCGGTGCCTCCCTCGTCCTCGAGCTGCCGCCCGGCGGCAAGGTCGCCGCGCTCAACGCTGCCTCCGAGCAGGCCGCCGGCGAGGTCCTCGCCTTCTCCGACGCCAACAGCGTCTGGGCGCGCGACGCCCTGCGCCGCCTCGTCGCCCCCTTCGCCGACCCCGCCGTCGGCTACGTCTGCGGCCAGGTCCGCTTCCTCGACCCCGAGGGCAACAACCTCGAGGGCGCCTACTGGCGCTATGAGATGGCGGTGCGGGAAGCGGAGTCCTCGCTGGCCGGCGTCACCGCCGGCAACGGCGCGATCTACGCGGTGCGCCGCGACGCCTACATCCCGCTCGACGCCTCCGGCAGCCACGACCTCAGCTTCCCCTTCCGCCTCGCCAAGCGCCGCCTGCGCTCGCTCTACGCGCCCGCCGCCCGTGCCGAGGAGAAGATGGTGCCGACGATCGAGGGTGAGTTCGCCCGCAAACGCCGGATGATGGTCGGCCTTTGGGACATCGTCGTCAGCGAAGGGATGCTCTCGCCGCGCGGATACCCCTCGCTCTACGCCTTCGAGATCGCCTCCCACCGCCTGCTCCGCTACCTCAGCCCGCTACTCCACGTCATCGCCTTCGTCGCCAACCTCTTCCTGCTCGGCAGCGGCTGGTTTTACGACCTCGCCTTCGTCCTCCAGCTCGCCTTCATCGCCGTCGCCTTGCTTGGAAACGCGGTGCCGATCGCCCCGTTTCGTATCGCCCGCTACTACGCGCTGACTACCGCGTCGATCGCCCTCGGCACCTGGGACCGTCTGCGGGGCGGCGCCGGCGGGCGCTGGGAGAAGGCAGCCGGGACCCGCTGATGCCGCGCGCCCTCGACGTCCTCATCGCCGCCCTCGCCCTCGCGATCCTCTCGCCGGTGCTCCTCATCGCGGCAATCGCGATCAAGCTGACCAGCGCCGGGCCGGTGATCTACCGGCAGCGCCGAGTCGGCCGCGGCGGCTGCGAGTTCGAGATGTGGAAGCTGCGGACGATGGTCCAGGGCAGCGACCCAATCGGCGTCGGCAAAGTCGTCTACCGCGACGACCCGCGCGTCACCGCCCCCGGCCGCCTCCTCCGCCGCACTTCCCTCGACGAGATCCCCAACCTCATCAACGTGCTCCGCGGCGAGATGGCAATCGTCGGCCCGCGCCCGACGATCAAGGCCCAGGTCGACGACTACACCCCCCATCAGAAACGCCGCCACGAGGTCCTACCGGGGATTACCGGCTGGGCCCAGGTCCAGGGGCGCGCCGGCATCCCTTGGGAGGAGCGGATCGAGCTAGACGTCTGGTACGTCGACCACCGCAGCCTCCTGCTCGACCTCCGCATCCTGCTGAAAACGGGATGGCTGGTCCTCACCGGCCAAGGTCTGGCGCCGGACTGAGAGCGCGCCGAGGTGGTTCCTAAAGTGCACCGATGGCATGGATTAAGGAACTGAGCCCTCGTGCGGCGAGCGACGGTTGGAAAAATGACTTTCCCCTCGCGCACGAGCTGCCTGACGTCGTGGAGATCGACTGCAGCCGCCTCGAGTTGCCCATCCACCCGATGTTCGCAGTGCGCCTCCGCGTTTTTACCGACTGGCACCAGGCAGGGGGTCGTACGGTCCGGATTATGCCTCCCGCCGATCCGAAGGCGAGGAAGCTTTTTGAGGCGATGGGAATCGATCCACAAGTCGACCCCGTGACCGAAGACGACGCGATCCTGCCGGTGACGCGTCTCGGGGAGTTCCTTCAGGTTGAGGAAGTTGCGGGGAGAACGCAGGAGATCCTCGAGTACCAGCTGACTGATGTCGCGCCATTAGGAGAGGCAACGTTCATGGCTGTTTCGGAGCTCTGCGGAAACGCCATCGACCATGGAGAGAATGCGCTTGGAGCCTACATCGCCGTGCGACGGGTGAAGGAGCCGCGCAAGCAAGTCTCGATAGCCATCAGTGACCTCGGCGTGGGAATTCCGGAGCACATCCGCCAGCGGTATCCCGAGTGGAGCGATGACGGATGGGCGATCGCTTACGCAACCGAGGAAAGGGTTAGTGGCACCGGTGACCCACACCGCGGGTTCGGATTTTCGGCGGTATTCGAAGCGGCGCTCACCAGCTCCCTCTCTTCAGCCAGGATGGACATCCTTTCTGCGAACGGCTTCTGTCGGACGCAGTCTGTCCAGGAAGATCGCAAGACGGAGGCTCTGCCCGCAACGCGCTATCGCCGGGGGACCTGGATCACCTACGACCTCGTCTCCATATGACCCTCCGGCAATCTTTCTATGATCGGTTGCACTTGAAATCGTTCGACAGGAGGCAGCGGATGCAATACCGGTATGCACTCGCGGAACATGGCCGAACCTTGGCTACCAGGCCCCTTGGCCGCCAGCTTCGAGTCGACCTCCTCCAGAAAGCATCTGGGGCAGATGTCGTCGCCCTTGACTTCTCCGACATCCTCAGCACCAGCCAATCATTCGCCGACGAGTTCGTCGCTCGCCTGGTTGAAGATGCAAGTGCGGGTCACCTGGATTGCGAGATAGAGCTCTGTGGAACCGCGCCGAACGTTGAGAGAGTTGTGCTGAAGGCGCTTGAGCGCCGAGGCTTGCAAGCTCCCGCATTGGTCTAACTGCAGCCCATAGGGTTCCCGTCGTGAGTGCTGAGCGCCCCAAGGTCGCCCTGCGCCCCTTCGAGGAGGGGGACGCCCCGGCTGTGCACCGCTGGTTCAACAACCCGGCGGCTACCGCTTCGCTGATGGAGCAGCGGGACGAGTTCACGCTCGAGCAGGCGGAAGGGTGGACGCGGCGGGCAATGGACGACTCCGGGGACGACCGCAAGTTCGCGATCGTCGTCGAGGGTTACGAGGAGCCGGTCGGGTTTACTGCCCTCTACGGCCTCTTCCGCCAGACCGCCCCCGAGCTGGGGGCGCTGATCGGCGACGATGTCCGCGGCAAGGGAGTCGGCCGCCGCGCCGAGGCGTTCACGATCGCCAAGGCCTTCGACGAGTACGGCGCCCACCGCGTCTACGGTCGCATCCCCGCTCGCAACGAGGTGGCAAAGAAGACCGTCGCCGGCCTCGGCTGGAAGCACGAGGGGACGATGCGCGCCCACCTCGCCCGCCGCGACGGACCGCCGGACGACTGCGAGGTCTGGGGCGTGCTCCCGGACGAGTTCCGCACCGCTGCCGCGGACCTGCTCGAGTGACCGCCAAAGCAGAGCTGATCGCTGACGGCGGCACCGCGGCAACCGACAAAGAGTTCTTCCGCTCCCGCCCTTTCCTAGAGGCCGAGGGTGCCACCCACACCCTCAAAATCGAGAGCGATGAGACCCAGCTCCTCGCCCCCCTCCTAGTGCGCGCCATCCCCGGTACCGACTACCGCGACGCCGTCTCGCCCTACGGGTATCCGGGCTTCGCAGTGTCCGAGCGATCCGAGCTCGATCCAGAGACGATCGACTGGAGCGCCACCGGCCTAGTCAGCGTCTTCATCCGCCACACCCTCGGCCCCTCCCCGCTCGCCGGCGCGACCGAGCGCAACGTCGTCCAGATCGCCGACCCGGCCCTGCCGCCGAAGAGCCGGCCCAGCGACCGCCGCCAGGTTCGGCGCAACCTCGAAGACGGCTACGACCTTGAGCTCGTCCCGGGCCCGGAGACGACCTCGCGGCAGCGCGCCGCCTTCCTCGGTGCCTACGAGCAGACGATGCGCCGCACCGGCGCCGCCGACCACTACTTCTTCGGCGCCAGCTACTTCGATCGGATCCTCGAAGCCGACCGCACCTGGCTCGCCCTCGCCACCGCTCCCGACGGGGGGGTCGCGGCCGCCTCGATCGCCACCGTCAGCGACGGCTACCTCCACTACTACCTCAGTGGCAGCGTCGACTCCCACCTGCGCAGCGCGCCGATGAAGAATGTCGTCACCCGGCTGGTCGAGCACTCGCAGGAGCTCGGTCTGCCGCTCAACCTCGGCGGCGGCATCACCCCCGGCGACGCGCTCGCGGAGTTCAAGCGCGGCTTCGCCAACCGGCAGCAGGCCTGGTTCACCTCAGAGCTGATCTGCGACGAGCAGAAGTACGCCCAACTCAGTGCCGGTCGCGAAGCCGGCGGGTTCTTTCCCGGCTACCGCGCCTGAGGGTTGCTCAGGATTCGGATTCGGTTTTTTCTTCGGGTTCCGCCGGCGTCGGACCGGTGAATTTAAAGCCGAAGACGGGCTCGCCGCCGTACTTGCCCCAGGTTTCCTTGCCGAAGGCGCGGATCGCGTCAAGCGTGATCGAGCCTTTGTATTCGGGGCAGCCGAGCAGGTTGGTCCAGGTGGTCGCCGCGACCTGGTAGGGCATCTTCTTGTTCGGGAAGAGCAAGGCGGCGCCGTACATCGTGTCGTATAGGCCCTTTAGTTCCAGCTGCTGCTTTTCCGGCAGGCTCGGCGAGTACTGGATCTCCATCCGCCCGTGCTCGAGCGAGTGGACGTAGTCGATCGCTTCCGGTTCTTCGGAGTAAGCGCCGTCGGCCTGCTGGTAAGGCGGTTCGACGTGTTTGCCCGAGGTCGGCGGGTTGGTCTTGTAGTTCGGTTCCGGCGAGCCCTTGGGGATGTGTTCGTGCCCCTCGTCTTCGAGTTTGAGCTCGAGTTTGCAGCCCGCCTGCTTCGCTGCCTGTTTCAGGTCGGTCACCTTCGGAGGGGGCGGCGGGATGCCTTCGCGTTCGTCCGGCGTCACCCCGTTGGTCGAGCCGAACTGCGAGTTGACGTTGATGTGGGCGTCGCCCTTGCCGCTGCTGTCGCTGCCGCCGGTGGCGAGGATGAAGACCAGGACCGCGATCGCCAGGACCACGGTCGAGCCGATCGCGTAGGCGAGGATCAGGCGCGAGTTGCCACTGCGCTTCTCGCGCTGTTCAGCTTCGACCCGTTCCTGCCGGAGTTTTTCGCGTTCCCGCTCGCCCTTCCCCATCGCGCGAAGATTATGCCCCTTCGGCGCCCGCGGCGCTCAGCCGTTACCGGTTGCGCCCGATTCCTTGGGGTCGGCCGGAGTCGGGCCTTCGGGCGGGAACTTGCTTACCGGTTCGTCCCCGTATTTGCCCCAGGTGGCTTCGCCGAAGGCGCGGAGCGCCTCCAAGGTCACCTCGCCTCCATACCCGGTACAGAACAAGCCATTGCTCCAAGTGGTCGCGGCCAGCGCGTACTGCATGTTGTCGTTAGGGAAGAAGAGCGTCCCTCCGTACATCGTGTCGTAGAGGCCCTTAAGTTCCAGCTGGACTTTTTCCGGGAGGTCCGGTGCGTACTGAATCGTCATTCGCCCGTGGTCGAGCGACGCGACCGTCGCACGCTCGTCCGGCAGGGTGAGATAGGCGCCGTCGGCCTGCTGATCAGGCGGAGCGACGTGAGGGCCCACCATGGGCGGCTCCTTTTCGTATTCCGGAGCCGGTCCCTTCATCGAGACCACCTTGTCGTTCTTCGCCGGAACTTTCCGCAGCAGATAGCACTGGGCCGCTTCAGCCGCTTTCGGCAGCGGGACCTTTTTGGTCGGCGGCGGCTTGGTTCCCACACGTTCGTCCAGGACCGCTCCGTTGATCGAGCCGGTTGCTTCGTTGATGTGGGCGGCGCTGCCTGCCGGGTCGTCGCCTCCACTGCCTCCGCAGCCGGCTAGCAGGACCAACAGCCCCGCGACCAGCACGAGAAGCGCCCGCTTCTTCATTTCTCCCCTTAACACCCCGGGGCATTCTAATCAAAGATTTTCAACCAGGGGTTAGCGCGCGCACCCGATCCCAGGGCCGCGATGCTTTCAGGGCACCGAGCACGGCTCGCGTCGCCGGGGCGCGGTTGAGCGCGTAGAAGTGGATCCCCGGGGCGCCAGCGATCAATAGCTCAGCGCACTGCTGCGCTGCGTAAGCAACCCCCAGCTCGAACTCCCGCTCCGGCTCGCCACCGGCTGCCGCGAAGGCTGCTTCCAGGGCCGGAGGGATGGTCGCATCGCAGAGGTCGCAGATTCGCTTCGTCTGGGCGAAGCTGGTGACCGGGATCACCCCGGCCAAGATCGGCACCTCGATCCCCTGCTGACGCGCAGCGGCCACGAAGTCGAAGTAGACCTGGTTGTCGAAGAAGAGCTGGGTGATGAGGAAGCGGGCGCCGGCGTCGACCTTCGTCTTCAGGTAGCGCAGGTCCGCGTCGAGATCGGGCGCCTCGGGGTGCACCTCGGGGAAGCAGGTACCGCCGATCCCAAAGTCCCAGCCGGCGGTGACGAAGGCGGCGAGCTCGGCGGCGCTGCCGAGACCGCCCTCGGGCTGCACGAAATCGTTCTGCCCACGGGGCGGATCGCCACGCAGAGCGAAGACGTTCTCGATCCCGGCTGCCGCGATTCGGTCAAGCGTCTGCGCCAGGCCCTCGGTCGTCTCACCGACGCAGCTGAGGTGGGCCATCGTCTCGCAGCCGATCTCGCTCTTCAGCGCCGCCGTGATCTCGACAGTCCCCTCGCGGGTTGAGCCGCCGGCGCCGTAGGTAACCGAGACGAAGTCCGGCTCGAGCGCTTTGAGCTCGCGCGCGGTCGCGAACAGTTCGTCCGCTGCCTCCGGGGTCTTCGGCGGGAAGAACTCGATCGAGAAGGTCGGCTTCCGCTCAGCGATGATTTCGTCGATGCGCACTCGCTGAGGGTAACCGGAGCAGCATGCCTTGGTGCGCCCGCTCCTGTGGGAGGATCGGGCGGATGAGCAGCCCGGAGGTCGGCTACGAGCGGCGCGATGCCGTTGGGGTTCTAACGATCGACCGACCCGATCGGCGCAATGCGATCGATGCCGCGGCGGCGGCAGCGCTGCGGTCGGGGCTCGAGGCCTTCGAGGCAGACGAGGCGGTGCGGGTCCTGATCTTGACTGGCACCGGGGAGGCGTTCTGCGCCGGCGCCGACCTCAAAGCGTTGGACCTGGACGTCGACCACCCAGCCGGCCCACTCGGCTTCAGCCGGCTCACTCCCTCGAAGCCGACGATCGCCGCGATCGACGGTTGGTGCCTCGCCGGCGGACTCGAGCTGGCGCTCTGGTGCGACCTGCGGGTAGCGACGCCGCGCTCGATCTTCGGCTGCTTCGAGCGCCGCTGGGGGGTGCCGCTGGTGGACGGTGGCACCCAGCGCCTGCCGCGCGTGGTCGGAATGGGGAGGGCTCTGGAGATGATCCTCACCGGTCGCCCGGTCGAGGCCGAGGAGGCGGAGCGGATCGGCCTCGTCAACGAGTTGACTGCACCCGGCCGGCACCTGGACCGAGCTCTGGAGCTGGCGGAGCGAATCGCCTCTTTCCCACAGGAGACGGTGCTGAGCGACCGCCGTGCCGCCCTCGAGGGCGCGGGGATGCCGCTGGTCGAGGGCCTGGAGCTGGAGCGCCAGCTCGGGCGCGAGGTCCTCGAAGTCGCAGCGCGGGGCGCGGCCCGTTTCGCCGGCGGCGAGGGCCGCGGCGGCCGCGGCGTCTGAGCTCTCCGCGGCGCCTAGTCCTCGCTCGAGTGCATCGCCGCGGTCGCCGCGGCGGTACCGAAGAACGGGAGCACCGAGAGGTACATCAACTCGGGCAGGAGCCGAAGGTAGTCGCCGGTCTGATTCGAGGCGAGGCGGCTGTGAAGGACGGCGAGGATTCCCGCCACCACGGCTTCGGCCGAGATCGCTGGGGCGCGGTCATCGCCGCCTTCCTCCCGAGCCAGGTCGACCATCGCTGCCGCCCGTGCCATCGCTTCTGTTCGCCTGGCCACCGCGTCGGGGCCGGCAGCGTGCACCTCGACCAGCAGGGCCCGGCCCATCGCTGGCTGCTCGTCGAGGAAACGCAGCAGCCCGGTCAGCGCGCCGTGCAACTGGCCGCGCCACGTCGTCGCCCCCGCAGCGGCATCCCGCATCGCCAGCTCCACCCAAGCCGAGCCGGCGTCGAGCGCCTGCAGGTAGCAGTCTTCCTTGTCGTTGAAGGAGTCGTAGAAGGCCTGGCGGTAGACACCGGCCTCGGCAATCGCATCTGCGACCGTGGTCCGCTCGTATCCCCGGCTGCCAACTGCTTTGAGCATCCCCTGGAGGATGAGTTCACGCTTTCCGGTCAAAGTCCCCGCCCGGTTTAAATTGATTGAGAAAATGCTCTGTCTACCTTTGGTACCTAAACGGTATCCGGTCGCGGCTGTCGGCGACACGACGATCGGACTCAGGTACTCTTTCGTTCGTGGCTTCTAAGGCAACACCGCGTCCACTTCCTGGACGGCACCAGCTCTCGCGCGAGTTCATTGCCCAGCACCAGCGGGCCCGGATCGTCAACGCGCTCGCGCTCGAGGTCTCGGAGAAGGGCTACCGCGCGGTCACCGTCGCCGACATCGTTAAGCGGGCTGGGATCGCTCGCAACACCTTCTACGAAAACTTCGGCTCGAAGGAGGACTGCTTCCTCGCCGCCCAGAAATTCGCGATGTCAGCTGCGCTTGGGCGGGTCGTAGACGCTGCGGGGGAGATCGATGACTGGCCGCACCGCGTGGAGGCGGGCCTGGCCGCCTTTCTTCGCTTCGTCGCCGAGGAGCCGGCGCTGGCTCGTACCTGCATGGTCGACGCGCTGGCCGCCGCCCCGACTTCTGTCCGCTACTACGAGGAGTCGCTGCAGGCGTTCATTTCCCTGTTCCGACTTGGACGCGATGTCTCGCCGCATGGACAGGAGCTGCCGGAGACACTGGAGGAGGCTCTGATCGGCGGCGTCTTCTGGATCCTCTACCAGCGTCTCCTGGTCGCGGAGCCGCAGACGATCGGCGCGCTTCTCCCCGAGCTGGTCGAGTTCGCCCTCACGCCTTACCTGGGGGCCGAGGCTGCCCGCGCGGTCGCATTGGAGGAAAACGGTGCTTCGACTACGCCAACCTCATAGGCCTAAAGGTCCAGTTCTAAAAACTGGCCAGTTGGCCAAATTAAGCTGCAATCGTTTGAATCGGTATCGTCGGTTCTCTTGAGCGATCCAGTCAACCCCTCTGTCGATTCGCCTGAGTACCCGCCCGAGTTGGCTCGTCTCCCCCCGGGGCGCCACGGGCTCCCGCGTGAGTTCGTCGCTCACAACCAGCGCGAGCGCTTGATTGCCGGGCTGGCGGAGGCGGTCGCCGAAAACGGCTACGCCGGCACCACGATCGCTCACATCACTCGCCACGCTGCCGTGTCCCGGCGCACCTTCTACGAGCACTTCAACAGTAAGGACGAGTGCTTCGTCGCGGCTTACGACACGGTGATGGCCGAGTTGCGCCAGCGGGTCGACCAGGCCTTCAACGAGGAGAAGGAGTGGCCGCAGGCGATCCGCGCCGGCATTGCGGCGATGCTCGAGTTCCTCACTGCCGAGCCGCACCTGGCCCGCCTCAGCATGGTTGAGGCGTTGGTCGCCGGACCGGTCGTGATCGAGCGCTACGACGCGGCGATCCAGGGCCTCGTCCCCTACTTCGAAGCCGGGCGCAAAGGGCGCTCGGCCGAGGTGCTCGCCGGTCTTTCCCCGAGCACCGAGGAGGCCCTGGTCGGCGGCATGGTTTCGCTGATCTCGCGCCGGATCTTCGCCGAGCGCACAGAGGAGCTGGAATCGCTGCTCCCGGATTTGGTCGAGTTCGCCCTGACGCCGTATCTCGGCAGCGTCGAGGCAGCCAAAGTCGCCCGCTAAGGCTGAGAAGTTTCAACCAAATCCGCGACCTTGAGGCCGTCTCTATGGCGCTATCCTGTCTGGGATACGAACATACGTTCGTATGGAGATCGCCTGCGTCATCGATAAGCGTTTGGCGAGTCTCGCGCGCCCGGGTCGCGGCGGGGGGCCCCGGCCCGGGCGCGCATCTATTGCGGGGGTAGCGGATCCGGTCGAGGCAGCGGAGGCGACCGAAGCGATGGTGCGGGCGCTGGAGGAGCTCGGCGCGGCGGTCGAGTCCGAGCAGGCAGGCGAGGCCTTCTTCGCGGTCGCCGGGCTGCATGGTCTCTACGGCGGCAGCTCCGCCGGTGTTCTCGCGGCGGCGCGCCGAGCGGTGGGGGAGGAGCGGCGGGTCGCCACCGGCCGCACCCGGTTCGCCGCTTTCCTCGCCGCCGAGGAGTGGCCGCACCCGGTCCCGGTCGCGGCGCTTCGACGGCGGCTGGGAGACGTCGGCCGTGAAGCCGACGAGCTGATCGAGGCGCTCGAGCGGCTGGGGATCGAGACCCTGCCTGCCTTCTCCCAACTTTCGGCCGACCAGGTCTCCGACCGTTTCGGGCCGCTCGGTCTGCGGGCGCTGCAGCTCTGTCGGGGCGAAGAGGAGTCGCTGCGGCCGCGGACCCCGCACGAGCAGGTGGCGGAGGAGATTGAGCTGCCGGAAGGGACCGCCGGGCGTCAACTTGACCGGGCGCTGGAGCTGCTCGTCGACCGCCTGCTGGCAGTGCCGCAGCGCCAGGGGAGGACGCTGCTCGGCCTGCGACTCGGGGCGCTGCTGGCGAGCGGCGGCAGCTGGAGCGTCGAACAGGGTCTGGGCCGGCCGAGCGCCTCGCCTCGGGTCCTGCGCAACGTCCTCGCGCCGCGGCTTGAAGAGCTGCCGGGGCCGGCGACGGCGCTGCGCCTGCGCGCGATCGGCCTCGGACCGCCGGCGCGTGACCAGCTCGAGCTCGCGGTCGGCGGGGCGGAGCCGCGGCGGCGCCGGCTACGGACGGCGGTCCGCGAGGTCCGCGCCGCCCAGGGTGCCGAGGCACTGCTGAAGATCCTGCCCGTCGACGACGCTTCGCGAGTGCCCGAGCGCTGGGCGCTCCTGACCCCCTACCCCGAACTCTGATGCCGGGCCTCCGTCGTCTCTATGCCCCCCAGCGGGTGGCGGTCCGTACCGACCCCCGCGGCGCCCCGCTGCTGGTCGAGGGCACGACAGTCGAGGCCGTGCGCGAGGAGTGGCTGGTCGAGGACCGTTGGTGGACGCCGCAGCCGCTGCGCCGCCACTACTTTGAGCTGGCGACCACTGACGGCCGCGCCATCACCGTCTTCCGCGGCGCCGGCTCCCAGCGCTGGTACCGGCAGCGGGCCTGAGGCTTGGAGAGGTTGGTCATTGATGTACGTCGAGCTCCACGCCCACTCCGCCTTCTCTTTCCTCGATGGCGCTTCGACTCCGCTGGAGCTGGCCGCGGCGGCAGCCGCGCACGACTATCCCGCCTTCGCCCTCACCGACCACGACGGCCTCTGGGGCTCAATGGAGTTCGCCCACGCCTGCAAGGGCTTCGGCATCCGCCCGATCACCGGCGCCGAGCTGACGCTTCAAGGTGGCCGCCACGTCACCCTGCTGGTCGAAGACGAAGTGGGATATCGGAACCTTTGCCGGCTGCTCACCGCCGCTCACTCCCACACCCGCGACAACACCCCGCGATCGCAGACCCAGCCGTGGGCGACGCTTGAGCAGGTGGAGGAGCACGCGGAAGGGTTGGTTTGCCTCTCGGGATGCGCGCGGGACGGTGCCGTCGCCGGTGCCTTCGAACGCGGCGACACCGCCGAGGGGGAGCGGCTGGCGCGGCGGTTGCTCGGCGCCTTCGGCCGCGAGCGCTTCCGGATCGAGCTGCAGCGTCCCTACTGGCGCCGCGACCGCGCCCGCAACCGCTGGCTGGCGCTGCTCGCCGACCGACTCGACGTCCCCTGCATCGCCACCGGCAACGTCCACTCCCACGACCGCCGCCGGGCGCCGCTGCAGGACGCGTTGGTCGCGATCGGCCTCTGCGAGACCTTGGAGGAGTCCGAGCCGCGCCGCCGCGGCAACTCCACTTCGGCGCTGACCTCACCTGGGGCGATGGCGGCCCGCTTCGCCGAATATCCCGACGCGGTTGCCGAGACCGAGCGGATCGCCGAGCGGCTGCGCTTCGACCTCACCGAGCAGCTCGGCTACCGCTATCCCGGCAGCGAGGACCCGGGCGCCGACGCCGAGCTCGCCCGCCTCTGCAACCACCACCTCGGCGAGCGTTACAGCGGCAACGCCCGCCTGCTCGAAGCCGAGTGGCGCCTGCAGGAGGAGTTGGCGATCATCCGCAAGCTCGGCCTCTCCGGCTTCTTCCTCCTCCACCGCGACCTGCTCGAGCTGGCCCGCGAGGTTGCCGCCGAGGTGCGCGGCCCGGAGTCGGCGCGCGGCGTCCTACCGCCGGGGCGGGGGCGCGGCTCCAGCGTCAGCTCGATCGTCTGCTACCTCACCGGCCTCTCCCACGTCGACCCGATCGAGGCCGACCTCTTCTCCGGACGCTTCCTCAACGAGGAAACGACCTCGATGCCGGACATCGACCTCGACTTCCCGCGCGACATCCGCGAGGTGTTGATCCCGCGCGTGCACGAGCGCTACGGCCACGAGCACTCGGCCCTCGTCGCCGCCTTCCCGACCTACCGGCCGAAGGGCGCGGTCCGCGACCTCGGCAAGGCGCTGGGTCTGCCGCCGGCGGAGATCGACAAGGTGGCGAAGAGCGTCAGCTTCTTCCAGGGCGCCGAGGAGATCGAGCGCGACCTGGTCGGGGCGCTGGGATCGCAACGGGCAAAGGAGCCGCGCTGGCAGGCGCTGCTGCCGCTCGCCGCGGAGATCATGGGCCTACCGCGCCACTCCTCCCAGCACCCGGGCGGGATGGTGATCTCGACCCGGCCGCTGATCGACGTCTGCCCGGTCGTCCCCGCGGCGATGAAGGGGCGGCAGACGGTGCAGTGGGACAAGGACTCCTGCGCCGACGCCGGCTTCCTCAAGATCGACCTGCTCGGCTTGGGAATGCTCTCGGCGGTCGAGCGCTGCGTCGAGGAGATCGGCCGCGCCCGCGGCGAGCGGCTCGACCTCTCGCGGATCCCGCTCGACGACGAGCAGGTCTACGAATCGATCCGCGCTGCCGACACCACCGGCGTCTTTCAGATCGAGAGCCGGGCGCAGATGCAGATGCTGCCGCGGACCCAGCCCCGCGACCTCGACGACGTCATCGTCCAGGTGGCGCTGGTCCGGCCGGGCCCGATTCAGGGCGGCGCCGTGCACCCATACATAGAGAGGCGCAAGGCGCTCCGCGAGGACCCGGAGTTCAAGGTCCCCTACGAGCACCCGCTGCTGGAGCCGGTGCTGGAGGAGACGCTGGGGACGATCGTCTTCCAGGAGCAGGTGATCGAGGTGGCGATGGCGCTTTCGGGCTTCAGCTCCTCGGAGGCCGAGGGGCTGCGGCGGGCGATGAGCCGCAAGCGCTCCGAGGAGGCAATCCGCGAGCACCATCAGCGCTTCCTCGCCGGCGCCGCCGCCAACGCCGTCTCCGAGGAGACGGCCGAACGGGTCTGGAGCCAGATCCAGGGCTTCTCCGGCTTCGGCTTCCCGAAGGCGCACTCGGCCGCCTTCGGCCTGCTCGCCTACCAGTCGGCCTGGTTGCGGATCCACTACGGCCCCGAGTTCCTCTGCTCGCTGCTGAACGAGCAGCCGATGGGCTTCTACCCGCCGGACTCGCTCGTTCACGAGGCGCAGCGGCGGGGGATCCGGGTGGCGGCGGTAGACGCCAACCGCAGCCGAGTCCTCTGCCATGTCGAATCCCCCTCCTCCCGCCGACGGGACGAAAACGTCCCAATGCGGGACGGAATCGACCCGTCGACAGAGGATCTGCGCGGTGGCCTGCAGGTGCGGGTCGGGCTCGGCTACGTGAAGGGGGTGAAGAAGGAGGAGATGGAGGCGCTGGTTGCCGAGCGCGAGCGGGGCGGCCCATATAAAGGGATCGCCGAACTCGCTTCTCGCTCGGGGGTGGGCCTGCAGGGATTGGAAAGGCTCGCCTGGGCCGGCGCTCTCGACGGCATTCCTGCCGGCTCGGAGGATGACCGGCGCGAGGCGCTCTGGCGGGTCGGCGTCACCGGCGCCGGCCAGTTGCGGGGCAGCGGCACCCAGCTGGCGTTGGCGATGGAGCCGCCCGAGCCGCCAGAGCTGGAGCCGCTGGGGGAGTGGGGACGGCTGATCGCCGACTACCGCTCGACCGGGATGACGGTGGACAAGCACCCGATGAAGCTCCTGCGGCCGCAGCTAGACCCTCGGCTCGCCCGCACCTCCGACCTGGAGCAGCGCGACCACGGCTCGAACGTCGAAGTCGCCGGCATGGTCACCGCCCGCCAGCGCCCCGAGACCGCCAACGGCGTCACCTTCCTCCTGCTCGAGGACGAGCGCGGCCAGGTCAACCTCGTCGTCCCGCCTCCCGTCTTCGAGCGGCACCGGCCGCTCGTCCGCAACGCCCCGCTCCTCCGTGTCCGCGGGCGGCTTGAGCGCCGCGAAGGCACGGTCAACATCGTCGTCAGTGACCTGGCGCCGCTGGAGCGATGCGAGCGGAGGGAGTCTCAGCCGCCCGAGCGGGCGCCCGTTCCCGATCCGCGCAAGCTAGTCGTAGCTGAGCTCCGGGCTGTCGTCCCTGCCGGCCACGCCTTCGGGCGCCGCGGCTGAGCCGGCGGGCCAGGCATTCCACAGAATCGAGTGCAGTCGCTCGAAGCAGGCCCGGACCACACCCTCGTCGCCACCCGCTTCCAATCCGCTCTGGGGACCGTCCAGGACAGCATCGACGAAGGTCGTCACCCCCTCCCGCGCATGCCCGTCGACCTCCGGCAGAGGGCCCTCGCAGCAGCGAGTTTTCCCATCCGCCTCGATGGTTGCCCAGACAGAGTCGGTCACTTGGTCGCCACCTGCCGGCACGATCTCGAGGCCGAGCGCCTTGCCACTGTGCTCGGGCAAGGTGACGAGGGGTAGCGCCGTCCGCAGGGCAACAGCAGCTTCCCGGGACGTGAGACCCGACGTTCCCTCCGGAACGACATGATGGCGGCGCCAGCGGCCGATCCCGGCGATCAGCGCCATCCCCCGCCGCGACTGTTCGGTCAGCGCGTATGCCCGCCGGTTCCCGGGGACCACGTTTTCGCGCAGGAAGCCGCCGCGGGCGAAGAGCCCGGCGCGGCGATTGACCTGGTGGTAACTGAGGCCGTGCTCCAGCCGCGCCAGCTCGGTCGAAGATTTGGGACCGAGGTTCAGCTCCTCGATCAGCCCCGACTCCCAAAGGTCGGCCAGCATCGCCAGCGATCCCCAGGCGTGGGCATCGATCGTGCCGTCCGGTAGTCGGGTCAGGGAGGCATTCGCGTAGGCGACCACTAGGTCGTAAAGCTCTTGGCCCTTGGGGTCGGTGAGGCTGTGGGTGACCTTCGACGGGACCCCGGGCTCCTCGTGCCGTTCGATCACCCCAATATCGGCGAGCTTGTTCGAGTACCTGTAAACGGTGCGGGGGGTGTAGCCCCGAACACGTTCCGTCAGCTCCATCGTGCGCAGCGGCCCTTCTCCCAGCGCCATCAGGATCACGCCGCTGGCGCCAGCGGCCAAAAGACGCATTACCTGCGGAATCGTCAGTTCAGAGCCCCCGCCCAAAGTCGAGCGAGGATAGTTTCCACTCGGGGAATTTTTTCGCTGAAAACGAGTGACATTTTGTGTGAACTGCGGCAGTCACTCGCATTCGCTACCGTCACCTTAAGATCTGCCGCCCGCCTGTCCGCTCGCTGGCGACCGATGAATTTCCCCCAGTCCCGGAGTCCCAACTGCATGAACACGACTGAGAACGACAGAACGCGTTGGCTTGCCCTTTATGTCCTCTGCGCGGGGATGCTGATGATCGTCCTCGACGCGACGATCGTCAACGTCGCCCTGCCTTCGATTCAGGGCAGCCTCCACTTCTCCCAGGCCAACCTCGCCTGGGTCGTCAACGCCTACATGATCCCCTTCGGCGGCCTGCTGCTTCTGGCCGGCCGGATGGGTGACCTGCTCGGCCAGCGCCGGGTCTTCCTCATCGGCCTAGCGATCTTCACCGTCTCCTCGCTGGTCTGCGCGGCTTCGGTTTCGCAGGAGATGCTGGTCGCCGCCCGCTTCGTTCAGGGCGTCGGCGGCGCGCTCGCCTCGGCGGTGATCCTGGGGATGATCGTGACGATGTTCCCGGAGCCGGGGGCGCAGGCGAAAGCGATCGGCGTCTACGGCTTCGTCGCCTCCGCCGGCGGCTCGATCGGCCTGCTCCTGGGAGGGGTCCTGACCGACGCGATCAGCTGGCACTGGATCTTCCTGATCAATCTGCCGATCGGGATCGTCACCGCTTACCTGGCGACGCGCCTGGTCGCCAACCCGCAGGGCATCGGCCTCAGCGCCGGGGCCGACTTCCCGGGCGCCGCCCTGATCACCTCGTCGCTGATGCTCGGCGTCTTCACGATCCTGCGGATCGAAGCCTGGGGTTGGAACGACACCCGGATCTTCGTCTTCGGGGCGATCTCGCTGGCGCTGCTGGCGCTCTTCCTCCACCGCCAGGCGACGATCGCCAACCCGCTGATGCCGCTGCGCCTCTTCCGCTCCCGCAACGTCGCCGGCTCCAACGCCCTGCAGGCGCTGCTGGTCGCCGGCATGTTCGGGATGTTCTTCCTCGGGGCGCTCTACCTGCAGAAGGTGCTCGGCTACAGCCCGCTCAAGGTCGGTTTCGCCTTCCTGCCGACGACGCTGGTGATGGGGACGCTCTCGCTCGGCTTCTCCGAAAAACTGATCATGCGCTTCGGCCCCCGTACGACCCTGATTCCCGGCGTCTGCATGGTTGTCGTCGCGCTGCTCCTCTTCGCCCGCACCCCGGTCGACGCGAACTACTTCACCGACCTGCTGCCGCCCTTCCTCTTGATCGGCGTCGGCGTCGGCACCTCGTTCCCGGCGATCATGACCCTGGCGATGTCGGGGGCCACGCCGGAGGACGCGGGGCTCGCCTCGGGGTTCGTCAACACCAGCATGCAGGTGGGAGGCGCGATTGGCCTGGCGGTTCTCGCGACCCTCTCGGGCGAGCGGACGAAGACCCTGCTGAACGACGGCGAAGGCCAGCTGCAGGCGTTGACCTCGGGCTACCACGTGGCTTATCTGGTCGGCGCGGTCCTGGCGGCAATCGCGGTCGCGATCGCGGTCTTCGTCCTGCGGGCGCCGCGGCCGCAGGCGATGCCGGCGGCGCCCCAGGAGGAGCCGGAGCCCGCCTTCTCCGAGGTCGGCTGAGCCGACTACTCAGCGGTACTTAAAGCTCACCGGCGGCCGGCCGATGAGGAGGTATGTCGCCACCCGCCTCCTTGACCCCGGTCTCGATGCCGGCCTTCGCCGAAGCGCCAGACGAGCGGGCGCGGATGGGGCGGATCTCTGGGGTCCTCTGGATCCTTGCCTCCTTCATCACCGTTGCCAGCTGTTATCTGCCGGGTGCGCAGCACGAGCCGATGGGGTGGGTCTTTGCCCTCAGCGCCGCGATCTTCCTCTACGGAATTGCGGCCGCCTTCGGCTGGCTGCGCTGGGATCGGGCTTCGATGAAGGTGTTGGGGATCGGGATGGTCCTGACGATTCCGGTGGTCGGCCTCGGCATCTTCCTTACCGGCGGCGCGATGAGCTTTGTGCAGCCGATGCTGGTGACCACGCTGCTCTACGCCGCCTTCTTCTTCCCGGCGCAGTGGGCCTGGCCGCTCTCGATCGAGCTGATCCTCGTTGCCGGCACCCCACTCCTCTACGACGGCAACGCGATCGAAGAGGCCTTCCTTCCCGAGTACGTCGCCCTCGTCGCCGGCTTCCTCTCCGCAACCTGGGTCCTCGTCGGCCTGCGCAAGCGGCTGCTCGAGGCCGAGCTGCACCATCGCGACATCGCCCACCGCGACCCGCTCACCGGGGTGGCCAATCGTCGCCAGTTCGACGCTGTGCTGAAGCGGGAGATCGCGGCCCGTTCGCAGCCCAACGGCGGCCGCCGCAAGGGCGACGATAGTCCGCTCGCCCTGCTGATCCTCGACCTCGACGACTTCAAGACGATCAACGACAATCACGGCCATCCGGTGGGCGACGCGATCCTCCGCCAGGTCGCCGAACGCGCTCAGTCGATGCTGCGCTCCGGCGACACCCTCGCCCGGATCGGCGGCGACGAGTTCGCGATCGTCGCCCCGGGCGCCCATGGCGACGCGGCCCAGAACCTCGCGCGTTCGGTCTGCGACGCGGTCAGCACCCACTACTCCGACGCCGGCACCCCATCGCCCTCGGCCTCGATCGGCTGGGCCGTCTTCCCCGAGGACGGCGACGATTTCGAGACCCTGCTCAACGCCGCCGACGAGCGGATGCTGAACCGCAAGCGCCCGCAGCCCGCGACCGTGTGAAACCCACCGATCCCGGGGATTAGGATCGGCAGATGCAGCAGGAGAAGAAGCCCGTCAACTGGCGCGCCTGGCTCGTCGGCATCCTCAGTGCCCTCGTCCTCATCGTCGCCCTGCAGAACTCGCAGGAAGTCAGCTTCGAAGTCCTCTTCGCCAGCTTCAACGCACCGTTGATCGTGGTGATCTTGCTGGCGGCGGCAATCGGCGTGCTGATTGGTTATATCGCCCCACTCGTCCGGCGGCACCGCCGCGAGGAGCGGCACCACGGCACCTGAGCCACTCAGCGCTAGAACGGGCTAGGCGACCAAAGCACCTCGTGCAGCTGCGCCAGCGCATCACTGATGAGTTGCTCCTCGCCTCCGACCAGGACCTTGCGCGAATCGCCGTCGAGGATCGCCGGAATCCAAGTCGCGATCTTGCCGCGGGCCCAGCCGTCTTCTGATTCGGCCGGGGGCGAGCAGCTGTGGAGGGTTCCGTCCTCTTCGACTTCGGCCCAGACGATCTCGCCTTCCGAGCCCGCCGGCTCGTCCTCCCGTAAGACACACAGCTTCATGCTCTTGCCGCTGTGCTCCTCGACCCGAGCCAGGGGCAGCGCCGTTTTCAGCGCGGTCGCCATCTCCTCCGCCGTCATGCCTTCTTCGTCCTCGGCGACCACATGATGGTGGCGCCAGCGGGCAATGCCGACGATCAGCCCCATCGTCCCCCGCGTCTTCTCCGTCAGCGCATAGCAGCGACGTCGCCCCGGTCCCTGCCACTCGCACAGTAGGCCGGCGGTCTTGAATAGGCCCGCGCGACGGTTGACCTGATGATAGCTCAGCCCGTGTGGACCGCGGGCGAGTTCGGTGGGGGAGCGTGGGTCGCAGCTCAGGTCCTCGACCATTCCCGTTTCCCAAAGGTCCGCCAGCAGCCCGAGCGCGGCCCAGGCATGCGCGTCAATCCGGCCATCCGGCAGCCGCGTCATCGAGGCATCGGCAAAGCGGTTGACTAGCTCGTAAAGCTCGGCGCCGCACTCGTCGGTAAGCGTGTGGATGACCTTCGAAGGAACCCCCGGTTCCTCCTCGCGTTCGACGACTTCGAGTTCGGCGAGTTTGCCGGCATAGCGGTAGATCGTCCGCGGCGCGTAGCCGGGCACCCGCTCGGTCAGTTCCTTCGTCCGCAGCGGTCCTTCTCCCAGGGCCATCAGGATTGCGCCCGTGGCGCCCGCGCTGAGGAGCCGAAGGACGTCGGCCGTCGACGCCCCCGCGACGCAGGCATCCTCCTCTTGCGCCGGTCGCGCCTCGATCTCGGAAAAGCCAGTCGTCATCGCTTCATCCTCCTAGGTCAAGGAACTCGAACCGCGACTGGTTCTTCATGGGTACCCGCGATGCGCCGTCGATAAGCGTTTTCGGGCGGAAGATTTAGGTACCGCAGTAAAGCGCTTGATCTTTTAAGCTTCTTTGTGCAATGGGGGAAGCACTGCAAGGGAGAGGGAAATGACGGTTCTTCAGGACGAGATTCCGCAGGATTGGTACGAGACGGCCTTCACCGGCATGAGCGCCGAGATGGCCTGGACCGAGCGGACGGAGTCGGAAATCAAGCGGGCGCTGACGATGCTGCGACCCCAGGGGGGCGAGCGGATCCTCGACCTCGCCTGCGGGACCGGCCGCCACTCACTGGAGCTGGTGCGACAGGGCTTCTCCGTCGTCGGCGTCGAGATCGGCGCGGAACTGGTGGAGATCGCCTGCAAGGACGCCGAGGAGCAGGGCCTGGAGGCCGAGTTCATCCAGGGCGACCTGCGCGAGCTCGACTTCGACGGCGAGTTCGACATCGTCCTCAACCTCAACGATGGCGCCGTCGGCTACTTCGAGACCGACGAGGAGAACCACCGCACCTTCGAGGTGATCGCTCGGGCGCTGAAATCAGGTGGCCAGAACCTGATCCAGGTCCCCAACGTCCTCTACGCCCGCGCCCACCTGCCCCAGCGCTCCTGGATCCCGAGCTCGACGATGGTCGAACTCGTCGAGCACCGCTGGAACAAGAAGGACCGCTACATGGAAGGGGCGATGATTCCGGTCAAGTTCGGCGAGGTGCTCGAGAACCTCGACAAGCGGATCGAATTCCGCCAGCGCCTCTACACGGTCGACGAGCTGCGCGAGATCTACTCCTCGGTCGGGATGACCCTCGATCGCGTCTTCCACGGCAACGGCCGCCCCAAGGAGCCGACGGACTCGCAGTTCGAGATCTTCGCCGCTGCGCGGAAGGGGTAGCGACACAAATACTCGGGTTTTTTTGTGGTAATGTCACCCCTTGCTGCAAACCAGTCGCGGCAGGCGGCGGATCAGGGGAAAGGGGGTGGTGGCTTGCGCGCTGGGGCGACTGCGTTGTCCCTGTTGTCAGTACCTCTCAACGTCCACATCCTCGAGGCCTTGAGGGACGAGGAGCTGGCCTTGGTGGAGTTGAGCCGCGCGGTCGGCCACCCGCCCGCGACGACCATGCGCTCCTATCTCAAGACCTTGGCCGACCTCGGCATTCTGGAGCGGCAACAGGAAGGCGGGTTCCCTGGGGCAGTGGCCTTCTCGCTGACCACCTCTGGCGAACGATTCCTCGGGGTCGCCTCCGCCCTGGACAGCTGGCTGAGGAAGGCGCCCGACGGCTCGATCGGCCTCGGCGACGCTTCCGCGAAGAGCGCGATAAAAGCTTTGGTCGAGGCCTGGAACGCAACGATCATCCGGGTGCTGGCCGCCCGCCCGTTGCCGCTGACCGAGCTAGCGAAACTGATCACTGGCATCAGCTATCCGACTCTCGAGCGGCGGCTGACGGCGCTGCGCCGCACCGGCCAGTTGCAGGCGAGACGTGACAGCAACGGCTCTCGCGGAACTCCCTACGAGGTTACGCCTTGGCTCCGGCAGGCGGTGTCTCCGCTGGCTGCCGCCGTGGCTTGGGAGCGCGAGTGGGCGAGGGCACAGAGCAAGGCCCTGAGCCGCTTGGACGTCGAGACCTTGTTCCTTCTCGTGATCCCTCTCTTGGAGCTGCCGGAGGAGCTCTCCGGTCGCTGCCGGCTGGCAGTCGAGCTGCGATCTGGCCCGCAGGCGGAGTACGCCGGCGCCATGATGACTGTCGAATCGGGACGCCCGGTCTCCTGGGCCTCCCGGCTCGAGGGAGATTCCGACGCTTGGGTCGGCGGGACGGCAAGCAGCTGGCTCGGCTGGATGAATGGCCGGACCGACCGTCCGTTGGAGCTCGGCGGCAACGGTCGACTCGCCCGAAGCGTCGTCGAATCTCTCGCGCAGGGCATCCCTGCCGCATCCAGGGCGACGGCCGCCTAGGCGCCAGCAGGCGCAGCGGCAACTCGCACGGATTGGGGCGCTCCACGGATTGGCGCCTGGCAAGAAGCCGATTCCAGCATTTCCAGGACTAACTGAAGCGGAACTGGCCGCTATCTGTTCGGGTAAAGCACGGATTTCCATCAGTGCCCAGGGCCGACTAAAACTGGCGGAGAACTCACTCGGAAGATCACTGCCCGTTATCAAGGAGCTAGAAATGAAGTTCATCAAGATCCTCGGGGTCTTTGGCGTTGCGACCATAGCCCTAGCCTTCGTCAGTACTGCTTCCGCGACCACAGCCGAGAGCGGCGGCGTTGCGACGAACTCTGCCATCACGATCAAAGCATCAATCCTCTCAGGAAATTCGTGGCTGCTGACTGATACAAACAACATCTCAGCGAATGAATGCTCCAGCTCATCCCTGGAACTGACGACCAGCACTGTCACCGGTACCAGCGTCTCAGGTGCGGTCAGCACTTGGACTTGGAGTAACTGCACCAACGGCAACCCAACTGTCGATGCTAAGGGTACTCTTAGCTTTACCAATATCTCCGGCACGACAAACGCCACAGTCCGGTCGAATGGCGTTAAAGTCACAGTGCCGTCCGTATTCGGCACCCTGACCTGCGAAACCAGCAACACCGACATCGGCACCCTCAACGGAGTCAAATCAGGGACTGCCAGCATGGTGCTCAATGCTGTCATCGCGTGCACTGTCATTGGGACCGGTAAGTGGAGCGGCACCTATGCCATCACAAGCCCGGGAGGTCTCGGATTCGGGGCATGAGGGGCGAAGCGCGCGCCCAGGCATAGCGGGGATGACGGCGACGACGCCGCTGCGCAAGGCTCTACATGATGCCGCGCAAGACGGTGCCCCCACCAGCTCAAGCGGGTGGGGGCAATCTCTGGGGCTCGCAGCCTCCCAGGAGGACGACACTTCTCGCACCGGTTCGTGCGGCCCGCAAGACTGCGCACCGCGTAAGTCCGATCGAGGGCAATACCAGTGGATACCGAGAGGGGACCCCGTCCTTACCCCTAGAGGAAAGCCTTTGAGTTTTCGATAGTTCAGGCAGCAGCTACAAAGAGCCTGGGAACAATTCCGGCACAAAGCTGCCGCTTATCAAGGAGTAAGAAATGAAGATCAGGAAGATCCTCGGGGTCGTCGCTGTCGCGGCACTGGCCCTGATGGCATTCGCCAGCACCGCCTCGGCGACCACACTCGAGACAAAAGGGGTGGCGACGAACGCTTCTGAGACGATCGAAGCAAGCATCGCCTCAGGCGGGTCAGCGCTGCTGACCGACACAAACAACATTGCGGCAAACACATGCACGAGTTCGTTCATGAAGGTGACTACGACGACTCCCTTCACCGGAGTCACGGTCGGTGGACCGATCTCCTTCCTGGGGTGGAGCAACTGCACTCAAGGGAATCCCACGGTTGACGCTGCAGGCACTCTCAGCTTCGAAAACATTGCCGCCACCACAAACAGCACAGTCCGCTCGAATGGCGCCAAAATCACAGTGCCCTCATTCTTCGGCAACCTGACCTGCACCACCAGCAACACCGACATCGGCACCACGAGCGGTAAAAGAGAAGGCACGGCAACCTTCACGATCAACGCAGTCCTTTCATGCACCATCATCAGCACCGCAAAATGGACTGGGACCTACACGATCACAGCTCCGATTAACCTCGGCTGGCTGGTCTAAGAGGGCCCGGAACTCGAGGCGGAACGGGCAGATCTGATCGTGGCGAGGCTCCAAATGGTGCACCGCAGAAATCCGCGGGCGGCGCTTTGCAGCGCCGCCCGGTGTGACACAGATCAATGTCACATTCTGTCACTCGGCGCGACCTTGAATGCTCAAGAGAACTGAGTACAAATGCCGAGGGAACACAAATCCGGCAGATGGCTGCCGGTCAATCAAGGAGAAATACATGAAGTTCACCAAGATCCTCGGGGTCGTCGCTGTCGCGGCACTGGCCCTGATGGCGTTCGCCAGCACCGCCTCGGCGACGACACTCGAGACAAAAGGCGTTGCTGTGAACTCCGCCGAGACGATCGAAGCGACGCTCGCGTCCGGCGCTTCAGCGCTGCTGACCGACACAAACAACGTCTCCGCGAATACATGCACGAGCTCGACCGTGAAAGGGACTACCGCTAAAGACTCAAGCGGCGACTTCACCGGCCCTGTCGTTGAAGGCCCGATCTCGACCCTGACCTGGAGCAACTGCACCCAGGGCAATCCCACTGCTGAACTCAACGGGACCCTCAGCGTTGAAAACATCTCTGGCACCACAAACGGCACAGTCCGTTCGAACGGCGCCAAGGTCAAAGTGCCCTCGTTCTTCGGCACCCTGACCTGCACCACCAGCAACACCGACATCGGCAAACTCAACGGCGTCAAAGAAGGCAATGCGACCTTCACCATCAACGCCGTTCTGACCTGCACCGTCATCGGCTCCGCGAAGTGGAGCGGGACCTACACCATTACAACGGCCAACCTCGGCGTTTCGGCGTAGAGCGGTACCGCAGGTTTAGACGCGATGCATTTGGAGCCGCCCCCACTGGGGGCGGCTCTTTTCGCCCCCGGCCGCCCTCCGCACCCCCGGCCGGGGCCTATCTATCCCGCCCCAGTGCACGCCCAGGTGCGCCACGCGCTTCGGTGTCTCGCAAAACTTGGCACTCGACAGTTTGCAGGGAAATCTCGGTTTGACGATGGCGATCGAAAATCGAGCTGGAACCTCACCGCCAAAAAATCTTGACTGCTCGCTCGGAGACGCTAGGAATGGCGGGGGAAACAAAACCGGCAAATGGCTGCCGGTCAACTAAGGAGAAATACATGAAGCTCACGAAGATCCTCGGGGTCGTCGCTGTCGCGGCAATGGCTCTGATGGCGTTCGCCAGCACCGCCTCGGCGACCACACTCGAGGTGGGCGGCGTTGCGAAAAACGAAGCCGTCACCATCAAAGCGTCGCTGAAAGAAAATTCGGCGCTCCTGACCGACACAAACAACATCTCCGCGAATACATGCACCACCTCCACCGTGGAAGGGAAAACCAGCACTTTCACCGGCGCCGCCGTTGAAGGCCCGATCTCGGCCCTCTCATGGAGCAACTGCACCCAGGGCAATCCTACCGTTGACGCTAAAGGCTCTCTCAGCGTGACGAACATCTCCGGCACCACAAACGGCACAGTCCGTTCGACCGGCGCCAACGTCACAGTGCCCTCGTTCTTCGGCAACCTGACCTGCACCACCAGCAACACCGACCTCGGCACCCTGAACGGTAAAAAAGAAGGCTCGGCAACGATGACCATCAACGCCGTCCTCTCCTGCACCGTCATCGGTACTGCCAGGTGGAGCGGTACCTACACCGTTACAAGCCCGTCGGGCCTCGGCGTCGGCGCATAGCCAACTCCTAGGTTAGAAGTCGGGTCACCGGAGCCGCCCCCAGAATCTGGGGGCGGCTCCCCTTTTTGGCCCGCTTGACAGGAACCCTCAAGATCATTAACTTCAAACCGCAGGGAACCGGCTTGGCCATTGTCTGGTACGACGGTGGCGGCAGGGCGCCGGAGCTTCAAAGGCAGGAGGAGAGATAGATGAGGACGTCCCGGAGCGGTAGTCGCTTGACGCCGCAGTTGGCCATAGTCGTGACCTTGCTGGCGCTTGCTGCCTTCGCAGCCCCGGCTGCCATGGCGGCAGAAGCCGAACGGGTACTGGACCCGCGGCTGTCGCTGATCGGCGGCTGCAGCGGCGAAGTAGAAGTTCTCGATGAAGTCGAAGATCCCGGTTGCCCGACTACCCCGCCTCCAAGCAGCCACCCGTCTGCCAAGTTCGCCAATCCCCGGGCGGTGACCACCGACGATCACGGCGACATCTACGTGTCCGTGGGTGGAAAAAAAGAAGATGGAACCGAAGGGCGGATCGACATCTTCAGCCCGGAAGGCGTGTTCCTCTCCGAGATCCCTAAAGGCGTGGTCACCTCCCCTCAGTCGTTGGCGGTCGACAGTGTGGGCACGCTCTACGTCTGGTCAAGAGAAGAAGGCGAGCTCTTCCGCTTCGATCCGTGCGCTCCCTATGACCCGGAAGCCGGTGAGATTAACTACTGCGACCCGCCGGTGGCGGTTGACTTAGTCGGCCCTGAATGCGTCTATCCCTGTCAGCTCAGGAGTACGCCCTTTGGCATCCGCGGTCTGGCCATAGGCCGCCAAGGAAGCGTGAAAGATCACTTGTTCTTCCAGCTCAACGGGCAGGTAGCCGAGTTCACCTCGGCCGCTGAAGGCAATGAAGAAATCAGGGCCAACCAACTGGGAGATAACGGCACCGGCGCGGGTGTGGGAGTAGCGGTAGACAGCACCCGGCACCGGATGTACGACCAAGAAGGACCCGAATTCGGCAAGACCGTGATCGCCATCTTCAATCTGGAAAGCGTCGTCGGCACCCCGCCTACCGACGAATACGAAAAGATCGGCACGATCGAAGCTTCAGCGGTGCCAGAGGAACAGTTCGGCAGCGCGCTGTCGATCGCGGTCGACGAAGGCACGGGCGACATCTACGTCTACGACCCGGAAAATTCGCATCTGTGGAAGTTTGATGAAGACGGTAACTACCTCGCCACGGTGAATTTCCCTTTCCAGGGCAAGGAAGGCATGGAGATTGCCATTGACAACAGCCTCACCAGCCCCAACGGCAAGCTGAGCGAAGAAGAAGGAAAGGGCCGCTACCTCTACGTCCCTTCTCACCCGCAAGGGACGGGTCATGTGTTTGCCTTTTTCGAATCGTCGACCGCGCCGCCGGAAGTGCTGTCAACCACGGCCGCCAACGTCACCGAGACCGAAGCCGAACTGCAGGCGCGCATCGTCCCCAATAACCTCGCGACCACTTATACGTTCGAGTTCAAACCCGAAGGGGCAGCCGACTGGACGTTCGCCGGCGAAGGCACGCTCGCGGCCGGGAACCTCCCCGCCGAGGCTTCGGCGGCGGTGAGTGGCCTGTCGCCGGGGACGCACTACATCTTCCGCGTCCTGGCGACGAACGAAGATGGCTCCGCCGAAGCGGAAGGAAGCTTCGCCACCTATCCGAGCCTGCCGGTCGAACCAAGCGCCTGCCCCAATGCCCTGTTCCGCACCGGCTTCTCAGCGCAGCTGCCCGACTGTCGCGCCTTTGAGCTGGTGACGCCGCCGGACACCAACGCCCGCGCCCCGCTGGGCGCCGAAGGCGAAGGCGGCGGCTCGACCAGCCGCCAAGTCTCTCCAGCCGGAGACAAAGTGCCCTTCCGGGTCGTGGGCGGGGCGCTACCGGGCCTCGGCGGCACCGGGGGTCTCAGGGGCGACCCTTACCTCGCTGAACGCACGCCCACGGGGTGGTCGACGTCCTACAAAGGGCCCTCCGGCACCGAAGCGATCGCGGTCTCCCCTGGCACGACCTCGCCGGACCAGGGCTATTCCTTCTGGATTGCATCGGGAGAAAAAGGAACGACCGGGTCTGCCGTGCTGGCGAAAGTCACCTCCTACATCCGTTACCCCGACGGGCACTCCGAGCTTGTCGGCCAGGGAAGCCTCGGTATCGACCCCGAATCGCGCGGCGAGCTCGTCACTGAAAATGGGAGCCACATCGTCTTCAGGAGCGGCTCCGCCGCTGGTCAGACCGAGCACGCAGTTCAGCTCGAGCCCGATGCGGCGCCTGATGGGACTTCAGCGGTCTACGACCGCACCGCCGACGGCGTCACCCACGTCGTCTCGCTGAAACCGGGCAACATCCCGTTCGCGGCCGGCGAAGACGCGGGGTATGCGGGAGCCTCGCCTGATGGCACCGGCATCGCCTTCAAAGTCGATGATGTGCTCTACCTGCGCTACGCCGACAAAGAAACCTTCAAAATCGGCGAAGGCGTCAAATACGCGGGCCTCGCCGAAGGGGGCGGCCGCATCTTCTATGTCCAGGAAGGCGACCTCAAGGCCTTCGACGTGGCGACTGGCTCGGTGATCGTCTTCGCCGATACCGGTGCTGAAGTGGTTCCGGTCACTGTCTCGAATGACGGCTCGACCGCCTATTTCGTTTCCAAAAGCGCGGTCACGGCCGCAGGTCGCAACCCCGCGGGCTCCAAACCCAAAGCGGGCGCGGAGAACCTATACCGCTCGAAGGAAGGTCAGCTCGCCTTCGTCGGCACGGTGACGCCGCGGGACGTGGAAGGTGCGGAACCCGTAGCCGGTAAGCCTGAAGACGGTCTTGGCTTCTGGGTGAAGGCGCTCAGCGAATACACGTTCCCGGGCGCCCTCGGCTTGGTCCCGGCACGCAGTACCCCTGATGGCGCCGTGTTCCTGTTCAAATCGCGGGCGCCGCTCACGGGTTACGACACCCAAGAACACGCCGAGATATATCGCTACGACGCGACGGGGAACACGTTGCAGTGCCTTTCCTGCAACCCGACCGGGTTGCCGGCGCGATCGGACTCGACCCTGCAATCGACCACCCGCGAAGGGACCGAATTGGCCTCGTTCCTGGCCTGGCCGGAAAACCTGCGCGCCGACGGCCGTCGGGCGTTCTTCGAGTCGTACGAACCTCTGGTCGCATCGGACAGCGATGGAGTCCAGGACGTCTACGAGTGGGAGGATCAAGGCGTGGGGAGTTGCCTGCAGGCGGGAGGGTGCATCTACCTGATCTCCTCGCCGCAGAGTCGGCGCAACGAGTACCTGTGGGCGGTGAGCCAGAGCGGAGACGACGTCTTCATCCTCAGCCCCGACCTGCTGGTCGGAAGCGATGTCGACGAAACCCCTTCGATCTATGACGCCCGGGTTGGCGGTGGCTTCCCCGAACCCACGACCAGTCTCTGCGAGGGCGAAGGCTGCCGGCCGCAGCTGTCGCCGACGCCGGCCCTGCCGAGCGGAGAAACCCCTGTGCGGGGCAGTGGCGATAATTTCAAGAACCGCAAGTGCGCGAAAGGCAAGCGCAAGGTGAAGCGGGCCGGCAAGGTTCGCTGCGTCAAGAAGAAACGGCACCACCGCCAGCACACCAGGCACCGCCATCACCACGCCGGCACCCAGCAGAAAGGGGGCCACCGATGAGCGCTACTTGGGCTCGACTCACCGCCATCACCTCGATGGCGCTGGTCCTTCTCGGTATCTCGGCCGTCCCCGCGTCCGCCGCTGAAGAATTCGACAAGTTCGGAGTGGAATCGGTCTCGGCCCGCCTTACCGCTAACGGCCATCCCGAAAATCAAGCCGGTGCCCATGCCGACATGACCATCGCGATTTCGCTGACCCATAACGGGAACGCGCCTTACGCTCGAGCACGTGACATAAAGATCGAACTGCCGCCGGGCATGATCGGGAACCCGCAGGCGATCCCCCGTTGCACTGCGGAACAACTCGGCAGCGAATCGGGCGACAGCGCCTGCCCGTTCGACTCGCAGGTAGGGATGACCCAGGTGCGGGTGAACCAGCCCGTCGCCGGCACCTTCCGTGAGCCGATCTACAACATGGCGCCGCCACGTGGCACCGATGTTGTCGCCCGCCTCGGCTTCATCGCCGTCGGTTGGCCCGCCTTCATCAACATCCGCATCAACCCGGTTGACTTCGGGCTCATTGCGACCATCGAAAGCGCCCCGGCGGCGGCCGGCCTTTCTGAAGCGACGTCGACGATCTGGGGGGTTCCATCTGCTTCTTCCCACGACGAAGACCGGATCACCCCTGAAGAGGCAATCCACGGCGGAACGCCAGAAGGCGGTCGCCCGGTTACGCCCGGCGGACCCTTCCTCTCGAACCCCACCGACTGCTCCCTTCCCCGCGAAGTGCGAGTCTCCGCGCGCAGCTACCAGCTGCCCGATCAGTGGTCGACGATGAGCGCGCCCTTCCCTCAGATCACCGGCTGCGGAAAACTCGACTTCTCCCCGTCCTTCACGGCTTCGCCGACCAACCCCGAAGCCGCAACTCCCACCGGCGTCAACACCGAGCTCCTCATTCCTCAGAGCGAAAGCCCGCAGGGCCTTGCCACCTCGACGCTGAAGAGCGCGCAGGTGACCCTGCCCCCGGGATTTGCGATCAACCCTGCCGCAGCCGACGGTCTCGAGGCTTGCAGCGCTGACCAGGTGGGCTATGGCCAGGACGTTTCGGCGAACTGTCCTGACGCGGCGAAAATCGGTTCGATCGAAGCTGAAGTGCCGGCCCTGGAACAGACTCTGCACGGGGCCGTCTACCAACGGACCCCGACGCCGGGGCACCTGTTCGGTTTCTGGGTGGTCGCCGACGAACTGGGCGTCCACTTGAAGCTGCCGGCGCGGATCGAGCCGAACCCGCTGACCGGGCAGGTGACCGCGATCTTCGACGGGATCGACGCCCTCGGTGGGCTACCGCAGGTTCCCGTCGCCGGCCTCAAGCTCAACGTCCTCGGTGGTCCGAGGGCGCCGCTCTCGACGCCAGGTGGATGTGGCACCTACCTCACTAGCTTCTCGTTTGCCCCTTGGTCGGGCCGTCCGGCAACGCAGGGAAGCACGCCGATGCAGATCACGGCCGGCTGCGGCAAGGGGGGCTTTGCTCCCAGGATTCGAGCCGGCAGCCTTTCGCCGCTGGGTGGCCACTACGCCCCCTTCGCCTTCACTCTGACCCGTCAGGATGGGGAAGCGAACCCCGCATCCATCGCTCTGCACCTGCCGAAAGGCGTTTTGGCGAAGTTGGCCGGGGTGCCGCTCTGTCCTGAGGCGGACGCGGCGACCGGAGCCTGTCCGGCCGGCTCCCGCCTCGGCAGCTTGACCGCTGCCAGCGGGGTCGGCGGCGCGCCGCTGTGGATTCCCCAACCCGGCAAGGCGCCCACCGCGGCCTATCTGGCCGGCCCTTACAAGGGCGCGCCCTACTCGATCGTCAGCGTGGTTCCGGCCCAGGCCGGCCCCTTCGACCTCGGCCTGGTCGTCAACCGGGCCGCGATCCGCGTCAATCCCGACACCGCCCTGGCGACCGTGGCGACTGATCCGCTGCCGCAGTTCCTGGAAGGGGTGCCGCTCACCTATCGGACGATCCACGTCCTCGTCGACCGACCGGGCTTCACCCTGAACCCGACCAGTTGCCGCCCGAAGCGGGTCGTGGCCACGGTCACTGCCGCCGACGGCCAGGTGGCCGAACCGTCTGACGGGTTCCAGGCGACGAAGTGCGCCGGCCTTCCCTACAGCCCGCAGCTGCAGCTCAGGTTCAAGGGGGGGATGAAGAGGACCGGAAATCCGGCAGTGCAGGCGACGTTGCGCCAGAAGCCCCACCAGGCCAATAGCGCGGCGGCCACGGTCCTGCTGCCGAAGAGCGAGTTCATCGACAACGCTCACATCAGCAACCCCTGCACCCGGGTCCAGTTCGCGGCCGAAGCCTGCCCGCCGAAATCGGTGCTTGGCACGGTTGTGGCGCGTACCCCGCTGCTCAGTAAGCCCCTGCGGGGCAAGGTGTACTTCCGCTCAAACGGCGGCGAACGGGAACTCCCCGACCTCGTCGCCGACCTGCGCGGGCAGCTCCGCATCGATCTGGTCGGCTACATCGACTCCGTCAAGGGCCGGGTCCGCACCCGCTTCCTCGGCCTGCCTGACGCTCCCGTCACCAGCTTTACCTTGAAGCTGTTTGGCGGCAGCCGGGGCTTGATCGAAAACTCGAGGAACCTCTGTCTCTCCAAGCCGAGGGCCGAGATTCACCTCGACGCGCAGAACGGCCGCTCCCGAGACTTCAACCCCCTGATCGGCCTACCCTGCGGTAAGCCCGCGAAGAAGAAGTAACGCTGCACTCGATATTTCTTGACTAACGCTGCGAGGAGCGTTAGTCACCACTGTGTACTCGCCTCCGGCACGAAGCCGGAGCCAAAAGAGAAACGCAAATGAAGGGCACCGAAGTCGACGGACCGCCCTCAGTCCTTTCTTGGAGCAACTGCACCCCAGGGCAATCCCACTGTCGATGCTGAAGGAAGCTTCAGAATCACGAATATCGCCGGGACGACAAACGGAATACTGAGCCTGAATGGCTCTCTATGGACCACACCGTCACGGCAACCATAACCATCAACGCCATACTGTCATGCACCGTCATCGGAACCGCTAAATGGAGTGGGACCTACATCGTCACAAGTCCGTCGAACCGCGGCGTCGGCGCATAAAACACCGCTGCAGACCCGGCGGCGCGACTGCAATGAGCCAACCGCTCAAGAGTCCTTGACTTACCGAGGGAGAGCCGCGAGACTTAGGCGGTACCCAAGCCGGGGAAAGACCCGGTCACAAGGAGGAATGATGAGACAGCCATTGAGAGTTGCCGGCGCCCTTTTCGTTGCGTTGGCCCTAACTGTCCTCGCCGGAGCGTCAAGCGCCTCGGCGACCACACTCGAGACAAAAGGAGTGGCGGAGAACGCTGCGATTACGCTGAGAACATCGATTGCGTCAGGCGGCTCGTTCTTGGAGACGGACACAAACAACGTCAGCGCAAACACATGTACGTCCTCGACGATAGAAGGGGCTACTAGTACGTTTACCGGCACGGCGGTCGGCGGGCCGATCTCGGCTTTGTCGTGGACCAACTGCACTCAGGGCAACCCGACCGTTGATGCGAAGGGCTCTTTCGGTATCGAAAATATTGCCGGTACCACAAGGGGCACAGTGCGCTGGAATGGATCAGATATAACAACACCGTCCTTTTTCGGCAATCTGACATGTAGCACTAGCAACACCGACATTGGCACCCTCAACGGAGTAAGCTCAGGCACGGCCACGCTCACCATTAACGCTGTGGTGCCCTGCACCGTAATCGGCAGCATGAAGTGGAGCGGAACCTACACCTTCACATCCCCGACGAACCTAGGCGTGGGCGCATAGATTGGGGGAAATCATGAGGCAGCCATTTAGACGTGCAAGCGCCGTCTTGGCGGTGCTTGCGGTAACCGCAATCGCTGGAGCATCCAGCGCCTCAGCAACCACACTCGAGACAAGTGGATTTCCGGAGAATGCTGCGATCACGTTGAAAACATCGGTTGCGTCCGGTGGTTCTATCCTGCTAACCGACACAGCGGGAGTTACCGCTCACACATGCACGAGCGCTAGCTTGGAAGGGACTACCACCAAGTTTACCGGTACCGTTGTTGAGGGGGTGTTCTCGGTTATGTCGTGGAGCAACTGCACTGAAGGCAACCCCGTGGTCGACGCTAAGGGAACCTTCAGTATCGCTTGGCTCAGCAACACAAAGGGCACATTGAGGTGGAATAGCACGAATTGGACAACACCTACGTTTTTCGGCACCTTGACCTGCACGACCAACAGCACCGACATCGGCACCGTTAATGGCGTGAAAGAAGGAACAGCAACGGTGACTGTCAATGCGGTGCTCTCATGCACCGTCATCGGGAGCGCCAAATGGAGCGGGACCTACACGATCACAAGCCCGCTGCACCTCGGGGTCACCTCATAAGCCAACGCTGGAGGCGACTTGGGCCGGGAGCTGCGCTGCGCTGAGTGGTTCCCGGCCTAGAAGAACCTCTCTGGAGGGGATCCCGATCACTTCCCCCTCGAAGCGCTTCTTCGTCCCGTAAACGAGCCACGTGGTGTCGATTTCGCCGATGTCGAGGTCCAGGCGCAGCTCGTCGCGGTGCTCCTCCAGGTGCTCCATGTGGGTCAGGCCCGAGTCGTATCGTCCGGCCAGGAGCTCCTCCCCGACCACTGGCTTGGAGACGACATCGATCACCTCGTCCCACTGGGAGAGGTCGACATAGCCCTTGGTGGCGGGGACGATGCCGAGGGAACGCGGCCGCTCCACCTCCCGCCGGGTCAGCACTACCAGGTGCTTGGTCGGATAGATGAAGGTGTCGACGACGAAGACCTCGCGCCAGTAGCGCTCGGTCACCTCGTGGACTTTGGGATGGGCGCTGCACTGGACGAGGAAGGCGTCCTCCCTCCCTCGAATCAACTCGAGGCCCTCGAGGAAGTCGCGGATGTACGAGATCGTGAAGTCCTCGATCCCCTGGAACTCCAGGTAGCGACGAACAGCTCGCTCGTGGCAGGTGCCCTCCGGACCCAGCGTGACGATCTCGATCGTGGCCATTGGGCAATATTAGCCTGAGCATTCGAGGGTCACAAGGCCACCCCACCACGCGGTTTCCTTGACATGGTTCCAGAAGTACATTAATTTTTGCTTTCTGGCGCGCCAGGGACGCGGCCGGGTCTGCAACCAGGGCCGGAGGGGGGAAGCCACGAGTTTGCCCGTGCCCTTCGTGGGCACCGCATCGAGCGAGCGCCAGCAATTCATAAACCGAGGTAGGAGGAATAATGCTCTCGCGCATTCACGAGAAGCTGGGGACGGTCGGTTTCGTCCTGGCCGTCGTTGCGCTGGTTGCTGCTCTCGCTGGGACGGCTTTCGCCGCCGCCGGCCTCAACGGCAAGCAGAAAAAGGAAGTCAAGAAGATCGCCAAGAAGTACGCAGGCAAGCCCGGCCCCCAGGGCCCCAAGGGCGACACGGGCGCACAGGGTCCGAAGGGCGACACGGGTCCGAAGGGCGACACCGGCGAAAAGGGCGAACGGGGCCTGCAGGGCATCCCGGGCGAAACCGGGTTCACGGCAACGCTCCCCTCGGGTGAAACCGAGACCGGCGCTTGGGCGGTCGGCCCGAAGTCGAAAACGACGTTCGTCCCGCTCTCCTTCAACATTCCGTTGGAAGAAGCGCCTGAACATCTCTACTACGTGAATCCCGCGGGAGAAGAAGTCTTCCTCAACAACTCCACCTTCCTCCGCGAAACCCGCCCCGCTGTGAACTGTCTCGGCTCGGTCGAAGCGCCCACCGCACCGGCCGGCGCGGTCTGCGTCTACGTAGATCACGAATCCGTCGAAATTGCTTCGGTGGAAGGGTTCAGCGAAGGGCCTAACGCGGAAAATGTCCACCTTTACGTTTCCGGGGCCGTGTTCCGCATGACCTTGAGCGAAAACAGCGAAGCCTACGGCACCTGGGCTGTCACCGAGTAAGTAAGCGGTTCAGCTCTACACGCAAAAGGCCTTCCTCCCATGTGCGGGGGAGGGCCTTTTTTGCGCCCTGGTTCGACGGCGACCCCGCTCCGAGCCCGAAGTTTTGGCACGGACCACGGGCAGGTCTCTTTGCTCTAAACTGCGCCAAGCAGTCAGGAGAAATGGAGAGATAACGGTGCACAAGGGGATCAGCGCAATCGTCGTAGTCGTGATCGGGCTCCTCGGGATAACCGGGTGTGGGAGCAGTTCGTCCTCGACCCTCAGCAAGTCGGAATACGAGCAGAAGCTCGAGCTCGTCTGCAACAAGGGCTTGAGGGAACGAGAAGAATTCATCCAGGGAGTTACCCAGGAATACCAGGAACAAGGGAAAAAGCTGACGGCCAAAGGTCAGGCGGAAAACCTCCGCAACCTGATGGCCGTGTATCAGGGGACCACGGAAGAAATCGCCGAAATCGGGGTTCCTGAAAATGAAGAAAAGAAGGCAGAAGAACTGGTGAAGGAGCGGGAACAGGCCGTTGCCAAGATCAAAGCTGACCCGCTGACTGGCCTCTCGGAATTCTCAGAACTGTTCGCCAAGTCCTACAAGATCGCCGAAGGGTTCGACACGAAAAGCTGCGCCAGGTAGCTCCTCCAGAGCCCAGTCACTAGCGTTGGGGGCGCAAGAGCGCAGCGGGATGGCGCGCCGGACCTTCCAGCGCGGGGGCAAAGAAGAAGGGCGGCCATCTGGCCGCCCTTCTGCAACTTCACGCGTCTCGAGGAACGTTCCTCGAGCTATGCGTCCTACTTGCCCTTGCAGGTACGGACGATGCTGCCCGTGGCCTTGGTTCCGTCGGCGAAGACGCCGGTGGCCTTGGCCTGGAGTTTGCCGTCCGGGCATTTCGCCATCAGGACGCCCTTCTTGTTGATCGTCAGGTTGAACGTTTTCACCGAGCCGGCGCCGTTAGCGATTTTCGGAATCGAGGCGACGGATTTGAGGCCGTAGCGGCCGTTGTGGACTTTCTTGATTTTCACGGTGGTGACGATCGCCCCGGTGACCGGCGCCGAGAAGTAGGCGTGGATGTAGAGGGTCGTCTTGCCGCCCGACGTGCCACCGTTGAGGACGAGCAGTTTCGAGGTGACGGGGACCGGCCGCTGTTCGGGGAACTGGACCTCGACGGTCGTGTTGCCGGTGCCGATCAACGACTTCCCGCAGACCTTCATCGCGGCGTTGGTGTCGCGGGCCTGCAGCTGGCCTGCCTTGCAGACCGGGATGCCCTTGGTGTTGATAGTGCCGTTCTTGTCGGTTTCGAGAACGACTTCCTTCAGCGCCGGCGGGTGGGTCCCGTCAAGCGTCTTGATCGAGCCCGAAGCCGACAGCGAGATCGGGGCCAGCTTCTTCTTCGGCAGGGTGCTCGGGGTGAA
The DNA here is from genome assembly GCA_035551255.1 of Solirubrobacterales bacterium. Classification (GTDB taxonomy): domain Bacteria; phylum Actinomycetota; class Thermoleophilia; order Solirubrobacterales; family 70-9; genus VAYN01. Next base: position 74,274 of record DASZNP010000071.1, read on the forward strand.
TTGGCCGTTGTAGGTGACTTCGAGGTTCCCGGCTTTCACCGTGACCGGCGTGCTGTTGCCGGCAAAGGCAACTCCAGCCACGCTGACGGCGATCAGGGCCCCGAGGGCCATCGTCAACATCAGGTACTTGCGCATATCGCTTGTGTCTCTCCTTTGCGGCCTGCCCGTCCCAGGGCCGATGCCGTTGGAAGCGTTGATTGCAACTTCTCTCCAGCGGGTCAAACTACCACCCGGGCGTGCTTCGTAAAACCCGCCGGACTGTCCAAAGGAGCGGTGCTCAGGAATGTTGCATCGAGAGCCGGGTGCGCTCTCGCTCCGCCGATGCCCCCTCGGCTCCGAGGAACGGCAGCGCCACCCAGAACATCAGGTCGGGAAGTCGGCTCGGCAGCCGCGAGACCGCGCCATGGAGGATCTCGCTGTAGAGCAGCTCGTTGACTCCGCCCGCGACCGCGATCGAGGTGATCCCCGGCAGTTCGACCGAGGTCTCCGATCGGCCCGACTCGAGAAAGCCGGTGAACTGGCGCAGGGCGGCGTCGCGACGCGCCAGCGCCTTCGGCCCCGCGGCGAGTACCTCGACGATCGCGAAGCGCGCCTCGTCGGGATGCTGGGAGAGGTGCTCGAGCAGGGCGGCAAGCGCGGCGGCGACCCGCTCCGCCCAGGGCGATCCGGACTCCCCTTCGAAAGCGTCGGTCGCCTCGCCGAGGAGGTTGCCGAGGAGCACGTCGTAGGCCGCAAGGAAGCAGTCCTCCTTGCTGTCGAAGAGCTCATAGAAGGTCTTCCTCGAGACTCCCGCTACGCCGATCACGTCGACCACCCGCGTCTCGGGGTAGCCGCGCTCGGCAACGACCTCGATCATCGCCTGGTGGATGCGGCTGCGTTGGGACTCGGTCACCGCCTCCCTCGGCAAGCCATGTCTTCCTCGGGGCAGCCGCTCAGCGAACTTGGCAGAGCGTCTAGTGGAAGTCACAACCAGACTGTAGAGGAGGAGCGGCGCTGACACGACCGCTTAAAAGTCCTTTGTCTATATTGCTCCCATGGGAGAAATAAGGAAGCTTCTGCTTCTGCTGTTGATGCTGGCGTGCGGCGCAGCGGTTGCGGGCGGCTGCGGGGGCGGCGAAGCAACCGGGGAAACGGAAGCCTCTGCCAAGCAGGAACGTCTCTATCCCGCGGTCAAGGGGCCTACCCGCGAGTTCTTCATCCGCGGCGGCGACAACGTCGTCCAGCTCTTCGGCCGCGAGGCGACGAAAGCCGAACGCGAACAGGCCTCGGAAGTGATCTCGGCCTGGATGAAGGCCCGCGCCGCCCAGGACTGGGCGAAGGACTGCAGCTACTTCTCTCGGCGGTACGTCCGCCTCCTGGTCGCGGAAGACGCCACGAAAGTGACCAAAGGCAAGGTGAAGAACTGCCCTCAGGCCCTCGCCTATTTCGGCCACGAAGCTTCAGGCAGCTACAAGAACAACCTGTCGGGGCCGATCGACAGCCTGCGGGTGAGCAAAGGGCTGGGCTATGCCCAGTACCACGGCAACGATGGGCACGATTGGGTTATCAGCATGAACCGCGAAAACGGCAGGTGGCTGGTTGCCATCGCCTCGCCGCTCGGCAGGAGCCGTTGAGGCGCCTCGGGCTCCTCAGCCCTCGAGCCAGATCACCTGCTCGCGGTCAGGGCCGACCCCGACCAGCCGCACCGGCACGCCGACGAAGTCGGCGATGAAGGCGAGGTAGTCGCGCGCCTCCTGCGGCAGGTCGCCGGCGCTGCGGCAGGCGGTGAGGTCGAGGTCGAAGCCGGGCAGCTCCTCATACTCAGGCGTAGCCGAGTGGAGGATCGACTGGTGGTAGGGGAAAGTGTCGAGCTCGGCACCTTCTTTGGAGCGGTAGCGGACCGCCGCCCGCAGCGGGCCGATGCCGCTGAGGACGTCGAGCTTGGTAATCGCCAGCGCGTCTAAGCCGTTGATGCGGACGGCGTAGCGCAGCGCCACCAGGTCCATCCAGCCGGTGCGGCGGCGGCGGCCGGTGGTGGTGCCGAACTCGTGGCCGCGCTGGATCATCTGCTCACCGACCTCATCGAAGAGCTCGGTCGGGAAGGGTCCGGCGCCAACGCGGGTGGCGTAGGCCTTGGCGATCCCCCAGACCTCGTCAATGTCCTTCGGCCCGATGCCGGCGCCGACGGTCGCAGCCCCCGCGATCGGATTGGACGAGGTGACGAAGGGATAGGTGCCGTGGTCGAGGTCGAGCAGGGTTGCCTGGGCGCCCTCGAAGATCACCGTCTCCCCCTTGTCGAGCGCCTCCCAGCAGAGCCGGGCGGTATCGGCGATGTGGGGCTCGAGCCGGTGGCCGTAGTTGACGTGTTCCTCGACCATCGCGTGCAGGTCGAGGCGCGGGTCGGGCTCCTGCGCGCCGGGCTCGCCGGTCTTCGTCTCCTCGCCAGCCTCCTTCAGCCGTTTGCGCCGCTGCACCGAGAGTTCGCGCAGGGCCTGCTGCTTGGGCTCCAGAGCGGCACGGATCTTCGTCCGCAGGATCTTCTCATCGAGCAGGTCCTGGACCCGGATCCCCAGCCGCAGCGCCTTGTCGGCGTAGCAGGGGCCGATGCCGCGGCGGGTGGTGCCGATCGAGAGCTTCCCCAGCTTCGTCTCGCCGGCCTGGTCGAGCAGGACGTGGTAGGGCATGATCAGGTGCGCGTTGGCGGAGATGCGCAGGTTGGCGACGCTGACCCCGGCGCGTTTGAGGTCGTCGATCTCGCGCAACAGCACCCGCGGGTCGACGACGACCCCGTTTCCGATCACGCAGGTCTTGTCTTCGTGGAGGATGCCGGAGGGGATCAGGTGGAACTTGAACTCCTCGCCGCCGCGGACGATCGTGTGGCCGGCGTTGTTGCCGCCCTGAAAGCGCACGATCGTCGATGCCCGCTCGGCGAGCAGATCAACGACCTTGCCCTTGCCCTCGTCTCCCCACTGGGCTCCGACTATGACCACGCCTGGCATGCCGCGGAGGATTGTGACGATCCTGCCCGGCGGAGGCGGTGCTCTTCAGCCGGCGGCGCGCGCCCGGTACCGATTGTCGGCGCCGAAGAGCGGCAGCGGGTCGCCGCAGATCTCGATCAGACGCGAGACCGTGCGCCGGCCGATCTGGTCCTCCAGCTGCTGCTGGCCAGTGGCGACGTCGCCCGAGGCGTTGCTCGTCACCAGCATCGGCCGCTGGTTCTCGTAGCGCTCGTTGACAACCGCGTAGAGCTGCTCGACCACCCAGTCGGTGTGCCGCTCGGAGCCGAGGTCGTCGATGTAGAGGAGGTCGACCGAGGTGACCCGCTCGAAGAACTGCGCGTAGGCGTTCTCGGTCTCGGCTTCCTGGTAGGTCTGGCGGATCCGGGTCAGCAGCTTCGGGGTGAAGTAGATGCCGACCGACCTCCCGGCCTTCAACGCCTCGCTGGCGATCAGCATCCCCAGCGTCGTCTTGCCGGTTCCGGTGTCACCCATGAACCACACGCCTTTGCCCTGGGCGATGTTGTCGCTGAGGTTCTGCACGTAGTCGCGGGCAGCGGTGACCACGTGGCGGGTGGTCATGTCCCGCGCCATATCGGAGACCGGGGGGCGGTCGAAGGAGACGCCGCGATAGCGGGCCGGGATCGCCGAGGCGATGCCGCGGCTGCGCCCCTTGTTCAGCCGCTCCGCCCGACACTCGCAGGGGCGGGCGACGTCTTCGGGGCCGAGGATCCAGCCGGAGCCGTCGCAGACGCCGAGCGGGCAGGCCTGTTCGCGGAAGGGCTCGGAGCGGGCGATCGCTGGCATCAGAAGTCAGGCCCCGCTGCGGCGGCGTCGGCGAACGGCGGCTCCTCGCCCGCCGGCTGCTCGATCGGCGCCTCCTGGTGGGCGTGGTCGGCGAATTTCGGGAAGCGATCGAGGAAGACCAGCTTCCTGGTCCCGATCGGGCCGTTCCTGTGCTTGGCGATGATCAGGTCGGCGAGGCCGTCGGGCTCCTCGTCGGGGTCGCGGTAGTAGTCCTCGCGGTAGAGGAAGGCGACGACGTCGGCGTCCTGCTCGATCTGTCCGGACTCGCGCAGGTCGGAGAGCTGCGGCTTCGGCGGCGTCCGCTGCTCGGGCGCGCGGGAGAGCTGGGAGATCGCTACGACTGGGACCTCGAGCTCGCGGGCGAGGATCTTCAGCCCGCGGCTGATCTGGCCCACCTGCTCGACCCGGTTGGCCCGGTGGTCGTCGGAGCGCATCAGCTGGATGTAGTCGAGGATGATCAGACCGAGCCCGCCGCGCTCCTGTTCCTGGGCGTGCAGCCGCCGCGCCTTCGCCCGCAGGTCGAGGATGCCGAGGTCGGAGGAGTCGTCGAACCACAGCGGCGCTTCCTCAAGCTCGTTGCAGGCGCGCACCACCTTCGGCCAGTCGCGCTGATTGACTTGGCCCTTGCGCAGCTTGTCGCCCGAGATCCGCGCCCGGCAGGCGATGAAGCGCTGGGCGAGCTCGACCTCGGACATCTCGAGCGAGAAGAAGGCGACCGGCTTCTGGCGCTTGACCGCGACGTTTTCGGCGATGTTGGCGACCAGCGCGCTCTTGCCCATCGCCGGGCGGGCGGCGACGATGATCAGGTTGCCAGGCTGGAAGCCGCCGGTCACCGCGTCGATGTCGCGGAAGCCGGAAGGGGTGCCGGTCAGCTCGGTCTCGCCGGTGGAGAGCTTCTCCAGTCGGTCGACCTCGTCGTGGAGGATGTCGGAGAGCTTCTTGAAGTCGCTGGCCTGCTCTTTGTGAGCGACTTCGAAGAGCAGTTTCTCGGCCCGCTCGGAGAGTTCCCGCGGTTCGCCGTCGCGCTCGTTGACCCAGCCCTGAATCTCCTGGCCGGCGCCGAGCAACCTTCGCAGCAAGGAGTTCTCTTGCACGATTTCCGCGTAGTGCTTGGCGTTAGCCGCGGCGGGGACCTTTGCCGCCAGCTCGGAGACGTAGTGGCGGCCGCCGGCATCCTCGATCTTGTTGCGCTGGGTCAGCGCCTCGCTGACGCTGAGCTCGTCGACCGGCTTCGAGGCTGCGTAGAGGTCATGGACGGCGGCGAAGATCTCACGGTGTTTGTCGAGGTAGAAGTCGAGCGCGTTCAGCTTCACCTCGTCGATCACCCGCGTCAGCGTCGACTCGGCGACGAGCATCGCCCCGAGGACCGATTCCTCGGCCTCGATGTTCTGGGGCGGGACGTGGGAGGTGGGCGACTGTGACATCGGCTCTCTTAGGTATAGGCGCCAGCCCGGCGGGATCTGGGGTTGCGGGAGGGCGCCCGTCAAGAAAACCAGAGGCTCGTCACATTCACGTGAGCCTTCCGTGCAAATGCCGTGGAAAGGCGTTCACGCTTTCGCGCGCTTTCGCCTGATTTACGCGGCAGTTCCGAAGGACAGCTGATGCGGATGGGCCGGCGGGATCACGCCTTCCTGCTCGGCCCGTTGCTCGCCGCGGCGCAGCATCCGCAGAGTGAGGATGGCGATGCTGAGAATCGCCGTAGCGCCGAGGCTGAGCTGCACGCTGAGCAGGCCTTCCCGGGTCCAGTACACGTCGCGCAGATCGAGCAGCAGCGCCGCCTCGTCGAAGGTGAGGCCGATGCCGGCGCCCATCGGGATCGCCAGCCGCTGCTCGACCGCGTCGTTGTCGGTCAAGAGCGCCGCCGTCCCCGAGCTGAAGGCGAGGAGGATGCCCGGCACGAAGTGGTGAATATGGCGGCCGCCAATTTTGACGTTGCGGAAAGGCCCGACGTTCTCGCGGATGCCCCAGGTCGAGATGCGGACGAGGGCGAAGGAGCCGAGGAAGCCGGCCAGCAGGTTGAAGAGGACGGTTTCGCTGCGCGACGCCCCGGAGTAGCCGCGAACGGCGACTTCGACGGTGTCGGCTGCCGCCGCCGGCGCCGATTCGAGCAGCGCTTCCGGATCGTGCGCCTCGCTCGCCCGCCGCGCGAGCATGCGGCTGTACTGGCCGGCAACGACAGCGCCGGCGGCCCCGAGGGCAACCGTGGCGAGACCGACCGTCGCTCGCTCGGAGCGAACCCAGCCGGAACTGCGGCGACGGAAGGGGACTACTTCTCCTCGCTGATGATCGTCTTCACCGCGGCGGTGGTGCCGTCGGAGAGATTGATCTCGACCATGAAGGTGCCGAGTTCGCGCAGCGGCTGCTCGAGCTGGACCTGTTTTTTGTCGATCCGCAGGTCGCGCGCCTCGCGCAGGGCGTCAACGATCTCTTTCGGCCCGACCGAGCCGAAGAGCTTGCCGTCCTCGCCCGCGCGCTGGTGGATCGTGAGGACCGTTTTGCCGAGCAGGCCGGCGGCTTCGGTTTCGCGTTCGCGACGCGCTTCCTCGGCCCGTTTCGCCGCCTCCATCCGCCGTTTCGCTTCCTCCAGCGCTCCGGCGGTGGCCGGCTGGGCCAGCTTGCGCGGGATCAGGTAGTTCCGCAGGTAGCCGGGTGCAACGTCGACGACGTGACCGCGCTCGCCGAGGGACTCGACGTCTACAAGCAGGATCGCCTGCGCCATCAGCGCTCTCCGACGTAGGGAAGCAGGGCGATTTCGCGCGCCCGCTTCACCGCCACCGAGAGCTGACGCTGGTGACGGCGGGAAAGTCCGGTGACTCGGCGGCCGCGCGTCTTCCCCTTGTCAGAGAGGAAGCGCCGCAGCAGGTTGAGGTCCTTGTAATCGACGACCTCGGAGTTGACCCGCGTGTATTTACGCGGCCGCGAGCGATCAGCGCCGCGCCTGCCGCCGCGCCGCGCGCCACCCGTACGTGATGAAGACTCAGTTGCTCGTGCCATCGGCCGCGCATGGTACAGAGCGCCGCTGGGCGGCGCTCTGTGAGGCTCGTCTAAAGCGGTTCCCTAGAACGGGATGTCGTCTTCGGACGCCCCGCCGCCGCCCGCCGGGGCGGTTTCGAAGTCGCCCATGTCGGCGGGGACGTCGCTCTGCGGCGGGGAGAAGCCCCCGCCACCGCCGTTGCCGTTCCCGCCGCCGCCCGAGCCGTCGCGGGAGCCGAGGAACTGGACGGTGTTGGCGATGATCTCGACGCTCTGGCGTTTGTTGCCGCCCTGGTCCTCCCACTCGCGCCAGTCGAGCCGGCCTTCAACCGCTACCGGGCGGCCTTTCGAGAGGTAGTTGGCGCAGTTCTCGCCCTGCGCTCCCCAGACGGTGACGTCGAAGTAGTTGGGCTTGTCGACCCAGTTGCCGCTCTGGTCTTTGCGGCGGCTGTTGACCGCCACCCGAAGCTTGCATACGGCGGTGCCACTGCCGAGATGACGCAGCTCCGGATCCCGGGTCAGGTTCCCGGTGATAACCACCACGTTCACATTCGAAGCTGCCAATTCACTCACTCCTTGCGCATTCGCTTATCTGGACCCCAGTCTAAGGAGCCAGACGGCGCGACTCTCCCCCCTGCGTTGGAGGTTTTCCCGCAAACACGGAGGCCGGCGGAGGCCGCTACTCGTCGGAATCGGAATCGCCGTAGGAGTCGCCGCGATCCTCGCGGGCTCCCTGGGCGCTGCGCTCGCGCGGGCCGGGCGCAGCCGTGACCGCGGGCGGGACGATCACCGGCGCGCTGGGATCGACCTTGAAGATGCGGAAGCGGAGGACGCCGTCGGCGATCTTCAGGTTGTGGTCGAGCGTGTCGAGCAGCTCGCTCGGGGCCTCGAACCGCATCCAGCGGTAGTCAGCCTCGGTGCGGCGGTTGATTTCGTAGGCCATCTTCCGCAGCCCCCAGCTGTTCTCGTGTTTGAGGCTGCCGGATCCCTCGATCTGCCCACGGGCCTCTTGCGCCAACGCATCGCGGGCGGGGGCGTCCAGCTGGGGGTCCAGCATCAGGACTAGCTCGTATTCACGGGGTGCGGCCAAAACGGCGAAGGACTATAGCGGCGCGCAGCCGCCGGAGCATGCCCGCTCCGGGCCGCAATCAACTGTCTAGTCTCTCTAGGCGTGAGCTCTTCGCCGTTGATCATCGTCTCCAACCGGGGGCCGCTCCAGTTCGAGCGCGACGAGAACGGCGAGCGCTCGGTGCGCCGCGGAGGTGGCGGCCTGGTCACGGCGCTCTCTGGTCTGGTCTCCCACCGCGACGCCCTCTGGATCGCTTCGGCGATGACCGACGAGGACGTCGCCGTCTCCGAAGAGGCCGGCGGCCCAATCGAGCAGGAGCTGGACGGGGTCAACTACCGGGTGCGGCTGGTCGGCAGCGATCCGACCGCCTACGACCGCTTTTACAACGTCATCGCCAACCCGATCCTCTGGTTCATCCAGCACTACCTCTGGGACATTTCCAACGCCCCGGATATCCGCCAGCAGGAGCTTGATGCTTGGGACTACGGCTACCAGGCGGTGAACCAGGACATCGCCGAGGCCGTGCTGGCCGAGATCGAGGGGGAGGAGCGGCCGCTGGTGATGCTCCACGACTACCACCTCTACACCGCCCCCGGGATGATTCGCGCTGAGCGCGCCGACGTCTTCCTCCACCACTTTGTCCACATCCCCTGGTCGCAGCCAGACAGCTGGCGGATTCTGCCGACTCGGATCCGCAACGCGATCTTCGAGGGGATGCTGGCCAACGACATCATCGGCTTCCACACCCACGCCTACTGCATCAACTTCCTCCGCTGCTGCGACGAACTGCTCGAGGGCGTCGAGGTCGACTACCACGCGGCTGAGGTGCGACACGCCGGCGGCAAGACGATCGCCCGCGCCTACCCGCTGGGGATCGACGCCGAGCGGCTGAAGCGGGCGGCGTCCTCGCCGGAGGTGGCTGAGGCCGAGCGCGAGGTGCTCGAGCGCCGCCGCCAGCACCTGATCATCCGCGTCGACCGCGCCGACCTCTCGAAGAACGTGCTGCGCGGCTTCACCGCCTTCGACACCTTCCTCGCCCAGCATCCGGAGTTCCGCGAAAAAGTCACCTTCATCGCCCACCTCCAGCCCTCGCGCCAGGACGTGCCCGAGTACGCCGAGTACCTGGAGCGGATCGAGGCGCTGGTCGCCGTCGTCAACCACCGCCACGGGACCACCGACTGGATGCCGATCGACCTGAAGATCTACGAGAACTTCTACGACGCGGTCGCCCGCTACAAGCACTTCGACCTGCTGATGGTCAACTCGCTCTTCGACGGGATGAACCTGGTCGCCAAGGAGGCGCCGGCGGTCAACACCCGCGACGGCGTGCTGATGCTCTCCGAGAACACCGGCTCCCACCAGGAGCTGATCGACTACGTGCTCTCGGTCAACCCCTTCGACATCCAGGAGCAGGCCGACGCGATCCACCGGGCCCTAACGATGGAGCCCGAGCAGAAGCGGCGCTGGGCCGAAGGCCTGCGGGAGATCATCTTCTCCCACAATCCGGGTGACTGGGTGGACGATCAGCTGAAGGACATCGAAGCCGAGCGCCAATCGGTCGCCTGAGGGGGGAGAGTTTCGCGCCGCCGGCCCCTTAGGGGTTCGTGCGCGGAATCCGAGTGCGATGGGCCAGTGCAGCGAAAGCGGCGGCAATAGCCGTCGCAGCCGTCGCGATCCTGCAAGCCCTCCCGTCCCTCCTCACGCCGCCAGAGCCACCACCACCAGCCCCCGACGTCGGCCTCCCGCAGGTCGTGTCCGCAGCACCGAGTGAGGCAGAGCCCGAACTGCATCAAAAAACCGGCCCACCAGCCCGGAAATTTGATGCAGTTCGGGAGAGGAAGCAGAAACGCCACCGGGTCTACCGCAAGCGCCGCCGTCACCGCTCGCCAGGCCCGCCCACTCCCGAACCTTCGCCGCCGGCACCTGAACCGCCTGTATACGTCCCACCTCCCGAACCTGCGCCCGCTCCGGTTGCGCCCGAACCTGCACCTTCCGCGCCCGCGCCCTCACCGCCTCCGCCCGTTGGCGACGGGTCGGAAGAGTTTGCGCCTCGCTAGTCGAGGTCGGTGACTAGCTGTAGCCAGTCGCGCAGCAGGCGCGGGGTGAGGAACTCGCGGCGGGCGTGCTCCTTGCCCTCGCGGCCGAGCTTCTTGCCGAGCTCGGGATCCTCGAGGATCTCCAGGCAGCGCTCGGCGCACTCCTGCGGCGAGTTGACGAGGTAGCCGCTGACCCCGTCCTCGATCTGCAGTGGGATGCCGCCGACGTTGCCGGCCACCGTCGGCCGCCCCTTCCAGAGCGCCTCGGTGACGGTCAGGCCGAAGCCCTCGCGGATCGACTTCTGCAGGCAGATGTCCGACTGCGACTGGAAGGCGTTGACCTCGATCGCGCCGACGTTGTTGAGGTTGCTGAGGATTTTGATGTCCTCGTCGCCGCCCGCGTATTCGAAGGTCTTCTGGAAGTACTCCATCCCCTCGGGGTCGTCGGTGGCCATCGAGCCGACCATCGCCAGCTGTGCGTCGGGCACCTTCTCGGTCACCTGGCGGTAGGCGTCGATGACGCCGATCGGGTCCTTCCACGGGTCGAAGCGGCTGACCTGGGTGATCAGCGGCCGGTCGACGTCGATCCCGAACTGGCGGCAGACGAAGGCCGCGTCCTCGGGCGAGAAGGCCATGTTCTTCGGCGAGAGCGGGTCGATCGCCGGTGGGATGATGTTGACGGCCTCGCGGTGGCGGCCCATGTCGTTGGGCACGTACTGCTCCATGTGCCAGACCGAGGCGTCGTACTCTTCGATCATCGGCAGCAGGCGCTCAATCGGCGCCGGGTTCGGGGTCGAGAGGTCGATGTGGCAGCGCCAGATCCACTTCTGCCCCTTCTCGCGGGCGCCACGGCGCAGGCCGATCGGCTGCGGGTCGTGGACGATCACCACGTCCCACTCGCCCTGCAGCCCCTCGGCGTTCATCTGGTTGATCTCGTCGAAGACCTTCCACTGCTCGTCGCTCAAGGTCTCCTCCGCCCCCTGCAAGGAGTTGTGGAGGAGCTTGGTCGCTTCGAAGAACTCTTCTTTGCCGAAGATCACGTGCCAGTGCGCGTCGATGCCGACGTCGCGCATCAGCGGCACCAGGGTGTAGAGGATCTCGGAGACGCCACCGCCGAACGCGGTGGCGCTGACGTGCAGCACCCGCTTCCCCTTCAACGGCTCGGCGAGCTGGCGGATCTGCTCCGTCAGGTCTTTGCCGACGATATGGGTGTAGTCGGTGAGGGTCTTGTGGCCGAGGGCGACTTCCTGAAGCAAGGCAGGAGTTCTACACCGATAGGCGGCGACATGCTGTCCAGCCGCCGCGGCTGCCGGCTAGCTGGATGAGGGATTGTCTGGACGCTTGCCGAGCGTCAGCTCGACCTGTTCGGGCTTGTTGTCGTGCAGGATCGTCAGCGTCACCTTTTCGCCGGGCCTGTGTTCGGCGACGACCCGGGCGAGGTCGTTTTCCTCGACGATCTTTTGCCCGTCGATCGCCAGGATCACGTCGCCGCCGGCCTTCCACTTGGCGGCCTGGAAGCGGACTTCTTCGTTGCCGCCCTTCAGCCCCGCCTGCTCGGCCGGGCCGCCGGGGACGACTTCGGAGAGCAGGCTGCCGTAAGTGGTGTCGAGCCCGAGCCTGCGGGCCAGCTGCGGGTAAAGCGTCTGGCTGCCAACCCCCAGGTAGGCGTATTCGGCGGTGCCGTCTTCGCGCAGCTGGGCGACCGAGCGTTTGATCGCCGAGACCGGCACCGCGAAGCCAACCCCGTCGTTGGCGCCCGAGTTGGTCTCGATCTGCTGGTTGATCCCGATCACGCGGGCGCCGGCGTCGAGCAGCGGCCCGCCCGAGTTGCCCGGGTTGATCGAGGCGTCGGTCTGAATCGCGCCGAAGATTTCGAACCGGGTCAGCGATTTGACTGAGCGGTCGGTGGCAGAGACGACCCCGACCGAGAGCGAGTGCTGCTCGCCAAAGGGGCTGCCGATCGCTGCCACCGGCTGGCCGACCTGCAGTTCGCCGTCGTTGCCGAGTTCGAGCGGGTGCAGTTGCAGGCCCTGCGGCGCGACCTTCAGCAGGGCGACATCGTTGAAGGGATCGAAGCCGACGATCTCGGCGGGGACGACGTTGCGTTCCGGGAACTCGACGTAGACGTTCTTTGCCGGCTCGCGTTCGCCGCTCGATTCGTCGGTGACCACGTGGGCGTTGGTGACAATTTCGCCTTTTTCGTCAAGGACGAAGCCGGAGCCCTCAGCAGCGCCCTGGTCGAAGACCGAGCGGATCGTGACGACGCCGGGCGCAGCTTCGCGGTAGACGCCGGTGGCATCGAAGCCGGGGCTGGAGGTCTCGATCGCGACCTGGGGAGCCGGCGCCGGTTCGTCGGGCTTGGAGACCTTCGTAGCGGAGCCGCCCCCGGTGGAGCTGCTGTCGTCCCCGCTGGAGCCGCAACCGCCTAGCAGGGCGAGGCAGAGCACCAGCGCCGCCAGGGCGCCGAGCCTCTTCACGCTGCGGTCCTGGAGGGCGTGCGGGAGGGACGCGGCGGCGGCGCGGTTGCCGGGCCCGGCGGGAGGTCGAGCGTGAAGGCGGTGTAGCGGCGGCTGGAACTGATGCTGATCTCGCCGTTCATCCGCTGCGCCAGCTCGCTGGCGATCGCCAGCCCGAGCCCGGAGCCACCGGCGGAGTCGGCGGTGTAGAAGCGCTCGAAGATCCGCTTCTGGACGCGCTGGGGGATGCCGGCGCCCTCGTCGGAGACGGTCAGCTCGGCACGGCCGTTGGCAGAGTAGGTGGTCACGGTGACGTCGGTGCCCTCCGGAGTGTGGGTGAGGGCGTTGTCGAGGAGGATACGGATCACCTGCCGTACCCGATCAGGGTCGCCGAGGGCGATCGCCGGTTGCTCGGGAGTGCGGAGCTGCAGGCGCGAGCCGCGCCGGTCGGCACGCGGGCCGAACTCCCGCGTCACCTCGCGGGCGAGGGCGCTGAGGTCGACGGTGCTGGCCCGCATCACCACCGCCCCGGCATCGAGCTGGGAGAGGTCCAGCAAATCCGTCGTGAGCTTGGTCAGGCGCTCGATCTGCTGGCGCATCGTCCGCACGAACTCGGCCCGCTCCTCCGGGCTCGGGTCCTCGTCTTCGAGCAGCTCGACGAAGCCGCCGAGGCTGAAGATCGGCGTCCGCAGCTCGTGCGAGGCGTTGGCGATGAACTGCTTGCGGGCGCTGTCGAGCTCGGCGAGGCGCCGCTGCATCTCGTTGAAGGTGCGGGCTAGCTGGCCGAGCTGGCCGACCGAGGCGACCGGGATCGTCGTTTCGAAGTTGCCGTCGGCGACTTTGCGGGCCGCTTCCTGGAGGCGCTGGATGCTGCTGGCCGAGGAGCGGGTGTAGTAGAGACCGACCGCGGTTGCGATCGCCACCGCGATCAGGCCGCCGGTGAGGATCTGCAGCTTTACCGCGTCGTTGCCGCTGGCCGAGCCGCCGATCGCAACGGCGTAGACGTAGACGATCACGGTGGCGCCGACCGCAATCGCGATCGAGATCAGGGTGATCCGGCTCGCCAGGTCGCTGAGCCGCAGCTTCCGCATCCGCGTTACTCCCGGAAGCGGTAGCCGACCCCGCGCACGGTGAAGAGGTACTCGGGCTCCTTCGGGTCTTTCTCCAGCTTCTCGCGCAGGTGGCGGATGTGGACGTCGACGGTGCGCGGGTCGCGGTAGTCGGAGTCGCCCCAGACGTGCTCCAGCAGGGTCTCGCGGGTGAGGACGCGCCCGGGGGAGCGGGCGAGCGCGCCGAGGATCTCGAACTCGACGTAGGTGACTTTGATCTCCTCCTCGCCTAGCGTGACCATGCGACGGTCGAAGTCGATCGTCAGCTCGCCAGTCTCGATCTTGCCACTGGCCTCCTCGCTCGTCTCACCGCCCATCCGCGAGCGCCGCAGCGCCGCTTTGACGCGGCTGCGGAACTCGCGCATCGAGAACGGCTTGGTGATGTAGTCGTCGGCGCCGACCTCGAGGCCGGCGACCTTGTCGGTCTCGCTGCCTTTGGCGGTCAGCATGATGATCGGCACCTGACTGCGCGAGCGCAGCTGGCGGCAGACTTCGACGCCGCCCATCCGCGGCAGCATCAGGTCGAGGATGACGAGGTCGAAGCGGCCTTCTTCGAAGCGGCGCAGCGCTTCGGTGCCGTCAAGGGCGGAGGTGACGTGGTAGCCGTCCTTGCGCAGCGGGTAGCTCAGCAGGGTCTGAATCGACTGCTCGTCGTCGACGAGGAGGATGCGTGCCGAGCCGTTGGGCATGCCTAGAAGGGTAGTCCTCGGGTCAGTTTGGACGCATGTGCGAGTACTAAGAACTAAGGATGTGGGTACCCACGCCGATAATGACCGCGAGAGCAATGCAGCCCCACGAGTTGAAATCCCTGGTCGAGGCTGGCGCCTACAAACCGGACCCTGGCGAGATCGCGATGGCGATGCTGAGCCGGCGCGGCGTCCGCGAGCTGCTTACCGGGATTCACGGCTCTGTGCCACAAAATGGTCATAGCCCTGAGCCTCCAGTAGTCCGCCCCCGGGCAGCCTGAGCTCGACTCCTTCTCCCTCGACCACTTCGCCGATCGAGGTGAGGGTGGTTTCTGCTTCTGCTGCTATCCGCCGTGTGGCCTCTTCAAGGCGATCAGGCCGCAGCGCCGCCAGCAGCTCGTAGTCCTCGCCGCCGGATACCGCTAGCTGCAGAGGCTCATGCCCGGCCGCCGCGGCGACCTCGGCGACTCCTTTTGCCAGGGGCAGCGAGCCCGCTTCGATCCGCAGGCCGACGCCGCTGGCCTCGGCGATATGCGCGGCGTCGCCGGCGAGACCGTCGCTGAGGTCGATCATCGCGCTGGCGCCGGCTGCGGCCAGCGCCCGGCCGGAGCGCAGGCGCGGGGTCGGGTCGAGCTGGCGCTGGCGGAGGCGCTCGGCGGTGCTCTCGCCCAATCTGTTCGCGAGCTCGGGCCGGTCAAGCAGGAGCCGCCCGGCGGCAGCGCCGCCCAGCTCGCCGGTGACGACGAGGACGTCGCCTGGGCGCGCGCCCGAACGGCGCACGAGATCGTCCGGTCGAGGGGCGTGGCCGACGACCGTCACCGCCAGGGTCAGAGCCGGTGCCCGGGTGAGATCGCCGCCGGCGAGGGTGGTGCCGGTCTCCTCGGCGAGCCCGAGGAGACCCTCGAGAAGGGCGTCGAACTCGGCTTCGGCCAGATCCGGCGGCGCGCCGAGAACCACGTAGGCCTCACCGACTGCGGCGCCCATCGCGGCGAGGTCGGAGAGGGCCGTGGCGAGGGCCTTGCGTCCGATCATCTGCGGCGAAGCCTCGCTTCGGCGGAAGTGGACTCCCTCGACGATCGCGTCGACCGAAGTCGCCGTCGCGCCGCCGGGAACGGTGACCGCGGCGTCGTCGCCGCTGCCGAGCGCTACCCGGGCTGCGGCCGGGGGCAGTCGTTCGCGGAGCTTCGCCAGCAACTCGAACTCGCCCATCCCCCGACTATTCCAAATAGCGGGCTCCTATCCCGGGTAGTCAATAAGGTGCCGTCGAACGTGGAGCGCCGCCAACCATTCCTGCACCGCGTCGGCGAGGTCGGAGCCGAGTTCGGGAAAAAGCCCCCGCGCAGCCGCAAAGTCCGGCTCGCCTTGCAGGTCGGCCTCGCCGCGCTGATCTTCGGCTTCCTCGTCCTCACGGTCATCAACCAGTGGTCGGAGATCCAGAACGCAGGGGTTCACTTCCATGTCCTCTGGCTGATTCCGGGAATCGTGATCCTGCCGATCTACTTCGCCATCAGCGCCCTCGGCTGGGACCTCACCCTGCGCTACCTCGGCTATCCGCTCGGGTTTGGCCGGGCGCAGGTCGCCTGGGGGCAGCCGCTGCTCGCCCGCTATGTCCCCGGCAGCGTCCTCTACGTCCTCGGGCGGGTGCTGCTCTCCGAAAAAGCCGGCGTACCGCGGCGGATCACGATCGCCAGCATCGTCTACGAACAGGCGATCTCCGCCACCTCGGCGATCGTCGTCGCCGCCTACTTCATCATCAAGCACCCGGACCTGCAGGGAGACGTCTGGCGCTGGGGCGTGCTGCTGCTGATCCCGCTGGCGATCCTCGTCCTCCACCCGAAGGTCTTCGGGCCGCTGACCAACCGGGCCCTGCGGGCGCTCGGCCGCGAGCCGCTGCCGGAGATGATCCCGCTGCGCGGCGTGCTGGCGCTGATCGTCTTCTACTCGCTGAACTGGGTCGTCGTCGCCTTCGGGATCTACTGCGTCGCCCGCTCGGTCACCCGCATCCCCTTCAACGATCTGCTGCTGGTTGGCTCAGCGCAGGCGATTGGCTACTTCGCGGCGCTGGTCACGCTTGTCGCCCCGGCCGGGCTCGGCGTCCGGGACGCTGCTTTCGCCTGGGCGGTGAAGGCGGCTCTGCCGAGCGGGAGCTTCGCCCTCGGCTCGCTGATCGCGATCGCCGTGCGCGGCGTCATGACCGTTGGCGAAATCATCTACGTGGGACTGGTGACGGCGCTTGGGCGGCGGGAGAAATGGAGCATCCACACGGGGATCCTGCATCCGTCGCCGGAGGAGGAAGAGGCGGTTGAGGGGGAGCTTTCTACGTAGGTGGTTAGGGGAGCCTGACCCCCTCCTCTCTCAACTTGCTCGGGTGGGGCGTCGGTGGCAGTCCTAGATTGCTTCTGCCCGAGAAGTACAAGCCGTTCGGAGGGGGTCAGGCTCCCCTTCGCGATCGTCACAGGGGGATCCGGGCTCCTAGTTGGTAGGCGGTTAGGGCCAGCGTGAGGAGCTGGAGGGTTCGGTCTCTGGAGATGGCTACTAGGGGGAGTGGCCAGAGGAGGTACCAGGGGAGTAGCCAGGCGCTGGCTAGTAGGAGGGCGAAGGTCGCCCAGGCGGCGGCGCGGATCCAGTCGTTGCCGCGGGCGGTCCAGATGAGTAGGTAGATGACCAGGGCAGCGAAGAGGATCGCGGCGGCGAGGCGGACGCCCTCGGGGCCGAGGTCGGTGAGGCGGGCGACGGTGATCGGGATGCTCATGTGGCTAGTCCGGCTCTGGTTCTCCCCGGCAAGCCCGAAGCCATGTAGCCAGTCCCAGCCGAATGCGAGGTAAGCGGCAATCCCAACCGCCAGAGCCGCCCCGGCTCCGCCCGCCAACAACCTGCCGACGGGACGAAAACGTCCCGCATAGGAACGGAATCGTCCCGTCGGCGGAGAAGTAGTGGCGACCCCGACGAGGGCGAAGGGGGCTAGGACGGCGGCGGAGAGCTTGGTGGCTATGGCGGCTACTAGGGCTGCGCCGCCCGCTAGCTCTCGTTGGCTGAGGATGGCGGCTACGGCGAGCATTGCCAGCAGCATCGTCAGGGCGTCGTTGTGGGCGCCGCCTATTGCGTGGACCAGGACTAGGGGGTTGAGGGCGACGAAGGCGGTGGCGCGGAGGGGATCGATGCCGCGCCAGCTGGCGATGCGCGCGGTGAGGGCGGCGATGCCGAGGACGGAGAGCGCGGCGACGGCCTTCAGCGCCGCGACCGCGACGCCTACCGGCAGCCAGGCGAGCGGGTAGGTCAGGAGGGTGAAGAGGGGGCCGTAGGCACTGGTCGCTTCGGTCCAGGTGACGTCGCTGTAGGCGGGATCCCCCGGTGCCGCCAGCGGCGGGTGGACGTAGGGGTTGAGGCCGTGGCGGACGCCAAGGCGGGCGTAGTCGACGTAGCTGTAGACGTCGTGGGAGAGGAGCACGGGGGCGACCGCGAAGCCGGTGACGAGGACCAGGATCAGACCCCAGACGACTGTGCGCCCGAGCTTCGGCGCCTGCCACAGCACCCCGAGGTAGGCGGCGAAGCCGACCCACATCAGGCCATAGGCGAGCCCGGGATCGATCGCGGTTACCTGCCTGCGGATTCGCCGCCGCCGACGTCGCTCTGCGGCGGGGGAGGTGGGAGCGGCATCGGGTCCTGGCCGGCTCCCGGCGCGTAGGCGTTCGGGTCGTAGCCGCCAACCGCGGCGGAGCCCGGCGGCGGTTCGCTGCTCCCGCCGCCGCTGCCGTTTTTGCCGGTCAGGCTCGCGTTGTCGCGGGGGCTCGAGCGGGCGTAGCGGCCGTAGAACGGAGCCCAGCTGATCTTCTGGCTCGGTTCGTGAAATTCCTCGCACGGCACGCCGGCGCCGCTATAGAGCGAGTGCCAGATTTCGGCCGGGAAGGTGCCGCCGAAGACGATGATCCCGTGCACGCTCGACATCGAGACGTCGTTCGATTCGGGGTACCCGACCCAGACCACGGTCGCCAGGTTCGGCTGGTAGCCGGCGAACCAGGCGTCGGTGTAGCCGTCGGTGGTCCCGGTCTTCCCGGCCTGCCCGGCGCAGCCGGTGTAGGCGGCGGTGCCGGTCCCTTCGACGATGTTGTCGTGCAGTAGGCGCGTCACCTGGTAGGCGGCCGGCCGCGAGACTTTGCGCCGCGGGTCCGCCGGTTCTGGGTGGTCGACTTTGCCGTTCGGGAAGACGACTTTGGTGATCGCCACCGGGTTGCGCCGCACCCCGCCCGAGGCAAGCGTCCCGTAAGCGCTCGCCATCTCCAGCGGCGAGACGCCGATCCGCAGGCCGCCAATTCCCTCGGCCGGGATCCCGTCGAGCGGCGAGGTGATCCCCATCGAGTGCGCGGTCGCCGCCACCGCTTCGGGACCGACGTCGAGGTCGAGCTGGGCGAAGACGGTGTTGTCAGAGGCGACCGTCGCCTGCTGCAAGTTGACGGTCCCCAAATAGCCTTCGTCGGCGGTGTGCACCGTCCAGTGCCCCCACTTCGGCAGGTAGAGATCGAGCGGTTTGGAGGTGTAGTAGGTCGAGTAGGGATCGATGCCCTGCTTGATCGCCGTCGTCAGTACGAAGGTCTTGAAGGTCGAGCCGGGCTGACGGTGGCCCTGGGCGGCGAGATTGAACTGGCTCTGGTCGTAGTAGGAGCTGTTGACCATCGCCCGGATGTGGCCGTTGCGGGGGTCGATCGAGACCAGCGCCGAGGAGGGATCGGTCGAGTAGGGCAGGGTCGAGCGCATCGCTTCCAGGCCGACCTGCTGCAGCCCCATGTCGAGCGTCGTGTGCACCTCCAGGCCGCCGTGGCGAACCAGGTCGGGCCCGTACTTTTCGATCAGCTTGTTTTCGACGTAGTCGAAGAAGTAGGGCTCGCGGTGTTCGAAGTAGCTGCTCGAGGGATCGACGCGCAGGCCGCTCGCCATCGCCCGCTTCGCCTTCGCCGCGCTGATGTAGCCGAGCTTGCGCATCTGCCGCAGCACCTGGTTGCGCCGCGCTTTCGCCGCGGCCGGGTTGAGCAGCGGGTTGTACTCCGAGGGCGCCTGCGGCAGTCCTGCCAACAGCGCCGCTTCGGGCAGCTGTAGCTTCGAGACCGGCTTCGAGAAGAAGATTTCCGAGGCGGCGCCGACGCCGACCGCGGTGCTCCCTTCCACCGTCCCGTAAGCGGCGACGTTGAGGTAGGAGCCGAGGATTTCCTTGCGGCTGTGGCGTTCGGAGTACTCGACCGCCAGCTTCGCCTCGACGATCTTGCGTTCGAGGTTGCGCTGCGGCTTGCGGATGCAGAGGTTGCGGACCAGCTGCTGGGTGATCGTCGAGCCGCCCTCGACCGGTTCGCCGGCTTCCAGGTCCTTGACGGCTGCCCGCAGGATGCCCTCGTAGTCGACCCCGCCGTGTTGGTAGAAGCGCTGGTCCTCGATCGCCACCGTCGCCAGCTGCAGGCTCTTCGGCACATGTTCGATCGCGACCAGCCGCCTCGCGACCGGCGAGCGGACCAGGCCGAGCTTGGTCCCGTCAGCGGCGTAGATGACCGAGTTGCCGCCCTTGGCGATTCGTTTGCAGGAGGCGAGCGAGGGAGCCTCGGCGGCGACGTTCAGCACCCAGGAGGTGACGGCGATCGCGCCGATCGCCAGCAGTACGAAGACGCAGCCAAAGACGAGCAGGAGCTTCGAGCCGATCCCCCCGTGCGGACGCCGGCGTCGCCGGTTGCGCTGCGTCATCACCCAGAGGGTACTTCGCGTCCTTCCGCGCTCAGGCCGGCTTCTCTTCAACCGTGTCGGCGGTCGAGAGGTTGTGGACCTTGCCTTCGACCAGGAGCTGGTTGGGGATCACGATCGAGCTGCCGTCGCCGGGGTTGAGGTAGGTGTAGGAGAGGGTGATGTCGGTGACCCGCCCCTCGCATTCGTCGAACTCGATCCGGTCGCCGATTCGGATCGGCTGCGAGACGGCGATCTGGATCCCGGCGATCATGTTGGCGAGGGTGCGCTGGGCGGCGAAGCCGACCACGGCGACGACCAGCGCGGTCGAGGCGAGGACGCCGGTCGCCAGCCGCTTCAGCTCGGTGAACTGACTGAGCACGAGCATCGCGATGATCAGGAAGACGACGACGAAGGCGAGGCGGCGGAGGATGCGCAGCCGCGTCCGAGTGGTGCGCGAGACCTGTGAGACTGCGGGCGACATGGAGGCCAACTTAACCGCCGCCCCCGTCGCCGAGCCGCCCCGTCAGAAGTTCCCCTACGCGAACTGGGGGGCCGGGACCGCGCTCGTCGGTCTCCTCCTGGCCCTGGCGACGGGCGTGGCGCTCGCGTTCCCGGCGGCGCTGCTCGGGCACAAGCCCCACAGCAATGACCTGACGACGTGGGGCAACGTCGGCTTGCAGGTCGCGACGGCGGCGGGCTTCCTGATGGTGCCGATGGCGATCGCGGCGCAGAACGGCGCGGGGACGATGCGGGAGGTCCTGCGGCGGCTCGGGGTGCAGCCGTTCCGCTGGGGCGCGGCGTTCAAGTGGATCGCCGCTGCCCTCGGCGCCTACCTCCTGTTCACGGCCCTCTATACGACGCTGATCACTCCGCCGGACCAGAAGAACATCGCCGAAGAATTCGGCGCCTGGCCGCTACAGGTGCTGCTAATCGTGATCGCGGCGCCGATCAGCGAGGAGATCTGCTTCCGCGGGATGCTGTTCGGCGGCCTGCGGCGCAACCTCCCGCGGGTCCCGGCGGCGCTCGTCGCCGGGCTGATCTTCGGCGGCCTCCATGCCACCACCGGCGTCGCCGCGGTACCGCCGCTGATGTTCTTCGGCTTCGTGCTCTGCCTGCTCTATGACGAGACCGGATCGATCGTGCCGGGCATCCTCCTGCACGCCTTGAACAACACTGTGGTCCTGCTCACTAAGTAGAGTTCCCGCCTCGTGAAGCGCCTCTCGTCCCTGCTCGCCATCGCTGTCGCCATCGCGCTGCCCGCCGGCGCGGCGGCCGCGCCGAAGCCCAAGCCGAAACCGCTGCCGGCTCCGGACCCGACGGTGAAGATCGACGTCGGCGGCCTGCACGGCGGTCGCGCCGAGATCTACGACACGGTGCCAGTGCGCGGCACGCTCTCGCCCTACGTCCCCGGGCAGAAGGTCGAAGTCACCTTCTACCTCGACGGCCACCGGCTGCTCAGCCGCCAGCTCGCGGTCGAGAAGGGCGGCGGCGAAGAAGGGACCTTCGAAACCAGCGTCGTCGTCAAGGAAGATGGCAAGTACGCGGTCGCGGCCAAGCACAAGGCAAACGCGGCGCTCGGCGGCGACAGCACCGTCCGCAAGAGCTGGAAGGTCAGCTTCCCCTCGCTGCACCCCGGCGAATGCAGCAAGGTGGTCGGCGGTTTCAAAAAGGCGATGGCGAAGATGGGCTATGTCGCCGGCGGCGGCAAGTGCTTCAACGGCCGCCTCGGCCGCGAGGTGCTCGCCTACCGCAAGGTCAACGATATGAACCGCAGCCAGAAGGCTGGCGCCGGCCTGGTGAAGAAGGTCTTCGGCGGCAAGGGTGGCTACCACCCCAAGTACCCGAACGCGGGCGAACACGCCGAGGTGCCTCTCAATAAGCAGGTCCTGGTCCTGATCAAGAAGGGCAAGCCGTTCGCGATATATCCCGTCTCGACCGGCAAGCCCTCGACTCCGACGATCACCGGGCACTACCACTTCTACCGCCAGGAACCGGGCTACAACTCCGAGGGCATGTACTACTCGTTCTACTGGCACAACGGCTACGCCGTCCACGGCTACGCCGAAGTCCCCAGCTACGCCGCCAGCCACGGCTGCGTCCGCACCTTCATCGCCGACCAGCCGCGGATCTACGAACAGCTCCACTTCGGCGAGTCGATTTTCGTTTTCTGAGCGTGTATGACGCGGCGCATATCGGCGTCCTCAGTCGCTCGCGTGCAGAGCACGCCACGCTCCCTGCGTCCTTGATCTGCTTGGTCATACACACTCAGAAGTGACGGGCCTAGAAGAAGCCAAGAAAACTCTTCTCGCGGAGCTGCGTGAGCACTCGTTGATTCTTGGCGAGGTGACTCTTGCCAGCGGGGCCGTGGCGCAGTACTACGTCGATGCGCGGCGGACGCTGATGCGCCCGGCCGGCTTTCGCGCCGCGGGCGAGTTGATCGCTGACATGGCGCACCAGGTTGGCGCTGCGGCTGTGGGAGGCCCGGCGACGGCGGCGATCCCGCCGGCCTGCGCGGCGATCGCGATTCCGGCCGGTCAGGACCTGGTTGCCTTCTTTGTCCGCAGCGCTCGCAAGGAGCACGGGCTGCAGCGCTGGGTCGAGGGCCCGGTTGAGGAGGGGGCGCGCTGCCTCGTCGTCGAGGACACCGTCACCACGGGCGGCTCGACCGCGCAGGCGATCGAGCGGGTGAAGGAGGAGGGTCTCGAGGTGGCTGGCGTGGTCGCGGTCGTAGACCGTCTGGCCGGCGGCGCCGAGCGGATCGAAGCCGCAGCCGGCGCGCCGTACCGGGCACTGGTAACGATCGACGAGATCTACCCGGACCGTCCCGACCGGAGCTGATGGAGCCAGACGCGGTCGAGCTCCGGGTCGTCGGCTGCCTGGTCGAGAAGCAGCGGACGACGCCGGACGCCTACCCGCTCTCCCTCAACGCCCTGCGGTTGGCCTGCAACCAGTCGACTAACCGCGACCCCGTCGTCGACTACGACGAGGCGACGGTAGTGGAGGCGCTGCGGCGGTTGGCGCAGCGGGGGTGGACGCGGCTCGCCAGTGGCGCCGGCAGTCGCGCCCGCAAGTACCGCCACCTTCTGCCCGAAGCGCTCGGGGTTGATGGCGGGGAGCTGGCGCTGCTCGCGGTGCTAATGCTCCGCGGGCCGCAGACGCCGGGCGAGCTGAAGGGGCGCAGCGAGCGCCTGCATCGGTTCGAGGGTCTGCCGGCGGTGCAGGAGACCCTGGAGCGGCTGGTCGAGCGCGAGTACGTGGTTCGTCATCCGCGGCGACCGGGCCAGAAGGAGGAGCGCTACGAGCAGGTGCTCGGGGGTGGCGGTGAGGACACGGCGCCTTCGTCGCCGGCTGAGACCGAGCCGCAGGAGCAAGAGGAAGCGCCTTCGGCGGAGGTTCCAACCGTCGCCTCCTCGGAGGATCGCCTCGACCGGATCGAACGCGAGCTGGAGTCCCTGCGAGGCGAGCTGGCGAGTCTGCGTGAGGCGCTGGGCGACGGCTAGCGGCGCAGTTCGACGACGCCGACCCGGCGGCCGCCCGGGACGGCGACCAGCACGTGGGTCTTCAGTCGCGCTCGCAGGCGCAGCAGCTTGCGGCCCCCGGCGGTGAGCGGTATCGAGTACGTCTGTGCCAGCCCACCGCCGATGCGGAAGGAGGTGCGCCCGATGATGCGGCTGACTGCGCGCGTGCGCGGCCCGCGCCCGCGGTGTGCGTTTGGGATGCGGAAGTGGGCGCGAAGGGCGATCCGTCCCGGGCATTCGGTGCCGGCCGGCCAGAGGCAAGTCAGCCGCAGCTGCACCCGGTTGCGCCCCGCCTTCAGTTCCGAGAGCTGGATCGGGACCGGGATCGTCACCCCTTTGCAGCCGAGCAGGCTGTCTTCTCCGGGTTCAATGTCGAGTGCGTAGACGCAAACCCGCTGCCGCCCGGACTTCACCGTCGGCAGGCTGAGGTCGAAGCCGTGGCGACCACCGGCTTCCGGGTACTGCAGGCGGACATCGCGGCGGGGCAGGTTGGCGACCGGCCCGAGTTCGTAGGAGGCGACACCAGGTTCGCCTTCGCGGCCGCCGACGACGAGCCGGATCGAAAGCGGCGTCGTCGGTGCGTTGGCGTCAAGCGCCCAGCCGCGCACCCGCACCTGCCCCGGGCCGGAAGCGGTGGCGAGTTCGAGGGCGCCGACGGGATTGTCTTCCGGCGTCGGCGGCAGCGTCGCTTCGCCGACCGTGGCGCCGTCGACCGAGTCGTTGTCGATGTTGATCGTCACCCCGCCGTAGGTCTCGTTGTGACCGCCCTCGTATTGGTGGATGCGCTGGTGCGGGGTCCAGGCGCTGCTCGGGACGACCGGGTCGGAGGTGCTGGTCGAGCCGTTCCAGTTGGCGATCCAGAGGTGATCGGGAAGTTCGTAGCCGGTGCCGACCTGGGCGCCGAGGTCGGCGATCCCGGAGGAGCTGGAGCTGTAGACGCCGGAGACGTAGCCGAGCGCGTGCAGCTTGTTCGTCCAGGCTTCGAGGAAGGCAAGGGTCGCCGCAGTGGCCGAGGTGGTGCGGCTGTAGGACTCCATGTCGAAGTAGATGGGGCTGTCGGGGCCCATCGCGGCTTCGTTTGCCTCTTCCACCGCGTCTACCGCGGCGGCGACGCCCTGCGCGGTCGCCTGACTGGCGCTGAGCTTGGCGCAGCTCGAGCAAGCACTGGTCGGGGCCTGCAGGCCGACGTAGGTCGGGATCAGGTGCCAGCCGGCGGCCGTCTGCGCGGCGACCCATTCCGGCGTCAGGTTCGGCTGCGAGCAGGCGCGGTTGACGCCGCCGATGTAGACGCCGACCGCACGGTAGGGCGATTCCTTCCATGCGCTCATCGAGCGGGCGGAGGGGGTGCTGCAGGCGTCGAAACCGAGGCCGGTGAAGATCGAGCCGGATCGCGCCCGCGCCGTCGCGCTGATCCGCGCTGACGGAAGGGACAGCCGGGCCGGCGCTGAGCGCGGTTCGACCAGGATCGCCCGCCGCCGCCCGATCGCTTCCGCCGGGCAGTTCTGCCGCGCCGACGGCGACCCCAGGTAGACGGCCCGCCGGTCGAGCCGCACGCACATCCGCGGATGTGCCGCGAGTCGATAGACCGGCCATGAAGCCGGAATTTTCACCGTCCGCCCGTCAAAGCGCACGACTCGCTTTCCGGCCGCAGGCGCCGGAGCGGCCAAGAGGCCAAGGAGCCCGACGAGACCCAGCAGCAGCGGGACTCCCCGGAACAGAGTCGAACGGAGGGGCCGGTTCACGATCTGCACTCTCGGTACAAGCAACGCCCGCGGTCAAAAGTTGCACCCACCTGGGCGAGAGCCTGCAGCTTCTCAGTGCCCCGAGCTGGATTCGAACCAGCGGCCTATCCCTTAGGAGGGGATCGCTCTATCCAGCTGAGCTATCGGGGCGCGGGGCCGAATTGTCGCTTACATGACGAAGTTGCGGGTGAATTGGCTCGAAGTGCGCGCCACTTTTGCGTCCTTGCCCGGCAGGATCGCTTGCATGAGAACGCTAGAGGCAGTGAACATGTCCTCCGCACGGTCTAATGTGCTGCACATGTCCAAGATGATTCAGATCAGGAACGTGCCCGACGAGTTGCACCGGGACCTGAAGAAGCGGGCGGCGCTTGCCGGGATGAGCATGTCCGACTACATCAAGAAGGAGCTCAGCCGGAAAAGCCGCAAATCGACGATTCGGGAGATTGGCGCGAGGAGTAAAGGACGTAGTGCGGGGTCAACTCTCAGCACGGAAAAACTCGTAGAGATCATCCGTGAATCTCGCGGGGACTGATGGCCGTCGTTGATGCGTCAGTCCTCGTCGAACTCCTCCGCGACGGGCCACATGCGGAGGTGGTCGAAGAGCGACTGGACGCTGAAGAACAAACGCTGTGGGCGCCCCACCTCGTCGATGCGGAGATCGGTCAGGCGTTGCGACGGCAGGTCCGCCTGGGAGAACTCACCGCAGAGGCGGCGGGAAGGGCCCTATGGGAAGCCGACGATCTTCCGGTTGAGCGCATGGAACATGAACCACTGATGCACGTCGCCTGGCACTTGCGTCATAACTTCTCCTTCTATGACGGGCTCTACCTAGCCCTGGCCCTGATGCTCGACGAACCGCTGCTCACCTTCGACGCGCGGCTTGCCCGGTCAGGCGTGGACCTGCCGATCGAGGTGCTCGGCTAGGCGTAGAGGGTCTCGGAGGCGAGCTCGTCGGCGCGGCGGCTCCAGAGCTTGACTTCCATGAAGACCTCATCGCCGTAGCCCTCCAGCGCGTCGAGGGCGAGCAGGGAGAAGCGGTCCTGGGAGATCAGTTCCTGGTCGACGGTCTCGGTCTCGAGCACGGCGGTCGCGGCGACGGCTCCGCGGACCAGCGGTCGTCCCCAGACGAGGGTGACCGCACCGGCGCGGCCGTTCTCCCCCCGCCACCGTCCGATCACGTCGTCGTTGAGGTCGATCCGCCAGTCGGGGTTGTCCTCGGCGAGGATGTCGGTGTAGTCGGCCTTGACCGCGAAGTCCCCAGGCTCCCCTTCCGGCGGCTGCACATAAGAGACGTGGCCGAAGAGCTCGAGGCGCCCCTCCTCGCTCTCGGTCTTCGCCGAGCAGGGGACCCAGACCCGACCGCCCCAGGCGCGCTCCGGGAACCAGTCGACCTCGCCCGGCACCTCCGCCCCCGCGGGCAAGCCCTCGAGCTCGGCCACACCCTTCGCGAACTCCTCGCGCAGCCGCTCGGCAAAGCGCCCGTGCGGGATCCCCTCCTGGGTGGTGTCGGCGATGAAGCGCGGAATCGGACGTTCGGTCGGCCGCACGGCGCGCAGCCTATCTACGACTCCACGCAGTCACGTAGGTCGGAGGCCGCTCGCTCCGGCGGGTAGACGTTGATGTCGACCCCGGTGCCGAGCTCGAAACCGGCCTTGATCGTCAGGCGGGGGGCGATGTCGACGTGCCAGTGGAACTGGTCGGCGCCGCGGGGGGCAGTGCGGACCCAGAGGTTGAGCTCCGGCGGACCGTCGAAGAGGGTGGCGAGGGCGCGCATCGCCGTGCGGATCATCGCCGCGCCGCCCTTGTCCTCCTCGAAGCGAGCGGCTTCGCGGCGCGGGATCACCCGCAGCTCGAACGGCGAGCGCGAGGCCCAGGGACAGATCAGCGCCGCCTCGTCGTCGATCGCGACCAGGCGGTCCTGGCGCCGCACCTCCTCGACGAGGACGTCGCTAAGCAGCCCGCCGCCGGCGGTGCGTTCGCCGTAGGCACCGACCCGCTCGCGCTCGCGGGCGACCGCGGCGGGGACGAACGGCAGCGCGTAGAGCTGGGCGTGCGTGTGCTCGAGCGAGGCGCCAGCGCCGCCGCCCTCGTTGACGATCAGCTGTAGGTAGGAGGCGTCGGGATGTGCCCGCATCCGCTCCCGCCAGGTGGCGATCGCGGCGGCGAACTGACCCTCGTCGAGCTCGGCCATTGCGGTCACGTGCTGGGGCGCGTTGATCAGGACCTCGTGCGAGCCCTCCGCCGGGCGGGAGGAGAAGAGGTCAGGTTCGCCGGCCCGTTTCGTCGCCAGCAACGGATCGCCGGCGCTGGCGAAGGAGCCGGCGTCAGCGGCAGGCTCGGCAAGTCGTGGTTCCTTTTGCACGTCATCGGTGCTTAAGGAACCACGCGATTGGCCCTCGGCCTCCGGCGCGCTGCCGAGCGCCGGGTAGAGGTTCGGGACGACGCGGGTCTTCCATCCCGGCGTGTCCGCATCGCCGCCCTCCGGCCGTAGCGCGTAGAGCTCCGGCGGCGTGCGGTCCTCCCGGCCTTCGCAGAAGGGACAGTTCTCCGGGCCCTTCGGCTCGGTCGAGCGGGGCGAGAAGCTGTCCGGGCGGGCAGCCCGGCCCGGGGCGAGGATCGTCCTCAGCCCGGTCAGCTGGTCGATGCGGATCTCCGGCGCGCTCAGGAGCGGGAGGGGGGGAGGTCGTCTGGATCGGGCTCGTCAACCGCGGGCGGCTCCGGCGGTGCCGGAGGACGGGGCGGCCTCGGCGTTCCCTCGGCGCGCGCGGCGGAGCCTTTGCCGACAAACGGCTCGAGCACATCCATCGGCAGGGGGAATACGACGGTCGTGTTCTGGTTGGTGCCGATTTCCAGCAGCGTCTGCAGGTAGCGCAGCTGCAGCGAGGCGGGGTTGGTGCTGATGATGTCGGCGGCGTCGGTGAGCTTCTGCGCAGCCTGGAACTCGCCCTCGGAGTTGATGATCTTCGCCCGCCGCTCGCGCTCGGCCTCGGCCTGCCGCGCCATCGCCCGCTGCATCTGCTCGGGAATCTCGACGTCCTTGATCTCCACCGCAGTCACCTTGACGCCCCAGGGCTCGGTCGACTCGTCGATGATCTTCTGCAGCTCTTCGTTGAGGCGCTCGCGGTCGGCGAGCAGCTGGTCGAGCTCGGCCTTGCCGAGCACCGAGCGCAGCGCCGTCTGCGAAATCTGTGAGGTCGCGATCAGGTAGTTCTCGACCTCGACCACCGCCCGGTTGGCATCGACGACGCGGAAGTAGGCGACCGCGTTGACCCGGCAGGGGACGTTGTCGCGGGTGATTACCTCCTGCGGCGGGATGTTGAGGGTGACAGTCCGCAGGTCGACCTTGACCATCCGGTCGACGAGCGGGATCAGCAGGATCAGGCCCGGCCCCTTCTGGGCGATCAGGCGGCCGAGGCGGAAGATGACGCCGCGCTCGTACTCGCGCAGGACCCGCACTGAGGTCCCCAGCGCGATCAGCGCGAAGAAGACGAGGACGACGAGAATCCCTGCCACAGCCTGCATCAACCGGCTCCTTCGCTCGAATGGACCGCCGTCTGCGGCTCCGGGCGGACCACCAGGGTCAACCCGTCGACCGCTTCGACCCTGACTCTATCCCCCAGCCGGACCGGCTCGGAACCTGCGGCGAGGCGGGCGCTCCAGATCGTCCCGCCGAGGAAGACCCGGCCGTCGGGGTCGATCGAGGTCCGCGCTTGGCCGGTCGAGCCGACCATCTCCTCCTTGCCGGTGCGGACATGAGGATCGCGGTGGGCGGCCATCACTTTGCGGGTGATGAAGTAGAAGCTGATCGC
This sequence comes from Solirubrobacterales bacterium, assembly GCA_035551255.1. Classification (GTDB taxonomy): domain Bacteria; phylum Actinomycetota; class Thermoleophilia; order Solirubrobacterales; family 70-9; genus VAYN01. The sequence goes on from DASZNP010000071.1 coordinate 103,157, forward strand.
CGAGAGGACACCGAAGGCGATCAGTGCTCCGCCGATGTACTCGGTGGTGACGCTGTCGGAGTTCAAGGCGACGATGCCGGCGGCGGTGAGGCCGGCGATGCCGATCACCGCGAGAATGCCGCCGGTCGGCAGTAGCAGCTCGGCGAGGAGGAGCCCCAGGCCGATCAACGCGATGACGACGAAGGCTTCCATCGCTCTGATTATGTTGGTGACGACATGCCTTTGTCTAGGCGCCGGCGGCGGTGTATCGGCGAACGTCGGCTTCCAGTTCGGAGTCGTTGCGGTAGGGCCCTTGTTTGAGGTAGACGAGCTTGCCGGACTTGTCGTAGAAGGCGGTGTCGGGGAAGCCGCCCAAGCCGCCGATCGATTCCAAGATGCCTTTGTGCGGGTCGACGTAGCTCGGGTAGGAGAGCGGCTCCTCCTTGAGGAAGGTCGCGGCGGCGTCGGTCGAGTCTTCGGAGTTGACGCCGAGGAAGGCGACCTTCTTGCCGTAGCGGGCGGAGAGCTGCTGGAGGACCGGGAACTCCTCGCGGCAGGGGCCGCACCAGGAGGCCCAAAAGTTGGCGACGACCGGGTAGCCGTGCAGCTGGACGATCCGCTTTTCGAAGGCGGATTGGCCGCCGGGGATCAGGTCGTTCGCCTGCTTGTGGATGGCCGCGAGCGCTGGCGGCGAGCCGGCGAGCGTCTTCGCGTAGTCGGGCTGCGAGCCGTTGCCGCTGCTGGTGGAGGTTCCGCAACCACCGGCAATGACCGCCACCGAGACAATCGCAATCAGCGTCAGAAGAGGTCCGATTCGCGCAGGCATCCGCTCAGTGGGTACAATACGGACGTTCGGTTCGCGGTTCGCGGGCCGCTGAGTTCTCGGGGAGACGCCAGTCAAGCCCCGCAGCCTCGTTCGACTTTCCTGAATGCCATGTGTTCCCGGCCGTCTGTATGCGTTCGGCGGGGACTGAATCCCGGAAGCCTCTATGGCCAACACCAGCGACGTTGCCGCTGACGCGGCAGTTCCTTCAAGCGCCGACATCGAGCGTGCAGCGGCATTCGCCCGCGAGCCCTTCCTGCTCGACGGCGAGGGCCCGGAGGCGCTGGCGCCGGGCACGGCGCGGCGGCGCGCCCTCGACGGGGCGCTGAAGGAGCTGGACGAGGGGGCCGAGTACCCCTCGATCCAGTGGCGCCGGGACTTCTCGCTGCTGCTCGGCCTCGAGCGGTTCCTCGCCGAGGAACCGCCGAAGCTGCGCGACGGAGCCGAACTCAATCCCCACCAGGTCGATGCCCTCTCCGGCACCCTGGCCGAGCTGATGGGTCAGCAGCAGACCGGCAGTGCCGCCGCGATCGAGAACGGCAACGGCAACGGCGACTCGGGGAACGGCGGGAGCGCCCCGGCGGCCGCCAACGGCGCGGCGGAGAGCGCCGGCGCCGACGAGCTCGACGAGGAGGACGACGAGGTCGCGCCCGACGAGGAGCCACAGGACTGGGAGGAACAGCCTGACGAGGACGACGAGGAGGTCGTCGAGGAGGCGCCCGAAGACCCCGGCGCCGAGCGCCGTTTCTGGTTCGAGCACGCGACCGGGGCCGGCAAGACCGTCGCCGCGGTCGGGTTCGTCGAGGCGACCCGCACCGGTGGCGTCCTGATCCTCACCCATCGTCGCAACCTCGTCGACCAGTTCATTGGCGAGATCTCCGACCGCGGTTACAAGGAGCGCTTGCGCCCGCCGCTGCTCGACGGTCGCGACGACCCCGACGGCCCCGTCACGGTCGAGACCTACCAGTGGTTCGTCCGCAACCACAAGAAGATTTCCGACGCTTACTCGATCGTGATCTGCGACGAGGCCCATACCGCCCTGGGCGAGAAAACCAGCGCCTGCATCCGCGACATGCCGGGGCCCGTCTACATCGGCATGACCGCGACCGGCGCGCTGATCGCCCGCCACGTCGCCGACCTCTTCCCGACCCAGACCTCGCGCTTTGACCTCGCCCAGGCGGCCCGCCGCGGCGTCATCGCGCCGCTGCGCTGCCTGCGGATCCCACCCGGTCCCGGCGTGCGGACGATCGCCAAGGTGCCGCTGCGCAAAGGCGAGGTCGATCAGGACTTCGACCAAGAGGAGCTGGCGGCGCTGCTCGACCAGGAGCCGTTCAACGTCGCGATCGCCGATCTCTACCGCTCGCGCTTCCGCAAAGTCCCCGGCGTCGTCTACACCGCCGGCGTCCAGCACGCGAAGAACGTCGCCAAAGCCTTCCGCGACGCGGGCATCAACGCGCAGGCGGTCTCCGGTGAAACCCCGAAGCGCGAGCTGGCCGAGATCCTCGCTGGCTTCGAACGCGGCACCGTCGACGTCCTCTGCAACGCGATGCTGCTGGCCGAGGGTTGGAACAGCCCGCGGGCGACGATCTGCATGCACCTGGCGCCGACCGCCTCGCGGCGGATCTACCAGCAGCGGGTCGGCCGCGTCACCCGGCGGGCGCCGGGCAAGGAGGCGGGCCTAGTGCTCGACTTCGTCCACCCGGCGACGACCCACGACGAGACGATCGTCACCCTGCATAGCCTGCTCGACCGCGACGTCTACCGCGGCGGCGCGATCGTCGTCGGACCGGTGCGCCGCGGCCGGGGCCGCAAGGTCCGGGTTGAGCGGCGGATCGTCCCCGTCTCCGACGTCGAGGAGAAGCGGATGGAGGTGCTGGAACGGGAGATTTGGCGGATCGCGGTCGAGAACCTCGACTACCCCGAGCAGCACGCCTGGGCGGCGCTCGCCGGGGCGCGGGTCAACACCCAAGGCTGGCGCCGGGCGCGGGCGATGCTGCAGAACGACCGCACCAAAGAGCTGCGGCGCCGGTTCCTGCTGACCTGCGTGCAGCGCAACCGCAACGCCCAGCTGCGCCTGAAAGCGCTGGGGGAGATCGCCGACCTCGGCGACGCCGAGGCCTTCGACGACGCGATCGAAATCGTCGGCACCTGGAGCCGCGAGGACAAACGCGCCGGGACGAAGACGCTGCTGCAGGCGCTGATCGACAAGCGGATCGGCCGTCGCGACCAGGCGCAGGCATGGGTCTGGCGGCTCGCCTCCTACACCCGCGAACTGCACGAGGAGTACGCAGTCCAGCGCTGGCCGGAGACCAAGCGCCTGCTGGGCCTGCTGGTCAACTCCTCGGGGCGGGCGCACGGGCGCAATGCGCGCCGGCTCGTCCACGCGGCGCGCAAACAGGACCGGCGGCTGGCGGTGGCGCTGCTGGCGGCCGCGGTCTCGCATACGCCCGAGGGCGAGGAGGTGCTGCGCGGGGCGCGGATGCGGATGGCGCGGAAACCCTCGGCGGTCGCGCGCGAGCTACTGAAGAACTTCCCTAAAGGTGGAAAGCGACGGCGCAAGCGCAAGCGCGGTGGCGCATCCCAGAGCGAGAACGGAAACGCGCCCGAGGCTGCGACCAATGGCGAGGCGCAGCAGCAGGCGGCGGACGATGGCGCGCGGGAGAAACCGAAACGTCAGCGGCGCCGACGCAAACCGAAAGCTTCAGAAGCGGGTGAGGTGGACCTCGCCGGCGCCGACGGTGATCCGGTCGCCTCCGGTGGTGACGACGACGAGGTAACCCCGGTCGTCGACGCCGTCGGCGACGCCTGATCCACCCTCCCACTCGACTTTCCGGCCGAGAAGCGCGTCGCGCTCGCGCCAGGAAACAAGCACTTCATCTGCATCGGCATCAAGCCATCTAGCGAGTCGTGCATTTAACGCCGCACGTGCACTATCAATTCGAACTTCTTGTAATGACGTAGCCGTCTCCCGCAGCTCCTCCGGAAATTCATCTCTCTTGATCGAGAGGTTCATACCGACACCGATGACTGCCCAGCCATCTTGTGGTCGGGCCTCGATCAGGACTCCGGCCAGCTTGCGGCCTTCGACGTGGATGTCGTTCGGCCACTTGACCTTGCAGTCGAGGTCGGGGTTCAGTTGCTCGGCTGCCTCGCAGACAGCTAGGGGGACGGCTAGGGGGAGCATCATGTGGTGCTCCTCTAGGGGGCGGACGATGGCGGAGTAGAGGAGGGCCTTGTTCGGGGGTGCGGTCCAGGTGCGGCCTTGGCGGCCGCGGCCGGCGGTCTGCTCGGCGGCGGTGACGACCGTCCCGTGAGGCGCGCCAGCCGCGGCGAGCTCCCGGGCGCGGGAATTGGTCGAGTCGGTGCGGGAGAAGTGGTGGTGCGGGTGGCCGAAGCTCATCCGGCGGCGTCGGCGAGGAGGGCATCTAGGAGGCCGTCGATGTCGTGTTGCTCAGCCTCTACTGCAACCTCGAGGCCGGCGGTGCGGGCGGTCTCGCTGGTTACGGGGCCGATCGAGATGATGCGGGCGTTCTTGGGGAAGCGGTCGCCTAATGCCTCGACGAGGTTCGTGACGGTCGACGAGGAGGTGAAGGTGACGTAGTCAGCCTCTTGGGCTTGCTCGATCTCGGACTCCTCGGGCGTCTCGCGCACCGTCTCGTATAGAGGGACGACGTCTACTTCGGCGCCGCGGTCGCGCAGGGCGTCTGGAAGAACGTCGCGGGCCTCGGCCGCGCGGGCTACGAGGACGCGCTTGCCCTCCACCTCGATGTCGGCAAGCGCCTCAACCAGGGCCTCGGCGACGAAGCGCTCGGGGACTACGTCGGCGACGATGCCGTGCTTGGCGAGGGCGCGGGCGGTGCCGGGGCCGATCGCAGCGACCGTGGCGCCGGCGAGGGCGCGGGCATCCCGCCCTGCTGCCTGCATCGCTTCGAAGAGGAGGTGGACGCCGTTCGGGCTGGTCAGGCAGACGAGCGAGTAGTCGCCAATCTGCGCCATCGCGGCGCGCACTTCCTGTGAGTCGGTCTGCGGCTCGATTCGGATTGCCGGCAGCTCGACAACGTCGGCCCCCAGCTCGCGCAGGGTGCGGGCGAGGCCGCTGGCCTGGGCGCGGGCGCGGGTGACGACGACTCGCTTGCCGTGCAGCGGCCGGCGCTCGAGCCAGCCGAGCTGCTCGCGCCGTTTCGCCACTTGGCCGACGACGATCAGGGCAGGTGCTTTCACCTGCTCCTGCGCGACCGCCTCGGCGATAGTCCCGAGGGTTGCCGGCACGGTCCGCTGTCCCGCCATCGTCCCACGTTCGATCGCTGCCGCAGGCTCCTTGGGATCGCGGCCAGCCTCGATCAGTGCCGACGCGTTCTCGGCGAGCCGTTTCACCCCCATGTAGAAGACAAGCGTGCCTGGGAAGCGCGCCAGCGCCTCCCAGTCGAGCGCGCTCTCGGTCTTCTCCGGGTCCTCGTGGCCGGTGACGAAGGCAACGGCGGAGGCGTCGTCGCGGTGAGTGACGGGGATACCGGCGTAGGCGGTGGCGGCGACGCCGGCGGTGATGCCGGGGACGACCTCGAACTCGATGCCGGCCTCGCGCAGCGCTTCGCCCTCCTCGCCGCCACGGCCGAAGACGAAGGGATCGCCGCCCTTGAGGCGGACGACGGTTTTGCCTGCGCGCCCGGCTGCGACCAGCCGCTCGCCGATCTCCTCCTGTGGCACCGAGGGAACGCCGGGCTGCTTGCCGACGTAGACGAGCTCCGCATCCTTCCGAGCAACGGCGAGCGCACCAGGCGGGATCAGCCGGTCGTAGAAGATCGCATCGGCAATCGCGATCAGCTCCAGCGACCGCACGCTCATCAGCCCCGGGTCGCCGGGCCCCGCACCGACCAGGTAGACGCGACCGTTCATTCCGTGGTTCCTTTCGCACCGCATACGTGCATAAGGAACCACGCGATCATGACTGCGCCTCCGCGCGGTCGAGGATCTCGCGGGCGCCGGCGCCTAGGAGGCGCTGGGTTAGTTCGGCGCCGGCTAGGGACGGCTCTTCGGAGCTTGCCTCCATGCGGTCGCGGATCCACTCGCTGCCGTCGGGGAGGCCGACGAAGGCGTCGATCGCGAGCGCATCGCCGTCGACCTGCGCGTGCACGCCCAGCGGCGTGTTGCAGGTCGCCTGCAGCAGCGCCACCACCGTCCGCTCGGCGATTAGCTCCCGCATCGCTTTCAGGTCGTTGATGGCTGCCGCGGCATCGCCGGCCTCGCTGTCCTCGGAGCGGACCTGCAGCGCCAGTGCCCCTTGCCCGGCCGCTGGGCACATCTGCTCGACCGGCAGCGCGAACCCGATCTCTCCCTCGCGTCCCAGTCGGCGCAAGCCAGCGGCGGCGAGGACAATCGCATCGAGTTCTCCCTCCGCCAACTTGCGCAAGCGCGTATCGACGTTGCCGTGCAGCTCCTCGATTCGCAGATCGGGTCGCAGCGCCAGCAGTTGCGCGCGGCGGCGCAGGCTCGCGGTTCCCACCCGGGCGCCCTCCGGCGCCTCGTCGAGGGAGGCGCCGATGCCGATCCAGGCATCGGCTGGGTCCTCACGCTCGGGCACCCCGGCGATTTCCAGCCCCTCCGGCATCTCGCTCGGCAGGTCCTTCGCCGAGTGGACGCCGATCTCCGCCTCACCGGCCAACAGCGCCCGCTCGACCCCGCGGACGAAGCGCGACTTGTCGCCCGGTTCACCGTCGGAGCTCGCCTCGACCAGCTCCGCGCCGCCGAGCCGATCGGCGACCCACCGTGCCTGCGTCAACGCCAACGCGCTACCGCGGGTAGCGATCCGCACGCCTTAGTCCTTGCGGCGGCGCAGCTCGGTGACGTTGTCGGCGTTCCCCTCGACCTCGACTTCGGTCTCGGGGTCGAGGCCGAACAGCTCGCGCAGGGCGCTGACGAGGTAGTAGGACTCGCCGGAGCAGGCCGAGCGACGGATCCGCAGGGTCGGGTCGTGCAGCAGTCGCGATGAGATTGCCTTCGCCATCTTCTCCACGCGCTCGCGATCAGCGTCGGAGAGGCTCTCCCAGCGACCCTCGTTCTCGGCCAGGACCCGGCGCACCACCTCGTCGCCGTGCTCGCGCAGGCCGCTGATCGTCGGCACCACCTCCTGTAGCCCGAGCCAGCGCTCGAAGCGGTCGAGCTCGGCCTCGAGGATCAGCTCCGCCCGCCGCGCCTCGGCCTCGCGGCCGCTGGTGTTGCGTTCGACGATCTGCTGCACGTCGTCGATGTCGTGGACGGTAACCCCGGCGATCTCGCGGCAGGCCGGCTCGATGTCGCGCGGCACCGCCAGGTCGATCAGCAGCAGCGGCCGTTCCGGCCGCGCCGCCATCACCTGCTCGAGCCCGTCGCGCTCGACGATGTGGTGCGGCGAGTTCGTCGCCGAGACGACGATGTCCGCGCTTGTCAGCTGCTCGGGCAGCTCTTCGAAGCGGACCGCGGTGCCGTCGAAGCGCTGGGCGAGGCCGATCGCCCGGTCGTAGTGACGGTTGGCGACGAAGACGGTGGCGACCCCGCGGGCGACCAGCGCCCTGGCGACCAGCTCGGCGGTCTCGCCGGCGCCGACGACGAGGACGCGGCGGTCGGAGAGGTCACCGAGCGTGCGCCGCGCCAGCTCGACCGCTACGGAGGGAATCGAGACGCCCTTCTCGCTGATCCCGGTCTCCTCGCGGGCACGGCCGCCGGCGCTGAGCGCACCCCGGAAGAGTCGGTTGAGGATCGCGCCAGTCGCTCCCTCGACCATCGCCAGCTCGTAGGCGCGTTTGACCTGACCCTGGATCTCGGCCTCGCCGAGGATCATCGAGTCGAGTCCGGCGGTCACCTGCAGCAGGTGCCGGGCGGCGTCGGTGGCACGAAGCGAGTAGAGGTGGCTGAGCAGCTCGGTCGGGCGGATCTCGGCCTGGCGGGTGAGGACACCGAGTGCGGCCGACTCGGCCTCGACCGGGTCGGAGACGATCAGGTAGAGCTCGGTCCGGTTGCAGGTCGAGATCGCCGCCGCCTCGTGGATCTCCGGGGCCGCGGTCAGCTCGGCGAGGGCGGAGACGGCGCGGCCCTCGGTCAGCGAGAGGCGCTCGCGCAGATCGAGCGGTGCGGTCTTGTGCGAGACGCCCAAGGCGAGCAACTCGGCCATCAGGCGCGCACCTCCTCTTTCTCCTCTTTGCGCTCCTCGGCAATCGCCGCGACCTCGCGCAGTTCGCGCTCGATCCGCTGCAGTTTCATCGCCATGATCGCGACGTAGACGAGGAGCAGGACGACGAAGACGACGTAGGCGCCGGCGACGTACTTGCCGGCCTCGTCGAGTGGCAGGGCGGGAGTGGCGAGCGGCAGCATCATCAGCTGACCTCCGGAGCGATCCGCGAGGAGCCGCCGGGCGCCGGCGCGTCGAGCGCTCGCCGCAGGCGCTTGACCTGGCCCGAGGCGCTCTTTGCGGTCAGCTCGAACTTGACCAGCGTCACCCAGAGCAGCGCCATCGCCACCAGGCAGCAGAGGAAGACGACGAGCATTTCGCCCGGCAGCCCACCGTTGCTGGTGGCGAAGACGCGCGGGTGGACGAGGCTCTGCGCCATCCGCACCGCCATGAAGTTGAGCGGCACGAACGCGCCGGCGGTGATCGCGAAGACCGACGCGTAGCGGGCTTGGCGGTCGCGGTCCTCGATCGCGTAGCGGAAGGGGTAGTAGGTCGCGTACATCAGGAAGACGATCAGGAAGCTGACCAGGGTCGGCTCGTTCCAGACCCACCAGTGGCCCCAGGAGGCCTTGGCCCAGATCGCACCGGTGATCAGGACGGCGACGCCGAAGATCACCGAGATGTGGATCGCCACGTAGGAGTAGGCGTCCCACTTGCGGTTGTTGGTCCGGAGGTGGGCGATCGCGAAGACCCCGCCGATGATGAACCCGACCAGCGCCGTCATCGCCAGCGGCACATGCAGGTAGAAGATCTTCTGGATGAAGCCCTGGTCGCCGTCGAGCGGCGCGTAGAAGAAGACCAGCGAAAGCGACAGGGCGATCATCGCCACGGTGGCGATCGAGAGGGGCTTCAGTCCTTTGCCGTACATGCCTCAGAAGAGAGTGGGGAGGTTGGTGCCCGGTCAGTCCTCGAGGAGGAAGTCAAAGACGGCGTAGCCGACCAGGCCGAAGATCAAATCGTATAGGCCGAGCACCATCAGCCAGGTTCCGAAGCGGTGGGAGGACGGACCGCCCAGGGCGAGGAGCGGCTCGGTGGCCCCGGTGGCGGCGATCATCAGCGGCACCACCAGCGGCAGCAGGACCAGTGGCACCAGCAGATCCCGGGCCCGCGAGTTGACCGCCATCGAGGAGATCAGGGTGCCGGTGGCGGCGAGGCCGAGGTCGGTGAGCAGGAGGACGCCGACCAGCGGGCCGAGGCCGCCCGCGTCCTGGAGGAAGAAGAGGGCAAAGATCGGCACCGCCACCAGCTCCAGCGCCAGCAGGTAGACAAGCAGCGCCGTCACCTTGGCGCCGAAGAGGACGCTGCGGTCGATCGGCGCCAGGCGGATCGCGTCGAAGCCGCCCTCCTCGCGCTCGGCGACGAAGAGGCGGTTGATCCCGAGCACCGCGGCGAACAGCAGAGTCGCCCAGAGCACCCCGGCGGCGAGGCTGCCGGAGAGGCTGGTGCGGTCGAGGCCGAAGCGGAAGATGACGAAGGTGGTGACGCTGAAGAGCGCCATCGCCGGCAGCGACTGCAGGGTGCGGAGCTCCGAGCGCAGGTCCTTGGCGAGGATCGCGGCGAAGGCGGTGCGGGAGGGCGTCACGAGACCACCGCCGCCTCGCCGATCCCGAGGCGCAGCACCTGGTCTGCCTCCGGCAGGTGACGCTCAGGGTCGTGGGTGACGACGACGCGGGTGCCGGTGCCCGAGCCGATCAGCTCACGCGCCAGCTCGCGACCCTCGACGTCGAGGTTCGAGTCGGGCTCGTCGAGCAGCAGCAGCTCCGGGCGGTGGAGGACGCAGCGGCAGATCGAGAGTCGCTGCCGCATCCCGGCCGAGAGCTCGGCGACCCGCTCATCGGCGCGCCGGTCCATCTCGACCGCGCGCAGCAGCTCCTCGATCCGGGTTTCGGCAGCGGCGCGCTCCATCCCGTGCAGGCGAGCCTGGAAGCGCAGGTTCTCCCGCCCGGAAAGGTCGCGATAGAGCAGCGGCTCGTGGCCGAGGTAGCCGATCCGGCCGCGCAGCTTCCAAGCCTCGTCCGGCAGCGAGCATCCAAGCACCCGCACCTCGCCGCCACTCGGTCGCAGCAGCGTCGCCAGTACCCGCAGCAGCGTCGTCTTGCCGGCGCCGTTGGGACCGAGAACGACCAACGACTCGCCGGCCGCCAGCTCGAAGCCGACGCCGTCAAGCGCCGGCCGGTCACCGTAATCGCGTCGCAGCCCCGCGACGGCTATCGCGGGCTCGGCCCGTTCCGTCAACGGCGCTTCTGCATCGTCCGTCGCCCGAGCTTCAGCAGCGGGCCCATGCCCTCGCGCAGCGCTTTCGTGCGGACCTCGCCTTTGCCGTAGAGGAGGCGGGCGGAGGCGCGGATCGCGTTTCCAAGCGTTTCGTCGTAGGGGTGCCACCACATGTCGCGGGTGAGGCCGGGCTCCCAGGCGTTGGTCTTGATGTTGACGCACTCGTAGAAGCCGAATTTCGAGTGCGAGCGGCCGAGGCCGGAGTCCTTGACCCCACCCCAGGCGCACTGGCAGGTGCCGTGGCTGAAGGAGTGGTCGTTGACCCAGACCATCCCCGACTCGATCCGGCGGGCGATGCGGGCGCCGCGCTGGCGGTCCTTGGTCCAGACCGAGGCGCCGAGGCCGAATTCGGAGTCGTTGGCGAGGTCGATCGCCTCCTGCTCGGAATCGACGACGACGATCGGCAGTACCGGGCCGAAGATCTCCTCGCGCATGATCCGCATCTCGTGGGTGACCCCGGTTAGGACGGTCGGGGCGATGTAGCGTCCACTCTCAAGTCCGGGCGGATCGATCGGGCCGCCGCAGCGCTTGGTTGCCCCGGAGGCGACGGCGTCCTCGATCAGTTCGCAGACGATCCCGTATTGCTCCTCGGAGGTCATCGGCCCGATCTCGGTGTTCCAGTCGATCGGGTCGCCGAGCCGCAGCTTTTCGGCTTCGGCGACGACGCCCTCGATGAAGCGGTCGGCGACGTCGCGCATCACGTAGACGCGCTCGATCCCCGAGCAGGTCTGTCCGGCGTTGGCGAAGCCGCCCCAGACGCCGCCGGAGATCGCGTTGCCGAGGTCGGCATCGGAGCAGACGATCATCGGGTCCTTGCCGCCGAGCTCGAGCACGCTGCCCTTGAGCTCTCCGGAGCAGACCTCGCCGACCACCCGCCCGACGTCAACCGAGCCGGTGAAGAAGACCTTGCCGACGCTGGAGCGGCAGAGCGCGTCGCCGATCCGGCCGCCGCCGTGGACGACCCGGACCAGGCCCTCCGGCAACCCGCCCTTCTCGAAGACCTTGGCGATCCGCTCGCCCAAAAGGGGCGTCAGGCTGGCCGGCTTCAGCACCACGCCGTTGCCGGCCATCAGCGCGATCGCGACCTCGCCGAAGGGGATCGACCAGGGGTAGTTCCAGGGGGCGATGACGCCGACGACGCCGATCGGCTCATAGGTGAAGCGGCCTTTCTTGGAGAGCGCGTAGGCCTGAGTCATCGGAATCTTCTCGTCAGCGAGGATCTTCGGGCCCTGCTTCGCGCACCAGTGCAGCGCGTCGACAGTCGGCAACAGCTCCATCGTGTAGCTCTCGTTGCGCGGCTTGCCCTGCTCCCGCGTCAGCAGTTCGGCGATCTCGTCGATGTCGTCGAGCAGCGCGTCGGCGGCTCGCTTCATGTAGCCCGCCCGAGTCTTCGCCGGCAGCTCCGCCCAGGCCGGCTGGACGCGTGCGACTTCGTCGACGATCCCCTGCACTTCCTCGGGCACAATCGTCGGCACCGAACCGACCAGCTCCCCGGTCGCGGGGTTGAACGAGTCGAGGGTCGAAGTGGACGGGGCCGTCTGAACTGCCGTTGCGCTCTCCATACTTCGATTCTACGGTGGCTGACCAGCTTTTCGACATGGGTGACGCGGCAGATCCGCAACCGCAGGGGCCTGGGAGCGACGTTCCCGCCGACGCGCCGCTCGCCGTCCGCATGCGACCGCGGTCGCTTGACGAGGTGATCGGACAGGAGCATGTGCTCGGGCCAGGGGCGGCTTTGCGCAAGGCGATCGAGGGCGGCAAGCCGCACAGCGCGATCCTCTATGGGCCGCCGGGGGCCGGGAAGACGACGCTGGCGCGGATCGCGGCGGCGGGGGCGCAGGGCGCTTTCGAGGAGGAGTCGGCGGTCAACGCCGGCAAAGCCGAGATCCGCGGGGTGATCGAGCGGGCGCGGGAGCGGCGGCGGGCGAACGGGCGGCCGACGATCCTTTTCCTCGACGAGCTCCACCGCTTCAACAAGGCCCAGCAGGACGCGCTGCTGCCGGCGGTCGAGGACGGGACGCTGACCCTGATCGGGGCGACCACCGAGAACCCCTACTTCGAGGTCAACTCGGCGCTGCTCTCGCGCGCTCAGGTTTACGAGCTGCGGCCGCTGGAGCCCGAGCAGGTGGAAGAGCTGCTGCGGCGGGCGCTGAGCGATCCGGAGCGCGGGATCGCCAACCCGCCAGAGGTGACTGCCGAGGCGCTGGAAATGCTGGCCCAGCGCAGCGGCGGCGACGCTCGAGTCGCCCTCGGCGCACTGGAGCGAGCGGTCGAGCGCGTGGCCGATTTTGACCACAGCGGAGTGGGGCCTAAGTCGGCTGCGGTCGACGTCGCCGCGGTCGAAGATGCGATGCAGCGCAAGGCGATCGATTACGACCGCCAGGGCGACCGCCACTACGACTTCATTTCCGCCTGGATCAAGGCGACCCGCGGCTCCGATGTCGACGCCTCGCTCTACTACCTGGCAGTGATGCTGGAGGGTGGTGAGGACCCGCGCTTCATCGCCCGCCGCATGGTCATCCTCGCCTCCGAGGACGTCGGCAATGCCGACCCGCAGGCGCTGCTGGTGGCCGACGCTGCGGCGCGGGCGGTCGACCGGGTCGGCCTGCCGGAGTGCGCGCTCAACCTCGCCCAGGCTGCCGTCTACCTAGCGTTGGCCCCGAAGTCCAATGCCTCCTATAAGGGCCTCTCCGCCGCGCGCGCCGAGGTACGGGCCAACGGCGCCAAGACCCCCCCTGACTACCTGCGCGACGCCCACTACCCCGGCGCCGCTGCGCTCGGCCGCGGCGAGGGTTATCGCTATCCCCACGACGAACCAGGCGGGGTCGGAGACCAGCCGCTGCTGCCTGAGGAGCTGCGCGGCCACCGCTTCTACGAGCCCACCGGCCGCGGCTTCGAGGCAGAGCTGGAACGGCGCCTGTCAGAGCTAAGACAAAAATTAGACAACCCGTAAAACTGCGCCGCAACTTTCAGTACGGCGGTGGTGTTTATAGGTCGGCATCCCAAGCTAAAGCCAGGGAGAGCCGACACCCGGCCCGGAGGCAGGACTGGGGCCTCCGGCCGGGCCTGTTGCACAACAGGGGGAACGAGGGCGTCGAGTGGACTGGGCTCGACGCCCTTCTTTATGCCGGCGTTCGTCCTTGGGACGGATATGCCGGTACAAGGACGAACGCCAGAGGCAGAGTCGGCCGATCGCCTATCTTGGACCGATGCCCGAGAAACAGCCTGATCGCCTCCGCCTCGGCGGCATGGCCCTTCGCAACGGCCTCCTGATCCACGGCCCGACCCACTGGGCGGCGGCAGTGCGCAAGCGCGACGGCGGTATCGAAGTCGCCTCCGAGCGCAAGCCGGAGCTGGCCCCGGCCCTGGTCGCGAAAGTGCCGGGCTTGCGCGGGCCGGTGAAACTGGCCGAGGCGATGCTGGTGCTGCCGCTGGCGCGCCGGCGCCTGCCGTCAGCGCGGATGCCGTTCGAGGACGGTCGCGTCCTCGCCGCCGCCGCGACGACGATCGTTGCCACCTCCTTGCTGCGCAAACGGGCGCCGGCGACGGCGGTTCGCGAGGGCCTCGTGCAGGCGATCGGCGCGGTGCCGGCGCTGGTGGCGCTGGGCGACCGCGACCTCGCCGCCTACCACGGCGCCGAGCACAAGACGATCGCCGCCTACGAGCAGGGGGTGGTGGAGGAGGTCGCCTCCGTCCCCAAAGAGCACGACCGCTGCGGCTCCAACCTGATCGTGCCGATGATGCTGCTCTCGGCCGGCGGCACGGTGCTGCTGGAGCGGCTAGTGGAGAAGCCGAGCAACGCAGCCCGCGGCGGCGTCGCCCTCGCCGGCGCCTCGATCGCGGTCGAGATGTTCGCCTGGAGCGACCGCCACCATGGCGACCAGCTCGCCGAGGCGTTCCACACTCCCGGCCGCGAAATCCAGCGCCACTGGGCGACGAAGGAGCCGACGCCAGAGCAGCTCGAGGTCGCGGTCGCGGCCCTGAACGAGATCCTCCGGGTCGAAGACGGCGGCGAGGATGGCGAAGCCGCTTCTCCGTCGCCGGCCGCATAGACTCCCGCCCGTGTTCGGTCGCATTGACCACATCGGAGTCGCCGTCGAGGACATCGACGCCGCAATCGAGCTCTATGAAGGCAGCTTCGAGATGAAGCTCGCCCACCGCGAGAAGGTGGAGTCACAGGGCGTCGAGGCCGTTCTGCTCGACGTTGGCGACGGCCACGTCGAGCTGCTGGCCCCGCTCGGCCCCGACACGCCGGTCGGCAAATACATGGCCAAGAACGGCACCGGGCTGCACCACGTCGCCTACGCGGTAGACGACATCGACGCGACCCTGGAGAAGCTCGCCGCCGCCGGCCTGCAACTGATCGACTCCAAGCCGCGGGTGGGCATCCGCGATAGCCGCGTCGCCTTCCTCCACCCGCGCTCGACCGGCGGGGTGCTGACCGAGATCGTCGAACCCGCAGGAGGTCACTGATGGCAGACGCGCAGCGAGTCGAGATCGGCTTTGAGGGCGGGCAGGTGATCTCTACCCGCCTCTCCGACGGAGACCTGAAAGACCTGCGGGGACGGCTCGAGCAGGGCGGCTGGTACGACCTGCCGACCGAGGACGGGACGATCGCCCTCTATCTCGGCAAGGTCCAGTTCCTCCGGGTCGATTCCGGTGACCACCGGGTCGGCTTCGGCCTCGGCGCCTAGCGCCGCGATGCGAGCGCGGCACCTCCTCGGCGCGGCCGCCACCGCGACGCTGGCTGCTGCGCTGTGGTGGCGCAAGAACCCTTCGGCCTGCCCTTACGGCCAACGCTTCTGGGTCGAAGCCCCGCACCCGTTCATCACCAGGGACCGCCTGCGGGAAGTGCTGCGCCCGGTGGCGGGCGAGCGCCTGCTCGAGCTGGGGGTTGGGACTGGCTACTACAGCTGCGAGCTGGCCGACTGGATCGCTCCCGAGGGAACCCTGGAGCTGTTCGACCTCCAGCAGGAGTTCCTCGACCACACGATGCGAGCTGCCGCGGAGCGCGGACTCACCAATCTCATCCCGACCCAAGGCGACGCCACGAACCTTCCCTACGACGACGCTTCGATCGACGCTGTGATCCTCACTGCGGTCCTCGGCGAGATCCCCGATCGAGCAGCTGCCTTGAGCGAGATCCGCCGCGTGCTGAAGCCGGATGGACGCCTCGTAGTCGGCGAGCTATTCGGCGATCCCCACTTCACCTCCCGCGGCAGCCTCGAACGACTGGGGGCGGAGGCTGGCCTTCGGCTGGTCGAGTCCTCAGGTCCTACCTTCGGCTACTTCGCCCGCCTGAACCTGTCGTAGCGCAGCGCCGTCCGGGCAGCGTTGCCGCCGGGGCCTCCGTGCAGACCGCCGCCGGGATGGGCCGAGGCCGACGCCAGGTACAGGCCGCGCACCGGCGTAGTCGGCCGCCCCAGCCCCGGATAGGGCCGGAAGATCGCCTGCTGGTAGAGCATCGCCGTGCCGCCGTTGATGGCGCCGCCGACCAGGTTGCGGTTGTGGCGTTCGAGGTAGACCGGCGTCTGGATGTGGCGTTTGATGATCCGGCTGCGGAAGCCCGGCGCTAGCCGCTCCACCTGCTCCTCCATCCGGTCGGCGAAGCGCTCGGCCTCCCCCTCGTCCTCCCAGTTCCCCCGCAGCTCCCCGGCCGCGTCCCGCGTCGGGCTCTGCGGCACGTGGGTGTAGGCCCAGGCGGTCTCGGTCCCCTTGGGCGAGCGCGAGGGGTCGACCATCGAGTACTGGCCGAGGACGAGGAAGGGTTCGTCGGGAATCTTCCGCTCGGCGAGCTGGACGGTCGCCCGAGTGAGGCCGTCGATCCCCTCGGCGACGTGGACGGTGCTGGCGCGCCGGGCGTCCTCCGCCGTCCAGGGGATCGGTTCGCGCAGGGCCCAGTTCACCTTGAAGGTCGAGTTGTCGTACTGGTAGCGGCGCAAGTCCTCGCGCACCCGCTCGGGGACCGAATCGGGCGGCAGCATCTTCCGCATCAGCGCCGGGGCGCCGCAGTCGGCCAGGATTGCCCGCTTCGCCTCGAAACGGCGGCCGTCGGCGGCGATCGCAGCGCGGGCCCGTTTGCCCCGCACCTCGATCCGCTCGATCGGGGTTTCGCAGAGGACCTCGCCCCCCTTCGCCCGCAGCCGCCGCACCAGCGCGGCGGTGATGTTCCCCGCTCCGCCCTCGGCGACCGGGTAGCCGTGCTGCTGTCCGAGCCCGCAGAGGACCCAACCGAAGAGGCCGCCGCCGGAGCTATCGGGGGTGAGGTCGGCGTGGAGCGCGTTGCCGGCGATCAGCCAGCCGCCGCCCTCGCCCCGGAACTCCTCCTCGGCCATCCGTCGCGCCGGCAGCAGCGAGAAGCGGCCGAAGTCGGCAAGCCCGCGCGGCCCGAGCGCGCTCAGCATCCCGAGCCCCGGGCGGATCGGCGGCAGCGGCGTCAACAGCGCCCCCACCAGATGCGGCCCCGCCTTGCGCCAAAGGCCGAAGAGGCGCCGCCAGGCGTCGCCGTCGCCAGGGGCGAACGCATCGAGCGAGGCGCAGGTCTCGTCAAGGTCCATCGAGAGCAGCGCGCAGCGCCCGTCCGCGCTCGGGTGGGCGACGACCCCCTGCGCGCTCAGCCAGTTCAAGCCGTAGGACTCGAGCTCCAGCGGCTTGATGTAGCGGGAGGCGAGGGTGAGGGGATAGAAGGCGCTGTAGAGGTCGTGGACGAAACCGGGCTCGGTCACTTCGCCGCTGCGGACCGCGCCGCCGGGCTCGGGCTGCTCCTCGCAGACGACGACGTCCCAGCCGGCGTCAGCGAGGTGGTTGGCGGCGATCAGGCCGTTGGGGCCGGCCCCGATGACGACGGCATCGACGTTCACCCGAGGCCTATACCCGGGCGCTCCATCCTCAGCCTCGCCCGATCGTCCGCAGCATCCCGTCCCAGGCGCCGAGCGCCTTCGTCGTCACGCTGGGCCGGCCGCCAAAGCCGCCGTCGATCCGGCCCTGGCCTTTCGGCTCGCTGAGGCCGCCCGCGCCTGCGGGCCGGTCGCCGGCCGTGTGCTCGAGCCGCGCTAGCGCCCGCATCGCCCGCCGGCCCAAGCTGCCGAAGTGGCTGTAGAAGGCGACCTGGCTGCGGGCGAAGCCACCGACGGTGAGCTCGTTACGCGGCCGGCGGATCATCGAGAGCACGCCTTCGGCCACCGCCTCGGCCGAGTAGAGGGTCGGGCTCGGCGGCGAGGGCGGCAGCAGCCCGGTCGAGCTTTCGAGGTTCCTCCAGAGCGGCGTGTCGACCGCCCCCGGATTGACGAGCGAGAGCGTCACCGAGGAGCCGCTCTCCTCGAGCTCGGCCCGCACCGTCTCCAGGAAGCCGGCGAGCCCGTGCTTGGAGGCGGTGTAGGCGGCCATTCCCGGCAGCGGCATGTGGGCGGCGATCGAGCCGATCGCGACCACGGCGCCGCGCTCGCGCTCGAGGTGGGGGAGGGCGGCGCGGATCGTGTCGACGGCGCCGCCGAGGACCGTCTCAATGGTCGCGTCGAAGTCCTCCGGCTCGGTCTCGGTGAAGCGGCCGAAGGAGAGCCCGACCGCGGCGGTGACGAGGACGTCAAGGCCGCCGAGCTGGCCCGCCGCCTCGTCGATCGCGGCGGTGAGCGCCTCGCGATCGGTGACGTCAGCGGTGACAGTGACTGCCTCGGCGCCACTCTCGGCCAGCTTGCGCTTCGCCGCCGCCAGACCGACCTCGTTGCGGGCAAGCAGTGCCACCTCGGCTCCCTCAGCCGCCAGCGCTTCGGCGACGGCGAGGCCGATGCCGCTGCTGCCGCCGGTGATCAGCACGCGCTGGTTGGCAAGCTCGCGAGCGCGGATCGGGTCGCCCTCCGGCGTCCCCTCGACCAGTCGCTTCAGTCGCGCCAGCGCCTCGGCGTTACGCACCCGCAGGGCGGTATCAGCAACGGGGTTGCCGGCGACGAGCGTGGTGACGCGGTCGGCGGGCTGCTCCTCCATCAAGACCTCGGTGCCGCCAGCGCTCTCCCGCAGGTCGATCTCGATCCGCGCCGTCCCCAGCGGCCGCGCCTTCGCCCGCAGCACGATCCGCTGCGGCGGCTCGATTTCGACCACCTCGGTGTGGTCCTGGACCCTCAGCGGCCAGGTCCCAACCTTGTGGTGGAAGCGCGAGCCGACCTCCGGGAAGTTCTCGTCGTGGTCGCGGATGTCGCTGGCGCCGACCACCCATTCGCGGTAGCAGTGCGGGTTTGAGAGGACGGCGAAGACGTCCTCGGGAGCGGCGTCGATGTGCACTCGGTTACGTGCCATCAGCCGTCCTCCGCCAGCGCCATCACGCCGTCCTCGGCGCCGTCGCCGTCCTCGAAGAAGTCCCAGATCTCGACTCGGTTGCCGGCCGGGTCGAAGAAGTAGGCGGAGCGGTCGCCGCCCTCGTGCTCGACCGGGCCCTCGACCTCGACCCCCTGTTCGCGCAGTTGTGCGCAGGAGGAGTCGAGCTCGTCGCTGCCGACCGAGAAGGCGAAGTGGACATGGCGGCCGCCGCGGTCGGAGTACTCCTTCTCGCCCGGGGACCAGATGCCGAGCCGGCAGCGCTCGCCGGCCCGCAGCCAGATCCGGTCCTCAGTTTCGGCCAGGAGCGGCCGCAGGCCCAGCGTTCCTTCATAGAAGTTCCGGAGACGGCCAACGTCGTCGGTCTCCAGGACCAGCTCGCAGATGCCGGCAATGGTCATATTCCTCGTTTTCCCTTTCATCGTCAGTTCAAGCGTTCCCGGAGCGACGAGAGCAGCCGCGCGGTGATCGAGCTGGAGAGCCGCAACTGCGTCTCCGCCCGCGGCGGTGCCAGCTGCTCCAAGTAGCCGCGCGCCCCCTCCGCCAGCTCCGGCGCGATCGGGGCGGCGAGCGCGGCGGCCGCCTCGGCCGCCTCCCGCACCACCGCCGGCTCGACGCTCAGCAGCAGTTCGAACTCTCGCTGGGCGTCGCCGGGACGCGTGCGCCCCGGCGGCTCCCAAGCAACCATGCAGGCCCCGTGCTCCGGGGCCGCACAGATCAGCGCCCACTCCCGCGTCACGGGGTGGGACCGCTCGACCGGCAGCTCGACCGGCCCCCGTCGGGGCCGCCGCAACTGCTGGAAGTCGGCGAAGACAAAGGCGGACTCGGCGCCCGCTGAGAGCTCGCCCCAGCGTGCCTCGCTCTGGCGGTAGAAGCGCTCGCGCTGGAAGGAGCCGATCAGCAGCGACCGCTCGGCCCGGGCGGCGCTCTCGTCCTCGATCGCACGGGCGAGCGGGGTGAGATGGTGCTTGCGGACCCTCATCGGCTGCAGGTCGGGTCGGCGCTCGCGCAACTGCGCGAAGAGCGATGGAACTTGGGAGGGCGCGAAGCGGGCACGCTCGACCGCCACCGGCAGAGCGATGCCGCGCTCGCGCTCGGCGACGACTCGGAGGATGCGCTCGACTTCCTCTGGCGAATAGCGGCGGTGGCCGCTCGGCTCGCGCTGCGGCTGCGGGAATGCATACCGGCGCTCCCAGGCGCGCAGAGTTGCCTCGGTGAGGCCGGTGGCGCGGACGACGTCGCCAATGCTGAGCAAGTTCTCGTTCTCTTCAAAGTTAGACACGGGGTACAGGTTTATCTCTACGACCAGATGGCTACCCGTTGAGGTGCAAGCCCAACCCAGCACAAGGCACAAGGAGGCAGGAGATGTCCACCATCGAGGAGTCGATTGAGGTCAACGCGCCGCTGCGCACCGTCTACGACCAGTGGACCCAGTTCGAGGAGTTCCCGCGCTTCATGGAGGGGGTCGAAGAGATCCGTCAGCTCGACGAGACCCACCTCCACTGGATCGCCGAGTTCGGCGGTTCGCGCCACGAGTGGGACGCCGAGATCACCGAGCAAAAGCCCGACGAGCGGGTCGCCTGGCGCAACACCGACGGCAAGGAGAACGCCGGCGTCGTCACCTTCCACCGCATCGACGAGGACACGACCCGGGTGATGGTTCAGATGGACTTCGTCCCCGAGGGGATCAAGGAGAAGATCGGCGATGCCCTGGGGGCGGCGGACCGGCGCGTCCACGGCGATCTCGAGCGCTTCAAGGAGCTGGTCGAGGCCAATGGGGCGAGCGGCGGCTGGCGCGGCGAAGTAAAACGACCGGATGAGGCCTAAGCGCCCCAACGGCGCACGCTGGCGTACTCCCAAGATCGGCACAAATTCCCGCGGTGGAGAGGTCTAGTTCGGTGTAGGTTCGTTTAATCAACTCTCCAGATGACCATCGTCACGGGAATGACGACGGCTGGGAGTGGGGTGAGGCACACAGGGTCTGTCTGCGGCTGGCGTATCGCTACGCGAGTAATCCGAGCGAAGCCGAAGACATAGCTCAGGATGCCTTGCTCCGCGCCTGGCGTCGGCGCTCCACCCTGCGCGACGCCGAGCGCCGCAACCAGTGGCTGGCGGCGATCGTCCGCAATGAGGCCTTCCGCCAGCACGCGCGGGTGCGACCAGACCTGAGCACGACGATCGAGCTGCGCGAGGGGGAGGAAGACGAGCGGGTGCTGGCGGCGGTCGAGCTCGCCGACCTGCACGCGGCGATGGAGGCGCTGAGCGAGCGTGACCGCGAGCTGCTGGAGATGCGCTACGAGGAGGACCTGACCCAGGGGATGATCGCCCGCCGGCTCGGGGTCCCGGAGGGGACGGTGAAGGTGCGCCTGCACCGGGCCCGCGCAAAGCTGCGCCTGCTGTACGCAGGGGCGAGCGTCCCCACCTGAAGTTCGGACCGCTGTACAAGGACGGCGGCGGCCGTCGCGACGAACATCTCGTCATGGAAACGACCCCGCGGCAGATCGTCGCCTTCGGTGGCGGTGGCTTCTCAATGGAATCGGGTAACCCCCTGCTCGATGACTACGTCCTCGGCCTCTGCAAGGCGGAGCGGCCGCGGGTCTGCTTCCTCCCTTCGGCCAGCGGTGACGCCGACCACTACATCGTCCGCTTCTACCGCGCCTTCTCCGCCCACCGCTGCGAGCCCAGCCACATCTCCCTCTTCCGCCGCGAGCAGGGGCCGAGCGACCTGCGGCGCCACCTCCTCTCCCAGGACCTGATCTACGTCGGCGGCGGCAGCGTCGTCAGCCTCCTCGGGGTCTGGCGCGCGCACGGGATCGACTCGATCCTGCGCGAGGCGTGGGAAGCCGGGGTCGTCCTCTGTGGCCTCTCGGCCGGCTCGCTCTGCTGGTTCGAAGAGGCGGTCAGCAACTTCCACGGCGATGCGAAACGGGTGCGCGGGCTGGGACTGCTGCCGTTCAGTAACTGCGTTCACTACGAGCGCGGCAGCAAACGGCAGAGCGACTACATTCGCTTCCTGCGGGAAGGGCTGAGCGGCGGCTACGCGGCTGAAGACGGGGCGGCGCTCCACTTCGTCGGCGAGGAGCTGAGCCGCGTCGTCGCGTCGCGGCCGGAGGCGCGCGGGTACCGGCTCGACATGGCGGAGCGCCGGGTGGTCGAGATGCAGATCGCGACCACTTACCTCGGCGACAAAGGGGCGATGCCCTCCGCGCCGGTGCCGGAGGCGCTCTCCACGCCCGTGCCCTCCGCCGCCGGATGAGCGGCAACGGACGCCTTCCCGCCGCTGCGACTCCGGTGCGGCGCATCCTCACCCTCGGCGGCCACGAGTTCAGCTCGCGCCCTCCCGACCGGGCGGTCTGCGAGCTGCTGCTGCGGCTGGCCCGCGAGCGCGGTGGCGAGCGGCCGCGGATCTGCATCCTGCCGACCGCGAGCGGCGACACCTCCGAGCAGATCGCCAGCTTCTACGCGGCCTTCGGCGAACGCTCCTGCGAGCCCTCCGACGTCTCCCTCTTCCGGCTCGGGCGGCGGCCGATGGCGCTGCGCGACCACCTCCTCTCCCAGGACCTCGTCTACGTCGGCGGCGGCAGCATGGTCAACCTGCTGGCCGTCTGGGAGGCGCACGACATCGCCTCGATCCTCAGCCTCGCCTGGCGCCAGGGGATCGTCCTCGCCGGCCAGAGCGCCGGGGCGATGTGCTGGTTCGAGGCGGGGATCACCAAGTCCTCGGGTAAGCCGCGGGCGGCAGCCGGGCTGGCGATGCTCTCCGGAAGCCTCTGCGTCCACTACAACAATGAACCGGAGCGGCGAGCCGCCTATCTCGACGCCGTCGCCGACGGCATGCCGAGCGGCTACGGACTAGACGACTACGCCGGCCTGCTCTGGGAGGGCGAAGGGACTCCTTCTGCCCTGACCGCCCGCCGCGGCGCCCGCGCCTACCGCGTCACCTCCGAGGCGGGCAAGGCAACCGAGTCCCCGCTCCCCGCCCGCTTCCTCCCGGCCCCGGCCCCGGCCGCCCTGCGCGAGGACATCGCCGAGTTCCGCCGCATCCGCACGATGCGCAAACGAGCCGGCTGGCTCGGCTAGAAGTTCCAGTTTCGCCTCATTTCTGCGACTGAAAATTTACTTTTTGCGCGCAACGCGTCGTAGCTTTCTGTCTACGGTTGCCATGATGGAGGCACTGAAGATGGAGACGCCGATGACCGAATGGAACAACGACCGCCTCGACGAAATGAACGGGCGGATGAAAGAGGGTTTCGCCGAAGTCGACAAGCGCTTCGAACAAGTCGACAAGCGCTTCGAGAAGGTCGACGAACGCTTTGTCCGCCTTGAAGGCGAGATGAAAGAGGGCTTCGCAAAGGCCGCCTCGAAAGATGAAATGCGCGAGCTGAGGTTGGAGATGCGGGGTCTCAACGAAAGGTTCGACCGTCTCCTCCACGCGATGGCGGTTTCGGCAGTGGGATTTGCGGGCGCGGTCCTTGCGACGCTTGCGGGGATCGCTGTGTTGTAGGTCCCTCGTTACTCTCCGGCCGCAGGCGGCGCGGTTGGGTCGCTGCCCTCTTCGCCGAGTTTCTCGCGGGCGATGTAGTCCTCAGCAAGGAGGAGGTTGTCGCGGGAGCGCTCGACGACGTTGAGCAGGTCGCCCATCAGCGAGACCTCCTCGACTTGCTCCTTGACGAACCACTGCAGGAACTGCTCGGCACGGTAGTCCTTGAGCTCACGGGCGAGCTCGAAGAGGCCGAAGATCTCGTCGCTGACCCGCTGCTCCTGCTGCAGCGCCATCCGCACCGGGTCGCTGCCGTCGGCGAAGGTCGTCTGCTGGGACTTGATGTCGGGGATGCGGACCTGCTCACCGACGTCGAGCAGGTAGCGAATCATCATCATCGCGTGCTCGCGCTCCTCCAGCGCCTGCCGGTAGAAGAAGGCGGCAAGGCGGGGCAGGGTTTCGGCCTCGTAGTAGACGGCGGCGGCCACGTACTGCTGGGAGGCGGCGAACTCGTTCGAGATCTGCTCGTTGAGGGCGTCGGCGAAAGACTTGTCAGGCATCTCGGCTCCTTGTCGCGGGCGGGCAGGCGAGCCCAACGTAGCCGAAAGCGCGAATTCGGCTGGCCGAAGTGGGCGTTAGGCGGACCGAACGCTCAGAGGCGCCAGCGGAAGCCGATCTCCTCGATCGCCGGCTCGAGCGGGCTCGACGGCAGTCCCGGCTTCGTCGCCTGCTCGGGATCGTTGTAGCCGCTCGGGGCGACGTCGTTCGGGGTGTCGGGATGGAAGATCGAGGCGAGGTACTGGATCTGGCCGCGGCCCTGGCCAAGCTCGGTTTGGCCGCCGCCGTAGGCGCCGATGCCGCGCTCCTCGCAGTAGTCGTAGGCGGTGAAGAGGTTGCGGATCGGGCCGAAGCGCGAGGGCTTGACATTGACCGTCTTCGGCGGCGACCACGGCATCGCCTCGATGTCGGCGATCGAGTGGATCGGCGCGTCCCAGGTCACCCGCTCGGAGACGGGGTCGAGCAGCGGCCGCGTCTCCTCGTTCACGTCGGGATCCTCGAGCCAGGCGTCCGGGAAGGACTCGATCCCCTTCCGGTAGAGATCGGGATCGGTTTCGACGTCGACCGGCGTGCCTTTGTAGAAGCCCTTGAAGTCGACCGAATCGACCGCGCCGGTCTCGACCAGCGCCGCGATCAGCTCGTCGTCCCAGTCGTTCGTCGCGTCGAGCTTGAAGCGCAGCGTCGGGTAGACCGCGAGCCGTTCCCGCAGGGGCTCGATCGAGGAGTGCGCGCCCTCCTCCCAGCCAGCGAGGCGAAAGGAGCTAACGAAGTTCAGCGGCCGCGGCTCGCGCCCAAGCGCCGCGGCGAGGTTCGTCCCGGTTTGGCGCAGCGCCAGGTCGAGCGCTGCCGACTCGAAGGCCCAGCGGCGGTAGGCGGGCGAGATGTCATCGCGCACCGGCGGGCCGGCCGGAAAGAGGTCGATTTCCTCCAGGCGGTCGGAGAACTCGGCGAAGGTGAATCTGCCGGCAAGCCCCTCGGGCGGCCCGTGGCCCTGCTGGCCGATGTGATCGATCGCGTCGTAGACGACGTCCTCGCCAATCCCCTCCTGGCCGCCGCCCCGAAGCTTGACGATCGTCGTCAGCCGTTCGAACGAGCCCAGGATGAGCTCGCGCCCTTCGAACTCACAACCTTCAACCTCCAAGGGCAAGTCCGCAATCGCGTCGAAGCTGGCCATTGCCAGAACCTAGCGAGTCACTCGCAGCGTCTTCAGCTCTCGATCCGAACCGCCGCGGACGTACCCGCCATGCGCGAGGCTTTCGCGGATGAAGTCGAGCGTCTCCGGAGTCAGGCGCTCCCCGGGGAGGACGTTGGGGATGCCGGGCGGGTAGGCGGCGAGGCCCTCGGCAGCGACGCGACCTGCGGCGGCGTCGAAGGGGACCACTTCCTGCGGTCCGAGGAAGGCTTCGCGCGGGGTCAGCACCAGCTCGCCCCAGGGGGGCGCCGGCGCCAGCTTCTCGTCCGGTGCCCCCGGCGTTTCCTCCAGCTCGGCAACCGCCGTCCGCAGTCCCTCGACCAACCGGTCGCCCGCCGCCTCGGGGTCCTCGCCGACGCCGAAGATCGCGACGACGACGTTGCCCGAGTAGAGCTCGAGATCGAGGTTGGCGGTGTGGAAAGCGGCTTTCCAAAGGCGCTGGGCGCTCGAGCCGGTCCCGCGCACGTCGATCCCGAGCCGCAGGGGGTCCCAGCCAGCGACGCCGGGATGGCCGACCAGCCGCTCGTCGAGCACGTCGAGGCCAGGGATCTCGCGGATCCGCTCACGCGTCCTCGCGATTGCTTTGAGGGCGTTGCCGAGCAGTTCCTCGCCGTGCACGTACATCTGCCGCCGCTGCGTGTCGAGCGAGCCCGAGAGCAGGCCGCTGGGGCTGGTCGTCTCGACCAGGCTGACGCAGCGATCGACAATCGCGGCGTCGATGCGCCCGCCGCGGCCGAGGTGCAGCATCGCCGCCTGGGTCAGGGAGCCGACGATCTTGTGGGTCGAGGAGGTGACGAGGTCGGCGCCCGAGGCGAGCGCGTCGGTCGGCAGCTCGGGGCTGAAGTGGAGGTGGGCGCCCCAGGCCTCGTCGACCACCAGCGGGACGCCGCGCGAGTGCGCCACCTCGGCCAGGGCGGCGACGTCTGCGCAGGCGCCGAAGTAAGTGGGCGAGACGACCATCGCCGCGACCGCGCCGGGGGTTTCGTCCAGCGCCGCTGCCAACGAGTCCGGGGTCAGCCCGTGGGCGATCCCCAGCTCGGGGTCGAGCTCGGGTGCGACGAAGGTCGGCCGCATCCCGCTCAAGACCATCCCGTCGATCACCGAGGAGTGGACGTTGCGCTGGATCACCACCCGGTTGCCGAGGTGGGCCAGCGCCATGCAGGCGGCGTGGTTGCCCTGCGAGGCGCCGTTGGTGACGAACCAGGAGCGGGCGGCGCCCCAGGCTTCGGCGGCGAGGTCCTGCGCCTGCTGGAACGGCGTCGGTTCGGGGCCAATGTCGACGCCTTCGGTGACCGAGGGGATGTCGTTGCGCAGCCCCACCTCGCCGACCAGCTCGAGCATCGCCGGGTCGGCGCCGAGGCCGCCCTTGTGGCCGGGGACCTGGAAGCGCCCGGTCTCGAGCTCGGCGTAGGCCAGCAGGGCGTCGACGTACGGGGTCGACTCCTGACCGGGATCGGACATCGAGCCGAGTCTACGGGTCGGCTGATTCGGCCTTGTAGGGAGCCTTGGACAATCCGGCGGACGATCTTTGTCCAGTCCCGAGGGTGTGGGTTCGGGACAATCGAGGGATGCGCCACACGCGCCTTGGCTACTGGATCGAGGAGGCGGGCACCGTCGCGCCGCGACCTCCGCTCGCGGGTGGGCACGAGGCGGATGTCCTCGTCGTCGGCGGCGGCTACACCGGGATGTGGACCGCCTGGTACGCGCGCCAGCTGGAGCCGGAGGCGCGGATCGTCCTGCTCGAGGCCGAGGAAGTTTGCGGGCGCGGGCCGAGCGGCCGCAACGGCGGCTTCTGCAACGCGATGTGGTTCCAGCTCGCCTCGATGCGCGATCGCTGGGGAGCCGACGGGGCGCTGGCGACCGCGCGCGCCGCCCAGGCGGCGGTCGAGCGGATCGAGCGCTTCTGCAAGGAGCAGGAAGTAGACGCCTGGTTCCGCCGCGCCGGCTACGTCCAGGTCTCGACCGCGCCCGCGCACGACTGCAGCTGGCTCGACGCGGTCGAGGCGTGCCGCGAGATGGGCGTGCCGGAGATGCTGCGGCCGCTGAGCCGCGACGAGGTCTCCGAGCGCTGCAACTCACCCGCCTTCCGCGGCGGCGCCGAGTCGCCGATCTCGGCGACGGTGCAGCCGGCCCGGCTGGCACTCGGCCTGCGCGAGAAGTTGCTGGCGGCGGGGGTGGAGGTCTACGAGTCCACTGCGGTGCGCTCCTTCAAGGAAGCGGGCGACGGGGTCGAGGCCCACACCGACGCCGGCACGGTCCGCGCCGCCCGCGGCGTCCTGGCGATCGGCAGCGCCGCCAAGGGCCGTCACGGTCCGCTGCGCGGCCGCCTCACGGTTGCCTCCTCCCACATCGTCCTCACCGAGCCGGTGCCCGACGTGCTGGAGGAGCTGGGCTGGATCGGCGGCGAGTGCATCACCGATTCGCGCTCTCTCCTCCATTACTTCCGCACCACCAAGGACGGCCGCATCGCCTTCGGCTGGGGCGGCGGCCGAATCGCGATGGGCGCCAGGACCAAGGGGCGCGCCGAGGTAGACGCAGCCGTCATCGCCGGCGCGGCCGACCACCTCCATGACTACTTTCCCCAGCTCAGAGGCCGCCGCCTAACCCACGCCTGGGGCGGCCCGATCGACGCTTCCCCAACCCACCTCCCAGCAGTCAGCACGCTGGGCGGAGGCCGAGCCTTCGTAGCCGCGGGTTACACCGGCAACGGCGTCGGCCCAAGCAACATGGTCGGCCGCACCCTCGCCTCCCTATCCCTGGGCCATCAAGACGAGCACACGAGTCTGGCCTTCGTTGACGCCGAGACCCCCCGAGTCCCCCCTGAGCCCTTCCATTGGCTAGGCGGCGAATCAATTCGCTTCGCGATAGAGAAAAAAGAGGAAGCAGAGATGTCCGGTCGTCAGCCCGACCCGGTCTCCTCAGCAATCGCCCGAGTCCCCGAGCTAATCGGATTCCACATCGGGCGATAGTTAATCCCGTACAATGTCCGGGAAGTGGAGCCGACGACCAACCCTAAGACCCGACGGATCGAAGTCCGACTCAGCGACGAGGAGCGCGAGCTCGATGCTGCCGCTGCCTCGGTGCTGGGCGAGAGCCTGAGCGACTTCTTCCGCCGGGCGGCCCAGACGCGAGCGCATGAGGTACTCGCAGACCAACGCGCGATTGCTCTCAGCAAGCAAGAGGCGACTCGTTTTCTCGATGCCCTGGATCGGCCCGACGTGGGAACGGTCGGACGGCTCGAGGAACTCCGACGCCGCGCGTGAGTAGAGAGGCGGCGCTCACCGAGCGCTATGACCTGAGCCGTCACCGAGGGGAGGATTTCTCCTGCGGCCAGGAGTTACTAGATCGCTGGTTGCGTCGCTACGCAGGACAAGGCGAGGATCGAGATTCGGCTCGCACCTTCGTGGTAACGAGCGATCAGGGTGAGGTATGTGGCTACTACACGCTTGTGGCAGGCCAGGTGGAACATGAAGGCGCCACGAAAACGGTCCGCCGAGGCCTCTCGGAACACTTTCCGATTCCGGTGGTAATCCTCGCTCGCTTCGCCATCGACCAGCGCCACCAAGGTCAAGGACTGGGCGCACGCCTGCTTGATGATGCGCTGAACCGCATATGTCGAGCCGCCGAAGAGGTGGGCGTACGAGCGGTTGTCGTCCATGCCATCGACGACACGGCGGCCGGGTTCTACGAGCGTTTTGGATTCCGCGCCCTCAGCTCGTCCCCCCGAACCCTGATGGTGACGTTGGCCGAGCTTCGAGAGGCGGGTTACGGCTAGGTAGCGGCCGGCGCGCCCGCCGGGACGCCGGAGCCGGCGCCGATTCCGGTCTCCTGTTCCGGGCGGATGCTGGTCATCTTTTCCGCTCGGCGTTGCTGCCAGGTGGCGAAGCCCATGGTGGCGCAGGTGAAGAAGAAGAGGATCATCGCTATGACGTTCACCTCTACGGGGATGCCACGTTGGGCGGCGCCGAAGATGTAGAGGGGGAAGGTGACAGTCGTCCCGGAGTTGAAGTTGGAGATGACGAAGTCGTCGATGGAGAGGGCGAAGGCGAGCATGGCCGCTCCGAAGATGCCCGGCATGATCAGCGGGAGGGT
Organism: Solirubrobacterales bacterium; assembly: GCA_035551255.1. Taxonomy (GTDB): domain Bacteria; phylum Actinomycetota; class Thermoleophilia; order Solirubrobacterales; family 70-9; genus VAYN01. Next base: position 132,063 of record DASZNP010000071.1, read on the forward strand.
GACCAGGCGGAAGGTTTCGAAGGGGCTCGCTCCCAGGTCCTTTGCTGCCTCCTCTAGGTTGCGGTCGAAGCCGATCAGGCGCGACCGGACGACGACGACTACGAAGCTGATGCAGAACATGACGTGGGCGATCAGCAGCGTCTGGAAGCCGAGACTGAAGGTGCCGAGGATGAGGAAGAACGACAGCAGCGCCGAGCCCATCACCACCTCGGGCGTCGCCATCGGGATCACGATCAGGAAGTTGGCGGCGCGGCGACCGAAGAACTCGTAGCGGACCAGCGCCATCGCCATCAAGGTGCCGATCGCGGTCGCGATCAGCGTCGCCAGCACCGCCAGTTTCAGGCTCGTCAGCAGCGCTTCGTTCAGCTCCGGGATCCCGAAGGCGTTGCTCCAGTGGTCGAGGGTGAAGCCGACCCAGGTGAAGTTGTAGCGCCCTGCCGGGTTGTTGAACGAGAAGCCGAAGATGACGACGATCGGGATCAGCATGTAGAGGACGACGAGAACGCCGACGATCTGGACCGCGTGCTCGCGCAGCCAGCGCCAGGCAAAGCCTCCACGGCCGTCCATCAGACCGCCTCCTCACCCATCAGCGCCTCTGAGCCGGCGAAGCGGATGTAGATCAGGACGAGGATCAGGATCGCCGCCATCAGCACAAACGAGAGTGCCGCGGCCGCCGGATAGTCGCTCTGTTTGAGGTAGAGCGACTGGATCACGTTGCCGATCATCTGGTTGCTGGCGCTGCCGAGGAACTGGGCGTTGACGTAGTCGCCCGAGGCGGGGATGAAGGTCAGCAGCGTGCCCGCCACCACCCCCGGCGCCGAGAGCGGCAGGGTCACCCGGAAGAAGGTCTGCGAGGCCGAGGCGTAGAGGTCCTTGCCGGCCTCGATCAGCCGCTCGTCGATCCGCTCGAGGCTGGCGTAGATCGGTAGCACCATGAAGGGGAGGAAGTTGTAAGTGAGGCCGGCGATCACGGCGCCGCTGGTGGCCAGCACGTGCCCTTCCGGCGCCAGCCCGACGGCGTCGAGCACCTTCACCACCGGGCTCTGGTCGGAGAGGATCGTCTCCCAGGCCAGGGTCCGGATCAGGTAGGTGGTGAAGAACGGCGCGACGACCGCGAACAGCAGCACGTTGCGCCAGCGCCCGGCCTTGAAGGCGATCGTGTAGGCCAGCGGGTAGGCGAGCAGCAGCGCGAACAGCGTCGCCAGCCCGGCGTAGACGAACGAACGCTCGAACTGGGTGTCGTACAGCGACAGCGCGTCGCTGTAGTTCGCCCAGTGCCAGTCGAAGTGGTAGGAGCCGAAGACGCCGGCGTTGAGCGACAGTTCGGCCAGGTAGTAGAGGGGAACTACGAAGAACAGAAGCAGCCAGGCCGCTCCCGGCCCGAGTAGGAAGTAGGGAGCGACCCGGCGCCTCATCGACTTAGCCGTTCAGCACCGCGTTGAAGGCGCGGTTCAGGTTCTGTTCTTCTTCGCCGCTCGGCGACGGCTGGATCGTACAGTTCTTCGTGAAGGACTTGCTCGGGAAGATCAGCTGGTTCTTCGCGATTTCAGGTTCTTCCCTCAGAAGAATTTCTTTCACGTGTTCGACCGGGCTGACGTAGTTCACGTAGGCCTCGATCTGCGCCTCGTTCTTCGGTTCGTAGACGTAGTTGATCCATTCCTCGGCCGCGGTCGGGTTCGGCGCGCCGACCGGGATCACCATGTTGTCTGACCAAAGGATGCAGCCCTCGGTCGGCATCCGCCATTCGATGTTCGGGTTGTCGGCCTGCAGCTGGACCGCGTCGCCCGACCAGCCGATCACCGCGACCGCGTTGCCGCTGGTCAGGTCGGCGCCGTAGTCGTTGCCGGTAAAGCGACGGATCTGCCCCGATTCGGCGGCGCCCTTGATTTTGTCGATCGCCTTCATCCAGTCGGCTTCGCTGGCTTCGCTCGGGTCGATGCCCAGGCACTTCATCACCAGCGGCACCGTGTCCCGGAGTTCGTTCAGCATCTCGACCTTGCCCTTGTACTTGGGGTCGAAGAGGTCGCAGATCGATTTCACTTCCGGGGCCAGGTCTTTACGCACGATGATCCCGGTCATCCCGCTCTGCCAGGGAGCGCTGAATTCCCGCTTCGGGTCGTAGCTCGGTTCTTTCAGGTTCGAGACGAGGTTCTTTTCGAAGTTCGGCAGCGCCGACTTGTCGAAGTTCTGCAGGTAGCCGAGTTCGTGCATTTTGTTCGCCATCCAGTCGGTGACGACGAAGAGGCTGCGGCCACCCGATTCCCCCTGTTTCAGCAGCGGGTCCATCTTCGCGAAGAACTCTTCGTTTGAGTTGACGTCTTCGATGTACTTGACCGAGAGGCCGGCCGCCTTTTCGAAGTCGGGGACGGTCTGCTTGTCGATGTAGAGCGGCCAGTTGGAGATCGTCACGCTTCCGGTGGCCTTCTTTTCGAGTTTCACTTCTTCGGCTTCGGTGTCGCCGCCGTTGATGCCGCTGCCGCCGCCGCCGCCACAGGCAGCGAGCCCGAGGGCCAGTGCCCCTGCCGCGACCAAGACCGCCAGCAGGGCGGTGATCCTCCGTGGGTCCTTCTCACTGACCATCTGCGATCAACCTCCGTGGGTGGTTTCCAGTTGTGACTGGTCGGCGGCGCCAGGGCCACCGTTGCTCGTCGCCGTCCCTCCGTCGGGCGACTCGCGGACAAGGTGCATGTGCTCGGGCTCCCAGCTGAGCGCGACGCGGGCCCCGCCGCCGGGCAGGCGCTGACGCTCGGACTCATCGGCGTTGGGGACGAGGACGGTCATCCGCGTGCCCTCGCCGAGGTCGACGGCGATCTGGGTTGCGGTGCCGAGGTAGAGCGAGCTGGCAACGACTCCCTCGACCCGCGCCTGATCCGCGCCACTGCCGTTTTCGCCGAGCTCGACCCGGAGCTTCTCCGGCCGCACCACCGCGTGGCAGCGCTCGCCGGTGGAGAAGCCGCCGGTGTCGGTGGAGATCGTCTGCCCCTGGTCGAGCTTCACCTCGTGGCCGCCGGTGACGGTCGCCGGCATCAGGTTGGAGACGCCGATGAAGCCGGCGACGAAGGTGGTCGCGGGCCGGTCGTAAACCTCCTCCGGCACCGCCACCTGCTCGACCCGGCCGCGGTTCATCACCGCGATCCGGTCGCTCATCGTCAGCGCCTCCTCCTGGTCATGGGTGACGTAGACGAAGGTGATGCCAACGTCGCGCTGGATCCGCTTCAGCTCGACCTGCAGTTCCTTGCGCAGTTTCAGGTCCAGCGCCCCGAGCGGCTCGTCGAGCAGGAGGACCTTCGGCAGGTTGACCAGTGCGCGGGCCAGGGCGACGCGCTGCTGCATCCCTCCGGAGAGTTGCGACGGCCGCCGGTTGCCCTCGCGAGCAAGGCCGACGCGCTCGAGCTCGGCGGTGACCCGCTGCTTAATCTCCGCCTTGTCCACCTTCTTGCGCTTCAGCCCGAAGCCGACGTTCTCCTCGACGCTGAGGTGAGGGAAGAGCGCGTAGCTCTGGAAGACGGTGTTGGTCGGGCGCTTATGCGGCGGCAGCTGCGCCACGTCCTCGCCCTCGATCCGAACTTCGCCGCTGGTCGGCCGCTCGAAGCCGGCGATCATCCGCAGCGTCGTCGTCTTGCCGCAGCCGCTCGGGCCGAGCAGGGTGAAGAACTCTCCCTCGGCCAACTGTAGGTCGAGGTTGTCGACCGCAGCCAGCTGATCGAAGCGCTTGGTTACGCCTCGCAGCTCGACGCTTGGGGTCTCTCCGTGGGCATCCATCGTTGGTCTAACGGCCCTCCTGTAGTGCGGAGCTTCTACCCATCCCTACGGGTATCTATCAGCGACGGTAAGCCCCGGTGGAGGGCGGCGCAAGGGGCGAATGTCCTAAAAGCACAGGAGTAACTTGTACTTAATGGACAAGGCGATCGTCAGTCCTTGACCCAAAGACCACTTGCGATTGTTGGAAGCGGCCTCTAGCTTTGTCCATAACGTCGTAACCGAGGAGGAGGGCGAAATGGCCACCGCGTCGAAAGCGCCAGCAGGAACCGATCTTCAGCAACTCGCCCGGCAGCACCTCTGGATGCACTTCTCGCGGATGGGTGCCTACGGCCCCGACCACGAGATCCCGATCATCACCAGGGCCGAGGGCTGCTACGTCTACGACGAGCACGGCAACCGCTACCTCGACGGCCTCTCCGGCCTCTTCTGCTGCAACGCCGGCCACGGCCGCACCGAGTACGGCGAAGCGGCGGCGCGGCAGATCGAAGAGCTCGACTTCTACACCCTTTGGAGCTACGCCCACCCGAAGGCGATCGAACTGGCGGCGCGGATCGCGTCGATGACCCCGGGCGACCTCAACCGCGTCTTCTTCACCTCCGGCGGCTCGGAGGCGGTGGAGTCAGCGCTGAAGCTGGCCCGCAACTACCACCGCATCCACGGCAAAGGCCAGAAGCACAAGGTGATCGCGCGTGAGGTCGCCTACCACGGCACCTCGCTCGGGGCGCTGTCGGCCACCGGCATCACCGATCTGCGCAGCCAGTTCGAGCCCCTCACCCCGGGCGGCTGTCACGTCCCGAACACCAACATCTACCGCTGGCCCGAGGAGCGCGATCCGCTCTGGGCGGCCGACGCGATTGAGGAGCGGATCGTCTTCGAGGGGCCGGAGACGGTCGCCGCCGTAATCCTCGAGCCGGTCCAGAACGCCGGCGGCTGCTTCGTCCCGCCCGATGGCTACTTCCAGCGGGTGCGGGAGATCTGCGACACCTACGACGTGCTGATGATCTCCGACGAGGTGATCTGCGCCTTCGGCCGCCTCGGCCACTACTTCGGCTGCGAACGCTTCGACTACGTCCCGGACGTGATCACGATCGCCAAGGCATTGACCTCGGCCTACGCGCCGATGGGCGGGGTGATCGCCTCCGACAAGGTCGCCGCTCCGTTCATGGAGGGCAACGCCTCCTTCGCCCACGGCTTCACCTTCGCCGGCCACCCGATCGCCGCCGCGATCGCGATGGCCAACCTCGACGTCTTCGAGCGGGAGGACCTGCCCGGCCACGTGCTGCGCAAGGAGGGCGAGTTCCGGCAGATGCTCGAGTCCCTGCACGACCTGCCGATTGTCGGCGACGTGCGCGGGGCCGGCTATTTCCACGCGGTCGAGCTGGTCAAAGACAAGGAGACGAAAGAGAGCTTCAACGACGAGGAGTCCGAGAAGCTGCTGCGCGGCTTCCTCTCCGGCGAGCTCTACAAGCGCGGGCTGATCTGCCGCGCCGACGACCGCGGCGACCCGGTGGTGCAGCTCTCGCCGCCGCTGATCGCCGACACCGAGCAGTTCGAAGAGATCCACGACGTGCTGCACTCGGTCCTCGCCGAGGCCTGGGACCAGGTTGTGGGCGGGTCACGCTCCACGTCGCCGGCGCCTGGCCGGAGAACCTCGATCTAGGGGTCACGATGCTCACCGTCCAGAGCCTGCTCGACGAGCTCGACCTCGAGCTGGCGGCCGGCTCCGACGCCGCCGCGGCGCCGGTCCGCTGGGTCCACATCTCCGAGCTGCAGGACCCGACGCCGTGGCTCTCCGGCGGCGAGTTGATGCTGACCACCGGTATCCCGCTCGACACCGCCGCCAAGCAGCGCGCCTTCGTCGGCATCCTCGCCGACCGCAACCTTGCCGGGCTCGGCTTCGGTACCGGCTTCACCCATAAATCGCTGCCGAAGGCGCTGGTCGACGAGGCCGAGAAGCGCGGCTTCCCGCTCTTCGAGGTCCCTTACTCGGTCCCGTTCATCGCGATCACCGAGAAGGCATTCGCGAAACTCGTCAACGAGCAGTACGAGGTGCTGCAGCGCGGGGTCGCGGTGCAGCGGCGGCTGGAGCGCCTGGTCCTCGAGGAGCGCGGGCTGGAGGAAATCGCCGCGACGGTCGCCTCGGCGGTCGGCGGCACGGTGGCGATCCTCGACGGCCGCGGTGAGCGCCTGGCCGGCCGCGGCTTCCGCCGCCAGCTCTCCGCCGAGGCGGTGGCCGGGATTCGCAAAGAAGCGCTCAGCCACGCCGGCGACGGTCACCCCTTCATCCCTTCGCACCCGACCGTGGCCGGGCGGGCCCTCGCGCACCCGGTGATCTCCCCCGGCGGCGGGCCGCCCCAGGCCTGGGTCGTGATCGTCCGCGACTCCGGCGGGCTTGGCGACTTCGAGCGGCTGATCCTGCAGCAGGCGGTGGCGGTGGTGGCGCTGGAGCTGATGCGCCGCCGGGTCGCCCGCGAGACCGAGCGGCGGCTGGCCGGCGACGTCCTCGCGGCGGCGCTCGGAGGCCGCATGGACCCGACCGAGCTGCGGCGCCGGCTCGAGCCCTTCGGGATCGGCGAGGAAGCGGCGGTGCTCGTGTTTTCACTCAGCGACCCGGGCGAGGCGGCGGCAGCGCTGGAAGCGGCGCTTGCCGCCGACGCCTGCTCCTCGGTCGTCGCCCC
>DASZNP010000072.1:0-12437 GCA_035551255.1 Solirubrobacterales bacterium
GGTCGCCTCGATCTCGGTCGCCATGTCGGCGAGCTTGGCCTGGATCGTCTGGAAACGGGAGATCGGCTGGCCGAACGCGTTTCGCTCCTTGGCGTAGGCGAGCGCCTCGTCGAGCGCGCCCTGGGCGAGGCCGACGCCCATTGCGGCGACGCCGATGCGGCCGATGTCGAGCACCTGCAGGAACTGGCGGAAGCCCATCCCGCGTGGGCCGAGCAGGTTCTCCTCGGGGACCCGGCAGTCGGTGAAGGTGAGCGGCCGCGTGTCCGACGCGTTCCAGCCCATCTTGCGGTACGGCTCGCCCTGCTCGTAGCCGGGGGTCCCGTTGGCGACGATCAGGTTGGAGATCTCGTCATCGCCGGTACGGGCGGTGATGCAGACGACACCGGAGATATCGGTGCCGGCGTTGGTGATGAACTGCTTGGCGCCGTCGATCACCCATTCGCCGCCATCGAGGCGGGCCTTGGTGCGGACGTTGCCGGCGTCAGAGCCGGCCTCGGGCTCGGTCAGGCCAAAGGCGCCGAGGATCTCGCCCGAGGTGAGGCGCGGCAGCCACTCCTGTTTCTGCTCCTCGGAGCCAAAGAGGTAGATCGGTTGGGTGCCGAGCGAGGTGTGAGCGCAAAGGGTGATCGCCACCGAAGAGTCGACCCGGGTCAGCTCCTCGACCGCGAGCGCGTAGGCGAGCGAGTCCCCTCCCCCGCCGCCGTACTTCTGCGGGAAGGGGATCCCCATCAGGTTGAGGTCGGCGAGCTTGCGCACGATCTCGTAGGGGAAACGGTGGTCCCGGTCGAGCTCCTCAGCCACCGGCGCCACCTCCTGGGTCGCGAAGTCGCGGACGGTCCGCTGGATCAGGCGATGCTCGTCGCCAAGCTCGAAGTCCATCGGCACAAGATACCGAATACACGTTCGAAGTTCGAAGGAAGATTCGGTGTCTGGGCTACCCTTCCTAGGATGCCGCTGCCCTCCCCTCCGACTCGCCCCGCCTTGCGCGCCCGCTACGAGGCGCGCCGCAGCGAGGTGGTCGCGACGGCGGCGAAGCTCTTTGCCGAACGGGGCTACGACGGCACCTCGATGAGCGAGCTGACCGCGGCGACTGGCCTTGCCGCCGGCGGCCTCTACCACTACATCGAGGGCAAGGACGATCTGCTGATCGCGATCTGCGACGAGCTACTGGAACCGCTGCTGGAGCGTGCCCGCGAGATCGTCGCCGCCGAGGCGCCCCCTGTATCTCAGCTGCGCGAGCTGGTCGAGGCCTGGGTCGCCCACGTCGTCGCCCACCGCCACCACATGCTCGTTTTCACCCAGGAGCGCCAGGCGATCGAGCGCCAGCCGCGCTGGCGCCACGTCCGCGCCCAGCGCAAAGCCTTCGAGAAGATCCTCGACGAGATACTGGCCCGCGGCGAGGCCGGCGGCTCAATGACCTTCGCCGACCGCCACCTCTCCCTCCTCGCCTTACTCGGGATGGTCAACTACACCCCGCAATGGGTGCGGCCACAAGGTCGCCTCTCCGCCGCCGAGATCGCGGCGGGTTACTGCGCGATCGTGCTCGGCGACTAGTAGGGGTGAGGAGCCGCCGCCAAGGCGACAACAACCAGGATCGCGATCGCGAAGGTCAGCAGCGCGGTCTTGAACGGGGCAGGTGGGGCGGGTCGGATCATGGCCCCAAGGTATGGGTTCAGGGCGAATTTGCCTGTGCAAAAGAACACAGATTGATCTGCATCACATTGAGCAGGTTTTTCACCTGCGGATCGCGAAGCGTCTCTAGCTCTTTTTGGCGCTCGGCGTCGTAAGAGGAGGTCGGGACCGGGCCGGCGGCGGGATGGCAGCCAATCTCGGTCCAGCCGGGGGGCAGAGCACGGATCAGCTCGGACAGCCGCTCGACCGTGATGCCTTCCGGATAGGGCTCGCCCTTGCCGCTCTGGCCATAGAAGCCGCCCTCGTAGCGGATCGCCCGGTTGCGCAGCGGCACCCCCAGCTCGGCGGCCAGCCCCTCTGCCGTCGCCTTCGCCGGCTCGGATTCGTGCACGTGCTGGTGGGAGTCGAGGTGGGTCGGGTCGCGGCCGAGCAGGGCGCGGAAGCGTTCAAGCTGCGCCCGGCACTCCCCCGCGACCGCCTCAGGGTCGTCGAGGTCGCAGTGCGAGTAGGCGAGCGTCCATTCGCCCGCTTCGTAGTTCCACTCGCCGAGATCGAGGTGGAGACCGATCGCGAGGTCGGGAAACTCGGAGGCGCGCTCGGCCGCCGTCGGCGCGGCGCCCTGGCAAACCATCAGGCTGGCGCTCGTGACAACGCCCTCGTCATGCGCAGCGAAGATGCCGTCGTTGACGGCCAGGGAGAGACCGAGGTCGTCGGCGTTGACGACGAGGTAGCGCTGCTCAGTCACAGCTCCAGTTCCTCCGCCAGCGCGAGCGCCTCGGCAAGCCAGTCGTGCCGCTGCCCCTCCGGCGGAACCCAAGACGGCGGCGCCCAGCCGAGCCACTGAATCGCGACCTGGAGGCGAGCGAGGTCAAGGTCACGCGGCGTGAAGGACGGAACGCCGGATTCGCCCGCGTAGGCGCTGACGATCGCGTCGCGATCAGCGTCCGGCCAGCCACTGACGAGCGCAGCAAGGTCGGTCAGCCCCGGCCCGACGGCCGCAAGCTCCCAATCCACCGGCGCCACCCGCACCCCCTCCCCGAACTGCATCAAATTTTGGGGCTCCTGGCCCGGAAATTTGATGCAGTTCGGGTGGGTGACGAGGACGTTGGAGGCGTAGAACTCGCCGTGGAGGACCGTGCGGGGATGGGCGCCTAGCGCTTCGACTATCTGGCCGTGACGCTTGCCGAGCCAGGCGACCTTGGCGGCCGAGCTGTCGTTGCGCTCGGCGGCGAACTGGGCCGCTCGCTCGATCCAGTGGCGATAGAAGGCAGTGTCGTGGTTTATCAGCCGCCCGCTTCGTTGGTGGCGATCGAGGTCCGGGGCCATCGAGGCATGGAAGCGGGCTAGCCAGCGGGCGGCCTCTTCCCACAGCCCGCGCTCACCTACCTGGAAGAGCTCGCGGCCCTCGACTCGCTCTACGAAGAGCCAGTGGCGGTTGGGCTCCGTCACCGCGCCGAAGAACCGCGCCGGTCCCGGCGGCGCTTGCGACAGCAGCTCGCGGTACACCGCCGGCTCGCGCTCGGGGTCGTGGAGGAAGCGCGGCTTCGCCAGTTGGGCCTCGGCCTCTAGGGCCTCCCAGTCGAGCTGCTTGAAGAGCAGCGTCACTGGTCCCTCCCCCGCCAGCTCCACCCGCAGCTCCTCCAATGGGAAGCTCGTGCGGTAGGCGTAGGCGCGGCGCTCGATGTCGCCGACGAGCTCGTAGCCGCTGGCGTCCAGCGCCCGCTCCAGACCCTCCCGCACCTCCGCATCCGCGAGACCGCGGAAACCCGTCATAGGCACGGGTTTTTGCGGTCTCGGCGAAGACTCACGACCCGGAGCTTATGCCGGGAGGGGGCGTCAATCGGGCATCCGTCTAGGCATCTGGACGGTCTGCCTAGTTTGAGGCCCTTCCGACTAAGGAATTCCTTCCCGGTGCCGACACCTCATTAAGGCGTCGACGCGAGGAGATCCGGCAGCAGGCATGAGTTACGGAGTTGACGAATACCGGGCACTGGTCCGCCGCTTCGCCGAGTTCGTACGCAGCGCTGTCCCCGCGGACGCGACAGTGGCCGTGGTCAGCAAAGGCGACGCCGAGCTGCTGGAGATCGACGGGCGCGCCGCCTGGCACTTCCCGCAGCGCACCGACGGCACCTACGCCGGCTACCACCCCTTCGACAGCGCCGGCGCGATCGCCCACCTGGAGGAGCTGCGCGCGAAGGGGGTCGACCACCTCGCCTTCCCGACGCCTTCGCTGTGGTGGCTCGACCACTACGAGGAGCTGCGGCAGCACTTGGAGAGCAACTACCGGGAGGTCTCCCGCGACCCGGAGGCAGGGGTGGTCTACGCGCTCGTCGCGGACACTGCGAACGGGACCGGCCACGCGCCGGCGGCCGGCCCCGCGCAACAGGCGGCGCCGGGCTCCGCACAGTCGCAGACGCAAGGCCGCTCGGACCTGGAAATGCTCTTCTCGCTCGAGCACTACGCCGAGCAGGTCGGCCACGAGTTTGGCTCGCTGGAGGAGGCGATCGCCCACTACGACGTCGAGGGCCAGCACGAGGGCGTCAACCCCCACCCCCTCTTCGACACCGACTGGTACCTGGCGCGCTACCCCGAGGCGGCGGCGCCGGGCTCGAACCCGCTGCTCCACTTCATCGAACACTCGCCCAGCGAGAGCCAGGACCCGAGCCCCTACTTCGACACCGCCTACTACTACGACCAGGTCCCCCGCCTGCACAAGAACGGCAAGAACGCCCTGGTCCACTACGTCGACCCCGACCAGCGCTCCGCCCACCCCAACGCCCTCTTCCGCGACGGCTACTACCGCGAGAAAACGCGCAAGGCGACCACCTCGGCACCGACTCCGCTCGAGCACTACCTGCGCTACGGCCGCGACGAAGGCCGGGCGATGTCCCACGTCCACGCGAAACTGCTCGAAGGGGTGCGCGGCGACTCGAGCTCCCTGCAGCGCGGCAAGTGGACCAAGGACACGATCCTCTGGTTCACCGATGGAACCGGTGAGAGCAGCCGTCCTGCGCCGGCGACGATCGCCGCCTACCTCGCCGAGGAGCACCACCTCGGCAGCCTCCTCATCTCCACCGTCGCCCCCGTGCCCGACTCCGACTGGGCCGGGCCGACCTTCGTGCTCGAGGACTACAAGCTCGCCTGCGAAATCTTCCGCCCCGCTGCCCTGCGGCTGCTCGCCTTTGCCCTCACCGGCCAGAAGCCGCTGTTCGCGATCTGCGACGTGCCGGAGGTGGCCGAGACCCTCAGCGCCAACGGCGTCCGCGTCCTCGACCCGCCGCCGGGACGGACGCCGAAGCGCGCCGCCGAGGCGCTGCTGAAGCTCGCCGGCAAGGAGCTCGGGGTGAAGAGCCACCGGCGCGAGAAGAAGCGCAAGAAGAAGCGGCCGAAGGTCTTCATCCCCAGCTCCGACTGGTCGGTCAGCGGCGTCAATGCTTCACTGGAGGCGGCCGGGCTGCAGTTGCTCGAGCTCGGCTGGGACCTCGAGGTCCTCTTCACCCGCGACGAGGAGGTCGTCCGCGAAAGCGCCCTCGACCACCCGCTGCCGCTCCTCCCCCACCGCTTCCTCGAGCGCGACCGGAAGGGACCGGCGGGCGTCTGGCACGCGCTGATGGGCGAGCTCGAGTCGCAGTCGCCCTGCATCCTCTTCATGGCCTACGACTTCCTCGCCAACAGCGTCGCCCCGGCGCTTTCGGAGAACGTCGGGATCGTCAGCTGGGTCCAGGCCGACGACAACGACTACTACGAGCAGGTCTACCGCCTCGGCCGCTACTGCAACGCGGTGATCTGCGTCTCTGAGCTCTTGCGCGAACGAGTCCGCGAGCTGAACCCGGTGATCGGCGAGCGCACCCACGTGATCCACAACTCGAGCGTCCGCCAAGCCGACGTCGCCCGCCGCCGACCCCGCCGCGGCGAGAAGCTGCGGTTGATCTACACCGGGCGGCTGGTCCAGTACCAGAAGCGGATCCTCGATTTCGTCGAGCTGGCGGAGGCGCTCGACCGGGCGCAGGTGCCCTACGAGATCACCCTGGTCGGGACTTTCAACGCCCACGACGGCACCGAAGAGGGGTTCATGCGGGCGGCCGCCGCTCACCTCGAGGACGGCCGGATCCAGCTACCGGGCCGGATGCAGCGCGACGAGATCTTGAAGACGCTGACTTCGCATGACCTCTTCGTCCTGCTCTCCGACTTCGAGGGGTTGCCGCTGGCGCTGGGCGAGGCGATGGCCCGCGGCTGCGTCCCGGTCACGGCGGCGATGCCGAGCGGGATCCCCGAGGTGATCACCTCCGGCGAGAACGGCTACATCGTCGAGGGGCGCGATTACGACGAGTGGGCGGCGCTGCTTAAGGGCCTGTGGAAGGACCCCGACGTCCAGGCCGAGCTCTCCCGCAACGCCCGCAAGACGATCAGCGAGGGCTTCACCGTCGAGCGGATCGGCGGCCAGTTCGACCAGCTTTTCCGCACCGTGGCAAAGGAGATCCAGTCGGGCTCCTACGAGCGCCCGGTCTCACTCAACTGGGGCGGAGACCGCAGCCACGCCGGCGACGTCCTCCCCTCGCCCAACCTCTTCCGCCCAGCGGCGCTGCAGCTCCCCGGCCTGCAATGAACCGCCGACGGCAGAGAAGTTAGGCGGGCGTGGCCGCGGCGGCGCGGTAGGTGGGCTCGTCCTCGAGCACGTACTCGAACTCGGTCCCGCGCAGCGCCTCGGCGACCTCGTCGTAGTTGGTGATCGCCTGCTCCAGCGGCAGCACCGACTGCTTGCGGTAGCGCGGCTGGGTCTTCTTGAACTCGGGCGCGATCCCCATCCACTCGGCGACCTGCTCGAGCACGGCGTCGGCCGGCGGCTCGCCGATCCGCGGGAACAGCTCCTCGTACTCGATCGCCGTGTAATTGTCGTAGCCGCCGAGCATGCGGTGGATCAGCTGGTCTTCGTTGCGGCAGAGCTCCAAGCGGAAGAACATCTCGTCGAGGTCGAGCGCGATCCCCTCGTCCTCGACTTTGACCGCCCCGTCCGGGCCGGAGGCGTGCAGGTGGTACTTGCGGGTCTGCTCGGTTTTCAGCCAGGAGAGGTAGTAGCGGAGGTAGTTGCGGCGCCGCAGGTTGAGGACGCGGATGCCGTTGCGGCGGATGTAGGCGAAGAGGGTCGGCTCGGCGGCGAGGTCGCGCCAAGGGGCGTCGACGTTGTGGGCCGAGTTGTACTTGATGTCGACGACCATCCGCGGCTTTTCGCTGAAGCTGCCGAGGTACTCGAGCCACTCCAGAAAGAGTGCTTCCTGGGCTTCCTCGGAGGTGAGGACCTTTTTGATCTGGTCGCGGCGCTCATCGAGGAAGTTGAAGTAGTTGGCCTCGACCTCGTAACGCGCTTTCGGCGAGGGCTGGGCCTGGAAGACCTCGGGCAGGCAGAAGAGCTCGGGGTGCGAGTCGAGCACGTCCCGCAGGGCGTTGGTGCCGCTGCGTTGGCGCGCCAGCAGCACCGTCACGTTGGAGAGATCCATCAAGAGACGGTATCGGCCGATTGGATCGGATTTGCAGCGGAATCAGCGGGTGTACTAGCGACGCGGTCGAGCAGGCGCGGGAGGACCGTGCGCGAGTCGAGCAGGTCCTCGGCGAGGGTGCGGGCGGCGCGGGCGTGGCGGTCGTAGTCGGCGCTGACGGTGTCGATTGCCGCGGCGGCCTCCTCGGCGGTTGAGAAGGCGAGCAAGCCCTCGCCCGTCGGCAAGTGGCGAGGAAAGCCGGTGTCCTGGGCGACGACGGGGCGGCCACTGGCGAGGTAGCAGGCGCTGCGATCGCTGAACCAGCCGCAGCGGGACTCGACGTAGCCCTCCTTGGCGATCCCGAGCTCTCCTCTTGAGCCGCGGACGAACTCGGTGTAGCGGCCGGGCGTGCCGGCTACCGCGACCGGGTCGGCCAGCTGCCAGCCGTGCTCGCGGAGGGCGGCGAGGTCCTCGGTCTCCTCGGGGTGGATCGCCAGCGCCGGCTCCAGCCGCTCGCTGGTGAGCCGCGGCAGCGCCAGCAGCTTGCGCAGCGAGTGTGCCTTCTGGCCGTAGCGCCTTCCCTTCCACTCGACCGAGCCGTAGCCGCGCCAGTTGCCGACGGTGGTCCAGGCGGTGCCGGGAGCCGTCGCGAACTCCCAACGCGGCAGGAAGACCGGCGGCAGCGTCTTGATCCACTCGCGACCGCAGGTCGGGACCGGGCACTCCGGCTCTCCCAGCGCCAGCCCGACGGTGGCGAAGCGGTTGTGGAGGTCAAAGCCCATCTCGATCCCTTCCGCATGCCAGGGCTGGTTGAAGGCGGGATCTAGGTCGAGGAAGACCCGCAGCGGTGGCGGCCCGACCAGCTCGTCGTCGCGGAGCATCCCGGAGACGTTGAATAGGACGTCGGCCTCGGCTGCCCAGGCGGTCAGCTCTTTATATGGGGCGCCGGCGGTCTCACGGCTGCCGCGGACAAGCAGAGCTGCCTCTCCCTCAAGGCCGAAATCCTGGACCAGTTGCTCGAAGTAGGAGACGACGGGGGGGTCGAGGCGGTCGACCGGCTCGACCAGGCGCACTTCGTGGCCGAGGTCGCGGAAGCCGAGCAGGTACTGGAGGATCGACCAGCTCGCGCCGCCCTGCTCCGGGTCGCCGGCGACCATGCCGCTGAAGAGGATGCGCAGGCCGCTCACAGCGCTGCCTCGAGGAAGCGGCCGAGGAGGCGGTCGGAGTCGAAGTGGGTCTCGGCGAGAGCGCGGGCGGCGCGAGCGTGGGTGGCGTAGTCGTCGGCGATCGCCTCGGCGCCGGCGACCGCCTCGTCGGGCGTGCGAAAGGTCAGCAGGCCCTCGCCCACCGGGTAGCGCCCGCCGATCCCGGTGTCCTGGACGAGCGCGGGGCGGCCGCTGGCGAGGTAGCGGACGGTGCGGTCGCTGACCCAGCCGCTGGCGGTGTCGACGTAGACGGGGTGGGCGACCGAGAGCTCGGCGGCGGAGCCCTGGACGAAGACGCGGAAGGCGAGCGGGTCGCCGGCGACCTCGGTCGGGTCGGTGAGGCGCCAGCCGTTCGCTTCCAGGGCGATTTCGTCAGGTTCGTCGTCGGGGTCGATCTGCAGGGCGATCTCGAACTCCTGGTCGACCCGCCGGGGCAGGTGGATCAGGCGCCGCCACTGGTGGTGCTTGCCCTCGAAGGTCCTGCCGTCGTATTCGAGCGTGCCGAGCGGGCTGCGCCAAGTGGCGACGGTGGTGAAGCTGGCGTCGCGGGGCACCGGGACGACCGGCCAGTCCTCGAGCGTCGCCGGCGGCGGCAGCGGCAGCCACTCGCGCCCGGCGGTCGGGATCGCGCACTCCGGCGCGCCGATGTTCTCGCCGACGGTGAAGAAGGTGTCGTGGCCCTCGAGCCGCGCGGCGGCGCCTTCCTCGGCCCAGATCTGGGTGAAGCCCGGGTCGACGTCGATATATGCGCGCCGCCGCGGCCCCTCCAGGATCGCCTCGATCTCGAGGTGGCCGCTGATGTTGACCAGGAGGTCCGCCCCGCGCGCCCACTCGACGGCCTCCTCCAGGGCCAGGCCGACTTCGCTGCGATCGCCGCAGATCAGCGCGACCGGGCAGTCGGGCGCCAGCGCCGCCACCGCGGTACGGAAGGTCTCGACGTTGACCGGCTCCGCGCTCCCGATCTGCTCGACGAAGCAGACCTCGTGGCCGAGCCGCCGCAGGCCGCGCACCCAGCTCATCCGCACCCAGGCCTCTCCCCCGCTCCGGGGCTTGTTGGCGAGCGCGCCGCTGACCAGGATCCGTGCCATCGCGACCTACTTGAAGGCGTCGACGAAGAGGCTCTCGCGCTCGCGGTTGTCGAGCGCGGTGATCTCGGGGTGCTCGCTGACCGTCTCCCGGAACTTGCAGCGGACGACCCGCCGGAAGCCGGCCCGGTAGAGCAGCTCCTCGGTGAAGTCGAAGGTGTACATCGACTTCGACCAGCCGTACCAGGTCAGCTGCACGATCAACTTGCCGCCGATGCTGCGGGCGTCGTCGTCGGGGACGAGGAAGTAGTCGGCGTTGCCCTGCTGGTAGGCGCGCATCGCCTTCTCCATGTCCGGCAGGGCGAGCCGCAGCACGCCGCCGGGCTTCAGCACCCGGCGCAGCTCGGCCATCGCCGGCTCGACCTCGGGGTAGGCCAGCTCCGGGAAGGCGTGGATGCTGGCGGCGTAGTCGATGCTGTCGTCGGCGAGCGGCAGGCCCTCGCGGATGTCGCAGCTGATCTCGATCCCCGGCGCCTCCTTGATGTCGCAGTTGATCCAGCCGCTTGGCGGCTCGGTCCCCGAGCCCCAGTTGAGGCGCTTGACCTCCCCATCAGGCATGGGCGCGCACCGCCTCCAACTGCTCGACCAAGCGGCCCAGGACCCGGCTGACGTCGAAGTACTCGGCGGCGATCTCGCGGGCGGCGCGAGCGTGGCGGCGGGGATCCTCGCGCACGTCTTCGACCGCGGCCACGGCGTCCTCCAGGGTCGAGAAGGCAAGCAGCCCCTCCCCGGTCGGCAGGTGGCGGCCGAAGCCGGTTTCTTGCGCCACCACCGGCTTGCCGCTGGCGAGGTAGCAAGCGCTGCGATCGCTGAACCAGCCGCTGTGGGAGTCGACGTACATCGCTTTCGCCACCGTGAACTCCGCCGCGGACGCCTGGATGAAGCTGCGGTAAGAGACCGGGTCGGCGGCGATCGCGGCGGGATCGAGCAGGGTCCAGCCCGCCTGCCGCAGGCGCTCGAGATCGGCGGCGTCGCCGGGGTCGATCGCCAGCGCCAGCTCGAAGGTCCCTGTCGCGCGCTCGGGCAGGGAGAGGAAGCGGCGGAACTCGTGCACGCGGAGGCCGTAGGTGTGGCCGTCGTATTCGACCGGCCCGTAGGGGCCGCGCCAAGTGGCGACGCTGGTGAAGGCCTCGCCGCCGGAGACCGCCGGCCAGCGCGAGAGCACCACCGGCGGCAGCGTTGCGATCCACTCGAGGCCGCAGTCGGGCACCTCGCAGCCGGCGCTCCCGACCTCGAGGCCGACCGAGACGAAGCGGTCGTGGCTGGCGAACGGTTGCGCCAGCCCCAGCTCCTGCCACATCTGGCCGAAGCCCGGGTCGACGTCGAGGAAGACACGCAGCGGCGCCAGCGCCAGCAGCTCCTCGTCGTCGAGGTAGCCCATCACGTTGAGGAGGAAGTCGCAGGAGGCGAGGCGGCGCTCGACCTCGACCCGGGGCAAGCCGGCACTCTGCCCCTCCGGCAGCAGCACCGACCACTCGCCGCCAAGCCCGAACCGCTCCATCTCCTCGGCCAGATAGGCGAGCCCATCGCCGGGCATCCCCGGATCGAGGCGGTCAACCAGCGTCACCTCCCAACCGAGCGCGCGAAACCCGAGCAGGTACTGCAGCGCGAACCAGGTATGCCCCCCGGCCCCCGGCCGCTGCGCAAGCGCAGCCGAGACGACGACGCTCCCGCGGCTCACGCAACCGCCTCCGGGTCCCGAACCCGAAGTGCATCAGATTTCCTACCTGCCAGGGGGGAAATTTGATGCAGTTCGGGTTTCAGGAGGGATGCGTAGGCTGCGGTCAGGACCGCGGCGTGGTCGGGCATCCCGGGGACCGGGGGGATGCCTTGGCGCAGGTGCTCCCAGAGGCCTGGCGTGGTCACGGCGCGGCGGATGGTTGCTGCCAGGCTCTCGGGGTCGCCGACCCGGAAGTGGAGGCCGGAGACGCCGTCGGTGACCTTCTCGGCCATGCCGCCGATGTCGCTGCAGATCACCGGCCGGCCTGCCGCGAACGCCTCCTGGATCACCAGCGGCGAGTTCTCCCACCAGACCGACGGCACCACCACCCAGTCGACCGCGGCCATCATCTCGCCGGCCCGCTCGGGCGGGTAGGGACCGACGTCGGTGACGTTCGGGGTCGCCGCCAGCAGGGCACCGATCTCGTCGCGGAAGTTGTGCTCCTGGAGGTCGAGGTTGGCGCCGTGGACGCGCAGCTTTGGCGCCTGCGGGCCGAGCGCCGCCATCGCTTGCAGGAGGACGTCGAAGCCCTTGTAGGGGTTGACCTGGCCGAAGATGCCGAGCGTGTCGTGAGGAGCGGGACGCTCGGTCGCCACTGACGGCAGAGTCCGGCCATAGTCCTCGAGCAGGATCCGCTCGCGCGGGATCCCCCACTCGATGTAGCGCTCGCGCAGCGTCTCGCTGGGGGCGACGAAGAGGTCGACAAGGCCGAGCGCGGCGCGGATGAAGCGCTCGCGCCGGAGGAACTGTTCGGGCTCGATCCCCGGGAAGCACTCGGCGCAGCGGCGCGGGCCCGCTTCGCCGCAGAGCGAGCGGTCGAAGGTCCGCACCATCTGGCCCTTGTTGTGGCAGATCGGCAGGAACTCGTGGAGCGTGTAGATGATCGGCACCCCTGGCAGCGTCCGCCGCACCTCGCGGATCGCGTCGTAGCCGATGAACAGCGTGTGCTGGAAGTGGACGACGTCGGGCCGTAACTCCAGCAGGAAGCGGCGCAGGTCCTCGGTGTAGAGGCCCTCGGAGCCGTCACGCATCGTCCCGAACAGCCAGTCGAAGTCGAGGCCTTCGGTGTGCAGCAGGTACTCGTCGACCTCGCCCTCGACCCGGCTGATGCGAGTGCCGTCCTCGGGCATGCGCTCGGCCGAGTGCGGCGGACCGCTGCGGGCGACGAAGACCGACTGCCACTCGCTGCTCTCGCGCAGGTGGCGGTGCAGCTCGTGGGCGTAGACCTCCGCCCCCCCGGGGCGGGACCGCGGATGGTTGTGAGCGATTTGCAGGACGCACTTGGCCCCGGGCGACCTCGAGATCCTTGGCCAGCTCCTGC
>DASZNP010000073.1:0-62518 GCA_035551255.1 Solirubrobacterales bacterium
CGCCGATGAACGTCGGCGCCTGGATCCTGCTCGCCAACGGCGGCGCCACTACCCTCGCCGCCGCCCTCAACCTGCTGGACGAGGACCGCCGCGGCGGCGCCCCCGAGGTCCTCGCCGCGGCCCTTGGCGCCCCGCTGGCCACCTACACCGCCGCCCTGGTTACCCACAGCGCGATCCCGGCCTGGTCGGAGGCGCGGGTTGAGATGCCCTTCGTCTTCGCCGCCAGCGCCACCGCGAGCGCCGCCGGCGCGGCAATGCTCACCGTTCCAGCCGACGAAGCCGAGCCGGCGCGGCGCCTAGGCGTCCTCGCCGCGGTCGCCGAGGAGGGCATCACCGCGATCATGCACAAACGCCTCGGTCCCCTCGCCGAGGCCTACGAGAAAGGCAAAGCCGGCAAGTTCCAAAAAGCCGCCCGCGCCTGCACCGCCGCCGGCGCAGCAGCCTTCGTAGCCAGCGACCCCGACTTCCCCCTGAAGATGAGCAACCGCCGCCGCAGCCTCCTCTCGATGGCCGGCGGCTCCCTCCTCCTCGCTGGCTCCGTCTGCAAGCGCTGGTCGGTCTTCAAAGCCGGCTTCCAATCAGCCGAAGACCCGTCCCAGACGATCCGCACGCAGCGCGCGCAGTAGGAGACCGGCCACCAATGCGCCGAAGGCGCTGATCCCGGTGCCGGGACCGAACTGGATACCGGCCTCGGTCGATTTCACGGTCAGGAAGGCCATCACGATCGTCGAGACGACGGTGATGGCCAGGAGCGACAGCATCACGTTGCGCCGCCGCCGCCGATCCTCCCTGTTCCATTTCTCGGTCTCCAGCTCCGATGCCCGGCGTTGGGCCCGGTCGAGCCTCTCCGCTTCCTGGCTTTGCTCCCGTTCCCTGATCCTGGCGGCGGCCATCGCCTTGCGGATCTCCGTGTCCGCAGCGGCATCTTCGAGGTCCACGTAGGCGCGCTCGAGCCGAACGCGCTCCAAGGGATCCAGCTCGGCGCCTGGTGCGGACCTGAAGATGCGCGGCTCGGCGTCCCGGAAGGTAGGGGGCTCGAGCGTCTCGCGGTAACGGTCGAAGATCAGCTCGGGGTCGGGGAGGTCATCCGGTGCCAGGCCGGGCAACCGCAATTGCCCTCCAGCGCCAAGAGCGCCTCCCGTCCCCTGTTCTTCTCTAGATGCGAGTTTGTGCGGCAGCAAAGGGATGAATCCCGCTTCCCCTCCTGGTGTGGACAGAATGTCGAAAGCGCAGTGGGGGACGATTCACTTCCTTCCAAGGAAGGAGTCGTCGTCACCTGCTCTGGCGGCGCGGTGTTCGGTAGACAGTGTGTCTTTCTAGAGTGGTGCAGATTGCCGATTTCACATCTGCCTCATGTCGAAACCCTGGCTTTTCGGTTTATTGATCAATTAATGCTGTAGTTAACCCGGAAAACAGCATTTCTCCCGGTCGGGAGCGTAGCAACGAAAAGCTCACTGTCAAGGAAGCATCAGAAACGCTTTCTGGACAAAGTGTTTAATTTTTTTTGAGTGATGCAAAAGAGCGAAATCAGGAGCGGCTCCTCAGTCCTGATCAATAAGCCTCAAGGTGACTAGAGTCGAGCTCAAGGGGACCAATCGTTAGGCACTAAAAGGGCGCTAGCCGCACTTCCCTAACGCTCCGCTTTATTGGTCGAAATCCCGGGCTCAACTCTTTGAGTATTAGTGAGATCGGTCAGAACGATCGACAATTTTCTTGAAGCCTTGCGCTTGATTTCGTTCAATCAGGCTGCCGCTCCAGCCGCGCAGGGGATGCTCCTCGCGGGCACGGAGCTCTTCGCAGACTCGCTTGGTGACGAAGTAGACGAGGATCGGGACGAGGAGGGCGAAGGCGCGGAAGAACCAGACTTGGCCTTCGTAGGAGATGAAGGAGCGGAAGTAGAAGCGGTCGGTGGCGCCGGCGGCGAAGACCGTGAAGACCCAGACGAGGAAGGCGACGACGATGGCGGTGCGTTTCGGGTTGTCGCGGGGGCGGTCGAGGAGGTTGTGCTTGCGGCGGTCGTCGAGGTGGAGGCGGCGGGCCAAAGCGGGCCAGAAGTAGAGGACGCCGAAGACGATCCCGGGGAAGAGGGCGCCGCCCCAGAAGGGCGAGGGGACGACGGTGTAGCCGCCGATCACGATCTCCAGCGGCGGCATCAGCCGCAGCGCCCCGATCAGCCAGCCGACGTACCAATCAGGCTGGGCGCCGTTAGTCGAGAGGTAGGGCGCGTACGGTCCCCACTCCCAGATCGGGTTGATCTGGACGAGGCCGCCGAGCAGGAAGAGGACTCCGGCGACGACGAGGAAGAGGCCGATCGAGCGCAGCGCGTACCCGGGCCAGGTGGGCGTCCCACGGACGACCCGCTCGGAGCCTTCCTCGGGGAACTGGGTGTGGTGCTGGCGGACGACCTGGGCGAGGTGGAGCGCCAGCAGGGTCGCGATCGCCATCGGGATCAGGAAGACGTGGAGGATCTCCAGCCGCGGGAAGAACGAGCTGGTCCCCGGGAACTCCCCGTTCCAGACGAGGAAGGCGAATTGGCCGCCGACGAACGGCACCGACATCGCCACCCCATAGGCGATCGCCAGTCCCATCCCGGAGAGCAGGTCGTCGACCAGCGAGTAGCCGAGGAAGCCCTCGAGGATCGCCAGGCCGAGCATCGTCACCCCGAGCCAGTAGTTGAGCTCGCGCGGCTTGCGGTAGGCGCCGGTGAGGAGGATGCGGACCAGGTGGAGGACGATCGCGACGATGAAGACGTCGGCCGCCCAGTGGTGGGTCTGGCGGATCAGCAGGCCGGCCGGCACGTCGAAGGAGATGTGCATGACCGAGGCGAAGCTCTCGCTCATCGAAGTCCCCTGCAGCGGCACGTAGGAGCCCGTGTAGTGCAGTTTCGCGTCGCTGGGGACGTACCAGAAGGTGAGGAAGATCCCGGTGATGACGAGGATCGCGAAGCAGTACATCGCGATCTCCCCGAGCATGAACGTCCAGTGGTCGGGGAAGACGTAGCGCAGCGTCCGCTTCAGCGGGTTGGCGGCGCCGAGGCGCTCGTCGAGGGCGCCGATCGCGCGGTGGATCACAGCGGCTGCTCCCCTGGGGCTTCGCGGATGCCGCCGTAGGAGGGGCCGATCGGTTCGTAGAAGCCGCCCGCCGCTTCGAGGACGCCGCCGGCGCCGACCCGCAGTGGCAACTGGGGGAGGGGGCGGCCGGCCGGGCCGAAGAGGACCTTGCCGCCGTCGGCGGGGTTGAAGGTCGAGTAGTGGCAGGGGCAGACGAGCGCCGGGCCCGGCTGCGTTTCGTCGAAGGTAGGGTAGCGGAAAAGCGAGACCGCGCAGCCGGCGTGGGTGCAGATTTTCGAGTAGGCGACGTAGCCGGCGGGGGCGGATTCGGCGCGGTCGGCGGGCAGCTCGAGCTCGTCGGTTTCGAGCCGGACGATGACAAGTGGCGAGCCGATGTCATCTTTGCTGGCGCCGGCCGGGAAGCCGGTGATGAACTCGCCAGCGGAGAGGGTGTCGAGGGTGATCGGTTTGCCGGTCTCATCGACGACCTTCTTGCCGGCGCTCCAAGGCGTCTCGTAGACCTTCTCGCCGACCCGCGGTCCGAGCGAGGCGATCGGCATCACCGCCGCCGCGCCGAGGGCGGCGCCGACCGCGGCAAGCGAGGAGAAGAGGAGCTTGCGCCGCGTCACCCCGACCTTGCCCTCGACCAGGTGGTCTTCGACCTGGATCTGTTCTTCACGGTCGCCGTAGTCTTTGTACTCCTCGGTCGATTTCTCCTGGATCACGACCCGCTTGCCAGCGAGGGCGGAAGCGACCCCAGCCAAGACGAGCCCGAGCCCGATGCAGAACCCCAGCAGCTGCGTGTCTTCGCTGACCACGTAGAAGACGACGAACCCAGCGAAAGCGACGGCGGCAGCGATCAGCAACAGCGCAACGACCAACTCCGCCCGAGGATCCGACGTTTCATCCAGCTCCGGCGGCGGCACGTGCTCAGCGAGCCGCGCGCGTCCATCCTCGCGCCGCGCCTCCTCCTCCGACCGAACTGCATCAAATTTCCGGCTTGCTGGCCCGGAAATTTGATGCAGTTCGCCTTGGCGGCGGCGCAGGCCCGAGAGGCCGCCCAAGGCGGCGACCGCGCGGGAGAAGAGGCCGCCGAGGGTCATCGGGTCGTTCTCTCCCCGATCAGGCGGATCGTGAACAGGAGGGCGACGCCGGCGAGGAGCCAGGCGACCATACCCTCGGGGATCGGGCCGATGTGGCCGATGCCCCAGCCGCCCTTGTCTTCGGGGTCGTGGGTGTATTCGACATAGCGGGCGAGGTCGTTGACTTCGCTCTGGCTGAGGTGGCCGAAGCTCGGCATCACGTAGGGGCCGACGCGGATCGCCTCGGCGACATCGCGGGCGTTGGCGGCACCGAGGTCTGGGATCACCGCGCCGGGAAGCATGCCGCCGCGGCCGACGATCTGGTGGCAGCCGGCGCAATTCTCGGTGAACAGTTTCTGCCCTTCGGCGAGGTCGCCGTCTTCGGGATGGACTTCCGGGATCGCCGGCCCGCCGAGGCTGCCGACGTACTTGGTCAGGGCCTGGATCTCGGCACCGCTGTAGACGGAGGGGCCGCGCTGGGGCTCTTCGTCGGGTCGGTCAAGCGGCATCCGCCCAGTCCGCAGGTAGAAGTCAGCGGCCCCTTCGCCAACCCCGATAAGCGAGGGACCGTGCCCCTTCACGCCTTCGGCTTCGAAGCCATGACAGGAGGAGCACCCCTGCACGAAGAGTCGGCGACCTTCGCTTTCGGGTTCGCCCGTCGATGCGGTTCCGGGTTCCGCCCCACGCGCTTCGAACGCGAAGAGCGAGATGGACGCTGCAAGCAACGCCACCGGAACGAGGAAGCGCAGCCGCCTCACGCCGCCCCTCCTTCGCGAGTCCGCGATTTTCCTTGTAGAGCAAGGTTTTTGACGGACTCGCGTTCGGCCGCCAGTTCGTGCAGGCGTTGCAGGCGCTCTTCGCGTCTTACGGCGGCCCAGCCGGCTAGGACCAGCGCGGCGGCAAAGGGGAGGTCGCCGGCCCACATCGCCGTCGCGCCCGCGTCTTGTTCGGAGATCGCCTTGGCGGTGGTGGTGCCTGCCGCGTAGGGGAGGTAGAAGACGCCGGTCGCGGTGATGATCGCCACGCCGACGGCGATCATCGGGACCATCGCCGCCGTCAGCAGGGCGGTGACCCCGATCAGCGAAAGCGGCTTCGCTGCTGGGTCGGCGCCGAGGGCGGCGGCCCAGAAGAGCAGGCCCACCGCGAGGTAGGCGCCGTGCTCGAGCGCGTGGAGGGCGTCGCTTTCCATCGCGGTGTCGAAGACAGCGGGCAGGTGCGTCCCCGCCACCACGAGCGTGAAGATCGGCAAGGCGACGAGTGGGTTGAGCAGTCCTTGCAGGGGGCGCGAGCGCAGGAGGTCGGCCAAGCGGCGGGCGCCGCGGGCCGGCAGCAGGTCGAAGGCGACCCGGATCGGCTCGCCGAGGATCAGCAGCGGCGGCGCCACGGCTAGC
Organism: Solirubrobacterales bacterium; assembly: GCA_035551255.1. GTDB lineage: Bacteria > Actinomycetota > Thermoleophilia > Solirubrobacterales > 70-9 > VAYN01. The sequence continues at coordinate 5,524 of DASZNP010000073.1, forward strand.
AGCAGCATGTGTTGGAGCATGTGCAGCGGCAGGCTTTCGTCCGCCGCAATGTCAACGGGTGGCGAGAGCGCAAAGGCGACCACCGCGCACCCCGCGAGCAAGAACGCCCCGCGCCGCACCGTCATCGGTCCTCACCTCTAGCGCGCGGGGCTGCACCCACCTCTACCTGCCGAAGTGGAGGTGGGTGCGGCCCCGCCGTACCTGCAAATTCCCCCCGACCCGCCGCGCGCTGAGCGCGCAGCTCCCGCACCACGCCGACGATGCCGACGAGCGTCATGCCGCCGCCGATGAAGGCGAGCCACGGCCCCAGCGCCGCCCCCAACACCGTCAGCCCGATCGAGCAGGCCAGCCAGACGGTCGCCGGGCTCCCGTCGGGGTCGGTGCCGCCGCCTTCGACCTGGACCGAGCGGCGGGTGATCGCCAGCAGGAAGGCCAGGACCAGGATGAAGACCGCGGCGCCGCCGAGCAGCGCCGGTTCCTCGACCCCCTTGTCGAAGAAGACCGCCCCGATCCCGGTGAGGACGCTGAGGAAGACGCCCCAGATCACGAACGGGGGAAAGGCGGGTTTCATCGGCCTTCCTCGCGCAGGTCGAACAGGGGGGTGTGGGATTTGACCGGCGGCAAAGCCGCGAAGTTGTGGCGTGGGGGTGGCGAGGGGGTCGCCCATTCGAGCGTCTGGCCTTCCCACGGGTCCGGCCCGGCCGGCGCGCCCAGGCGTAGCGAGCGCATCACATTGACGAGGAAGGTGAGGAAGCCGGCGAAGATGGTGAAGGCGCCGATCGTCGAGAGGGTGTTCAGCAGCGTCCAGTGGTGCAGCGGCAGGTAGTCGGCGACCCGCCGCGGCATCCCCTCGGAGCCGAGGAAGAACATCGGCAGGAAGGTAAGCAGCGCCCCGGCGAAGATGAGGACGAAGTAGGTCTTCGCCAGATGCTCGTCGAGCAGCCGTCCCGTCACCTTCGGGAACCAGTAGTGGATCGCCGTCAGCAGCCCGAAGACGGTGCCGCCGAACAACGTGTAGTGGAAGTGGGCGACGACGAAGTAGCTGTCGTGCACGTGGTAGTCGAGCGGCGGCGAGGCGACCATGATCCCGGTCAGGCCACCGATCAGGAATAACAGGACGAACCCGATCGCGAACAGCATCGGCGAGGCGAAGCGGATCCGCCCCCCGGCCATCGTCGCCAGGAACCCGAAGTACTCGATTCCGGCCGGGACCAGGAGGATCGTCGAGGTCAGCGAGAAGTACTTGTTCGACACCTGGTTGGTGGTGAACATGTGGTGCCCCCAGACGCTCATCGAGATCGCCGAGAACAGCAGCAGCGAGATCACAGTCACCTTGAAGCCGAAGAAGCGGCGGCGGGAGAAGGTGGCGATCGTTTCCCCGACCACACCGACCAGGGGGAAGAAGACGACGTAGACGACCGGGTGGCCGTAGAACCAGAAGAGGTGCTGGTAGGTGATCGAGCCGTGCGGCGCCGAGGAGTAGATCGCGACCCCCTGGCGCTCGAGGTAGAGGAGGGTCATCCCGACCAGCAGGACCGGAAAGCCGGTGATCACCATGAACACCGTCACCAGCTCGCTCCAGGCGAAGAGCGGCATCCGCAGCATCGTCATCCCCGGCGCCCGCAGCCGCACCAGCGTCCCGAGCAGCGAGACCGCCTGCAGGCTCGAACCGAGCGTCGCGAGGATCACCCCGAGGACCCAGAAGTCGGGGCCGATCCCGGGGCTGGTCGCCGAGTCAGAGAGGGGGAAGAAGGCGGTCCAGCCGAATTCCGGCGCCCCGTTCTTGGTCAGGAAACCCGCGTACATGACGAGCCCGCCGGCCAGCGTCAGCCAGTAGCCGCCGAGCGCCAGGCGCGGCCAGAGCAGGCGCGCGGCGCCGAGCTGCAGCGGCACGAAATAGAGCCCGACGCCGAGCACCACCGGCACCGCGAAGAGGTAGAACATCGTCGAGCCGTGCATCGTGAAGAGCTCGTTGTAGGTGTGGTCGCTGAGGAACTGCAGACCCGGCTTGGCGAGCTCGGCCCGCATCGTCATCGCCATTGCCCCGCCGATCAGGAACCAGCAGAAGGCGGTGACCATGGTCAGCAGGCCGATCCGCTTGTGGTCGGTGCTGGAGAGGACTTCGAGCAGGGTGGCGCGGCGGCGCGAGCCGATCGGCGGCCGCAGCGGAACCGCGGCGGGACGTGGGGAGGTGGTGCTCACGCGGCCGTCCCTCCGCGAGACCGCGGAAATGCGCCTATACGACGACTTTTTGCGGCTTCGCCTTCCGCCCAGCGTTCGAACGCCGCCTGCGGCATCACCAGGACGTTGAAGACCATGTCCCAGTGTTCGAGGCCGCAGAACTCGGCGCAGGCACCGCCTCCGGGCTCGGTTTCCACCTTGCTGAAGACCATCTCCCAGCGGTTCGGGAAGCTGGGGAAGACGTCGCGCTTGAAGCGCTGGTGGGGGATCCAGAAGGAGTGGATGACGTCGATCGAGCGGCCTTCGAAATCGACCTGGGTGTCGACGGGGACGCGCAGCACCGGCACGTGGTCCTGGGCCCCCTGTTCGACCACGCCGTATTCGGGATATTCGAAGCGCCAGTTCCAGCGCGCCCCGGTCACTTTCACTTCCAGCGGCTTGCCAGTCGCTTCGGCGTCGGTGCTGCCCGGCATGTGGCTGAAGGTGAGGAAGACGAGGAAGGCGGCGACGCAGGCGAGGCCGATCGCGTAAGCCGCCTCGAGCGCCTCGTTTTCGTCCCGGCCCCGGGGGACCTCCGGCGAGTGCGAGCGGGCGCGGTAGCGGAGGCCGAGGAAGACGATGGCGCCGAAAATGATCAGGAAGACCGCCAGGGCGATCGGCCAGTAGACGTTCCAGATGTCGAAGAACTGGTTGCGGGTGTCGACGGGCTTCATGGTTCGGCCGTCCGAGGATGGTGAGGGGCGGTCGGGCGGGGATCGGCGGACAAAGATTGGGAGGGTCCGGCGAACCCCACCCGACCGCCCTCGATCGCTTCCTTGCGTCCGTGCCGCGCAAGTGCCAGGCCGAGGGTGGTGCCCCAGGCGCCCATGCCTACCCACCAGCCCCAGTTCGGGAGGGAGTTGTAGATGCCGTTGTCGCTCTGCAGCCAGTTGCAGAGGAGGTTGATCAGGAGGATCTCGGTTGCCAGGCCGCAGGCCGCGCCGAGGATGGATGCAGCTGATGGGTGGGGGGTCCAGCCGAGGCAGTAGGTGATGAACGCCGTGGCTAGGGAGCCGGCGATGATTGAGGTGAGGAGAATTACTCCTAGGCCGAAGAGGATCGAGGGGAGGTCGAAGTTGCCGTGAAGGGAGTCGGCGCCGAAGAAGAGCGCGGTGACCGAGGTGATCGGGGTCCAGGTGCTGGAGCTGATCCCGGGGCTGGCGGTCGGGGTAGCGGCGATCTCGGCGATCAGCGCGGTGGTGACGAGCAAGGCGGCAGCAGCCCAGAGCGAGGGGACGATCCCGGCGACCAGCTTCTTGTTCCGCACGTTTCGTCGGTACCCGTGAGGGGTAGCGCGAAACCGCTGGTGTCGGCGCCCTTACAGCCCGCGGACGGGGCGGGCCGGGTCGAGGGCTCGCGGCTCTACCGCGAGATCGAGCGGGATGGCGAGCGTGACCTCGTCGCCGTCGAGGAGCCGCTGGAGGTCCGGGTCGACGGCGAGTCGCTGAGCGTGACGATGCGGACGCCCGGCCACGACGAGGAGCTGGCGCTTGGCTTCCTCTATGGCGAGGGCCTGATCGACGGCCCGCGCGCGGCGGGACTGAGCGAGGACCTCGCCGCCAACGTCGTCGAGGTCGCCGGGCCGCTGACGCGCGACCCAGGCGCCCGGCGCTTCTACACGACCTCATCCTGCGGGGTCTGCGGCAAGGGGGCGCTGGAGGAGGTGGCGGTGACGAGCGCGCCGCTGCCGCCGGGGCCGCAGATCGAGCGCTCGATCTTGGCGGACCTGCCCGAGCGCCTCGCCCAGCCCGGCTTCGAGCAGACCGGCGGCCTGCACGCAGCCGGTCTTTTCGACGCTGGCGGCGAGCTGTTGCTCGCTCGCGAGGACGTCGGCCGCCACAACGCGATGGACAAGGTCGTCGGCGCGGCACTGCGCGCCGACTGGCTGCCGCTGCACGAGCGCGCCCTCTGCGTCAGCGGCCGCCTCTCCTTCGAGCTGGTCCAGAAGGCGGCGGTCGCCGGCTGCTCGGTCTTAGTCGGGGTTGGCGCCCCCAGCTCGCTGGCGATCGAGCTCGCTATCGACCGCGGTCTCACTCTCGCCGGCTTCGCCCGCCGCGGCTCGGTCAACGTTTACGCGGGAGCGGAGCGAGTGGTCTAGGTTCCCTTGCGTGAACCAGGTGTCAGAGGGGGGCGACGCGACCAGGCAGACGTACGAGGCGCTGGCGCCCTCGTACGAGGACTTCACCCTCGGCTACGGCTACCAGTACGAGACCTGGACGGCGACCCTGCTGGCGCGGGCCGAAGCGGAGGGCCTGCAGGGCAACCGGCTGCTGGATGTCGGCTGCGGCACCGGCTTCAGCTTCGTCCTCCCGCTCGAGCGCGGCTGGCAGGTGACCGGCTGCGACCTCTCGCCGGCGATGATCGAGACCGCCCGCGCCAAGGTCGGCAACCGCGCCGAGCTCCACGTCGCCGACATGCGGAAGCTGCCGGACCTCGGGGAGTTCGACCTGATCTGGTCGATCAACTCACCGATGAGCTACCTGCTCACCACCGACGAACTCACCGCGACCCTGGCGGGGATGCAGCGAAACCTGGCGCCGCAGGGGCTGGTGATGTTCGACCTGCTCTCACTGAAGACCGCGAAGACGTTCTTCGTCGACGTGCTGTCGGTGGAGCGCGGCGGCAAGAAATTCCGCTGGAAGGGCGTGCTGTCTGCGGACGAGGTCGTCCCCGGCGTAATCGGTGGCGGCCAGCTGGAAGAGGAGGGGAAGGACAACCCGGTCGACCGCCACCGCATGCGCCACTTCGCCAAAGCCGAAGTACTGGCGGCGATCGAGGCAGCGGGCCTGCGCCTGGCCCACGCCCTCGGCGAGGAAGACGGCGACCTCCACGATCCGCTCGACGAAGAGGTCCACGCGACGGCCCTCTACATCTGCCGCCTCGCTTAGCCCTGCTCTTCGACCGGCGGCGGCGCCACTTCCTTCGCGATCTCCCCTAGCTCCTCGAGCGGGCGGCCGCTGCGGCCGGCGACCCAGCAGGCGAGCGGGGCGGCAGTGCGCTCGGAGGAGTGAGCAGCGGTGGCGGCGAGGTCGAGCAGGGCGACGACCTCCTCTTTGCTCGGCGGCTCCAGTCCCAGCCGCTCGCAGAACCCGGCCAGCCACTCGTCCCGTCGCATCTCAGCCTCCGATCGCGCTCATCGTCCGGGCCGGCGGCCGGAACCCCGGCTCGCTGATCCGGTGCTTCAGCTCCTTGCGCCAGACCGCGTCGCGGACCACCTGCTCCAGCTCGGCGTCGCTCGCGCCCGCGCGCAGCGGCCCGCGCAGGTCGGTCTCGTGCTGGGAGAAGAGACAGGTACGGAGCTTGCCGTCAGCGGTGAGGCGGATGCGGTTGCAGTCGGCACAGAACGGTTCGGTGACCGGGTTGACGAAGCCGATCTCACCCTCGCCGTCGGCGAAGGCGTAGACGCGGGCGGTCGAGTGCGGCTCGCGCGGCAGCTCGCGCAGGGCGTGCTCGGCTTCGACCAGCGCCCGCACCTCGGCGCCGCTGAGGACGTCGTCGAGGCGCCACGAACGGTCGCCGTCGAGCGGCATGAACTCGATGAAGCGGACCTGGAAGCTGCGGCTGCGGGCGAGCTCGCAGAAGCGCGAGACCTCCTCGGCGCCGAAGCCCGGCATCGGCACCGCGTTGACCTTGATCGGCCGCACCTGTGGGAAGGCGGCGATCGCCTCCAGGCCTTCCAGGGTCTGCTCAAGGGCGTCGCGGCGGGTGATCTCGAAGAAGCGGCCGCGGGCGAGCGAATCGATCGAGACGTTGACCCGCTGGATCCCGGCGGCGACCAGGGCCTCGGCATCGCGGGCGAGCAGGTAGCCGTTGGTGGTCAGCGAGAGGTCGCGCAGTCCCTCGATCGCCGCCAGCCGCGCCACCAGCTCCGGGAACTCGCGCCGCACCAGCGGCTCGCCGCCGGTCAGCCGCACGTCCTCGACCGCGAGCGTGACGAAGAGCCGGACCAGCCGCTCGATCTCCTCGAAGGAGAGGATCTCCGCCCGGTCGATCCACGGCATCCCCTCGGCGGGCATGCAGTACTGGCAGCGGTAGTTGCAGCGGTCGGTGACGGAGACCCGCAGGTCCGAGAGCAGCCGCCCATGAGCGTCTTCGAGCGCCATGAGCCGAGGGTACCCGGGCACGCCGCTGGCACACTTGCGGCGTATGAGCACGAACACCGCCCTAGGAGCAGTCTTGGCCGGAGGGCGCGGCAGCCGCCTCGGCGGCAACAAGGCCTCGGTCGAGCTGGCCGGGAGGCCGCTGATCGACTACCCGCTGGCGGCGATCGCGGCGGCAGGCCTCAAGGCCGTGGTGGTCATGAAGCCAGACGAGGCCCCAACGCCATCCCGTGGTTCCTTTCGCATCTATGGCGTGCAAAAGGAACCACGCGATTCGGTCACGGTGCTTGAGGAGCCGCTGGAGGCGCGGCATCCGCTCTGCGGGATCGTCGCGGCGCTGGGTTTGAGGCGGCCGATCGTTGCTGTCGCTTGCGATCTGCCCTTCGTTACTTCGGGGCTGGTCGAACTGCTGGCCGAGGTGTCGGAGCCGCTCGTCGTACCGACCCTCGACGGTCGGCCGCAGCCGCTGCTGGCTCGCTACGAGCCGAGCCTGTTGCCGCAGTTGGAGGAGGCGCTGGAACGTGAGGAACCGCTTACCCGCACCGTCGAATCGCTCGATCCGCGCTGGCTGACCGAGGACGATCTCGCCCGCTTCGGCGACCCTCGGCGCCTGCTCTTCAACGTCAACGATCCTGACGATCTGCGTGAGGCGGAAGCGCTTCTTCGCTGACGATGCGGCCGCGGTCGATTACCGCGAGCCGGTTGGCCAGCAGCGCCGCCTCCTCCCGCGAGTGGGTGACGAGGAGGACGGGGATCGGCAGCTCGGCGAGGAAGTCGTGCAGCTCGCGCTGAGCCTGGCGGCGGGTCACGGGATCGAGGGCGGAGAGCGGCTCGTCGAGGAGCAGCGCCCGCGGCTCGATCGCCAGCGCCCGCGCCAACGCGACCCGCTGGCGCTCGCCGCCGGAGAGCGAGCCGGGCTTGGCGTCGGCGAGCGCAGCGATCCCAAAGCGGTCGAGTAGCTCCTCGGCCCGTTGCCGCCGGTCGCGCCGCGACCCGTTCATCCCGTAGGCAACGTTGCGCCAGGCGTTGAGACCGGGGAAGAGGGCGAAGTCCTGGAAGACGACGCCGCAGCGACGGTGCTCGGCCGGGACCTCGCGCCCCGCCTTCGTGTCGAGCCAAACCTCCTCGCCGATTTCGACACGCCCGGCGGCTGGCCGCAGCAGTCCTGCCGCGATCCGCAGCAGGGTCGTCTTGCCGGCCCCGGAGGGGCCAGCCAAGGCCAGTCGTTCGCCTGGCTCCACAGCGAGCTCGAGCGCGAGGTCGAACTCGCGCAGCGGCATTTGCGCGGAGACCCGGAGGGCGCCGCCGCTCATCGCGCCCTTTCCACGGCTGGTGCTTCGATCGCGCGGTCGGCCCCCAGCAGCTTCACCCCGATCAGGATCAGCGCCGCGACGACGATCAGCACCGCCGAGAGCGCCAGCGCGGCGTCGAAGCCGCCGGGGCGGCTGAACTCGGAGAAGATCGCCAGCGGCGCCGTCTGCGTCACCCCCTGCAGCGAGCCGGCGAAGAGCAGCGTCGCCCCGAACTCGCCGAGCGCCCGTCCCCAGGCGAGCGCCAGACCCGAGGCCAGGCCTTGCCGCGCGGTCGGCACCGCGACCGTTGCGAAGACGCGGAAGGGGCCGGCGCCCAGCGTCCGCGCTGCCTCCAGCAGGCGCGGGTCGAGCGCCGCGAAGCTGGCGATCGCCTGGCGCAAGAAAAAGGGCGCCGAGACGAAGATCAGGGCGACGACCACCCCGACGGTCTCGAAGACGAGTTCGAGGCCGCTGTCTTCGACCCAGCCACCGACGATCCCGTGCGGACCCAGCGCCGCCAGCAGTGCGATCCCCGCTACCGCCGGTGGCATCACCAGCGGCAGCTCGATCGCAGTCAGCACCAGCGAGCGACCGCGGAAGCGCTTCAGGCCCAGCAGGTAGGCAGCGGGGGTGCCGACGACGAGCACGATCGCGACCGCGATCAGGGTCGTCCGCAGGCTAAGCCAGAGGGCGTCCCGCGCCGAGGGTTCCCCGAGCGCGTCGAGCAGCCGCGCCGGGCTGACGTCGGCGAATATCGCCACCACCGGCAGGACGAGGAAGACAACCGCCACCACTGCGGCCGCGAAGGCGAGCAGCCCGAAACCCGAGCGCAGCCTCACGGTGGTGGCAAAAACCCTGCTTCGCGCAGGTCGGCGGCGCCGCGGCCGTGCAGCAGCCCCTGTAGATAGCGCCGCGCTGCTTCTGGATGCGAGCTGCCGCTGACGACCGCCGCCGCGTAGGCGACGTCGGGCTGCAGCCGCGGCGGCACCGCGACCGTCTCCACTTCCCCGGCAACCGTCTTCGCGTCGGTGACGTAGACGAAGCCGGCGTCGGCGGCTCCGTTCGTCACCTTTGCCAGCACCGACGTCACCTCGGGTTCTTCCGAGCGGACGTTGGCGAGGATCGCCTCGCGCTCTTTGGCCGGGAGCCGCCCGAGCACTTCGCGGGTGTAGGCGCCGACCGGGACACTCGGGTCGCCGATCACGATCTTCGTCCCCGCGCTCCCGAGGTCGTCGATCGATTCGATGCTGCTCCCCTTCGGGACGACCACCACAAGCCGATTCCGCGCGAACACCACCGGCTTCTCGACCAGCCCTTCGCGGTGCAGTTCGGCGGGGTAGTCGGTATCCGCCGAGGCGAAGACGTCAGCCTTCGCCCCCTGCTTGATCTGCGCCGCCAGCTGATCGGAACCGGCGAACGAATTCCGCACCTCGGCGCCCGCGAAGGAGTCTCCGTAATTACCGAGCGCTTCAGTCAAAGAAGAAGCCCCGAGCACCGTTAGGCTCGCTTCGCCGCTGCTGCTGTCTCCGCAACCGATGAGCGCCAGCGCCGCGAGGGCGAGGGGGGCTAGCCGAACCGCGGCTCGAGACGTTGGAAAGTGCGCCACCAACCGGGGTCGAGTGTCGCATGCTCGACCGCCTGCAGGAGCGAGCCGTCGTCGTCGTGGAGCTCGTAGCTGACCACCGGCGGCTCGGCCTCGCGGTCGACCTCGACGATTCGAGCCATCATCAGGTAGGGCGGGCAGCTCAACCAAACCTCGCCGGGCTTTGGAAAGGATTTCGTTTTCGGTGCTGCCATGGGCTCTGGTTACCCCTGCTTTCGACGTGGTAACCGAGAACCTTCCCCAAAATTAGGGAAACCCGACGCGGGATTTCGCCGGTCGCGCGTTAATCGCTGGGGTGGACGCCCTGCGTCTGGCCCACCCCCGTTGCCACCTCGCGGGCCCGAATCGGGCCGCCCGCGGTCGGCTCCAGCGGCGGCGTCGGGCCGCCCTCGGCGTGGCGCATGCCGTCGAGCAGGTCTTCGAGGGCGTCGAGCGAGGAGACGGTCGGCTCCCAGCCGAGCTCGGTGCGTGCCCGCGTCGTGTCCATCATCGGCACCCCGAGCGCCAGGTCCACCCAGCCGGGGGAGGTGGGCTGCAGGCGCAGCTTCCAGCTCAGCTGCGCTGCCCCGCGCAGCGCGCCTGCCGGCAGCGGGAAGCTGCGAGCGCCGAAGAACTCGCAGAGCTCCTCGACCCCGATCTCGGGCTCGGCGGCGATGTTGAAGGCGCCGTGGGCGTCGCGCACGACGGCCTGCCGGTAGGCGTTGCCGACGTCACGCGAGTCAACCGCCTGGAAGCGCAGGCGCGGCACCCGCGGAATCAGCGGTACTAGCTGCTTGCGGACCAGGAAGCCGGGCAGGAGCGGCCCGGCGAACAGGCGGCGGATCTCGCTGGCGGCCTCGGCTTTGAAGATCAGACCCGGGCGCAGGCGGACGATCCGCAGCTCGCCGGCGCGCCCTTCGAGCTCGTCGAGGATGCGTTCGCAGGCGGCCTTGTGGCGCGAGTAGAAGGAGGTCTTGATCCCGTCGACCGGCCAGCTCTCATCGACCTGTCGCTTCTTCGGCCCGGGGGAATAGGCGCCGACCGAGGAGGCGTGGACGAGCGCCGGTACCTTCGCCGCCGCGGTCGCCTCGAAGACGCGCCGGCTGCCCTCGACGTTGATCCGCTCGGTGACGCTTTCGTCGCGGCTCGGCTGGATCGCCCAGGCGAGGTGGATCACCGCACCCGCCCCCTCGAAGATCGGCTCCAGCGTATCCTCGACCACATCGGCGGCGACCCACTCGACCTTCGGCATCTCCACCTCCGGCAGGCGGCGGGCGATGCCAACGATCTCAGTCACCTGCGGCTCGGCACCGAGCGCCTCGAGGACGCTGGTGCCGACGTTGCCGCTGGCTCCGGTGACGACGACGCGCACGGCTACGCCCCGTTCGGCTGGATCACGAACTTGATCGCGCCGTCTTCCTTCTTCTGGAAGGTCTCGTAGGCGTCGGGGACGTCGTCGATCCCGATCTTGTGGGAGGCGAGGTCCTCGGTCCCGAGCGGGTCGGCGTCGTCGGTGACCAGCGGCATGATCTCGTCGATCCATTTCTTCACGTGCGCCTGCCCCATCCGCAGCTGCACGCCCTTGTCAAAGAGCTGCATCATCGGGATCGGGTCGACCATGCCGCCGTAGACGCCGCTGATCGAGACGGTGCCGCCACGCCGCACGCTGTCGAAGCACTCGTACAGCGCCGACATCCGGTCGATCGCCGCTTTTTCGATCAGCTTTTCGGCCACCGCGTCGGGCAGCAGGCCGGCCGCTTTCTGGGCGAACTCGCCGACCGGGGCGCCGTGCGCCTCCATCCCGACCGCGTCGATCGCGCCGTCGGTGCCGCGACCCTCGGTCATCTCGCGGATCGAGTCGGAGATGTCGTCGTGCTCCTCCAGGTTCAGCGTCTCGACCCCGTATTTCTGCGCCAGCTCGAGCCGCTCCGGGACCAGGTCGACCCCGATCACGCGGGCGCCTTTGTGAGCGGCGATTCGCGCCGTCATCTGGCCGATCGGGCCGAGTCCGAAGACGGCGACCGAGCCGCCCTCCGGGATCGCCGCGTAGTCGACCGCCTGCCAAGAGGTCGGCAGCACATCGGAGAGGTAGAGGAAGCGGTCGTCGGGCGGCCCCTCGGGCACCTTGATCGGCCCGAACTGGGCCTGCGGCACCCGCAGGTACTCGGCCTGCCCGCCCGGCACCTGGCCGTAGAGCTTGGTGTAGCCGAACAGGGAGGCGCCTTTTTCCTCCTCGCGGTTCTGGGTCGTCTCGCACTGGGCGAAGAGCTGCTGGTCGCACATCCAGCAATGTCCGCAGCTGATGTTGAACGGGATCACGACGCGGTCGCCGGGGGAGATATGGGTCACCTCCGGGCCCACCTCTTCGACGATCCCCATCGGCTCGTGACCGAGGATGTCGCCCTCTTCCATGAAGGGCGAGAGGACCTCGTAGAGGTGCAGGTCGGAGCCGCAGATCGCCGAGGAGGTGATGCGGATGATCGCGTCGGTGGCCTCCTCGATCTTCGGGTCCTCGACCTCGTCGACGCGGACGTCGCGGGGGCCGTGCCAGACAGCTGCCTTCATCGGTCCTCCTTCTCGCCCGCCGTCGCCGGCTGGGCCATTTTGCGGTGCATTTCGGCCTTCATCGAGTCGGGGACGGCCTTGCCGGCGACGGTCTGCACTTTGTTTTTGAGGCTGCCGCCGACGACCTTTTCCTTGCCGGCCATCAGGGCGTCGTAACCCTGGCGGGCGACTTCGCCCGGGTCGTCCTTTTCTTCTTCGCCCACCGGGGTGTCGAGCATGTCGGCGCGCTCGAAGAACTCGGTCTCGGTCGGGCCCGGCATCAGCGAGGTGACGGTGATGTCGGTGTCCTTGAGCTCATTGCGCAGCGCCAGCGCAAACGACTGCACGAAGGACTTGGAGGCGTTGTAGACGGCCTGGTAGGCACCCGGCATCGTCGAGGCGATCGAGGAGGTGAAGAGGATGCGACCGGCGTCGCGGGCGACCATGTCCTTCACCACCAGCTTGCAGAGGTGGACGGTGGAGCGGACGTTGAGGTCGATCAACCGCAGCTCCTTGCGCAGTTCGGTTTCGCGGGCGAAGTCGCCGCCGGCACCGATCCCGGCGTTGAGGGCGATCGCGTCGACCGGGCGCCCGGTCGCCTGGATCCGCTCATAGAGCCGCTGCACGCCCTCTTCGCTGGAGAGGTCCTCGCGCGTGCACTCGACGCTAGCCGCGATCTGGTTCAGCTCCCGCTGGGCTGCCTCGAGCTCCTCGTCCTCGGCGGTGATCAGGAGGTCGAAGCCTTCTTCGGCGAAGACCTTGGCGAGCTCGAAACCGATGCCACTCGATGCCTCCGTCACGACCGCAAACGGCCGCTGCTGCTGGTGATTCATCCTGTGCCTTCCCTAGCTGTGTGTGCTCTTCAGCTCCCCGCACTCGGGGAAGACGAAACGGGCGGAAGAAGCTGACGCTGGGGAGGGGCCGGGCATACCCCGGCGGACAAAGGGGGAGGGTCCGGCGGGGTATGCCCGGCCCCTCAGGCGGTTAGTTGGATTACTTCCTTCTCGATTTGCCGCCGCGCTTTGGCGGTGAGCTTTCCGTTGGAGGAAGTGGGTGCCGTGATGGTTACGCCGTCGCGGTAGCGGTCGAGGACGCGGGGGTCGATGTAGGAGGCTCGGCAGACGGCTGGGGTGTTGCCCAGGGCTTCGGAGACTTGGTCGACGGCGCGTTTAATCGCTCGTTTTGCCGCCGCCTCGGAGCGCGGCTTTTCCTCGCTCGATAGCTCGACCGCCGCCAGCACCGTTCCGTGCCAGGTGCGGAAGTTCTTTGCCGTGAAGCGGTCGCCGATGTGCTGGTGGATGTACTCGTTGATTTCATCGGAGCGGACGTCGCGCCACTCTTTCCCGTCGCGGTAGGCGAGCAGGTCCTCGGGGCCGCTGCGGCGCCGGTACATCGCCTCCAGCGCCCGGCGGGCGGCGGCGTCGCGGATCGACTGGATGCGCCGCTGGCCGCTCTTGGCCGGGAAGTCGAAGACGACCTCGCTCTTGCCGACGGTGACGTGTTCGCGGCGCACGGTGGCGAGGCCGAAGCTCTCGTTTTCCTCCGCGTAGACCTCGCTGCCGACGCGGAAGAAGCCGAGGTCGAGGAGGCGGACGGCGCAGGCCAGCGCGCGCTCGCGCGGCATACCGGTGCGGCGCAGGTCGGCGGTCACCGCCCGGCGCAGCTTCGGCAGGTTGAGCGCAAATTCTCTGACCAGCTCGAACTTCCGTTCCGCTTGTCGCTGCTGCCAACGCTCGTGGTAGAGGTACTGCTTGCGGCCCGCTTCATCGAATCCGGTGGCCTGGATGTGACCGAAGGGATCCGGGCAGATCCAGACCTCTTTCCACGCCGGCGGGATCGCCAGCTGCCGGATTCGCTCCAGCGTCTCCTCGTCCTCGATCGAGGTCCCGTCGCAATCGCTGAAGGAGAACCCGCGCCCGCGCCGCACCCGCCTAATCCCCGGCCCCCCGCAATCCGCCCGACGCAGGCGGCCGCGGCGGGGAACGGGGGCGATAGTGCTCACCCGCCAACCCCCTTCGTGAGACCGCGAAGACCCGGAACTATTCCGGTTCCTCGCGGTTTCGCGGGCGACCCATGCTTCATCTGGCCGCCCCGTTCAGCGCCGCGGACACGCCCTCCAGGTCGGCGACAAAGCTGGCGAACTCTGCCTCACGCTCGTCGTGGTCGCGCAGCCGCAGGATCGCCGAGGGGTGGATCGTCACCGCCGCCACCGGAGCCAGCGGGGACTCCAGCGGCTTGCCGCGGTCCTTGGTCACTTTCACCTTCGTCCCGAACAGCGACCGCGCCGCCGTCGCGCCCATCGCCAAGAGCGCCTCCGGCTCGATCGCCTCGACCTCGGCCTGCAGCCACGGCTTGCAGGCCTCGATTTCTCCGGCCCGCGGCGTCTGATGCAGCCGCCGGTTCCCGCGCGGCCGCCACTTGAAGTGCTTGACCGCGTTGGTCACGTAAGCCTCCGAGCGATCGATCCCAGCCTCCTCAAGCGCGCGATCAAGCAGCCTCCCGGCGGGCCCCACGAACGGCTCGCCTTCCTTGTCCTCTTTATCGCCGGGCTGCTCCCCAACCAGCATCAACCGAGCCGAAGCCCGACCTTGGCCGAAGACCACCTGCGTAGCGTCCGCGTAAAGCGGACATCCGCGACACCCTTCAGCCGCCGAAGCAAGCGCACCCAAAGAGCGTTTCCGAGGCAAAAAGTCCGCGGCCGACGACATAAGCGCCACCTACCCAAGCGCCAAGGGGGGAGAAACCGACCGCCCCGAGCCCTTAGGCCACCAGCATGCCCCGCGAGACCGCAAAAACTCCTCTTCAAGAGGACATTCCGCGGTCTCGCGATGACGATCGCCTGGTTGCCGAGATCGCTCGGCGGCAGTACGGTTTGGTGAGCCTAGATCAGCTGGGTGAGCTGGGGATTGGGAGGACCGCGATCTCGATCCGGCTAAGGGCTGGGCGGCTTCATCAAGTGCATGCGGGTGTCTACTCAGTGGGGCACGAGTTGCTCAGCCGACAGAGCCGATGGATGGCGGCTGTGCTTGCGACCGGACCCGAGGCTGTGCTTAGTCACTGGTCGGCTGCGGCGCTTTGGATGGTGCGACCTAACGGACGGTCCCTCATCGACGTGACGACTCCGCACAAGAGCCGGTCTTGGGACGGGATCAAGCGACATCACAAAGCGCTGCCCGCTGATGAGGTGACCGTGCACGAAGGGATTCCGGTCACCTCAGTGCCGCGGACGATCTTCGACCTCGCTGCCACGGAGGACGTAGACACCATCGCAGCGATGCTGCGCGAGTCCGAACATCGGAACCTCTGGGATCGACTCTCGCTTCCGGACCTCATCGAGCGCTACCCCGGCCGCCGCGGAGTCAACAAGGTCCGCCTCGCCCTCAATCGCATCACGGAAGAGCCCTCGGGCCGCAAGCGCTCGAAGCTGGAGGAACGCTTCGCCCCGTTCATCCGCCGGTACCGCCTACCGATACCACGCTTCAACTACTGGATCCTCCTCGGCGCCAAGCGCTACCAAGTCGACTGTCACTGGCCCGGCACCAGCCGCATCGTCGAGCTAGACGGTTGGGAGGGGCACCACACCCGCTCCGCCTTCCAAGACGACCGACAGCGGGACCGGAGACTGACCGCCGCCGGCTACTCCGTCACCCGCCTCACTTGGAACCAACTGCGCGACGAACCGGAGGCGATCGCCTCTGATCTCCGGGCGCTGCTGGAGATAGATAGATAAGAGAGAAGGAGAGGCTGCCGAGCCTAAGCGCCGGCGATCGGCTCGATCCGGAACGCGGAGCGTTCGGGGTGTGCCGGCTTGTAGAACGTGGCCGTCTGGTTCTTCAGGCGCCAGGGGAAGGGCAGCGTCCCGCCGGGGGCGGCGAGGAAGCGGGTGAAGAGGACTGAGCCACGGCGGCAGCTGATTCCGGAGCGCGCCGGGATGTAGATCAGGTACTGGCCTTTGGGGAAGAAGAGTGGTCCGACGCGAGATCCGGCGTTGACGGTGAAGCTGCCGGGGCAAAGCTTGCCGATTAGGGTGTTGCCGCCGTCCGAGGCTCCTTCGACCTGCTCGACCTTGAACCCGGGCCGGTCGCCCTGGGTGAAGGAGGCCTTGCCGTTCCCTTCGGCGACGACTTTCCAGGGCGTCGGCAGATTCCCGTCCCAGTCCTCGAGGAAGCGGGCGAACAGTTTCGACCCTTCCTCACAGCTGAGACCGGCTTTGACTTTGACTTCGTAGTTGCCCGCGGGGAAGCTCGCCGGTCCGATTCGGTCGTTGTGCAGGACTCGGAAGGTGGGGCAGGTGGCTGCCGAGGCGGGGGCCGTCGCGAGCAGCGCCAACGCGGCCAACGCCGCACATACCGTCGTGCCGAAGGTGATGGCGACGCGCTTCGAATAAGTGCGGCGGACGGGACTCACGGCGCGCAAGCTACCAACGCCGTCGGCTGTCTCCGCGCGGCCTGCCGTGCCGACTTCCCGAATCCGTAGCATCGAAGCCGCAGATGCCGGAACCCGTCAAGCGCAACCAGCGCTACATGCCTGGGCTGGACGGGCTGCGCGCAATCGCCGTCCTCGCCGTAATCCTCTTCCACCTCGGCTTCGACTGGGCGCCTGGCGGCCTGCTCGGGGTCGGGATCTTCTTCACCCTCTCCGGCTACCTGATCACCGACATCCTGCTCTCGCAGTTGAACCGGCAGGGCAAGATCGACTTCCTCCGTTTCTGGGGCGCTCGCGCCCGCCGGCTCCTCCCAGCCCTGTTCGTGATGCTGGCGATCGTCACCGCCTGGGTGACGCTCTTCGGGCCCGCCCAGCCCGACCAGTTCCGCAAGGCGGTCCTCTCCTCGGTCTTCTACGTCAACAACTGGGAGCAGATCCTCGCCAACGTCTCCTACTTCGCCCGCTTCGCCCCCGAAGGACCGCTCAACCACCTCTGGTCGCTCTCGGTCGAGGAGCAGTTCTACATTTTCTGGCCGTTCCTGCTGCTGCTTGGCGTCAAGCTCGTCCACGAGCGCCCTCTGCCCTCCGGCGTCCGCCCGCGCCTCGCCCTGCTGACGATCATCTTCGCCTGGATCTCGATCATCGAGATGGCGGTCCTCTACCACCCGAGCCTCGACCCCTCGCGGATCTATTACGGGACCGACACCCGCGCCGCCGGCCTGCTCTTCGGCTGCGGCCTGGCGATGGTCTGGCCGAGCCGCCGTCTCAGCCAGCGGATCACCCCGCAGGCCCGCAACCTGCTCGACGTCCTCGGCGTCCTCGGCCTGGCGATCATCGCGCTGATGATCTGGCAGGTCGGCGAGTTCGAGCGCTTCCTCTACCAGGGCGGCTTCGTCGTCCTCTCGCTGTCCACGGTCCTGGTGCTAATGCCGCTGACCCACCCGGCCTGCCGCCTCGGCAGCATCGTCGGTGCCAAACCGCTGCGCTGGGTTGGCGTCCGCTCCTACGGCATCTACCTCTGGCAGACGCCGATCATCGTCCTCACCGGCTCCGGCAGCCGCCCGCCCGAAAGCCTGCTCGGCAAAGCCCTCCAGGTCGCCGCGATCTTCGCGATCGCCGGCCTCTCCTGGCGCTTCATCGAGGAGCCGATCCGCCACGGCGCGATCGGCCGCTTCTTCGCCCGTCGTCGCCAGGTCGGCTGGAAGTGGGAGGGGTTCGCGCCGCCGATGCGGGTCGCGATCGTCGCCACCGGCCTGATCCTGGTCGTCGCCGCCGCCGGCATGACCGGTCTCAACTCGAGCTCAGCCGAAGGCAATGACGTCCGCGTCGAAGAAGCCCGCGCCGCCGGGACGACGAAGCCGCCGCCGCTGACCAAGGCCCAAGCCGAAGACTCGACCAAGTCCTCCTGCAAAGCCGTCGTCCACATCGGTGACTCGACCTCCGAGGGCCTCGACGACCCCGAATACCTGCCGAACGAAAAAGAGCGCATCCCCAACCGCTACGCCGAAGTCGGGGTCAAAGAAACGCATATGGAGGTGCAGGGTGCTCGCTCGATCGAAGAGCGCTTCGAAGGCGAACCGAACGCCCAGGAAGTCGCCGCCGCCTGGAAGGCCGAAGGCTTCAAAGGCTGCTGGGTGCTGGCGCTGGGGACGAACGAGGCCGCCGACGTTGCCGCCGGCTCTAACGTCGGCCTGCGCGAACGGATCGAAAAAATGATGGCGATCATCGGCGACGAACCGGTGCTCTGGGTCAACGTCCGCTCCCTCGTCCCGCCCGGCGACCCCTACTCGAAGGAAGGGATGGTCGAATGGGACGAAGAACTCGAACGCGCCTGCGCGACCTATACCAACATGCGCATCTACGACTGGGCCTCAGACGTCAAAGACGAATGGTTCATCGAAGACGGCATCCACTTCACCTCGCCCGGCTACGCCGCCCGCGCCCAGCTGATCGCCCAGGCGCTCTCCCACGCCTTCCCAGAAAAAGGGACGACCGAAGGCGGTCCCAAGCACTGCGTCGTCAGCTGAGGCCGACGATCTCGACCGGCTGCGGCTCGTCCGCCGGCTCGAAGCCCATGATCCGGCCGTAGAAGTAGAGCTCCGATTCGAGGCAGCGGATGTTCGTCTCCGCCTTGCGGAAGCCGTGCTGCTCGCCCTCGAAAGCGAGGTAGGCGTAGGGGACGCCGTTCTGCTCCAGTGCCGCGACCATCGTCTCCGCCTGGTTCGGGAGGACGATCTTGTCCTCGAGACCCTGGAAGAGGATCACCGGCACCTGCAGTTGCTCGACGTGATTAATCGGCGAGCGCTCGCGGTAGACCTCAGCTTCCTCGGGATAGGGGCCGATCAGCACGTCGAGGTAGCGGGACTCGAACTTGTGGGTGTCGCCGGCCAGGGTCTCCACGTCGGCGACGCCGTAGTAGCTGGCCCCGGCGGCGAAGGCATCGTGAAAGGCCAGCGCACAGAGGACCGCGTAGCCGCCGGCCGAGCTGCCGCGGATCGCCAGCCGCTCACCGTCCGCCTCGCCCTGCTCGGCCAGGTAGTGCGCTGCGTTGACGCAGTCTTCGGTGTCGACGACGCCCCAGGCGCCGCGCAGCTTGTCGCGGTACTCGCGGCCGTAGCCGGTCGAGCCGCGGTAGTTGACGTCGACGACGCCGATCCCGCGGCTCGTCCAGTAGAGGAACTCGCGGTCGAGCGCCGGGGTGGCGTGAGCGGTGGGGCCGCCGTGGCTCTCGACGATCAGCGGCGGCAATTCCCCCTCCGGCGCTTCGAACTCGGGGTTCGCCGGCGGGTAGTAGAAGCCGTAGGCGACGTCGCCGTCTCCAGTCGGGAACTCGACCGGCCGCGGCCGCGAGACATAAGCGGGGTCGACCGGATCGTCGCTCGCCTCCCGCACCACTTCCGTCTCCTTGCTCTCAGCGTCATAGATCGCGATCACCGTCTCCCGCTCCGGGCTCGCCGCCGCGAAGGCGACGCGGCTGCCCCGCGCGAAGAGCATCGGGTAGCCGAAGGACGTGAACGGAAGGCCGAGGTCAGCTGGTTCCCAGGCCTCCGGCTCCAGCAGGAAGAGCCCTTCTTCTCCCCGTCGACAACGGACGCAGACGATCGCACCGTCCTCGAGGAAGGCGTAGGTGGCGCCGCCGAAGAGCCACTGCGGGTGGGCGAAATCGGCCTGTTCCTCGGTCAGCTGGACCAGCGCCCCTTCCTCGCCGCTCAGCTCGGTGCCCGGCTCGCGCGCCCGGTAGAGGTTCCACCAGCCGTCGCGATCAGAAACGAAGTGGAGACGGCCGTTGGGCCCCCATTCGGGCTGGAAGATCGACTCTTCGGCGCCGCCGGAGACCAGCCGCTCCTCGCCTGAGTCGGAGAGTGGCGCCACCCACAGCTCGGTCCCGTCCCAGGGCATGTTCGGGTGGTCCCAGCAGATCCAGGCGAGCCAGGCACCGTCGGGGCTGATCCGTGGCGAGGCGTAGAAGTCGCGCCCGGATGCCAGCACCTGCGGCTCCTCGGAGCCATCGCCGACGAGCGGCAGGGAGACGATCTCGTTGACCGATTCGGGGTCGGCGTCGCGTTCGCGCACGCAGACGACCGTGCGCTCGTCCGGCGCCACCCGCATGTCGGCGTAGCGCAGCGCCCCCGGCTCGCTCGGCTCAGGCGAGATTGCCACCGGCTCCTCGCCCAGTCGCTGTCGGTAGAGCCGCTGATCGGAGAAGTTGACGAAGAGGAGGAGGTCCGGCCCGACCAGGTATGAGGACCCACCGCCGTACTCGTGAACGCGGGTCCGGACGTTCATCCCGTCGGGCGTTACTGTCTCCGGCTCCCCGCCCACGGCCTGCCGCATCAGCACCGTGCGGCCGCCCTCCTCGGGTCGCCCCTCAGCCCACCAGATCGCCCCGTCCTCGGCGATCGCCGGCGCCGCTAGTCGCCGTCCCGCGCTGCCCACGCTCGCCGCGTCGATCGGCGAGGACCAGGAGCCGTAGGGGGCAACGGTCGCCATCGGCCCCGAGTCTAGGACCCGTTCTCCTCCGCGAGCTCGACCTCACGCAGCTGGTGCGTATCGACGTCGTAGACGAAGCCGCGAACGACATCGCGGTGAGGGAGAAAGGGGGAGGAGCGGACGCGGCGGATCGACTGGCGCACGTCCTCCTCGACGTCTTTGAACGCCTCGATCGCGAACGAGGGAGCGATCCCCGTCGTCTCCTGCAACTCCATCCGGAAGCCGTCCTCGGTGATCTTCTGCATGCCGCAATCGTCGTGGTGGATCAGCATCACCTCACGGGTGCCAAGCCGCCGCTGTGAGAGCGCTAGCGAGCGGATCACGTCGTCGGTGATGATGCCGCCGGCGTTGCGCAGCACGTGCGCCTCGCCGTGCTCGAGGCCGAGTGCGGCAAAGACGTCAAGCCGCGAGTCCATGCAGGTGACCACCGCGAGGCGCCGCTGCGGTTCAACGTCGAGGTGCCGCTCGGCAAGCCCAGCGGCGAAGTTCCGGTTGTTATCGAGAAGCTCGTCAATCGTGTCCATGGCGCGGCAGCCTAACCGCGTGGTTCCTTTTGCACCCATGACGTGCAAAAGGAACCACGGGAGCGGACGGTTTCCCCCTCTTTGCGCCGGGGTAGCCGCGAAGGAGTAGACGACCAAGCCCGACCACGACCAGTTGCGACGAAAGAGAGGGACCCCATGGAGACCGGAAGCCTCGACAAGGGAATCTTCAGCGGTGATGCCTCGGGCACGCGCGAAGACATCGTCGCGCTGCTGACCAAGGCGTACTGGATGGAGATCGAGACGGTGATGAGCTACATCGCCGCCTCCACCAACCTCGACGGCGTCCGCGCCCAGGAGATCCGCGAGTCCCTGGCCACCGATGTCGAAGAGGAGCTCGGCCACGCGAAAGAGTTCGCCAACCGGATTAAGGAGCTCTACGGGGTCGTCCCCGGCTCGGAAGAGTTCCGGCCCGAACAGAGCTTCCTGCAGCGGCTGGAGCACCAGACCGACGTCGTCGCCGTGATCCGCGGCGTGATCAAGGCGGAGACCGGTGCGATCGAGCACTACACGCGGATCATCGAGGAGACCGAGGGCGTCGACCCGGTGACCCAGGACATGGTGATCGCGATCCTCCGCGACGAGCAGGGCCACCGCCGCCTCTTCGAGGGCTTCCTGCGCGAGTACGAATTCGAAGGCAAGGCTTAGCCAGCAGGCGCCGCGGCTTCGCCGCGACTTGGCTCGGACACCATGCGCTATCTCCATCTCTGCGCCCACGAGCAGTTCCCACCCGACCAGCTGCTGAAGCAGGCGGTCGCCGCCGAGCGGGCTGGCTTCGACGGCGTCGGCTGCAGCGATCACCTCCAACCCTGGTGGGAACCGGGGGAGTCGGGGCACGCCTGGGCCTGGCTCGGGGCGGTCGCGCAGGCAACCGGGCAGGGCCTCTTCGGCACTGCCGTTACGCCGGCGGGCGCGCGCTACCACCCGGCGATGATCGCCCAGGCCTGGGCCACCTACGAGCTGATGTTCCCGGGCCGCCCTTACCTCGGCTTCGGCTCCGGCGAGGCGCTGAACGAGGTCCCGGTCGGCGACGAGTGGCCGCCGATCGGCAAACAGATCGAGCGGATGGAGGAGGCGCTGGAAATGATCCTCGCCCTCTGGGACGGCCAGCGGCTGACTGAGTCCGGTCGCTACTTCTCTGTCGACGGCGCCTACTTGCACAGCCGCCCTGAGGGGCGAAGGCCGCCGATCTACGTCTCCGCCTTCGGTCCCGAAGCGGCAGCGGTCGCGGGTCGCCAAGGCGACGGTCTCTGGACCCTCGCCGATCCGGAGTCGACCCCGGAAATCCTCGACGCCTACCGCAGTGCCGCTGACGACGCCGGTCGCGAGCCGGGCGAGATCGTTCTCCAGGCCGCCTTCTCCTGGGCCGAGGGCGATGACGCTGCGTTGGAGGGATGCCGCGTCTGGAAGGGTTCGCAGCCGAAAGAGTTCTACAAAGACGATTGGCACGACCCGAAAGCGATGTACGAGGAGGGTGAGCGCCAGGTCTCCGACGACGACCTGAGAGAGGCGATGATCATCTCTTCCGAGCCGGAGGTCCACGCCGAACGGATTCGCGAGGTCGAAGAGATGGGAGCGACGATTGTTGCCTTGATGAACAACTCTGGCGCCGACCCGCTAGCCGCGATCGAGACCTATAAAGACAAGGTGCTGCCGCGCCTCGCATAGCTAGGGTGGCGTCCATGGCCGACGCAAACGACATCCAGATTCGGCCCGCGACCGAAGCCGACGTCCCGCTCGTCTTCGACCTGATCCTCGAGCTGGCGGAGTACGAGAAACTCGCCGACAAGGTCGCCGGTGACGCCGAGGTCCTGCGTCGCACCCTTTTCGAGGAGAAGGCGGCCGAGGCGCTCCTGATCGAGACCAGCGACGGCGAAGCGATCGGCTATGCGATCTTCTTCACCACCTTCTCCAGCTTCGAGTGCCGCTCGGGCATCTGGCTCGAGGACGTCTACGTTCGCCCCGAGCACCGCCGCGGCGGCATCGGCCGCGCGGTGATGGAGCACCTCGCCCAGCTCGCCCAGCAGCGCGGCCACGTCCGCCTCGAGTGGGTCGCCCTTGACTGGAACGAACCGGCCCTGAACTTCTACGAGGGCCTCGGCGCGAAGCGCCTTGATGACTGGATCATCCACCGCTTGGAGCGCGACGGGATTCGAGCGTTGGCAGAAGGGTAGAAGAAGCTCCGTCAATGCTGGGAGCTAACGAGAGGAGCTGTTGATGGTCGGTGCGCTGATTGCCGCCTTGATCGTGATCGCCTTGGTGCTGGTGCTGCTGAAGGTCGCCGTGGCCGGAGGGATCCTCGGCCTGATCGCGATCATCCTGCTGATCTTGCTGCTGCTCGGGCGGCTCTAGGGGCAGCGACCGAGGCGCCGCAGCTTGCGCCGGTAGACCTGCATCGAGGTGTGGCGCCAGTCGCCGTGGGTCTGCCGCCGCAAGCTCGGCACCAGCTCGCGGTGGTACGGGGAGCTGAGGCTCTCCGCGTGCCCGATCACGTCCCGGACCGGGATGTGGAATTTGCACCGCAGCCACTGCGTCAGCCGCAGTGAGGCGTGCAGCTCGCGCGGGTTGTCGAGCGCGTCGCTATCCCCGTAGCCGACGTGCTCGATCCCGATCGCGGTCCAGTTGAGGCCGACGGTATGGCGGCAGCGGGTGCGCAGGTTGACGAGGCGGAAGATCTGCCCGGAAGAGCCGATCACGAAGTGCGAGCAGACGTTGGGCAGCTCGTGCAGCTCGATGTCCGGCACGTCAGGGGCGAAGGTGTTGTAGACGGCGCGGGCGTCGCTCGTCTGCGACATGTGCTCGACGATCACGTGCGGGTGCCGCAGCCGCCAGGTGTGTTCGCCGTAGTGCCGCTCGGAGTAAGCAGCCATCTCCCGCTTCCGTTTCTCCCCAAACGGGATCGGCCAAAGCGCAATCGGCGGCCGATGGGCGTGCCCGCCCGCAGCAAGCGCAAAGGCGGTCATGAGCGTCGCAAGGGGTCCCACACCCGAACTGCATCAGATTTCCGGCCTGGCAGGCAGGAAATCTGATGCAGTTCGCGCTAGTCGCGGCCGAAAAGGCTGACTAACGCCGGGATCAGCAGGGTGCGCGCTAGGAGGGTGTCGAGGAGGAGGCCGACGCTTAGGGCGAAGGCGATCTCGCGGAAGGCCTGGATCGGAATTAGGGCGACGGCAGCAAAGGAGAGGGCGAGGATCATCCCGGCGACGGTGATCGCCCGCGCCGCCCGCGAGCCCGCCGTGCGGATCGCCGGGCGCAGGTCCTGTCGCTCGGCCTCGTTCCAGATCCGGCTGATCAGGAAGACGTTGTAGTCGGCGCCGAGGGCGAGCAGGAGGATCGCCGCCGCGATCGGCACGAAGAAGGCGAGCTCGCCATAGCCGAGCAGGTCCTGGAAGACATAGACCGTCAGCCCTAGTGCCGCGGCCACGGTCAGCACGCTCACGCCGACCAGGTAGAGCGGGGCGATGCGGCTGCGCAGCAGCACCCAGAGCAGGACGAGGAGGACGAGCAGCGCCGCCGGCGCCACCCGGGCGAAAGCCGTCCAGGTGTCTTCGTTTAGTTCCGCGGCGATCGAGGTGTCGCCGGTCATCCCCATCTGCGCCGACCCGAGGCCCACTTCTTCCAGCATCCCCGGCATCCCGTCTTCGAGTTCGCCGAGGATGCGCGTGCCCTTGGCGCTGTCAGGATCGGCGCTGAGGACGAGGACGTAACGGGCGGCGTTGCCGTTTTCGGAGACGAGGATTCCGTAGGAGCGTTCGCCCTGCGGTTCCAGCGTCGGCCCGATCACTTCCGAGACCCCTTCCTGTTCGCCCAGCGCCAGCTGCAGCGCCGCCAACTGCTGCTGCTTTTCGCCGATCCCCGGTTCTTCGAGCATCAGCATCGTCGGCCCGACCACGCCAGGGCCGAGGTGTTCGCTCGCCACCTCATAGCCCTGGCGCACGTCGGTCGAGTGGGGCAGGCCGCTGATGATCGGATTGCCGAGCTCGAGCTTGCGCAGCCCGCTCGCTGCGGCAACCAGCAGCACCAGGCAGAAGATCGAGACGACCATCGGATGGTGGGCGGCGAAGCCGACCACGCGCCCACGCGGCCCGCTCTCCTGCGGGTGCCGCCGCCGCG
The DNA here is from genome assembly GCA_035551255.1 of Solirubrobacterales bacterium. Taxonomy (GTDB): domain Bacteria; phylum Actinomycetota; class Thermoleophilia; order Solirubrobacterales; family 70-9; genus VAYN01. The sequence continues at coordinate 30,332 of DASZNP010000073.1, forward strand.
TTTCCGGAGCGGGGCGGCTCGGCCAGAGCAGCAGCCGCCCGAAGATCGCCAGCATCGCCGGGATGAAGGTCACCGCGACGGCGGCGCCGACGACGACCGCGACCGCCATCCCCGGCCCGAAGGCGGAGAGGAAACGCACCCCGGAGAGCAGCAGCGTCAGCGTCGCCCCGGCGATCATCAGCGCCGCGGTCAGGATCACCGGCAAGAGCTCGGTCGTCACCTCGAACGTCGCTTCGCAGGACGTCAGCCCTTCGTTCAGGTGGCGCCGGTAATCGGAGACGAAGAAGACGAGGTAGTCGGTCAGCACCCCGAAGAGGAGGGCGACGATCACCGGGTCGACCTCTCGCGGGATCGAGATCGAGTACCGCTCGCTTGCCCAGCCGAGAACGTGGTCGGTGATCTGGTAGGCGATCGCCACCGTCCCCAGCCCCAGCAGCGGGATGCCGACCGAGCGGAAGTAGAGCGCGAGGATGATCACGACGAGGGCGATCGTCGCCAGCGTCACCAGCACCAGGTCGTCGTTGGCGATATTGGTTTCCGCCCGGCTCGCCGGCACCGCCCCGGTGACGTGGACCGTCGGCGCGCCCGTCGCCTGCTGCAGTTCCGAAGTGAAGCCGTCGACCGCTTCGGTCTGTTCGTTTTCGCTCAGCAGCGGGTCGATGTAGAGGTAGACGACGAGGGTGGAGCCGAGCCGTTTCGATTCGAGCAGCCCGGGCGCGTCGAGTAGCGGCACGGCCCGCAGCTCAGCGCGCTGTTCGGGAACTTCGTCGACGCCGGCGATGAAGCGCGCCGCCGCCTTCCCCTGGTCGAGGGAGAAGTCCCCCGGCTGGTGGGCGACGACCATCGTCCGACTCAGCACCGGCAAGCCGAAGGTTTCGATCCCCTGTTCTTCGACCTTGAGCGCTCCCGAATCGCTCGGCAGCAGGCTGCCGAGGTCGTTCGCTTCGGCGCCGAAGATCGAGGGGAGGCTGAAGCTCACCCAAATCGCCCCGGCGATCCAGGCCGGGACGATCAGGAAACGAAGGCGGACGATGAGGCGGGCGAGCATTCGCACGCGCAGCCATTACCCTCCTCGCGCCCAGTTTCACGCTAATTGCGCTGGGTACCCCACACCATCAACAAATTTCAGTACTAACCACCCCCTACTGAGGAGGCGCAACCCGCAATGGCGGACATGAACGAGCGCGACGCGAAGCTGGTCCAGTACCTGAGCGAGGCTTACGGCAAGGAGCGCGAATTGGAGGCTGCCCTGCAGGCCCACATCGCGATGGCCACCAAAGGCCCGTACAAAAAACGGTTGCAGCAGCACCTCAAAGAGACCAAACAGCACGCCAAACAGGTCGAGCGCCGAATCAAAAAACTTGGCGGCGGCGGGCAGACGCTGCAGGGTACGGTCGGCAAAGTCGCCGCCCTGGCGAAGGGGCCGCTGCACGCGGTCCGTGGCGGCAGCGAGGCAGAGAAACTGCTGAAGAACGCCAAGACCGAGTACTGGAACGAGCACGAGGAGATCGCCACCTACCTCGGGATCGAGACCCTGGCCGAAAAAGTCGGCGACTCCGAGACGGCGAAACTCGCGAAAGCGATCCGCCGCGAGGAGGAAAGGATGGCCGGCTTCCTGCTCGGTCAGATCAAACAGCTGACCAGCGCCGTGGTGCGTTCGGACATCCCCGCCGCCCAGCGCCGCGCCAACTCCTCAGCTCGCAAACCGAAAAAAGCCAAAGCGGCGAAACCGAAATCGGCGGGGGCGAAACCGAAATCCTCCACCCGGAAAACCGCGGCGAAAAAATCGCGTCCGGCAAAAGCACGGGCGAAAAAACCCGCCACGCGGAAAGCGAAAAAAGCAACCGCGAAACGTTCCTAGGTAGCTCCGACCGTGAGCTCCTCGGGCGCCTCGGTTTCCTCCGAGGCCGCCCGGGGGCGGACGGCGAGCACGACGAGGTCGTCGCGCAGGGTTCCCGAACTGCGGGTGACGGCGTCGGCCCGCAGGCGCTCGGTCAGCTCGTCGAGGCTGAGGCTGGCAAGCGCCTGCGTCATCTCGGCGAAGGCCGCCGGGTTCTGGTGGCTGGCGACAGGGCCCGCCTCGAGCCAGCCGTCGGTGCAAAGGGCGAACGTGGCGCCCGGCTCGAGGACACGTTCGTGCCGCTCGATGTTCGCTTCCTTCCAGGCTCCGAGCACGGTCCCCCCGCCGAGGCACTCCGGCTCGGAATCGGCGGTCACCACCGCCGGTGGGTGACCGGCCGAGGCGAGGGTGATGCGCCAGCCCGTCTCGTCACGCTGCAGGCGCGCCAGCATCGCGGTGGCAAAATCGTTGAGGCTGTCGCCGGTCAGCAGCAGCTCGTTGACCCGTCGCAAGACCTCCTCGGGCTCGTCAATCTCTCGGGTCAGGCCGCGAACTGAGTGGCGCACCGCGACCGAGACGCTGGCGGCGGTACTACCCTTGCCGGCGACGTCGCCAACGAGCAGCCAGCAACCATCCTCGGTCGGCAGCACGTCGTAGAGGTCGCCGCCGATCTCGATCCCCTCGCCGGCCGCTTCGAAGACGACCGAGATGTCGAGGCCGTCCACCTCGGCAGGGCGCGGCGGCCGCAGACCGCGCTGCAGGCTTTTCGCCACCCGGTCGCGCTCGCGGTAGAGGCGGGCGTTGTCGAGTGCCAGCGCCGCCCGCTCGCCGAGCTCGGCGAGGAAGTCGAGGTCGCCGGGGTCGTAGCGCAGGTCCCCATGGGCGTGGAGGAAGGAGATCGCGCCGAGGACGCGGCCGCGGGCGACTAGCGGCACCACCGCCGCGGAGTTGTAGCCGGCGTCGCGCATCAGCTGCAGGTGCTCATCGTTCTGGGAGACCTTGTCGACCACCTCGGGCGCCTTCAGATCACGCCAGATCATCGGCTGGTTCAGCCGCAGCACCTGCGCTACCGGATGCTCGCCGTTGGGGTCGAGCGGCTGGGAGCGGCGGATCTGCTCCAGCCGCTCCGCCATCTCCGGGTTGGCACCGGCGACGATGCTGTCGCCGTACCAGCCGTCGGCGCGGCGGAAGTCGATCAGGCAGATCTCGGCCAGCTCCGGCACCGCGGTGGAGACAATCGTCCGCGCCGTCTCCACCGGGTCGAGCGAGGTATCGAGCAGGCGGCTGGCGGCGACGAGGAAATCCTGCGCGCGCCGCCGCCGCACCTGGGCGGTGATGTCGCGCGCGACCACCGAGGCGCCAATCAGTCCCCGCATCGGGCTGCGGATGGGGGAGACGGTGAGGGAGACGGAGATCCGCGCTCCGTCGGCCCGGATCCGCTCGGTCTCGTAAGTGTCGAGCCGTTCACCGCGCTTCACCCGGTCGAGGATCACCATCTCCTCGTCTTTGTGGTCGGACGGGACGAGGAAGGAGACGTGGCGGCCGATCGCTTCCTCGGGGGTGTAGCCGTAGAGCCGGGCGGCGGCCGGGTTCCAGGTGGTGACGATCCCGTCGAGGTCCTTGCTCAGCACCGCGTCCTGGGTGCCGCGGACGACCTCGGCGAGGTGCTGGCGGAAGCGCTCGGCCTCGGCGCTTTTCGCCTCCGCCCGGCGGCGGGCGATGAAGGTGCCGAGCTGGTCGGCGAAGCCGGCGAGCAGGGCCATCAGCTCCTGCGACTGCGCTTCGAAGGAAAGGGTGTGGAACTCGGCGACCGCCAGCACGTTCTCCGGGTCACCGGTCGGGACCGGGATCGCCAGCGCTGCCTCCAGACCCATTTCGGCGGTGACCTGGTAGCGGGGCGCCGTCGTCGGATAGTCGCGGTAGTTGGGGGCGAGGGCGATCTGGCCGGTGTCCCAGGCATCCCCGGGGAGGCCAGTCCCACGCTTGAAGCTGAGTTCGCGGCTGCGGCGCCAGAGCGGCCGCGCGTCGAGGTCCTTCGTGCTCCAGCCGGCGATCAGCCGCAGCGGCTCGGAGTTATCGACCACTTCCCACATCGCCCCGGCCTCCCAGCGCAGCAAGTCGGCGACGATTTCCAGGAACCGCGGCGCCACCTGCTCCAGAGAGTCGCCCTCGATCAGGCGCGCGGCCAGTTCGCGCTGGCTCTGCAGATAGCGCCACAGCTCAAGTTCCTGTGGCTCTTTCATCCCGCTCAAAGCTACCCCTTCGGAAACTTCCGCTGGCGGCCCCCGCTTTGTAGTAATCGCGGTTTACCGACTTGGACCAAGGGTAGTGGACCCGCCGACAGGGTTAGACGGATAGGAGAGCGGGAGATCATGTTTCGGTGTGACAACTGTGGAAGCGGATATTCAGCCCAGGCAGCGTCCTCTTGGACCTCTTGCCCGAGGTGCCTGGCGAAAGAGAAAGTCCAAGTGCCTTTGACCTTCGAGCTCGGCTGGCAGCGGCAAGACGCTCGCGGCCAGACCACCCCGAGCGTTCCGGCGCCTTCGGGAACTCAGACCGCTCTGCGCTAGAGCAGCTTCCAGTCAGCTCACGAACAGGGGTCGCCGCCGCGGCCCCTTTTTCGTTTTCTTCCCCGGCTGGCTCGGGTATCGGAGTAGGAGACCGAGACCGCGAGTACTTGAAAGGGGCGCACGATGTCCGATCGCCTGCAGGGCAAGAAGATCGCATTCCTCACCGCCAACGAGGGAGTTGAGCAGGTCGAGCTCGTCGAGCCGCTGAAGGCGGTCCGCGAGGCAGGGGCCGAGGCGGATTTGCTGGCGCCGGAAGCCGGGGAGGTCCAGGCCTTCAACCATCTCGACAAGGCCGACACCTTCGAGGTCGATCGCGCGGTCGGCGAGGCCGACGCGAGCGAGTACGACGGCCTGGTGCTGCCGGGCGGTGTTGCCAATCCCGACCAGCTGCGCACGAAACCGGAGGCGCTGGAGTTCGTCCGCGGCTTCTTCACCGCCGGCAAGCCGGTCGGCGTCATCTGCCACGGGCCGTGGACCCTGATCGACGCCGGCGTCGCCGAGGGCCGCACCCTCACTTCCTGGCCGAGCCTCGAGACCGATCTGCGGAACGCGGGCGCAAACTGGGTCGACGAGGAAGTCCACGTCGACCAGGGCCTCGTGAGCAGTCGCAAACCGGATGACCTCGAAGCTTTCAACGCCAAGATCGTCGAGGAGTTCGCCGAGGGCGTGCACGAGGGTCAGCGCGAGAAGACGAACGTCAGCTAACCCGGTCGATCAACAGATCAGAAGGAGGCGACACCAATGCCACCACGCGGCGTCAAAAAAGGCAGCAAGCGCGACCGCCAGTACAAACACATCAAAAAGAGCGAGAAGGAATCGGGCCGCTCCGAGAAACGGGCGGAGGAGATCGCCGCCCGCGCCGTCAACAAGGAAAAGGCGCGCTCGGGCGAATCCAAAACCTCCTCCCGCAGCTCGACCAACGGCCGTTCAGCCAGCAGCCGAGGCGGCAAACAGTCAGGTAAAGGCCCCAGCGGCAAAACCCGCGAACAGCTCTACAACGACGCCAAAAAGCTAGGCATAGAAGGCCGCTCCCAGATGAGCAAGCAGGAACTACAAAAGGCGGTCGCCGGCGCTAGTTAGGTTGGCTATCGCGAATTCGGAGGCGCGGGTACATCGAGCTGCCGACAGATCGCGCGAACAAGACCAGGGCCAATCTCGCTATGGCGCGGCAGGGCCGAGACTTGATCGGCTGGGCCGCGCCACTTCGCATGCTTAGTGCCGCCGATCTCGCGGCAGCCGTGAGCGCGGAGGTGCCGTTCGAGATCTCGGCGCTTCACGCAGCCGCGGTGAAGCGCAGGTGCTCGAGATCGGACTGCGGGGGTTTGCCGGCGAGCTCCTCGTCTGGGGTAAGCACCGTCTGGAGTGCATCCAGAACGTTCTCGCGAGCCTCCTCGCGGGTGCGCCCCTGGCTCATCGCGCCTGGCACCTCGAGGACGCGCGCGACGATCCAGCCGTCAGCGTCGGGGCTGTCGAAGGAGATGGTGAAATCAACTGATGCGGCCATACCAGAACGGTAACGGCTTAGCTGCCGCTGAGCAGGGAGCTGGGGGTGACGGCGAAGAAGTTTTCGATTGCGCCCCGCTGCGCTTGGCTGTGGACTAGCTCTAGGCAGCCGCACTTGAGCAGGGTGCTGGCGTGGTAGGAGACGACGGCTGGTCGCTGTCCGATCTCGCGGGATAGTTCAGCTGGGCTGGCGATCCTGCCGTGCAGGGCCTGGAGGATCTCCACTCTGACCGGGTGGGACAACGCCCGCACCAGTTCCTGTCTATTTCTCCCGGGGCCCCTCTGCGCCACCAGTGCAATTTCCTGCACCGGGGCCCCTGTGGCCAACCCCAATATTTGGCTTTCTCGATCTACCTTTTCCGGAAACTGCGGTGAGGGGTTTTGGTCTCCTGCTCTCACGGGAAGCAAGCGCGCATGTCTTCCGAGGAGCAGTTGCCCGCCCGCGTCGAGACCGTCGCCCTGATCGGCGCTGGCAGCACGATGGGGAAGGGGATCGGCGCCAACCTCGCCTTCCGGCTCGCGCTGGCGGCCAAGGACGCCGGCTTGGCCCTCGCCGCCGCCGAGGAGGAGGGGCTCGAGTTACCGATGCTGGCGGCGATCCGGGAGCGGATGGACGCGGTCGCCGCGGAGCACGGCGATGAGGACCTCGCCGCCGTCTACCTCGCCAGCTCCGACAGCGCCTGACTGTCGACCCGCAGGTCGGCGATCGCTTCCACCACCTGCGAGGCACCGGCCTCGCGCAGCTCTTCCTCCGAGAAGCCGCCGGTGAGAACCGCAAGCGTCGGTAGTCCGGCGCGCTTTGCGGCCTCAACGTCCCAGACCGAGTCGCCGACCATCACCGAGGGGTTGTCGTTGCCGGCCTTCTCGATCGCCGCATGGACCAGGTCGGGCTCGGGCTTGGTCGCCTCGACATCGGCGGAGGTCGTCCAGTCGTCGATCAGCTCACGCGCGTCCAGCAGATCGAGGTAGTGATCGACCTCCTCCTGCTTGGCGGAGCTGGCGAGGATCACGGTGTTGCCCTCCTGCCGCAGCTTCTCGATTAGCTCGCGCGCGCCCTCCATCGGCTCGACTTCGTCGATCATCTTGCCGTAGGCCTCGGCCTCAGCTTCGCGGATCGCCTCGCCGTCGGCTGCTGCCGCCTCCTCGCCGATAAGCGCGTCGAGAATCTGGTCGCCGCCCATGCCGATGTGGCGGTGGACTTTCCACATCTGCACCGGGTGCCCGTGTGCGTGTAGGGCCCGATGCCAGGCGAGGGCATGGTGGTAGTTGGTGTCAACCAGGGTGCCGTCGACGTCGAGGATCGCGTTCAGGGGCATGGGAGTGGGGGTACCCATTTGACGATGAAAGATGTGCGAATCGGCTGCTCGGGCTGGGCGTACGACTCCTGGCGCCGCGACATCTACAAAGGCATTCCGGCGGCGCGCTGGCTCGAGCGCTACGCCGAGCTCTTCGACACCGTCGAGGTCAACAACACCTTCTACCGGCTGGTCAAGCGCGAGGTGGTCGAAGGCTGGGTCGAACGCACCCCACCCGGCTTCCTCTTCGCCATCAAGGGCAGCCGTTACCTCACTCACATGAAACGGCTGCAGAAGATCGAGCAGGGTCTGCAGCGTTTCTGGGAGCCGCTGGAGCCTTTGCGCGAGAGCGGCAAGCTCGGCCCGGTGCTGTGGCAGCTGCCCGGCAACTTCCACCGCGACGACGCCGTCCTCGCTTCTGCTCTTGAGCTAATGCCTCCGGCCCGTCACTGCGTCGAGTTTCGCCACGCGAGCTGGTTCGAGCCGGAGGTGATGCGAATCCTGGAGGAGCATGGCGCCTCGCTGGTGATCCCGCACGATGGCCGCCGCCCGCTGCCGGAGGCCCAGCCAGTGGGGGAGCTGGCATACGTCCGCTTCCACCACGGCGCCCGCGGCCGCAACGGCAACTACTCGGCGACCGAGATTGAGCACTGGCGCCGGCGGATCGCCGCCTGGCGCTCGCGCCGCGAAGTCTTCGCCTACTTCAACAACGACTGGGAGGAATTCGCCCCGCCGAACGCGCTCTCACTGCGCGAGGGACTCTCCGTGCAACTGGTGTAGCGGCAGGGGCGCCGGGTAAAGGTCAGACATGTCAGTCAAGAACAGCATCGCTCGCAAGGCAATGAAGGTAACCGCGAAGCACACCGCCCGCGGCTCCGCTTCGAAATTGAAGCGCGACCCGATGCGGACGGCGACGCTGCTCAGCGTCGGCGGCGCGCTCGGCGCTGTGGCCGGGTGGATGGCCGGTCGCACCGCATCGGCCACCTCGGCCGGCACCGGCTCTTAGTTCGCCGACGGGACGAAAACCGGTCTGTGTATCCGGTTTTCGGCCCGTCGGCTTAGAACGGTTCCGCTTTAGGAAGAGAGGCGCGAGCGGAGGAGGTCCTTGCCCTGCTCGGCGCCCTTGCGGCTGGTCTCCTGAGCGCGGCGGAAGAAGTCCGCCAGGTCGGAGTCGCCATCGCGCTCGGCGTCTTCGATGTAGGTCTCGAGTCGCAGCACGTTGCTGAGGCACTGCTCGACGAACCAGATGACGTTGTAGTCCTTGTCCTTCGTCCCGGTGATCTGCCCGGTCTCCTGCGTACCCATTTCCCTCACTCCTTCGGTCGCTTTCGCTCGTACCTTGCGACTACCCGGTGGCGAGAAGGGGGAAAACGAGCCGGCAGAGTTTCGTGCCTGGGCAGCAGGGGTAATCGCCGGACATGTACTTGATACCGATTGCCCTGATCATCCTCTTGGCGCTGATCGCCGTCGCTTGGTCGCCGATCTTCGCGCTGATCATCTTCGTCATCGGCTTCATCGCCTTCCTGGTCTGGGCGGCGGCGAACCGGCGCGCCGACGAGAAACTGGCCCCGCCCGAGCAGCCGGGCCGACAGCCGCATAACGAGACCGACACCCCCACCGGCATCTGGGGCGAGCGCCGCCCGTCATGAGTGCTGAGATGCGCCCCGAGGAAGATCGCGACCCGATAGCCGAGGAAGAGGCGGACGCCGCGGCGTCCGAAGCCGCCGAGATCGGGGGTCCCGCTCCTGACGACCCGGTCGACGACCCCGCCGAACGGCCGCTGGTCGAGGCCGGCGAGGGTGAGGCCGAGGGCTTCGAGCTGGCGGAGGCTGAGCTGATCGATAACGCCGAGCACGGCGACGAAAAACGCTTTCCAAACCGCGATGCCGGGCGTCCGGAGGAGCCGACCAACACCGAGTACGGCGAACCGGACCAGGAGATCCACCAAGACGAGTAGGAGGTCCCTATGCCCCACCGAGTGATCGCAGTTGTCACTGACGAGCTTCACGGGACCGAGCCGATCGAGCAGCTGCAGGCGAACTCGAACGGCGACGGCGTCGAGGTCCGGATCGTCGTCCCGGCAGTCGAGGCGAACCCCCTGCACCACACGCTCGGGGACATCGACCACCCGCGGGAACTGGCCGAAAAGCGCCTCGAGCGGATCCTGCAGACCCTCCGTGGCGACAATCTCAAGGTCAGTGGCGAGGTGGGGGACCCCGATCCCGTGCAGGCTGCCCAGGACGCGCTGCTAAAAGCGCCAGCCGATGAGGTGCTGATCTTCGAGCACGCCGAGGGGCAGACCGAGTGGTACGAGAATGGGCTCTACGAGCGGGCCCAGGAATCGATCGAGCCGCCGCTGCGCCTGGTCGTCCTCGAGCACGCCGAGAACAAGCTCGACCACATCGTCAAGGTCGAGGAGACCGGACGCGGCACCGTCAACCCGCTGGCTGACAAGGAAGTCGCCGATGGCGCCTACATCCCCGGGATGACCCGCTCCGACCTCGCCGGCATGGTCGCCGGCCTGCTCGGCACGATCATCGTCGCCATCCTCGCCGCCGCAGTGGCTGCCGACAGCGCTACCAAGACCGGCTGGGCCGGCGCGGCGATCCTGATCGCGATCGGCGTCGCCCTCGCCAACCTCGCCCACGTCGTCGGGCTCGGCATCTTCGAGAGCATCCGCTACCGCGGCGGCTTCGCCAGGTTCTTCCGTACCCTGGCGCTAACGATCACCCCGCTGGCGATCCTCATCAACACGGCGATCCTGATCTTCGACTAGGTCTCTCCGAGCCGATACTGCTGGGGCGCATTTGCTGCGAACCGGCTGCACCGGACAACAAGGTTTAAGTTTCCCGAACAGTTGACCTGTCTGTCTGTAACGATGACGACCGCTTAGGTGCGCATCGGTGTCGCGACAGAACAGGGGGAGCTTTGAAGGCGGGGAGATTGGGAAGCCTTGTGTTGGGGGTAATCCTTCTGCTGGTTCTGCCCGGTGGTGCGGCAGCGGCCGAATGCACTGACACCTGGACCGGTCCGGCTGAAGGCAGCTGGACCTCGGCTTCCAGTTGGTCGGCGGGGCACGTCCCTGGGGCCAGCGACGTCGTCTGCATTTCTTCCGGCAGCACGGTGAAGATGACTGCAGCCGGCTTGAACTCTGTGGAAGGGATTCAGGGCAACGGCACCCTTGTGCTCCGCGAAAGCACCTTCAAAGTGCTCGGCACCAGCGAATCCTGGTGGATCGGTTCGCTGGGCATGGATTACGAAGGGAATTTGACGGGGCCCAGCACGGTTGAAGTGAGGAGCAGCCTGGTCTGGGAAGCCCAGAGCACGATGAGTGGAGCGGGGAAGACCATCCTCGGTCCCTCTTCCACGACTGTGCTCGCCAACGCGAACTCGAACTTCACCGTCTCCAGTCGTACGGTCGTGAATGAAGGCGCGCTGACCCAGCCTAACTACGGGACCTTGCTCGAGGTTGAAGGTGGCGTTTTCGAAAATCTCGGCACCTACACGCTCAACGGAGAGAAATCGCTCTGGCAGGTGCGCAGCGAAGGCACCGGCTCCACCTTCATCAACAGAGGCTTCTTCCGCAAGACCGAAGGTCCCGGCGCGGCCAGGATCGCCTCGAATTTCGAAAACGCGGGGAGGATGAAAGCGGCGGCCGGCCAGATCAAGCTCGAAGGCGAACGCGCAGTCGCCTTCGCTGATGGGAGTCAGCTCGAAGGGTCAATAGCTTGCGAAAAGCCGAGCGTCACCCTGGGGGCGCTCAGCTCACCTGAAGTCGAACTCAGCTTCAGGGAAGACCAGGTGACGGTGCCCGCTGGGAAGACGGCCTCGCTCGGCGTCCTCAGGATGGACTACCACGGCAACATCATCGGCCCGGGAACGCTTGAAGTCACTAAAGCCCTTCACTGGGAAGGGGAGAGCTCAATGAGTGGGGGCGGGAAAACTATCCTCGCCGCCTCTTCAGTGAACACGTTCGGCTCCGGGAACGTTTGGTACACGGTTTCCGCCCGGACCCTGGTAAACGAAGGCACTGTCTCGCAAGCGAGCTACGGGACTCTCCGGGAGATTGAAGGCGGCGTCTTCGAAAACCTCGGCACCTACACGCTCAACGGTGAGAAATCGCTTTGGCAGGTCCTCAGTGCCGATCCCGGCTCTACTTTCGTCAACAAGGGCACCTTCCAGAAGACCGAAGGCACCGGAGTGATGAAGCTCTCGACCAGCTTCGAAAACCAGGGCACCATCGACATCGCCTCAGGCGAAGCGAGATTCGAAGAACTGAACCACTCGGTGACCTTCGCCGACGAAAGCCACCTCGAAGGCGCGATCGTCTGCGAAAAGGCGACTGTCGTCCTTGATTCGTTCACGGCCCCCAACGCCCAGCTCAGCTTCCGGGAAGTGCCGATAACGATCCCCGCCGGGAAAACCGTCTCCATCGGTCGCTTCACCATGCGCTACCAAGGCAACCTGACGGGCGCGGGAACCCTGGAAGTCACCAAATCCCTCGACTGGGCGGGAGAAAGCACGATGAGCGGCACCGGGAAAACGGTGCTGAAACCGGGGACGGCAAATGTCCTCGACTCCGGCGCGACCACGGTGACTCTCTCTCAGCGCACGCTCGTCAATGAAGGCACGTTCACCCAGACCGAATCCAGCAGGTTCAACCTCAATGGCGGGGGGACTTTCAAGAACCGCGGCACCTTCAACCTCAATCCCGAACCGTACCCCACGTGGGTGCCGCAGGTGGTCAGGAACGAAGGTGGCGGCACCGGGCGATTCGTCAATAGCGGCCAGGTCCAAAGGACCGAAGGATCATTGGACGTGAAAGTCGCCCCGGCCTTCGAAAACCAGGGAGTCCTGAGTCCGAAATCGTCGAAGATCGAAATCGAACATCCGGAATCCCTGAGCGAGAGCGAAAAGAAGGGCTGCAGCACGGCGGGCGACCCCGTCTCTTGCGCCACCGGCAACTTCACGGAGAGCCAGACCGACCTCGCGATCGGAGGGCGCGGCGTCGGCCTCGTTCTCACTCGCTCCTACAGCGCTCAGGCTGCCGCCGCCGCGACCGCGCCGGGCCCCTTCGGCTACGGCTGGACCGGCTCCTTTGCCGACCATCTGACGCTGGAAGAAGGCGGCGCCAAGGTGACGCTGACGAGGGGGGACGGCAGCACGATTCCCTTCTCGCAGGTCAGCGGCTCCACCTATGCGGCGCCGGCCTGGTCGCAGGAGACGCTCTCCGGCACCCCCGAAGCGGGCTACACCTTCACCGCTTTGGACCAGACGCAGTACCGCTTCTCGGGTGCCGGCCGGCTGGAAAGCATCACCGACCGCAACGGCAACCAGACGTCGCTCGCCTACGAAGGCGCGCGGCTGAAAACGGTCACGGACCCCGCCGGCCGCCAACTCACCTTCGCCTACAACGCCGGCGGCCAAGTCGAAAGCGTCACCGACCCCATGGGCCATGTCGTCAAATACGCCTACACGAGCGGCAACCTCATCAGCGTCACGCTGCCGGGCGAAACGACGCCTCGCTGGCAGTTCGCTTACGACACGAGCCACCGGATCACGCAGATCACCGACGGGCGCGGCGGCAAAACCACCAACGAATACGACAGCTCCAACCGCGTCGTCTCCCAGACCGATCCCGCGGGCCGCACGCTGACCTTCAGCTACGGCGGCTTCCACACCACCATCACCAACAAAGCGACCGGCGCGGTCACCGATGAGTGGTTCACCTCCGACAATGAGCCCTTCTCGGTCACCCACGGCTTCGGCACCCCGCAGGCAACCACCGAGACCTTCACCTACGACGAAGGCGGGCGGCTGCTCACCCGCACTGACGGGCTCGGTCACACCACCACCTACGGCTACGACGAAGTTGGCGACCGCACGAGCGAAAAAGATCCTCTCGGCCACGAAAGCAAATGGAGCTTCAACGCCACCCACGACCTGATCTCGGCGACGACCCCGCGCGGCGAGACGACGACGATCAAACGCGACAGCCATGGCAACGTCGAAAGCATCTCGCGCCCCGCGCCCGGAGGAGCAACCCAGACGACCAGCTTCAAATACGGCCCTCACGGCGACCTCGAAAGCCTCACCGATCCGCTCAGCAGGACCTGGACCTACGGTTACGACAGCTACGGCGACCGCACGAGCGAAACCGATCCGCTCGGGCAGAAACAGACGCTCGCCTACGACAAAGACTCCCGCTTGACCGCGATCGTCTCGCCACGCGGCAACGCTACGGGGGCGAAAGCGTCCGAATACGAAACCAAGGTCGAACGCGACCCGCAGGGCCGGCCCGTGAATGTAATCGATCCCCTCAGCCACTCCACCTCCTACACCTACGACGGCAACGGCAATCTCGCCTCGGTCACCGACGCCGCCACCCACACGACCAAATACACCTACAACGCAGACGACGAACGCACCAAAGTCGAAAGGCCCAACGGCGCAACGCTGCAGACCGGCTACGACGGCGCCGGCTACGTGACTAGCCAGACCGACGGCAACGGCAAAGTGACGACCTACGTCCGCAACGTCCTCGAGCAGCCCGTCGAAGTCTTCGACCCGCTCAGCCGCAAAACGAACGAGAGCTTCGACGCGGCTGGCGAGCTCGCGAAGCTGACCGATCCTTCCGGTCGGGAAGCCACCTACTCCTACGATGTCGCCGGCCGCCTCTCCGGCGTCAACTACTCCGACCCAGCGACGCCGGACGCGAGCTTCGAATACGACGCCGACGGCAACCTCACTGCGATGCAGGACGGCACCGGCAAATCGACCTTCGCCTATGACCAGCTCGGCCGCCTGACCAGAAGCCAGGATGGCCACGGCGCCGTCGTCGAATACAGCTACGACCTGGGCGAACAGCAGACCGGGATCACCTATCCCAACGGCAAAGCCGTCTCCCGCAGCTATGACGCCGCCGGCCGCTTGGAAAGCGTCACCGACTGGCTGGGAGGCAAATCCACCTTTGCCTACGACGCCGACTCCAACCTGAAGAACATCGCCTTCCCGTCGGCGAGCGGCAACCTCGACGAATACACCTACAACCGCGCCTCCCAGATGAGCGAAGCCCGCTTCAAGAAGGGCGCCGAAACCCTCGCCTCTCTCACCTACACCCGCGACGCGCTTGGCCAGGTGGAAAAAGAAGCGAGGAGCGGCCTGCCCGGTCCCGCCGAAATCAGCTTCGGCTACGACGCCAATAACCGCCTCATTAAAGCCGGCAGCTCGACCTACGCATATGACTCCGCCGACAACCTCACCAGCGGCATGGGCTCGAGCAACACCTACGATGCCGCGAGCGAGCTCGAAAAGGGGACCGGCGCGAGCTACACCTACGACAAAGAGGGCGAGCGGACGAGCGCGACGAGCAACCTTGCACAAGGCCCCGCATTCCTGCGCCAGTTCGGCGGGACCGGCTCCGGCCCCGGCAACCTCTCCGCCCCCCTCGATACCGCCACCGACTCTGAAGGCAACGTCTGGGTCGCCGACTCCGGCCACAACCGCGTCCAGGAGTTCAACTCCAAAGGCGAATTCGTCTCCCAGTTCGGCGCCACCGGCACCGGCACCGGCCAGTTCACCCAGATGCACGCCCTCACCTTCGACGCCAAAGGCAACCTTTGGGTCGCCGCCGCCAACCGCGTCCAGGAGTTCAACGCCAAAGGCGAATACATCCGCCAGTTCGGGACCCTAGGGGGCGGCAACGGCCAGTTCTCCGAAGGCCTAAGCGGCCTTGCGGTCGACCCCGAAGGCCACATCTGGACCCTCGAGAGCTCCAGCGAATTCCTCAACAAGGCCCGTCTGCAGGAGTTCTCCTCTGAAGGCGCCTACCTCGCCAAGTTCGAATACGTGATCGGCAAAGAACCCGGCCAACTGAAAAGCCCCCAGGCCCTGGCGATCGACGCCGCCGGCAACTTCTGGATCGCCGACACCGCCAACAACCGGATCGAGGAGTTCAACGCCAAAGGCGAATACCTGCGCACCTCGGGCTCTGAAGGCACCGGCAACGGCCAGTTCCGCTCGCCCAAGGGAATCGCCACCGACTCCGCCGGCAACCTCTGGATCTCTGACACCGGCAACAATCGGATCGAGGAGCTCTCCTCAGCGGGCGCCTACCTCGCCCAGTTCGGCAAATCAGGCGGCAACAGCGGCCAGTTCTCTGAACCCAAGGGGCTCGCGCTCGATTCGAAAGGCAACCTCTGGGTCGCGGATGCCGCGAACGACAGGGTGGAGGAGTGGCAGACCGAATCCACCACCACCTACGGCTACGACCAGGCAGGCAACCTAACCTCTATCCAGCGGCCAGAAGCCGGAGCAAGCCCGGCCATAGCCGAGACCCTCGCCTACGACGCCACCGGCCTGCTCGCCTCGAAGACCAGCGGCCTAGCCACCAAATACATGGCCTGGGATGCCAGCTCCCCGCTGCCGCTCCTCCTGAATGACGGCGAAAACAGCTACATCTACGGCCCCAACGGCCAGCCGATCGAGCAGATCAACTCAGCAGAAGAACCGACCTACCTCCACCACGATCAACTCGGCAGCACCCGCCTGCTGACCAACGCTTCCGGCAAAACCAGCGCCAGCTTCAGCTACGCGCCCTATGGCGGCTTGGAAGGGAAGACCGGAACCGCAACCACGCCGCTGGGCTTCGCCGGCCAGTACACCGATGCCGAAAGCGGCCTGCAGTACCTACGTGCGAGGTTCTACGACTCGGAGACGGGGCAGTTCCTCAGTCGCGATCCGATCGGTGCTCTCACGGGTCAGCAGTACACCTATGGGCTCGACAACCCACTGACGCAAGTAGATCCGAGTGGCTTGTTTGCCATTGCAGGAACCCTCGGGTGTCTTGCCGGGCCGGAGGTGGCTGCGGTATGCGCCGGGATTGGAACGACGGTGGCGTGTGCAGCCATATCGCCGTGTCGCCACGCGGCCGAAGAAACTGCCGGCGACGTTGCGAGCCTGTTTGAAGGCGAAGACTCTGGCGACGAAAGTTCGTCACAGGACGCGGAAATATGTAAGGAAATCGGCGATGCGAGGCAGGCACTAGATCTTGCTGAACAGTTCTGGAATAAGGTTCTGAGCACCACCAACGGTGGTCCACCTGGTGGCTCACGTGGGCGTGCCCTGCTTGCTGTGATTTTGATAGTCATCAACGCTATACGTCAATCAGGATGAAAACGATGATTTTTAGAGGGAGAAAGAAGAGGAAGGAGGTTACTGCGGCGGCCCAACGGGGCCTGAGGCTCATTGCCGAAGGTCGGCATGAGGAGGCCTACGGTGTTCTCGAGCAGGCAGTTCAGCGTTTTCCAAATGACCCCGAAATTCGGCTGCACTATGCAACGACTCTTCTGGCGATACGCCCTGCTGACGCGGTCCCCGAGGTCATAAAAGCAATCGAAATGGATCCCGATGAACCCATTCGACTGACCGGTGCAGCAGGGATACTGTTCAAGATGGGTCATATTGAGAAAGCGCGCTCGTATGCAACACATGCGAAGGGACTCGCGCCCCGCAATTTCTTGTTCATGCCAGAGTTAATTCACCTCGACGGCCACTTTGCGGCACTCGAAGGAAAATATGAGCTGGCCGAGGAGAACTTTTGCTTAGCTGCTGCACGTGAACCAAATAATGCGATTTTTGCGGCTGACCTCGCTCAGTTCCTTGCCGATCGAGGCCAGAAGGCAGGAGCTCTAGAAGTGATTGATGGGGCGATGGGGAGGACGGAAAACAAAGGGCCCCTCCAACGCCTGCGTGAGGAGCTACTTAAGACCGGGGCTTAATCCCTAGGCTGGCGAACTTGGGTAAGAACGTATCCACTGCTGAGGGTGAGACCGCATGCCGAGACACCTCGGTTCTTCCCCCCGACGGTCGGCTTATTCGCGTCAGCCAATGGCGCCAACAAATTGTTTGGCTCTGTTTTGGTGGATTTGCTCTCCTGTATGTGAACGCTGCTGTTCATGCCTTTCTGGCGGGCTCGGTTTACGGAGTTCTTCTCGGCCTAGGCTTATTAGTCGGTGGAGGGATCTCACTTCGCGTCCCGACCACTGGTCTTATACTCGAAAAGCAAGGCGTTAAGGTTCGGTCTCCGCTGTGGACGCGTCATTACGCTTGGGGTGAGATTGGGTGCTTCGAGCTCGTGGGGCATCCAGTGTCTCCATATATGCATAGGCTGAGAATCCACCTTCTCGATGGTGGCGTTAAGAAGGCCAGAGGCTTCTTCGCGAGGGGACATGACGAGGAAGCGAGGCAGAAGATTTTGTTTCAGGCGCTACAGGAGCGTCTTCGACATGAGCGGCAAGAAGGGGAGCTGAGAAATTAGGTATGCGTCGCAGTAGCGACTCAGCCAGGCCGCGCTTCAGCTGGTTCCTCGCGGCGCAGGGCCTCCAGAACCTCCTCGGCTAGCTTCGAGCCGTCTTCGGGGCGCAGGGGAGTGGCATTGACGCGGAAGACGACGCCGTCGGCGTCTAGTTCCTCGAGGGAGACGCTGGGCTTGTAGCGGGTGGGGACGCTGATCGCTTGTAGGAGGCGGTCCTCTACCTGCTTTGGGCTCGTTTGCGCTGGGAAGCGCACCCGTACGTCGACTTTGTCGGGCTCGCGAAGGGGGACGATGACGAGGCTGAGGAGGACGTTGTTGGGAACCATCAGCCGGTCGGCTCCCTGGCTCAGCGTCGTGTAGAAGAGGCCGAGGGAGGAGACGGTGCCCTCGAGGGAGCCGGCTAGGGCGCCGCCAACCAGCCGCACCCGTTCGCCGACCCGGAAGGGCCGCGTGCTCTGCAGGACGATGCCGGCGAAGATCCCGCCGAGGGCCTGCTGGGCGGCGAGGCCGAGGAGGACGGCGGTGAAGGCGCCGCCGACGGCGAGGGTGCTGGCGGTGACGCCGGCGATTCGCAGCGCCAGCACCACGACAGCCGTCATCGCTAGGAGGCGGATGACGAAGCCGGTGGTCCCCGCCGTCGCCGGATCGAGCCGGCGGTAGAGGCGGGGGGAGAGGCCTCGCGCCAGCCAGTGCGTCGCCGCGCTGCCGACAATGACGAGGATCACCACCGTCCCGGCCCGTACCCACTGGCCGTAGCCGGGGGCGATGGTCTTGCGGTTGTAGTAGACGAACAGCGTCCCGGCAATCAGTAGCAGCGCCAGCAACAGGCCGCCGAACTGCCGTTTGCTGAAGCGCGGCGCCAGCTCATCCTGCAGTCCCAGGGCATGCCAGGCGTGGCTGCGGGTCTCGAACAGCTCCCGGGGGAGCCGCGGTCGGCGAGGCTGAGGAGACATCAGGGTTCGGCTACCCCTGAATTCCCCTCTCTATACAGGGGTGGCGCACCTCTTGACAGAGGTTCGAGAAGCGGCGTTCAGCCGGCCATCTCGGCCAGGGCCTCGTCGCGGGTGCCGTGGACCGGGATCGAGAGCTCGAGGCCGGTGATCTCGAGGACGCGGCGGACCTGGTCGTTGTGGCTGCAGATGACCAGGCCGCGGCCGTCTTCGCCGCTGTCGAGGCGCTGCCAGGCGCGGACGATCAGCGCGATGCCGGTCGAATCGATGAACTCGCAGCTGGAGAGGTCGATCAGGACCGATCCCTCGCCGCTGTCGAGCGCCTGCTCCAGTGGCCCCTCAAGTTCGGGAGCAGTGCTCAAGTCAAGCTCGCCGCGGACCGAAATCGTCCGCACGCCATGCTCGAGCTCTCCTACCTTTACTTCGAAAGGGGCGGGATTCACCGCTTCGATCCTACCGCAGGATGACTAGGTTCCCGCATGCGGTTTTGCCTGCCTGTGCCAGGGGTAAGCACCTCTTGATGCGAGACAGCCGGATATGCTCGCGACTCTATTAACGAGCCTCGAGGTTCCTGGGGGCAGGCCGCAAGATTGAATACCTCAACCAATGATCGCTCGGGGCTTCAAATGTCCCTCCCGGCACGGGCCGAGAACGTGGCAGTGGTCCGCCACGCGCTGGCAGGCCTAGCCGAACGCCTGGGGATGGATGAGGCCTCGCTTGCCGACCTGAAGACGGTCGTCACCGAGGCGTCGATGAACGTGGTCGTCCATGCCTATGCGGGAATGGACCCGGGCCCGCTCGAGGTGGAGGCCGAGAGCGACGGCGACGGCCTCACGGTCGTGATCCGGGACCACGGCAGCGGCATTCGGCCCCGTCCCGATATCGAGCGCCCAAGTCTGCGAATCGGCTTGACGCTGATCGCCGCTCTCTCCAGCAGCTTCGAGATCAAGGGCGGCGCCGACAAAGGCACCGAAATCAGCATGCACCTGCCGCTGGAGGCCCGCGAAGACGCCGCCCAAAATGGCTCGACCTTCGCTGTGACCGCCCCCGACGCGACCCGGATCAGGGTCGGTCCACCCGAGATCGTCGGGCCGGTGCTGAGCCGGGCGCTCTCGGCCCTGGCTGCCCGTCAGGACATCAGCGTCGACCGCCTCTCCGACACGATGCTGCTCTCCGACGCGATCTCCGCGCGCGCCCCGCAGGGTTTCACCGACGGCCACGTCTCCCTCAGCATCGCCGAGCTGCCGAAAGGGATCGAGCTCAAAGTCGGGCCGATGACCCACGGCGGCGCCGAGCGCCTGCGGGCCAGCTTCGAGCTGCCCGAGGTCGGCGGCTCCCTGGAGGCGTTGACCGACGAGCTGCGGGTCGAGGAGGGCGACGAAGGCGAGTACCTCGTCGTCGCGATCTCCTCGCTCTCGACGAACTAACCCAGCTTTTTACGAGCTCAGCTGTCGGTCTCGCCGGTGGCCGCGCTCTGCTCGGCGACCTCGGCGCGGATCCGCTCCAGCGTGCGCCTGAGGATGCGGGAGACGTGCATCTGCGAGTGGCCGATGCGCTCGGCGATCTGCGACTGCGTCAGGTCCTCGACGAAGCGCAGCTGCAGGACAAGGCGCTCGCGCTCGTCGAGGTGGGGGAGAGCGCCCTCGAGGGCCAGTTTGTCCTCGACCAGTTCGTAGCCCGAATCTTCGTCGCCGACCCACTCGGCGGCCGGCGATTCTTCGGAGTCCTCACCGCCGACCGGGCGGTCGAGCGAAAGCGGACGCCGGTTGTGGTTTGCCTCGAGCACCTCGAGCACGTCGGTGGGGTCGACCTCGAGCCGCTCGGCAATCTCGGGCACCGAGGGCGAGCGCTGCAGCTGGACGGTGAGCTCCGAGATCGCTTTCTCGACTTCGGCCATGCGGTCGTGGAGGCCGCGGGGGACCCGGACGGTCCAGACGCGATCGCGGAAGTGGCGCTTCAGCTCACCGAGGATCGTCGGCGAGGCGAAGGCGGTGAAGGGGGCGCCGCGGTCAGGATCGAAGCGGTCGATCGCGTTGACCAGCCCGAGGCTCGCCACCTGCAGAAGGTCGTCGAAGGACTCGCTCGCTCCGCGGTAGCGCAAGGCAAGGTTTTTCGCGAACGGCAGGTAGCGCCGCACCAGCTCCTCGCGGATCGCCGGGTCGCGGTCTTTAACGAACCGCGCCCAGAGCACACGCTCGCTGGCCAGGCCCTCGCCTGGTCCTGGACTTGACTGGTCTTCGCTTCTAGGGGTCTGCTCGCTGTTCACAGCATCGGTTATTGGGAGGCGTTACTTATCCAACGTCGCTGCCCTGAGAGCGTCAGTCCGAAGCCGTGCAGCGCGAAAGGGTACCCGCGGGGCAACCATACCGACAAGCAAGTACGGCCTTTGCGATCAGCCGCCGCTCGGCGCGCCGGTCTCGTCCCGGGAGGCCTCGGCTGGGGCGACCTCACCGCCGGGGAGACGTTTTGCCCGACCCTGGTCGATTGCTGCGTGAAGGGCCTCGTTGAAGCGGCCAGGGCCCCAGTAGCGGCCGCCAACGCGCCGGCTCAGCTCGCGCCGGTTGGCGCTTCCTTTCTCCTGCAGGGCGGTCTCGATGATGGAAACCTCGCTGTCGAGCGGCACCGGGGGATGGGGTCCGGAGACGCCCATCGCCCGGGCCGACGAGAGCGGTCCCGGGCCGGGTCGCCAGTACCCCCGCTGCCTGCGACCGCCGCCGGGGCGGGGAGCCGGCTCCGCGGTCTCGGGGCGGGATGCCTCCGTCCCCTCGGCGGTCAGCGGCTCAGCGATGTCCTCGAGTTGTTGCTGCTCGGCCTTGACGCCGAAGAGGAACTCGGCGAGGGCGCCGATCGACATCACCACGGCGCCGATGAAGAATCCGGTCGCGACCTGGCTTTCGCTGCCGCTGGCGATCAGATGGCCGAAGAGGATCGGCCCGACGATGCCGCCGGCCGCCGTGCCGACCGCGTAGAAGAAGGCGATCGAGAGCGCCCGGGTCTCCATCGGGAAGATCTCGCTGACGGTCAGATAGGCGGAGCTGGCGCCGGCGGAGGCGAAGAAGAAGATCGCGATGATGAAAGCCATGAACGACCAGGTCGTCAGGCCTCCACCCAGCAGGAGGACGCCGAGGATTGCGGTCAGGACCGCGGAGATCAGGTAGGTGCCGGTGACCATCGGTTTACGCCCGAGGGTGTCGAAGAAGCGGCCGAGAAGCAGCGGGCCCATGAAGTTGGAGGCGGCGAAGATCGCGATGTAGATCGGGATCGTGCTGGACCCGACTTCGAAGAATTCGCCGAGCAGCGTTCCGAGGTCGAAGGTGACCGCGTTGTAGAGGAAGGCCTGGCCGACGAAGAGGGAGAGCCCGAGGATCGTCCGGCGCGGGTATTTGCGGAAGGCGGTGCCAGCGATCTCGCGGAAGGGGATGCGCTCACGCTGGTGGACGACGAGCGAGCGGTCGGGTTCGGAGAGTTCTTGACCGGTCTCTTCCTCGACGTCCCGCTCGATACTGGAGACGATCTCCTCTGCCTCCTCCTCGCGACCGTGGATGAAGAGCCAACGCGGGCTCTCCGGCACGTGGCGGCGGACGATCAGGATCGTCACGCCGAGGATCGCGCCCATCCCGAAGGCGAGCCGCCAGCCGAAGTCCATTGCGAAGAGATTCGTATTGAGCAGTGCGACCGCAGCGAAGGCGCCGGCGGCGGCGCCGACCCAGTAGCTGCCATTGATGATCAGGTCGACCCGGCCGCGCACCCGGGCGGGGATCAGCTCGTCGATCGCCGAGTTGATCGCGGCGTACTCGCCGCCGATCCCGGCGCCGGTGAAGAAGCGGCAGAGGTAGAAGTACCAAGCGGTCCAGGAGAAGGCGGTGGCGATCGTGGCGATGATGTAGACGCCGAGGGTGACGAGGAAGAGCTTCTTGCGCCCGAGACGGTCGGTTAGCTGACCGAAGAAGAGCGCCCCCAAACAGGCGCCGCCGACGTAGAAGGCCGCGGCGGTGCCGATCTGGCTGGCATCCATGACGATGCCGCTGCCCTTTTCGGTGAGCCGGTCGCCGATGCTGCCAACGATCGTTACCTCGAGGCCATCGAGGATCCAGACGGTCCCCAGGCCGATGATCACCATCCAGTGGAAGCGCGACCAGGGCAGGCGATCGAGGCGCGCCGGAACCTGGGTCTCGATCGTTCCCGACTCCGCGCTCCCGTTGCTCATCGCCGCTCCTCTCCTCAGGGAATGGTCTTGACATCACTCCATTCCCGCAAAGAGCAGCAACCGAAACATCTATGAACCCGCTGCTCGTGCGCATCGGAGAGAGGGCCTGCCGGGGGCGCCGCCCGACTGGAAGGCGGCGCGCCCGAGACGAAGAAACGCGAAGAACTAGCTGACGGCCTCTGCCTCGTCGGTCGACTCGGCGCCGTTCACTTCGTTGGGCTTGGGGGACTTGAAGTGCAGCAGGTGCACCTTGGCCAGGACGGCATCCTCCTTGCTCTCCGCAACGCGTTCGGAGGAAGCGGTCTGGATTTCCATCAGCTGGTCGTAGGTGCTTTTAAGGAGCGTGGAGACCTCGCCCCATCCCGGCTTGTCGAGGACCATCGGCAGGCGGGTGATGTGGATGTCCTCTACCTCCTCGAGGGTGCCCGCCTTTGAGGCCGCCTCGATGTCCTCGAAGATCGATTTAAGGACGGCGGTGGCCATGCCTGGTCGAAGGCTGGCGGGCATGCTCGCCCACTGGTCATCGGTCAGGAGCTGGCGGCGGGTGGCTCGGTAGAAGTGCTCGGTGGCGCCGCGGCGCTGCTTCGTGTCAACGAGCTCGATGCAGTCGTATTTCTCGAGCACGCGGACGTGGTAAGCGACGAGGTTGAGGCTCTCGTCGAGCTGCTGGGCGAGCATGTTCGGGCTCGCGACCTTCTCATTGAGAATGATCAGGATCTGCACCCGCAGGGGGTGGGCGAACGCTTTCGCGACGATCTGTTCGACGCCGTCTTTCTTGTTGTTCTTCGTCTTCGGCAAGGCCATGTTCCTTGGTTCGTTTGCAGGACTTTGGCCGATAGCAAGACTTTACAGCCTGTCAATCAGGAAATTCACAACGGTCCCGCTTTTTCCGAATATTGACGAGTTTTCCTGGACGCACCTTGATTGCTGGAATCATTTAGAGTATTAATTGCTCAGTTGATTTAGAGCACAAGCCGCGACGGGCGGCTTCACAGCAATCAAGGGCAGAAGGAGGTGGGATCTGTGCAGGTGGGAACCATTCAGGAGCGCGTCGCTCCGACGGCCAGCTGGGTCAAGGGCAGCTAATTGCTCGTAAGTCTTGGGACGGGGATCGGGGCGCTTGACAAGCTTCAGGGGTGCTCCAGGGAAGCCTCTCCTGATCGTAGCCGCGATCGCCGTTCCCATTGCCTTCTCTCGCTGGTGACTCGGTCCTCACCGATCCAGCAGCTCGTTGAACCGCAGCGCCGCCCGCGTCGGGACGACGAATTCGTCCCCCCGGTGAAGCAGGCCGGCGCCGGCGAGGTCCCGCACCGCGCGTTCGACTGCGTCATACGCGCCGAATTCGCCGCAGCGGGCGCCGAATTCCCTCGCCAGCTCTGCCAGCGTCAGCTGCGTCGGGTGCAGGTCCAGCAGTTGCTGCAGCACCGCCGATTCGACGTCCTCGTCTTCTGCCCAAGTCGTCTTGTATTCCTCGGTCATCTTCATGGCCCCTCCCATGGCTCGAGTAGAGGCGTCGCCGGATCTTTCCGGTCCCGCCGTCAATGGCCAGGCCACTTTAAGGACGGCCGGGGACGTCTTGTCTGTAGGTGTACTGTCTGAAACGTCTTTGTAACGACGAGGGTCCTACGCGTCCTCGCGGACGCCGCCCATCTCGGTGAAGACGGCGGTGTAGTGGCCGTCTTCGCGCTTCTCGTCGGCGATCACGTGGGAGACCGCGTTGATCAGCGCTAGGTGGGTGAACGCCTGCGGGAAGTTGCCCAGGTGGCGGCCCGACTCGGCCTCCAGCTCCTCCGCGTAGAGGTCGAGCCAGCCCGCCGCCTCGAGCAGGCGCTCGCAGAGTTCCCGTGCCCGCCGGCGCTCGCCGATCTCCGACAGTGCCGAGACCAGCCAGAAGGAGCAGATCAGGAAGGTGCCCTCCTTGCCTTGCAGGCCGTCGTCGGTCTCCTCGACCTTGTAGCGGCAGACGAGGCCGTGCTCGGTGAGGTCTTCCGCGATCGCGTTGACGGTGTCGCGGACCCGCGGGTCGTCGGGTGGCAGGAAGCGGAAGAGGGGGATCAACAGCAGCGAGGCGTCGAGGGCGTCGGTGTCGTAGTGCTGGCGGAAGACGCCGTCGCGGACCCCGCGCTCGAGGATCTCGGCTTTGATCTCGTCGGCTTTTGCCTGCCACTCCTCGGCTAGCGCCTGCCACTTCTCGCCGCGCTCGCCCTCGGGGACCCAGCGGGCGAGGCGGGCCCCGCGGTCGACCGCCACCCAGATCATCAGCTTCGAGGACACGTAGTGCTGTGGCTCGCCGCGGGACTCCCAGATCCCCTGGTCGGGGTGCGGCCAGGCGTCGATCGCCGCCTCCACCTGGTAGCGGATCAGGTTGCGGTCGGCGGCGGTGCCCCGCCCTCGTAGCGCTTTTTCGTGCACATAGACGGAATCGAGTAGCGAGCCCCAGACGTCGTTCTGGCGCTGGTCATAGGCGCCGTTGCCGATCCGCACCGGCTTAGCGCCGCCGTAGCCGGAGAGGTGGTCGAGCGTTTTCTCGGAGAGCTCGCGCTCGTGGCCGATCCCGTACATGATCTGGAGGTCGGGCTTGTCCTTGCAGACGTCGACGATGAAGCGCATGAAGTCGCGTGCCTCGTGGTCGAAGCCGAGCGTGTGCAGCGCCCAGAGGCTGAAGGTCGAGTCGCGGATCCAGCTGAAGCGGTAGTCCCAGTTGCGTTCGCCCCCCGGCGTCTCCGGCAGCGAGGTGGTGGGAGCGGCGACGATCGCCCCGGTCGGGGTGTAGGTGAGCCCCTTGAGGACCAGCGCCGAGCGCTGCAGGTGGATGCGCCAAGGGTGGTCGGGGAACTTGCCGTCGCGCAGCCATTCGCGCCAGAACTCTTCGGTCGAGTCGATCCGCTCTAGCCCCTCGGGGGCGCTGCGCGGGCCGCCGACACCGTCGTCGCTCCAGGTAAGGGCACAAAAGGCGTGCTGGTCTTCGTGCAGGGTGACCTTGCCGCGGGCGGCGCCGTCCGCGATCTCGAGGTCCATGTCGCTGGTCAGCAGCAGCTCGGTGCCGTCGGGGCCAGTGGCCACCGCTTCGCCGAGCTCGCCGCCGCTCCAGCGCGCCGCCTCGGCTCCGTAGTTGAAGCGTGGCAGGCACTCCATCTCCATCTCAACCGTGCCGTCGATGCAGGTGATCGTCCGCAGCAGTGAGCTGTCGTTTTCGTGTTCGGTGTCGGGCCGGCCCCGCTTGTCCCCCTGGGCCCCTCGTTCCCCGCGGGGAGGGACCCAGTCGGCGATCGTCAGCGCGTCCTTGACCACGGCCCAGCCGGTGTCGGTGACCCAGGTGGTCTCGATCACCAGCGTCCCCGGCGAGTAGCGGCGGCTGATCGGGACGATCACGCCCTTCGGCCGGAGCGACATGTGGCCGGCGCCGCGGTCGAGCAAAGCGGCGAAGGTGCTCGGGGAGTCGAAGCGCGGGCAGCAGAGCCACTCGACGCTGCCGCTGAAGGAGACGAGGGCAGCGGTGTGACAGTCGGAGAGGAAGCCGTAGCTCGCGATGGGGGGGAACTGATCGGGGCGGGAGCTCACGGGCGGTGCCAAGCTACCAGCGGACTACGCTGAATTCGATGAATTTGCCGATCGCCCACCTCGACGGCCTCTTCGCGCCGCTGGAGTTGGCGCCGCTGCTGATCGCCGCGGGCCTCTATGCGAAGCGGTCGATGACCCTGGCCGACCGCGAACGACCGGTGCCGATCTGGCGTCAGGTTTGCTTCGCCTGCGGGCTGCTGCTGATCGCCGCCGCCCTCGTCTCGCCGATCAGCGACGCCGCCGAGGAGCTGGTGATCGCCCACATGGTCGAGCACCTGATGCTCGGTGACATTGCGACCCTGCTCCTCGTCCTCGGCTTGACCGGCCCGCTGTTGCAGCCGGTACTGGCGATCCGCTTCTTTGATCGGCTGCGAATCCTCACCCACCCGCTCGTCGCCTTCCCGCTCTGGGTCCTCAACTTCTACTTCTGGCACATCCCGGCCCTCTACGACGCCGCTTACGGTGGGGCGCCGGTGCACGCGCTCGAGCACGCCACCTTCATCTTCTTCGGCTGCCTGATGTGGATGCCGATCTTCGGGCCGCTGCCGAAGCCGCAGTGGTTCACCGCCGGCTGGAAGGTCATCTACGTGATCGCCGTGCGCTTCGCCGGCGTGATCCTCGGCAACGTCCTGATGTGGAGCGGGACGGTCCTTTACACGGTCTACGCGAAGGGTGAGCACGAATGGGGTATCTCCGCGCTGGCCGACCAGAGCACTGCCGGCGTGGTGATGATGGTCGAGGGGACCTTCCTCGGGCTCGGGCTGCTCGCCTGGTTCTTCTTTGAGGCGGCGCGCGAGGGGATCGAGCGGCAGCGATTGCTCGACCTGGCGTTGGAGCGCGGCGTCGAGCTCGACCCGGCGCGGGCGCAGCGTGCGGTCGCCGCCGGTCAGGGGGAGCGCTTGGAGCGGCAGATCCTCGAAGCCGGGAAGGAGCCCGATGTCGCCGCTGGATAGGGCGCGCGCCTGGCTGGTGACTGGCCCCTTTGGGAGGGGCCTCGCGTTCGCGATCGACTTCTCGATTGCCCTGCGCACGATGCTGGCGCAGCGGCGATGACCGATCCTCTAGGGTCACCCGTCCGATGAAGACCACCGTTAAAGAGCTGCCCGAATCCCGCGCCGAGGTGCAGGTCGAAGTACCTGCCGCCGACGTCGATAAAGCCACTTCCCGCGCCGCCCGCGCCCTCGCTAAAGAGATGCGGATGCCGGGCTTTCGCGCCGGCAAGGCGCCGGCCTCGCTGGTGATCCAGCGGATCGGCTTTGGCTCGGTCTTGCAGGAGGCGATTCGCGAGGCGCTGCCGGAGTGGTACGAAGGGGCGCTATTCGACTCCGGCGTCAGCCCGATCGGCGATCCGGACATCTCGATGGTCACGACCCCGGAGGATGAGGGCCAGCCGCTCGAGTTCAAGTTCGAGGTCGGGGTGCGGCCGGAGGCCACGCTCGGTGATTACAAGGGGCTCGAGGTCGGCAAAGAGGAGAAAGAGGTCCCCGACGAAGTCGTCGATACGGAGGTCGAACGGATCCGCGAGAGCTTCGCGCGGCTGGAGCCGGTCGAGCGCGAGGCCGCCGAGGGCGACTCGCTGCTGATCGACTTCGAGGGCTTCGTCGATGGCTCCGCTTTCCAGGGTGGCGCCGCCGAGGACTACCTGTTGGCGCTCGGGTCGGGCCAGTTCATCCCAGGCTTCGAGGATCAGCTCGTGGGAGTCAAAGCCGGCGAGGAGCGCGACGTCACCGTCACCTTCCCCGAGCAGTACGAGCAGGCCGAGCACCTGGCGGGCAAAGACGCAATCTTCAAAGTCAAGGTGAAAGAGGTGCGGGAGAAAGTCCTGCCCGAGCTCGACGACGCCTTTGCTTCCGATGCATCCGAGTTCGACACCCTGGAGGAGCTGCGCGCGGATATCCGCGAGAAAGTCGGCGCCGCGCTCGGCAGCCGTGCTGAGGAAGATTTCCGCCTCGCCGCGATCGATGCTGCCGTCCAGGCAGCGACTGTCGAGGTGCCCGACCAGCTGGCGACTGCCCGGGCCGAAGAACGCTGGGAGCGGATGGAACGGCAGCTTGCCGGCCGCGGCATGGATCCGAACACGTTCCTGCAGATGCAGGGCAAAACGCGCGAGGAGCTGATCGCCGAGACCAAGGAGGACGCCGAAAAAGAGCTGAAGCGGGAGGCGGTCGTGACCGCGATCGCCGAGGCCGAGTCGATCGAGGTCTCTGAGGAGGAAATGGTCGAGGCGCTCGAGCACAGCGCCGAACACGAACGCACCACCCCTGAGAAACTGCTGGAGCGCCTGCGCAAGAGCGGTCGCGACTCGATGGTCCGCGAAGACATTCGCGCCCGCAAGGCGATCGAGCTGGTGGCGGAGTCGGCGAAACCGATCCCCAAAGAGGAAGCCAACGCCCGCGCCGAGAAAGCCGAGGCGCGTGAGAAACTCCTCGCGCCGGAGGGCACCAAAGGCCCCCAGGCCAGCCCAAAAGCCGGCGAACTCTGGACTCCCGGGAGCGACTAAAGCACGCCTGACGGCTTCTATAGAGTGCGATCCATGAGTCCTTTGGTCCCGATGGTGGTCGAGCAGACCTCGCGCGGCGAGCGCGCGTTTGACATCTACTCGCGCCTGCTGGGTGAGCGGATCGTCTTCCTCGGCACGCCGGTCAACGACGACATCGCCAACCTGATCGTCGCCCAGATGCTGCACCTGGAGTCCGAGGATCCGGACAAGGACATCAGCCTCTACATCAACTCGCCCGGCGGTTCCGTTTACGCGGGGCTGGCGATCTACGACACGATGCAGTTCATAAAACCCGACGTGCAGACGATCTGCGTCGGCATCGCGATGAGCATGGGGGCGCTGCTGCTGAGCGGTGGTGCGGCCGGCAAAAGAATGGCGCTGCCGAACTCGAAGATCCTCATCCACCAGGTCTCGGCCGGGTTCCAGGGCCAGGCGACCGACATCGAGATCCACGCCAAGGAGATCATCGACGTCCGCCGCCGCCTCGACGAGATCATTGCTCACCACACCGGTCAGCCGTTCGACAAGGTCACCAAAGACACCGAGCGGGATTACTTCATGAGCGCGGAGGAGGCGAAGGAGTACAACATCGTCGACCGCGTGATCGAGCACCACTGAAGCGCCTCTTCGTTTCAGTCACCGCCATCACGATCGCTATGGCGATCGCGGCCGCACCTACCTCCGCCCGTATAGCGAGCACCGACGGCGGCGTCCCGTACTACGGCCACGTCTTTCCGGTCCAGGGCCCGCACGGGGTGCGGGGCGCGGTCGGGATGTACCACGCGCCACGCAGCGGCGGCCGCATTCACGAAGGCTTCGACATCACCGCCGCCTGCGGCACCGAGTTGGTCGCGGTCCGCGACGGCCGCGTTCTGGAGCAGGGCTACGACCCGGTCCTCTACGGCAACTACCTGCTGATCCACGGGGAAGGCGAGGATCGCAGCTACTTCTACGCCCACATGCCCCGCCCGGCCCGCGTCCACAAGGCCGAGTGGGTGTGGGAGGGAGAGCGGGTCGGCGCGGTCGGCGAAACCGGCAACGCCCGCGGCCTCGGCTGCCACCTCCACTTCGAGATCCACGTCCACGGCGTCGCGATCAACCCCGAACCCGAGCTGCGCCGCTGGGACCGCTACAGCTAGTCGTCCTGGCGCAGGGCCCGCTCGAACCAGAGGTCCGCTTTTGGGTTCTTGTTGTAGGCGGGGACTTCGCGATAGCCGGCGGAGCGGTAGAGGCCGACGGCGGGGGTGAGGTAGTCGGAGGTGTCGAGCCGGACCGCGCGGCAGCCGTGCTCGAGGGCAATCTCGTCAAGGCGGGCGAGGATCTTCCGTCCGAGGCCGCTGCCGCGGAAGGGCGGCGCCACGTACATGCTCTTCACCTCGGCAATCTCCGTGTTCAAGTAGCGAACGCCGCCGAGCCCGGCCGGCGCGCCATCGGCTCGCGCCAGCAGCAGGACGCCGTTCGGCGGCACCAGGTCCTCCGGCGGCCCCTTCGCGATCTCCTCGTCGAGATCCACCCCGGCTTCCTCGCGGTCGTAAACGAGCGGCCCATCAGCCTCACGAACGAAGTCCGCGTAGAGCCGTCGCACCTCCGAATCGTCCCTGCCGATCGGCTCGAAGGTGAACTCAGGCATCAACCCGCAGTTCGTAACTGACCCACTCCGAGCGCTCGGCGCCGGTGGAGTCGTAGAGGCGCTGGGCGGTGTGGTTGTCGGGGGCGGTCGACCACTCGACGAAGGGGACGCCGCGCTCGCGGGCTACTTCAGCCGTCGCCTCGATCAGGGCGCGGCCGACGCCCTCGCCGCGCGCCTCCTCGCTGACGAAGAGGTCGTTCATCAGCAACGTCTCGACCGCCTCCAGCGAGCTGAAGTGCCAGTAGAGACAGGTATAGCCGACCAGCTTGCCGTCGCGGCGGGCACCGAGCAGGAGACCATCCTCGCTGGGGGCGAGGAAGCGGCGGAAGAAGGCGCGGTTGCGTGCTTCGTCGATCCCCTCGACCTCGTAGAAGCGCTGGTAGGCGGCGATCAGCGGTTGCAGCTCCTCGAATTCCCCGTCGGTGATCGGCGCGATTTGCAGCTCGGCTGCCACCCGTCCACCGTAGCGGGGCGCAAGGCTGCGCTCATGTGCAGGGACGCTCGCGCCGATGCCGTAAAGACCCCCACGGACCGGTGCAAGTCCCCGTCTAAGCTTTGGGACGCCGCCGGAGGCAAGAGATCATCCCGTTAGGAGGGGATTCCGCTGGCACGTCCTTCAGATTCGAATGAGCAGCTCCTCTGCAGCTTCTGCGGCAAGTCGCAGCGCCAGGTGAAAAAGCTGATCGCCGGTCCCGGCGTCTACATCTGCGACGAGTGCATCGACCTCTGCAACGAGATCATCGACGAGGAGTTGACGGCGCCTCCCGCCTTCGAGCTGGAGAATCTGCCGAAGCCGCAGGAGATCTACGACGTCCTGCAGGAGTACGTGGTCGGCCAGGAGGCCGCCAAGCGCTCACTCTCCGTCGCCGTTTACAACCACTACAAGCGGGTCCAGATCGCCCAGTCCGACGAGACCGAGGTCGAGCTGCAGAAGTCGAACATCATGATGCTCGGCCCGACCGGCTGCGGCAAGACGCTCTTGGCGCAGACGCTGGCGCGGATCCTCAACGTTCCGTTCGCGATCGCTGACGCGACCGCGCTGACCGAGGCCGGCTACGTCGGCGAGGACGTCGAGAACATCCTTCTGAAGCTGATCCAGGCCGCCGACTTCGACGTCAAGAAGGCCGAAACGGGGATCATCTACATCGACGAGATCGACAAGATCGCGCGCAAAGCCGACAACCCGTCGATCACCCGCGACGTCTCCGGCGAAGGCGTCCAGCAGGCGCTGCTGAAGATCCTCGAGGGGACCACCGCCTCGGTGCCGCCGCAGGGCGGGCGCAAGCACCCCCACCAGGAGTTCCTGACGATCGACACCACCAACATCCTCTTCGTCTGCGGCGGCTCCTTCGCCGAGCTCGACAAGGTGATCGAGCGGCGGGTGGGGGACAACGGGATGGGCTTCGGGGCGGCGATCAAGTCGAAGGAGAACAAGGACACCGGTGAGTGGTTCGAGCAGGTGCTGCCTGAGGACCTGATGGAGTACGGCCTGATCCCGGAGTTCATCGGCCGCCTTCCCGTCGTCGCCGCGATTCATCAGCTCAGCCGCGCCGACCTGATCACGATCCTGACCGAGCCCAGGCACGCCCTGACCAAGCAGTTCCAGCGCTTCTTCGAGTTCGACGACATCGAGCTCGTCTTCGCCGAGGACAGCCTCGAGGCGATCGCCGACAAGGCGCTGGAACGCGAGACCGGCGCCCGCGGCCTGCGCTCGATCCTCGAGGAGACGCTGCTCGACGTCCAGTTCGAGCTGCCCTCGCGGCGCGACGTCACCAAGTGCGTTGTCACCAGGGAGACGATCAGCCAGGGCCGCCGG